>DATAVC010000021.1:0-107196 GCA_036267935.1 Occallatibacter sp. | reverse complement strand
CGCTCTATTTTTTATAATGGCGTTATGTCGAAACGTGAATTTCAGACCGAAGTCAGTCAGCTCCTCCAGCTCATCATCCACTCTCTCTATTCGCATCCAGAGATCTTCCTGCGAGAACTCATCTCCAACTCCTCCGATGCGCTCGATAAGCTGCGTCACCTGACACTTACCGATGACGCCTACAAGGCGCTCCCCTTCAACCCTCGCATCGACCTCGAACTCGACGAGGAAAAAGCTACCCTCACCATTGCCGATACCGGCATCGGCATGAACGAAGAAGACCTCGTCTCTCACCTGGGCACCATTGCCCGCTCCGGAACGAAGAACTTTCTCGCCCAACTCTCCGGCGATGCGAAGAAAGATTCAAACCTCATCGGCCAGTTCGGTGTAGGTTTTTACAGCGCCTTTATGGTCGCCGACCGCATCGAGGTCGTCTCCCGCAAGGCCGGCGAAGAGCAGGCATGGCGCTGGGTAAGCGATGGCAAGACCGGCTTCGAGATCGAGCCTGCCGAGCGCGACATTGCCGGAACCACCATCCTTCTTCACTTCAACGAAGAGGGCAAGCAGTACGCCAATAGCTGGCGTCTGCGGGAGATAGTGAAGAAGTACTCCAACCACATCGCCTTCCCCATCTTCCTCACCTACGACAAGAGCGAGTGGAACGCGGAGACCAAGGAGTCCATCAAGACCCGCACCACCGAACAGGTCAATGCCGCCAGCGCCATGTGGCAGCGCCCCAAGTCCGAGCTCAAAGAAGAGGACTACAAGGAGTTCTACAAGTCCATCACCGGCGACTGGGAAGACCCGCTCTTCTGGTTCCATACCCGCGCCGAAGGCACATTGGAGTACACCACGCTCTTCTATATTCCCGCCAAGGCTCCGCTCGATCTCTACCAGGCGGACTACAAGGGCGGCGTCAAGCTCTACGTCAAGCGCGTCTTCATCATGGACGACTCCAAGGATCTGCTGCCGCAATATCTCCGCTTCGTCCGCGGCATCATCGACTCCGAAGACCTTCCGCTGAACGTCTCGCGCGAGATCCTGCAGCAGAACAAGGTGCTCACCAGCATCAAGACCGCCAGCGTCAAAAAAATCCTCTCCGAGCTGAAGACCATCGCAGCCAACGACAGAGACAAGTATGCGCAGTTCATCGCCGAGTACAACCGTCCACTCAAAGAAGGTCTCTACGGCGACTACGCCAACCGCGAGACGCTGCTTGATCTCGTTCGCTTCAAGTCCACTCAGGTGGAGGGGCTCACCTCGCTCGCCGAGGCCAAGGTACGCATGCGGCCAGAACAGAAAGCGCTCTACTACATCACCGGCGCCTCCGAAAGCATGCTCCGCAACTCGCCTCTGCTCGAGATCTACAAGAAGAAGGGCATCGAGGTGCTGATTCTCGACGACGACATCGACGAGATTGTCTTTTCGTCCGTGCCCAAGTACGGCGACATCGATCTCAAGGCCGTGAACAAGACCACGAGCGGCGATGATCTGAAAGACGAGTCTGCTTCAGAAAGAGCTGAAGAGCTGAAGCCTCTGCTCGAGAAGATCAAGACCACCCTTGGCGACGCCGTCAAAGAAGTCCGCGCCTCCTCGCGCCTGGCCGATAGCCCCTCCGTCATCGTCTCCGACGAAGATGAACCCTCCGCCCGCATGCGCCAGATGATGCAGGCCATGGGACAAAAGGATCTGCCCGAACTGCAACCCACACTCGAGATCAACCCCGACCACGAGATCATCAAAAAGCTGCTGGCCGACCCCAGCAACAGCAAGATCGAAGACGCCGCCTGGCTGCTCTTCGATCAAGCACTGCTGCTCGAAGGGGTGCCACTGAAAGACCCTGCCACCTTCGTCCATCGCCTGAATCGAGTGTTGAATCAATCCATCTAAAACCTCGCCACGAGAAGGCCTCCCCCGGGCGTAGGCGCGTCCGGGGGATTTACCGCTGCCCTGGTTGCGACCCATAGCCTGATGTGGCGCGCTGGACTGTAACCCGCCGACAGTTCAACGCGCCCCGATGGCTTGATCTGAAGAGGAGAGAGGACCATTTCACCGGACGTCAAACCAAGGATCAGTGAGTTACAGCCAAAATTGTTCCACGTGGAACATTTGAGACATTTGTCACACATGTGCGCCGCGCTTTGCAGATGATTGCGATGTTTTGTGAATGGGCTGGCTGTGTTGCGCTAAGGCTCGGCGAGAGCATCGCGGTTGAAGCGCTGAAGAAAATCGAGCACGATGGTTTCGCAAGATCGATTGTCGTCTTGACAGGCATAAGAGTACGAGCGTACTCTTATGCCGTGCGATACTCGCTGGAACACAAAGCGCAGAGCTACGAGAATATTCTTTCCATGGCTGCTCGCTGCTTCCGCGAGCATGGCGGAAGCAGCGGCATCGGAACCGTGATGAAGAAGACCGGCCTGACAAAAGGGGGCTTCTACCGGCATTTCAAGAGCAAGGACGACCTCTTCATCGAAGCGGTCGCACAGGCAATCGACCAGGCATCAAGAGGCATGGAGGAGGTCGCAAAGTCTGCGCCCGACGGTCAAGCTCTGCGCGCCATCATCGAACGCTATCTCAGCGCGCGCCACGCGAATTCGATGGGTACGGGCTGCCCGTTCTCCGCACTCGGGCCGGAGTTGGCTCGAAAGCCCTTGTCTGTTCGGAAACGGATTGAAGCACTGCTCGAAGCATATGCGGAACGCCTATTGCCATTTATTCCAGGCCAGACGCAAGAAGAAAAGCTGGCCAAGTGCAGGTTGCTGCTTCCCAGTATGGCGGGGATGTTGATGATGGCCCGTGTTACCTCGGACCCTGAAAGACGTGAGCAGATGTTGAGCGAGGCGAGGGTCTTCTTTATCAAGCGCTTCGTTGAAGAGTAGAAACCTTTATCCCGAAGAATCCGGCGCACCCCTCGTTGAGCAATGGAATGACACAGAGAAAGACCACGGATGAAGTCGATTCGGCGGGCCGGGAAAGACAAAGGAAACCGTAGAAACGAATAAGGAGAACAACCAGCATGACGGGCGATCCGATTTGGATGAAATCCCTGCTGGCGGTCCACGTGATGGGCGGCTTCGGTGCTTTTCTGCTTGCCCCGATAGCGCTGATAACAGCCAAGGGCGGCAAACAGCATAAACGCTGGGGAATGGTTTACCTCTGGTGCATGGGCGTAGTCGCGGCGACCGCCCTGCCAATGGCATTGTTCCGACCAGTGCTGTTTCTCGCGCTGGTGGCGATTCTGTCGTTTTATCTCGCGTTCACCGGCTATCGCATATTGAAGCTCAGGAATATCGCCAGTGGCCGCGCACAGCCAGTCGATTGGATCGTGACCGGGGCCTGCTTCTTTTCTTCTGCGACGCTAATCTTGCTGGCCGTGTTGCGTCCGGCGCTCGTGCAGCATATGGGCATTGTGGCGATTTTGTTCGGCGCGCTGGGCATGCGCGCATCAGGCATGCACCTGCTCAGCTTCGTGCGCAGGCCGACGGACAAGATGTTCTGGTTGTACAGGCACTTCCAGCATTTGATTGGCAGTTACATCGCGGCATGGACGGCGTTTAGCACAGTGACATTGCCACGACTCTTCGGCCATACCATGTGGTTGTGGATCTGGCCGGCGGCGATCGGCGTGCCCGCCATCATACTGACAACAGCTTATTACAAGCGGAAATTTGCGCCGCGGGAGCGAGCCGCCAGCACGCTCGCGGTATAAGACGGGCAGCATCCCGCCGCCCCCCCCAACGACGAACTGATCAGTCCCCCGAAGTCGGCTTGTGATCATGAATCTGCGGCAGCGCAAGAATCGTTCTTGCGAAAATTCGTGATCGAAAAAACCAGACCCTTGAGAACAAATCAGGAATGCTGTGGAACGCAATTCTGGTCGGCGCAGCCTTGTAGGCCGTCAACATCGCCGCGGGCGCCAGGGCCGACGTGCCGTACTTCTGATTCAGGTCGTCCATCGTGGCCAGCAATTTCGCGCGTGTGGCCGAATCGTCGATCGCGTCGAAGAGGTTGAGCGAATGTAACCGGTCGGGCACAAGGTTGTTGAGCTGCACGCCCACAAAATACGGCTGATCGTATTCCGATCCTTTCGGCCGGTTGGCCCATAAGCGGCTCAAGGCCGCGATCAGCGTCTGGTTGTCCTGGCACTCGGAGAGGCGCACTTCGCTGTGCCATCCGCGCGTGGGCACGCCGAAGCGACTCACCGGAGCATTCATCGAACGCGGTACCGAAAAGCCCAGCGCGAGACCGATGCTGCCCGCCCACAGATCGGCTCCCCGCAAACGCATGGCCGCCTTGTGCAGCAGCTTGTGGGCCACGGCCCAGGCCTTTTCTGCGGAACGCATCTCGGGCGCGAGCACGTGCGAATGGCTCAGCGACTTGTTGTGCTCGTTCTCCGACATCTCGAAGTCTTCGCCGCGCAGCCAGTGCCACAGCCGCTCGCCCCACACCGACCCCCACAACTCGCCCGCCTGCTCACATGCGAGATCGAGAATCTGATCCATCGAATAAATGCCTTTCGCGTTGAGGCGTTTCTCGGTGCGGGCGCCGATGCCGGGCAGATCGCGCAGCGTAAGCTGCCGCAGCGCCTCCGGCAGAATGTCGAGCGGCAGAGCGACGAGGCCGTCGGGCTTTTCCATGTCGCTGGCGATCTTGGCCAGGTAGCGATTGGTCGCCAATCCAACCGAACTGCGCAGCATGGGGCCGACGCGTTCGCGAATCCGCTCCTTCACCTTGCGACCCAGCTCGAGCGCCGCAACAAGGGGTCGCTCGCGACCCATCAGGCGGCAGGCCATCTCGTCGATCGACATCACCGTGCTGACGGGTAGACAGCTTTCAACCGCATCGATCACGCGATGGTGATAGTCGACATAAATTTCGTGGCGGGCTTCCACCAGCTCGATCCCGGGACACATCCGCTTCGCATCCGCGACGACAGTGCCCGTCTTCACGCCGAACGCCTTCGCCTCATAGCTGGCAGCGATGCAGACGGTGGTGTCAGCCAGCATGGGCACAACCGCGACCGGACGCCCGCGCAGCTCGGGTCGGACCTCCTGCTCGACCGACGCAAAGTAGGAGTTCAGGTCGACGAAGAGCCAGTTGAGCGACGATCCGGACTCTATTTCAGGGGGATCGGGAGGCTCGGGCGGCGTTTCCGAGCCAGGGGTGCCCGACAGGCCCAATTCCGCAGGCCATTCATCCGGCGGGAGTTCCATCTCCGGAATGGGCGCGGTGGCCATGATCGAATCTATTTTCGCTTTTTCTTCGCCATTACGCAAGGTCACCCGCCGTAAATCCACAACATCTAAGAATGCTAGACTGGTTTCGCTTCAAACAGCACAAAGCGAGGGCCCCGCAAGTCTGGCGATCGTTTCCATGTGGCTTGGGGCGAATGCATTAATTCCTAGTCGTACCTTATGCGCGGTTTGACTCATTGGATTGCGGTAAACGCCAACCTGCTGGCCTTCATGGTCACAGTAGGGGTAGCTTTCCTGCTGGTCTGCTGCCTCGAGTGCACCAAGTGCCCGGGCCGCGAAAAGGACGAGCTTTTCAAGCGCCGCGAAGTGTAACCCAAAAACACTTCGTTATCAGACCTTACTCATTTCGAGCAGCGCGTGTTCCCTGGTGGAATCGTACCCGCCATTTGCCTGCCCGCAGGGTCCATAACGAACTGCGCAGCGTCACTTCTCGCTGGCCCGTGTCGGTGTGCGAACGCACGGCGCGATAGGTCACCAGGACGACGCCATCGGCGACGCGATGACAGACAAAATCTTCCACAATCGGCGGAACGTAGGTCTCCGACGCCAGCAGATCGAGAATCTGATCGCGACTCCACACCCGGCCCGAAGCGCCAAACTCCAGAAAGTCTTCCGTAAGCAGCGCCGCTACACGGACGCGGTCGCGACGAACTCCCGGATCGAGCAGGAGCATCTCGCCGCGGAGAAGCTGTGCAGCAACGGCTTTGGCGACAGGGCGCGTGGGACTCATACACCGAACCTTGGACGGCAAACCATCAACGAATCGTCCACATCTATTGGACGGGCGGCATCAAGTATTGCTCAAAATGAGCCAGAATGCGCTTGTATAAGTAGGTTCGCGCTTCGGGGCCGGCGATCGAGTGCGTCTTGCGCGGAAAAATCTGGAAGTCATACGGCACGCCCGCGTCGATCAGCTTCTGGATGTACTGCACGGAATTCTCGAAGTGGACATTATCATCGCCGGTGCCCTGGACCAGGAGCAGATGCCCGCTGAGATGCGCGGCCGAGTTCACCACCGAGAAGTCCTTGTAGCCCGAAGCGAATTCCGACGGCAGGCCCATAAAGCGCTCGGTGTAAATCGAATCGTAGTTGCGCCAATCGGTGACGGGTGCAACGGAAACTCCGGCCCTGAAGCGGTCGGAGTGCGACAGAGTGTAGAGAGTGAACGTGCCGCCCCAACTCCAGCCCCACCAGCCGAGCCGCTTGGGATCGATCTGTGGATACTTGGCCAGCACGGCGTCGACCACCGTGAGCTGATCCTCCATCTGCACGGGTCCGAAGTTTTGGTAAGCCGCCTGGGCAAAGTCGCGCCCGCGCTGGCCGGTACCGCGATTGTCGGCGTGCAGAACCGCGAAGCCGTGTTCCGCGAGCAATTCGTCGAACAGCAGGCTGTCTGCCCACTTGTCTTGCACCTCCATGGGACCGGGCCCGCCGTAGGGATTCACGATCAGGGGAACACTGGCGGCATTGTCCGCCCCCGCCGGCAGCAGCAGCGTCGCATGCAGCGTGGTGCCGTCGTGCGCCTTCGTCTCCACAGCTTCAGGAGCGTGCAATCCGTAGGGCTCGAGCGCGTGAGTCGACCAATAGGTCTCGCACTTATCGCCCTCGTGGCAAATCTGCAGGCGCGGCGGATTCATGCGCGATGAATACTTGTCGCTGTACCGGCTGCCATCGGGAGCGAAGCTTGCCTGGTGGCTGCCGGTTCCGCTGCTCAGCTGCTTGCGCTCGCCGGCGAAGCTCACTTGCCACACTTGTTGCTGTTCCACATCGCCTTCGTTCGATGCGTAGTCGATCAGCTTGTGGTCGTGGTCGACAGAATAGATGTTGCTCACTTCGAAGTCGCCCTTGGTCAGTTGCTTTTCCAGCCTGGCCGGTGCGGCCGTCGGGTGGGTGCGGTCGTAGCTGTAGAGATAAATGTGCGAGTGGCCATCGCTCCAGTTGGTCAACACAATGTCGCCTCTGTCGATATCGATGTCGTAGTTTTCGTCGAGATACTTCTCGTCTGAAATCTGCAGCACCTCGCGCGCGATGCCCGATGTCGCGTCCGCAAAATAAAGAATGCGGTGCTTCTGATCGCGCGTCAGAACCTCGGCCCAGACCGTCTTGTGGTCGACCCATCCAAAGCGCGCCACGTAGTCCTGTCCCGCCTTCATTGGCAGCTTGATCCACGAAACCTTGCCGCCATGCGCAGAAACCACTCCCACGCGCACATTCGGATTGTCGTCGCCCGGTTGCGGGTAGCGCTGCAGAACCACGCCCGCGTGCGTCGGAATCCAGTCGGTCAGCGGATAGAGCGGCACCTCGCTCTCGTTCATCTGCAGAAAGGCGATGCTCTTGGAGTCGGGCGACCAGAAATAGTTGCTGCGCACATCGAGCTCTTCTTCATAGACCCAGTCCACTTCGCCATTGAGCGTGGTTTCATTGGGCGCCGGCGCCACGGTGACGGGCGGCATCCCCGCATCCCTTAGCCGGGTAACGGTAAGGCTGTGCCCGCGCACGAACGAAACAAACTCTCCGTTCGGCGAAAACTTGGGGTCGTCGCCCGCTGCTTTGCCACTGGAGCCGATTTCGACGCCGGTGCCGGTGTGCAGGTCATACATCCACAAGCGGCCGTTGGTGTCGAAAAGAAGATGCTGCGAATCCGGCGCCCACTGATAGGCCGACATGCCGTAACGGTTGCGATGATCGCGATCCTGCTCAGACGCAGCTGCCCCCTCGAGAGAAGTGATCTTCGAGCGGCTCACCAGCACATGCGGCTTGCCTGAACCCGGATCGAGATCGACCAGCTCTCCGCCGTCGAGGTACGAGAGATGCTTGCTGTCTGGAGACCATTCGACATCTTCGGGCGGCCGGCCGATAAGCGGACCGTGCGCAAAGATCTTTTCCACGGTCAGGGCCACGGGAGGCGCCTGCGCCAGCAGAGAGGTTTGGACGAATGCAGAGGCAAAGCAAGCCGTCAAAAACAGCGCGCAGGTACGCGTCAAAGTAGGGTCCTCCAGAACGGAGTCAGGAAAGGGGGGAGATGAGCTGCCTGGCTTCCACTTCGCAGTTTAAATCAGCGCAAGAACCCATCGATCGTCACAGATGTATGGGCTCCGTCGGCACACCCGGCCGTTTTGCAAGGGCGGGGGCTGACGGTATATGGTCGCGGCATGCATTGGGTAACACCGGAGGAGCGTCGCAGCCTGGGCCAGGCGCGGCGCAAGCAAGTCGGGCGTCAAGAGCATAGCGAACTGAATATCAAAGCCCGGCCGGCGCCGGCCCTGACGTTGCTGGCGCGCGCCGAACGCGGGCGTCTGGCTCCGCTGCTCAAGCTGAAACACAAGTTGATGGCTGAATCGCCTTTTGTGTTCTTGCGGGGCGCGGCGCCCATCATGGCAGCCGATCTCTCCCTGATTCCAAACACGGGAATCGTGGCCCAACTCTGCGGCGACGCCCACGTGCGCAACCTGGGCGCGTTCGCTGCGCCGGATGGCCGGCTGGTCTTCGACATCAACGACTTCGACGAGACTCTTCGCGGCCCCTTCGAGTGGGATCTGAAGCGGATGACCGCGTCGCTGGTGCTTGCCGGCAGAGAGTCCCGCCATAAGGAAGCCTCGGCGCGCGGAGCTGCCGAAGAATTCGTCCTGCACTACTGCGAAAAGATGCGCACCTTTGCCGAGATGCCGATTCTCGAGGTCGGGCGCTATCAGGTGCACCGCATCGGCTCGATTGAGCCGGTGCATGACGCGCTGTTGAAAGCTGAACGGGCAACGCCGCTGCATACACTGGAGCAGCTGACCGAACCGGCCAGCAACAAACCTCCCGCGGACAAGTCTTCGTCCGTGGGGTGGAAACCCGGGGCACATCGGCGCTTCAGAAATATTGAGCCGAACCTGAAGCGCGTCACCGGAGCGCAGGCTGCGAAGGTGCTCACCGCACTGGGACCCTACCGGGCCATGCTCGAGCCGCAAAGGCAACATCTGCTCTCGCTCTATCGACCCGTGGATGTGGCTTTCAAAGTCGTGGGCACAGGCTCGATCGGCCTGCGTGACTACTGCATTTATTTCGAAGGCAACGGCGTACGCGACCCTCTCTTTCTGCAAATGAAAGAAGAAGTCGCCTCGGCCTACTCGCCCTACTTGCCCGACGCGAACCCCGCACACCACAATGGACAGCGTACGGCGGAAGGCCAGAAGGCCATGCAGGTGCAGTCGGATCCGTTTCTAGGATGGACGCAAATGGACGGACGCGATTACCTGGTGCGTCAACTGAACGATCACAAGGGTTCGATCGAGTTGACCGACCTGGCCGGCAGCGGCTTGGCGGCCTTCGCCGAAATTTGCGGCGAGCTTCTGGCACGGGGCCACGCACGTTCCGGTGACCCGCAGGTGATTGCAGGGTACATTGGAGCAGGCGACGGATTCGCCGCCGCCATCGCCAAGTTTGCGTCGCTCTATGCCGACCAGACCGAGAAGGACTGGCAGGCATTGCGACGGGCCAACAGAAGTTAGACCATCAACAAAACCAGCAGTCAAGACTCAACGCGGACGGAGAACGAAGTGAACAAACAACTGGGTCAACAATTCAATCGACGCACGTTTGCGAAGGTGATGGCCGGCGCGGCCGTCGGAGCAGCAGCGCCCATGGTTGCGGCAGCAGAAGGCGGATTGCCGGCGCCTTCTCCGCCGATGCCGTTTCCACTCTCGGTAATGTTGTGGACCGTGTTCCGCGATCTACCCTTCGAAGAGCGGGTCGAGAAAGTAGTCGAGGCGGGCTACGACAACATCGAGCTCGTAGGCGAATACAACAAGTGGGATGACACCCAGTTTCGCAGCGCGGTTGCAGTCCGTCGCCGTCTCGGCATCCACTTTGATGCCACGGCCGGCATGCAGCATGGTGTCGGCGATCCTTCGGTGCGCGACGCATTTCTGACCGACTTGCGCGAGGCGCTCAAACCAATGGATGCGCTCGGTTGTCCAGCAATGATTGCGCTCTCAGGCAACGTGGTGCCGGGCCTGTCGCGCGAAGACCAGCACAATAGCTGCGTTGAAACCTTGAAGCGCGCGGCCCAGGTGGTCGAAGGACGGCAGATCGAAGGCCAGCCCGTGCGCCTGCTGCTGGAGTGCATCGATCCTGAAGAAAACCCGAAGTACTATCTGCAATCCGCCGCCGAAGCCATCGAGGTCGTGCGCGCGGTCAATCATCCCCAGGTGCAATTTCTCTACGACATGTTCCACGAGCAGATCGCGGAAGGCAATCTGATCGAGAAGCTCATCAAGAACATTGACCTGATCGGCTTGATCCATGTGGCCGATGTCCCGGGACGGCATGAACCCGGCACCGGCGAGATCAACTACATGAATGTCTATCGCGCGCTGGCGAAACTCAACTATCGCCACGTGGTCGCGATGGAGTTCAGGCCCATTGGTGAACCCATCGAGGCTCTGCGTTCCGCACGGGAGATGGTGGCCAGGGCCGTCAGCGTGTAATTTCCAACCCGAGTCCGGCCGGGATGTCGACTGCGGTGCATCGGACATAAATTTCTTTATTGATTAAAGAATCAATAGCGATTCCGGAAGTCGAACAGGGCTGCGCAGATAGCGGCGCGCCCTGTTCGTCGGCATTCGTGCCGTGATCCGGATCACATGCAGGTAGGAAGAGGAGTGGGAAAGTAACGCCACTGGGCCCCTGCGAGCGCGCTTACAGGAATACTTGATTGGAAGAGTTGCACGAGAGAAAGAAACGCGCTCGATAAAAATGCCTTGCGATGATTCACTCATGCTGCATGCGACTTGGGAATGACTCTCTGCATGCAGCATGTATCCCCCCAGTAAGAACGAATACGAATCTCGCCATCGGACCCCGGGGCAATGTCCACGAGGTGAAGCAGTATGGAGGAAGCGACGCGTTCACGCCTGATCCAGTCGACCGAGAGTCTCTTGGTATTTTGCGAAATCGAGATCTCGACGCTTGCGTATGAGGCTCTCTCTCCCACGACATCCGCGAAGCGACGGGCCGAAGTACTCATTCTTCGGGCTAAGATGCAAACCAAAACCGTGTCTTTGCTGCAACAGCTGAAAAGACTCGCAGAACCAGACCTGCCTGATTGCAAGCGTCGCAGTGTTGAGCGACAGCAGGGCGAGGACGACTGCTTCAAAGCAGGATGCACCTGCCGATGGCTCGAGAACAATGATCTTTTCCGGGCCAGTTAATTGCACATCCCCTTGGACTGGAAGACTGTTCGCTCAAACGTTGAAGCGTGCCACTCAACCCACAGGCACCAGGTCGGGCGGCGGGGGGTTATACGCCGGCGCGTTGGTCATGCGCGTCGGGCTCGGCGGTGCACTCAAGCTGAAACGTCTCTGATTCGCGGTAAAACGCACCAGCAGATTCTTCTGGTCGAAGGTGATGGCAAAAATCTGCATCGGCGGCGAGCCGAAGTTGACCAGCGGAAATGCGGGATGGATTTCGACTACCGGATGCGTGAAAGTGTAGCGGCCGAGTTTAACGTCGGACGCGAGCTTGGCGGCCTTCAGTTCAAAACGCGTCGACACCGAGCGGCCTGAAGCGAAAACGACAGGCGCCACGTCGTAATGAAGGCGCGCCGCGAGTCTCTCCGGCAACACCAGCCCTCCGCCCCCCGAGTCGAGTTGCGCTTCCACGGGAGCAAGTCCGTCCACCTTCAAGAAAGCGATCGGCACACCGTCGGGCATGCGGAAAGGCAGCACGGACTTGCCGCCGTCCGGCTCCAGATTACCGGTGCTGAGTGTGACCACACGGTTCGGAAAATCCAGGGTCAGCAGGTAATTGCGAAACAGCGTGAAGCCAAGCAGCCCTTCGCACGTGCCGGCCTCGGCAAAGAAGGGATGGCTGACCGCGCGAATGCCCGTGAACTGGAGCCCGGCGAATTCGAGGCTGTCGATTTGCACGATGGGCGCGCGTTTGCCGCCCTGGCCGCTGGGGTCGCTCAATGTGGCGTGGCCCACCGTCGGCAGGCCGAGTTCCTTTGCCAGCTCCGGTGTCACAAGCGCATCGCCACCGGTGCCGGTATCGATGACGAAACGGAAAGGTCCCTTGCCGTTGATGGTCACCATCACGTAGGGCTTGCCGTAGCGCTCCACCATCGGGGCCTGGTGAATCGGCGTCTGGTTGTCCGGCTCGGTTTGTGCGGAGAGGGTGAGGACGGGCAGACAAACGCCCAGAACCATCCATGCGTGGAGAGCAGCGGGGAATTTGATGGGACCCTCCTTTGAACTGCGGCCGCCTTGGCCAACATGCGGGAGAGAACACCCTGGGAAGCTGCTATTGTGACGCACTCGAACTACGAGAGTCATAGGCATTTTGTTCCTTGGTCCCGGCAGGACGGGGCAGCTGCAGACCGGTTCGCCTCTACAATGGACCGGTTAGGGATGGACCGGTAAGGGGACAGGGATGCCAACGAGGGTGCGTTCGCACGCAAAGATCAACCTGGGACTGGGGATAGGTGCGCCGCGTCCCGACGGCTTCCATGCCCTGACAACGGTTTATCAGACATTGGATCTGCACGATGTGGTGACGGTCGAGGCCCGGACTGCGAAGGAAACGACGATCCGGCTGACGTCGAACGACGAGCGCGTGCCGACGGACGCCCGCAATACGGCCTGGAAGATGGTTTCCCTGGTTTTGCAGGAACTCCAGGTCATGGCTGCGGTCACGATTCACATTCAAAAGAACTTGCCCGTGCAGGGCGGCCTCGGCGCGGGTTCAGCCAACGCTGTGGCGGCGCTGGTGGGGCTTGAAGTCGAGCTGAGACGGTTTCGAGACGCCAAAAGCAGCTGGCTCAACTTCCCTCAATTCGCTGATAACATGGGATTTTCGCAGCAACAGGGCCACAATACAGTCGGCCATTGGCCGGGACGGCAGCTCGAGCTGGCCGCCCAGGTCGGCTCCGATGTGCCGCTCTTCCTTATAGGCGGAACCGTGCTTGGCGTCGATCGCGGACAGCACGTCACGCCCTTGCCGGATCTCGAACCCACCTGGTGCGTGGTCGCCCTCCCCCAAATCGGCGTTTCAACCCCGCAGGCCTTCCGCGACTGGGATGATCTCTGCGTGCGCGAAGGTTTGACCCCGGAAGCATCCGAAGATAGACTGGAAAAGTTGAGCCGTGCCTACGCCAGCGCCTTTTCGGGCCGGGTGGGAGCTGGCTCCTCCGGTGTCTTCCCCAATGGAGAAGACCTGGCCGGACCTCAAGAGTCCGCGCTTGTCCGCACCGGGATCAGTAGCTGGATCCAGAACGACTTTGAACGAGTTGTTTTCCCCCAGCATCCTTCCCTTGCAGAAATCAAGCGTCTTCTTGCGGCTTCGGACTCTCCGGAGGCAGCCCGCCCCTCTTCGTCTCTAGTGGCCTCTCTGTCGGGGTCCGGTTCAGCGCTCTACGGGTTGTATCAAACCCGGGAGCATGCAGAAGCCGCTCAAGCACGACTGACGGAGTTAAAGGTGCGATCGATGTTGACCCGCACCATTTCTCGGTCCGCCTATTGGAGCGAAATGCTTCTATAAAAGTGTATTGACAGCCCGCCTTACGCGAGTGAAACTCGCAAACGGCTGTCGAGGGCGAATCAGAAACCGTAGAACCAGATTCGCAGTGTTGGGCGATCGTCTAATGGTAGGACAATGCCCTTTGGAGGCATTTGTCTAGGTTCGAATCCTAGTCGCCCAGCCAAAGTTTGAGGGTACGACTCAGTTGAGCAGCAGCCATAGCCAGGGGTCCCCGCGAACAGGTCTTCGTGCGCGGGGTGGAGAGCCAACCAGCTTGGAGGAACTCAAGGAGATGGAAGTGGGAACGGTGACAGTCGCACTCGAAGATAAGCAGCCCGGCGCCGACGATGCAGGCAAAGACGGCGGCAAGAACCCGAATCAACCCGGGGGCTCGCCCGACGCAAAGTCGAAAGACGCCAAGCCGGCTCCGGAACGCAAACGCGCGCGCAATCTGAGCGAGGACAAGCGATTCAAGCTGTTCTCGGGGACGGCGAACCGTCCGCTGGCCGAAGCCATTGGACGCCATATCGGCGTGCCGGTAGGCGAAGCCAAGCTGCAGCGTTTTGCGGATGGCGAAGTCTTCTTCCAGTTGCTCGAGAATGTGCGCGGCGTCGACGTGTTCGTCGTGCAGCCCACCTGCTATCCCGTCGACCAGCACCTGGTGGAACTGCTGGTGATGATCGATGCCCTGAAGCGTGCTTCGGCGGCGCGTATCACCGTGGTGGTTCCGTATTACGGCTATGCCCGGCAAGACCGCAAAGACAAGCCCCGCGTCGCCATCAGTGCCAAGCTGGTCGCCGATCTTCTCACCACGGCAGGCGCCAACCGGGCGCTGTTCGTCGACTTGCACGCAGCACAGATCCAGGGCTTCTTCAGCATTCCCGTGGATCACCTGTATGCAAGCCCGGTGCTGGTGGGCTACTTCCGCGAGTTGAATCTGCCCAACCTGATGGTGGTTTCGCCGGATCCCGGCGGCGTGGAACGAGCACGCTTTTTTGCGCAGAAAATTGGCGCACCGCTGTCGATCGTAGACAAGCGCCGCACCGACATGAATGTGGCCGAAGTGATGAACGTCATCGGCGATGTGGCGGGCAAGACCTGTCTCATCCTCGACGACATCATCGATACGGCAGGAACGCTGGTGAAGACAGTGGATGCGTTGCTCAACGCAGGGGCAACTTCGGTGTATGCCTGCGCCAGCCACGCGGTGCTGTCGGGCCCGGCCATCGAGCGTATTGCGAATTCGCGGCTCGAACAGGTGATCGTAACGGACACCATTCCGTTGCGCGAACCGGCACAGAAATTGGGAAAGCTCAAGGTGTTGTCGATTGCCGGCCTGCTGGGCGCGGCCATCGAGAGCATCCACATGGAGACCAGCGTCAGCACGCTGTTTTCGTGAGTTGTCAGTGATCAGTTGTCAGTTTTCCTTCGGGTCATTGATCGATACTTTTAACCCTCGGCGAGTCGCCAGAGGTCGTTCTTCGGTGAATCGGGTTTCGTAACTGATCACTGGTAACTGACCACTGACAACTGGCTTTCACAAAGGGAGTGGACGAATTCAGTTCGCGGCAGCAAGAAGTTGCTAGAAGCTAGCGGCTAGAAGCTGAAAACTGATTTTCCCGTGCCCGATATACGAAACGAGAGACGAATGCCTGAAGTTGTCGTAGCCAAAGCCCGTGAGGGCAAGTTCAACAAGAATGCAGCGCGCCGCGTGCGTGTTGCCGGAAAAATTCCTGCGGTTCTGTATGGCGGTGGCCACGATGCCGTCGCAATAGAAGTCGACCCCAAGCAGATTTCGCGCATCCTTTATTCCGAATCTGGCCACAACACGATCTTCGACGTCACCGTGGGCGCAGAGCCCGCGGCCAAGGCGATGATCGTCGACTGGCAGCGCGAGCCGATCAAGGATCAGCTCATTCACATCGACCTGAAGCGGATTGCGCTCGACAAGCTGTTGACCGTCAGCGTCCGAGTCAAACTGCTCGGCGTCCCGGTGGGCGTCAAGGCCGAAGGCGGCATCCTCGACCAGGTACTGCGCGAAGTCGAGATCGAGTGCCTGCCTGCCGACATTCCGAGCCACGTTGACGTGGATGTCAGCAATCTCGCATTGCACGGAGTACTGCGCGTGAGCGATCTGCCGCACTCCGGCAAGATCAAGTTCCTCAACGAAGAAGATGCAACCGTCGCCCACGTCGTCTCAATCAGGGAAGAAGTGGCTCCGACCGTCGAAGGCGAAGCTGTGGCGGCAGCGGCTGGTCCTGCGGAGCCGGAAGTGGCGAAGAAGGGCAAGACCGAGGCGGAAGGCGCAGCCGGAGCGGCTGGTGCCAAGAAGCCCGAGGCTGGGGCGAAGAAGTAGACCTTGGCCGAGGCAAGCGAATTCGGCCGGTCCAGCCCTTTTTTGGTTGTGGGACTGGGCAATCCCGGCCTGGAGTACACATGGACGCCGCATAACGCGGGGTTCATGGCCATTGACCGCATCGCCGCGCAAGAGGGCGTTGTGGTGAGCAACCGGCGCTGCCGGGCAATGACCGCAACCTGCAGAATTGCAGGACGCCAAGTCATCCTGGCCAAGCCGGAAACATTCATGAACCTGAGCGGCGCATCAGTGGCCGCCCTGGTTCACGAGTTCGAGGCGGACCCGGCAAAGGACCTGCTCGTGATCTATGACGAGCTCGACTTTGCGCTGGGGACGTTCAAGATCAGGGAACGCGGTTCGCCGGCAGGGCACAACGGAGCCCGCAGCGTGACCTCGGCCCTGGGCACGGAAGAGTGGTTGCGGTTGCGGATCGGTGTAGGGCTCGACCTTCCTCCCGAAGCAAAAGAGGTGGGGGGCAGGAGGCCAGGCAGAGATTATCTGCTGGCGCCGATGCGGAAGGCGGATTTGACGATTCTGGATGAAGTGCTGGATAGGGTGGCGGCGGCAACGCGGCGCATGATCCAGGATGGACCAGGGTCGGCCATGAACGAGTTCAACCGCAAGGACAGGGAGTAGGAACAGGGGTAGAGGCAGAGGCCAAAGATTGCTGTCCACTGTTCGCTGTCCACTGAATAGGCATTGGCTGGAGCGAGTTTGAAGCCAGCAGAAAAGGAAACCGGATGTCGCGTTTGTATGAAGTGATGTTTATCGTGCGGCCCGATGTGGTCGATGAAGAAGCCGACAAGCTGATCGCAGGCTTCGCCACCTCGGTGACGAGCGGCGGAGGCGTGGTGAAGAACACGGAGAAGATGGGACGGCGCAAGCTGGCCTATACCGTCCGCAAGTTCTCTGACGGCAACTATGTGCTGATGACCATTGAGGCCAATGGCCCCGTGGTCGCCGAACTGGAGCGCCGCCTGCGCGTCTCTGAGCCGGTGATCAAGTTCATCAGCGTCCGCATCGACGAAGAAGAGAAGCGGCTGGCCAAGGTTAAGGCACTGCGCGGAACGCGCCGCAAGCTCAGCGCTGAGCCCCCGGCGCACGTACCCGTTGCGGCACCCGCACCGGCAGCACCAGCACCAGCACCAGCGGCTGCTGCGCCTGCCGAGGCAGCTCAACCGGTTCAGGCCAGCGCCTGAGCGCCGGCAGAGATTGGCGCCGGCAAACGGCGCCCTTAACAACAAGGCGCTTCCATGTCCGATAACGGGCAGACGCGCACGAGAATCGACGAGGATCAAGCATGGCTGAAGAAACAGGTACCAAGGCGCCCGAAGCGAGCGCACCAGCAGCACCCAGTTCTGGCCCCGGACCAAGCTCTGGGCCAAGTTCCGGACCCGGTTCCGGTTCCGGACCCAGCTCAGGACCACGCCCCGGCGGACGCCCTGGCGGCGGCCCCGGCGGACGCGGCAAGTTCTTCCGCCGCAAGAAGGTCTGTAAGTTCTGCACCGAGAAGATCGACGCCATCCCCTACCGGGATGTCCGCCTGTTGCAGCAATTCGTCGCCGAGCGAGGCAAGATCGTTCCCCGGCGCCTGACCGGCGTGTGTACCACGCACCAGCGGCGGTTGACCCGGGCCATTAAGCAGGCCCGCAATATCGCCCTGCTGCCGTTCGCCACGCATCACTAAAGCGGTCCGGGAGACTTGTTCCTCCGTAATGGCGCTGAAGTTGTACCGCAAACGCCGTTCCAAAGGGAAACAAGTCAGGAGACAATGCTCCCGATACCGATATAGAATCCTGCGCGGCGCGGCTGACCGATTGAAGGCTAGTCCAAACGCAGAGCCGCCCACGGCGGTAACACTGGAGAATTTCACAATGGAAGTTATTTTGAAAGAAGACGTAGCCAATCTGGGCCACCGCGGCGACGTGGTGAAGGTGGCCGACGGCTACGGCCGCAATTTCCTGCTGCCCCGCAAGTTGGCGATGCAGGCAACTGAGGCCAACAAGAACGTCATTGAGCAGATGAAGGCTGCGGCAGCACGCCGCTCCGCAGCGGAGAAGGTACAAGCGCAAGACCTGGTGGCCAAACTTGAGCCAGTGGTGTTGAGCTTCACGCGCAAGTCGGGTGAGAACGGGCAACTGTTCGGGTCGGTCACCTCGGCCGACATCGCGAGCGACCTGCAAACCAAGGGCTTCGATTTGGACCGGCGCAAGATCCAGCTGTCCGAGCCGTTGAAGAGCCTGGGCGACTATACGGTGGCGATCAAGCTGCACCGCGAAGTTACCGCGCACATCAAAGTGCAGGTGACGGCGGATGCAACTGAAGCGGTCGCCGAAGAAGCCGTAACCAAGTAAGTTCGCACCAATTCACGAACTGCCGCCTCCGGAGGTTTCGGGGGCGGTCGTGTCTCCGGACGAATTGACGAACGCACGCTGGGGCGTGACGGCGCAGACAACAACTTTCCGCCGCGGATATATACTCCCGCCATGCGCATCCCCGCTGCAGCTTTGTTGTCTTTTTCCTTCCTTCTTCTCCAACTCCACACCGAACCGTGCAGTGCGCAGGCCGCACCCACCGCGGCCGACGCCAAGGCGTTTGTCGATCGCGCCAATGCGGAGTTGTTGAAGCTCAACATCGACGCAGGGCACGCGGAGTGGACCGCGGAAACCAACATCACCGAAGACACCGAGGCAACCACAGCGCGGATGAATGAGATCGCGACCGCGCGCACGCTCGCATTGACCGAAGAAAGTCACCGCTTCGATCATCTCGATCTTCCTGAAGATCTACGGCGTCAGCTCAAGCTGCTGCAAGTCACTGCGCCCGCTGCGCCGAAGGAATCCGATCTGCTGGCCGAGCAGACACATCTTGCCGCCGAGCTGACCGGCATGTACGGCAAAGGCAAGTACTGCCCTGGAACGCCCCTCGGCGAAGCGCCGGCGCCCGGCGTCAAGTGCATGGGGATCGACGAAGTTTCGGCCATCATGGCCAAGTCGCATGATCCTGAAGAACTGACGCGGCTGTGGGTGGGGTGGCATGCCATCGGCGCTCCCATGAAGCAGAAGTACGCACGCTTCATCGAGCTGCAGAACATGGGCGCAAAAGAACTGGGCTACCACGATACCGGCGAACTGTGGCGCGCCGGCTACGACATGACGCCGGCAGAATTTTCGTCGGAGCTGGAGCATGCGTGGACGCAGCTCGAGCCGCTCTATCGTGAGCTCCACCACTACGTGCGCGCACGGCTGATCGCCCAGTATGGCAAAGCCGCCGAACGCCCCGACGGCATGATTCCCGCACAGCTGCTGGGCAATATGTGGGCCCAGGAATGGGGCAACATCTACGACATCGTCGCGCCCACCGATCCCAGGTTGTCGCAGTTCAAGTCCATCGATCTCGAGGCCGCACTCAAAAAGCAAATTGCCGAGAAAGACCCTGCAGCCGCGCCGGCCTTCGCGACCACAACCGACTTGAGCTCCGATGCAGGACACGCAGCCCAACTCGCTGCGGCACGCGCCATGGTCCACTACGGCGAAAACTTTTTCAAGTCGCTCGGATTCGCGCCGTTGCCTCCAACCTTCTGGCAACGGTCCCAGTTTGTGCATCCGCGCGACGCGGAGGTGGTTTGCCATGCCTCGGCATGGGACGTCGACTTTGCCGACGATCTGCGCGTCAAGATGTGCATTGAGGTCAGCGCAGACTACTTCACTACCGTGCATCACGAGTTGGGCCACAACTTCTATCAGCGCGCCTACAACAAACAGCCGTTCCTCTTTCGCAATGGGGCCAACGATGGATTCCACGAGGCCATCGGCGACTCCATCGCATTGTCGATCACGCCAAGCTACCTGAAGACCCTGGGCCTCGCCGACACCGAACCGCCCGCCGAGGCCGACGTGCCTCTGCAACTGCGGACGGCACTCGACAAAGTGGCCTTCTTGCCCTTCGCCCTCGCCCTCGATAAATGGCGCTGGGAAGTTTTCTCCGGAAAGATCAAGCCCGCCGACTACAACAAGGCATGGTGGCAGCTGCGCGAGAAATACCAGGGCGTAGTGCCGCCGGTCGAACGCACCGAAGCCGACTTCGATCCCGGCGCAAAAATGCACGTGCCTGCCAACGTGCCCTACGCGCGCTACTTCCTCGCCCGCGTCTACCAGTTCCAGTTCTTCAAGGCGATGTGCGATGCCTCGGGCTACACCGGCCCGCTGAATCGTTGCAGCTTCTATGGCTCAAAAGCGGCCGGCGACAAGCTCAACACGATGCTCGCAGCCGGACAATCGCAGCCGTGGCAGAAAACGTTGCAGCAGATGACGGGCTCTGACCATCTGGATGCCCAGGCCATGATCGACTACTTCGCGCCGCTCTACACGTGGCTGAAACAGCAGAACGCAGCGAACGCAAAGTAGCAACAGCGTGTGCAGGCCAGGACATTGATCTGCCCGCTCCGAGACTGCCTCTGACATGTCCGACGACCGTCCTGGGTGCCCCATCCTTGGCGCTTTCAGCCAAGGGTGGAAATCGCAACCTTGCCACAAATCTCACCTTGCGAAAGCCCTCGTCCGTCAGCGTCCATCTGCCCTCTCCAGTTGCTTCTCTGGATCAATCCCGAACCACGCCACCGCACCGGCCACTGCCAGAATCGCCGCAGCAAGAAACGAAGTTGTCCAGCCAAAGCGCAAGGCCAGCCACGGCGTCAACGAAGCCGTCACCGCGCCGCCCACCTGGGCCCCCGTGTTCATCACGGCTGAAACCACGCCTGCATTGGAGCCCGCAATGTCCGCCGTAACTGACCAGTAACAGCTTTGCGAGAGATAGAGCGCACCAACCCCGAAGGCCAGCGTGATGGCGGCCAGCGGCGCACGCGCGACATGCGATCCAGCAACCAGCAACCCAGCTGCAAGCAACAGCGAGATCACCCCTGGACCGCAGCGGCCCGCGCGCAATCCTCGACGCAAGACAATCCAATCGCTCAGAACTCCGCCCATCAGACAAAACACAGTCATCGCCAAAAATGGAATCATCGTATAGAACGCGCTTGTCTTCAGATCGACGCCGCGCGCCTGCGCCATGTAAAGAAAAAACCAGCCGAGAAAAATCCACGCAACATACCCAAAGCAGAAACACGAAAATGTAAGCAGGCCCACCGTACGGCTATGCAGAATCGCCATCCACGGAACCGCCCTCTTCGCGATGACTCCACCCTTAGCCTGGGCCAGGCCAGAGCGGATCGTCTTCAGCTCTTCAGCCGACATCAGCGGATGCTCTTCCGGCGCATCGCGAGCGATGAGATACCAGATCACCCCTGCAAGAACACCCAGCACGGCGCTGAACCAGAAGGCGGAGCGCCACCCGTGCACGGAGATGATTGCGGTCAGCAGCGGCGGCGTCAATCCAGCCCCTGCACCAACACCGGCGAAGATCACGCCGTTCACGCGCCCTCGCTCGCGCGCTGGAATCCACCGTGCGACAAATTGATTGGTCGCCGGATACATGATGGCTTCGCCGATACCCAGGGAGAAACGGACGGCAACCAAAAGCCAGAGGGCGTGCGGAACGCGCGCCGAAACCATCGTCGTCCCAAACGTGAACAGACCCCACCAAAGCGCGCCCAGGGTCAGTGCACGCCGCGGTCCAAGCCGCACAGCAACCCATCCGGCCAGAACCTGGGAACCCGCATACCCCACTAGAAATGCGCTGATCAGCCACCCTAACCGGATGTCGCTGAGTCCGTACTCCTGATTAATCTGCGGTCCTGCGATCGAAAGATTCGTGCGATCAAGAAACGCAATCGCGCTCAACAGGAAAAGGCAGAACACGAGAAGGGCGCGTACCGGCAACTTTCCCATCTTCAAATCATGCCACCTCGGCGAGTCCCCGGCATCACGGCCTCCCGTCGAAGAAACCACCTCTCAGAAGCTGTAAAGCCTGTCCAGTTGCTTCAACGTCACTGCATCCGGCGTCCACCGAAGAGATAGATCGCGCGCCCAGCGTGCCGCGGGATTCTCCCGCCATGAACCGGCTCCTGCACAAGGCAGGCTCATTGCGAGCAATGGGTCGATCGTACCTTGTCGCCTTCCTGCAAGGTTCCTTTCATGCACGTCTGCGAACTGCTTTCCGATCGAAGCACTCAGCGGAGTCCTCAACCCATGGAGTGACGGACGTTTGCGGCCCATCAGGACAACCCCGGCCGGGAAACGTGCACCTCATTCTCCGGAGGATCTTAATGCGGCGTTCGAACGGGTCGTTGGCCCTGTTGGGCTTCGGTGCTGCTGTCGGTGGAGCCGCCTGGATCGGGTCACGCTACAGCCCACGCGATTTCAGAACCAGGTTGTGGTATCAGAGATTAGACAAGCCGCCCTTCACTCCCCCCGATGCCGTATTTCCCATCGTCTGGGCCGTTCTCTATTGCCTGATGGCCTTATCCGGATGGCGCGTGTGGCGGCATCGCGGCTCCCCGGAACGAGCGGCGGCGCTCCGCCTCTGGGTTTCTCAGCTGGTCTCAAACGCTGAGTGGACCCGGCTCTTCTTTGGAGAGCACCTGCCGACCTGGTCTCTCGCCAACATTCTTTCTCTGCAGTCCGTCGTCATCGGATACATTCTCGAGGCCCGCAAAGTGGACAAGGCGGCCGCCGCGCTCTTCGTTCCGTACGCCGCGTGGATCGCCTTCGCAGCGCTCCTGAATGAAGAAATTGTTCGCCGCAATCCCGATGCCGCGGAAATGTTTCCCCGTCCCGTGTAGGCGGACCAACCTAACGGTGGCGCAGAGCGCGACGATACTGCTTCGGCTCTCTTTTTTTGACGCGCGGGGATTGAGGTCAACGCTGCATGAAGTGGGAAGCGCGTTCGCAGATCTTTCGGAGCATGCCGCTGCGCTCCTACCTGCTGTTCTGTGCCGCGGTCGCGTTCACCTTTGCCACGGTCGGTGTGGTAAACGATCTCTTCGACCTCGCGCACTCCGACCGGCTCCATCTCATCCTGAGGATCCTTACGACTTCAGGATTTTCGGTTCTCTGGGTCGTGGCTCTCCACCGGCGGACACCGAAATTTATCGCTCTGCTGATCGCGGTGCAGGTTGCGTGGATGGTCGCGACGGCGCGTCTTTTCCCCCTGCTGCACCGAAATCTCTCCCCCTCGGAATGGCAGATGCAAGCCATGTTCCACGGATTCCTCATTCTTATCTTTGTTCTCTTCGGCTACGGATGGTTCGGCACCTTCTTTCAAGTCGAGAGCAAACGCTACTTCGCCGCGCACACTGAAATTGAATTGGCTTCGCAGATCCAGAAGCAGCTCGTTCCGCCCATCCAGCTGCAAACCAGCACGGTTGAGATTTTTGGCTTCTCCCAGCCCAGCGGCACCGTCGGCGGCGATCTTGTAGATGCCGTCGAGTCCAATGGAACCGTCTATGCCTACGTGGCCGACGTCGCAGGGCACGGCGTCGCAGCCGGCGTCATGATGAGCATGGTCAAGACCGCGGTCCGCATGCACCTGCAAACGCAAACCGGCTCAGCCACCCGCCTGCTCGAAGCCCTCAATGACACCCTCGCGCCCCTGACCGCGCCGTCAGCCTATGCAACCCTCGCCAGTGTCCTTGTCGGGGCCGATCCCGCCGTCACCTATACGGTGGCAGCGCATCTGCCCATCCTTCACTACCAGCGCGCGACGCACTCCATCCAGCGGCGAACCGTCGAGAATCTTCCCGTCGCGATGTTCCCCGGCATTACGTATCAGAGCGCCACATTCAACTTCGTTCCCGGCGACATTCTTGCCATCGTCACCGACGGCTTAACCGAAGTCTTCGACGCGGGACAGAAGGAACTCGGCGACGTCTACATTGAACAGGCCCTCGTCGGCCTCGCCGAGCAGCCGCTCGACGTTATCGCCAAGTCGATTCTCGAAACCGCCCGTCGCTTCGGCAAGATCGTGGACGACCAGACGCTGCTGCTCCTGCGTCGCCGCAGCACCAACTGACCCAGCGTCTCGTCGAGTGACAACTTCCGCGCACAAAAGCAAAGAGTGGCCGACGTGGCCACTCTCCGCTGTGAAATCCCCGCAGTAAGACTTCAGCCCAGGAAGCCCAGGTAAGGATTCGATCCGAAGTTGCCGAAGTTCGGAAACACCTGCCGCACTTGCCCATCCGACAGCCCGAACCACCGCGCCAGCGTGCCCGCATACTGATCCACCGCCGTGGTCGGGATCAGGCGGCCTGCACCCAGATCGTTGGCCTGGTTGGCGCCGATAATCGGGTACTGTCCGTACATATCCTGCCCCTGCACCGCACCGCCCACCACAAAGTGATGGCTGCCCCAACCGTGATCGGTGCCGTCGCTGTTGCTGGTCAGCGTGCGGCCAAAGTCCGACGCGGTAAACGTCGTCACCTGGTTGCCGATGCCCATCGAGGTCATCAACCCGTCGAAGTATTCCAGCGCTGCACCAAGCTGCGTCAACAGGCGCGCATGCTGCGTGGCCTGCTGGTCATGGGTATCAAAGCTGCCCAGCTGCACATAGAAGATCTGCCGCGTCACGCCCAGCCCTGCGCGCCCGCCGATGATGCGCGCCACGGTCTGCATGGACGCGCCGAACGGATTGTCGGTGAGCTTGTTGGTCATGGGATCGACAAACTGGGGGGCATTGGGAACGCCGCCCGCGCCTGCGGGAAGCATGCTAGTCGACAAGGTGGCCTGCGCCTCAATCGACCGCTGCACCACGACTTCGTATTCCTTGGCGAAAAGGTTTTGCTCATCGGCGCTCAAGATTGAGCTGAGAGCATTCGTGGCCGCCGAGTTGCCGAAGGGAGAATTGGCCAGGCCGCCAATCGGAATCGGACCCGCCGGCGTGCAGTTGATCTGGAACGAGGTCTGGCCGGAAAGAAACAGCGCGATGCCGGCCGTCGAGATGCAGGTGAACATGGAATTTGAGTTCATGTTCATGCTTTCGATCACGTCGGCGACGGATCCGCCCCAACCCACGTGCTCGCTGCTGCCCAGGTTCGAAGCAATCGCCTGCCACGCCGCCGTCTGATCGAAGTGCGAGAACAGCGAATCGGGTAACGGAACCGAATTGGCCTGCACCTGCGCCTTGGTTGCGGGGGCCACCAGTGTTCCGGTATTGGCCACGATCGCGGCGCGGCCCGCGTTGAACAGGTTCTGCACGCCCACCAGCGCCGGATTGAGCCCGAAGGTGCGGCCCGTCTGCGGCGTCTTCAGCGTCACAGGAAGAATTTCGGTGAGCGGATACGCCAATCCGGGCGCTCCAGAACGAGCTGCAGCAAATGAAGCGTACGAATCGGGATCGGTCGCGATCACGGTTCCGTGGCCATCGTTGCCGCCCTGCAGAAAGACGCACACCAGGGCCTTGTAGTCCGTGCTGCCCGAGCTCTGGGCCATCGCGGCCATCGAGTTCAATCCCATGAGGAGCGGACTGGCCGAAATGCCTGCCATCGAGGCATACGAAGCCGTTCTTAGAAACTGCCGCCGTGTATGGTCATGCTTGCACATTGTCGGGCTCCCTATTGTTGTGCGGTAAAGTCTGGCGACGCCAGGGTGAGATACGCTGCCGTTTCCACACGAGCTGCCAGTGCGGCGTTGATTGCATTTTGATCGCCGCCGGTCGGGATACTGATCGCGCTCACCGCGCTCACAATCTCTCCTTCGAGCGTGCTGTTCATCTGCCCTGCCATCAGCAGCAGGTTCATGCGATCGACCAGGTCGGTCGGCGAATTCGCCAGTCCAAGCTCTGGACCGTACGACGAGAACACGTCCGGGCCATTCTTCGCACCGGCGCCAATCGCGTTCTCCATGTAGTTCAGATAGCCGACGACCGTTGTCACGTTCGTCATCTGGAACTCCGGTCCCATCAGTCCGGCCGCTTCAATGCTCGTACCCGGCGGAACATAGTTGGGTGCGAACCAGTTGAAGACCGTTGGCGAACGGAACGGCATCTCGCCCAGGCCGTAGATCATGTCTTCGCTGCTGCCCAGCCAATAGCCGCCATTGCGCGATTGCGCGCTGGTGGCGCGTGCCCACTCGGTGTAGCGCAGCAGAGCTTCGCGAACCTTGCCGTACTGCACATTCGACGTGGCCGCGGAAGCATCGCGGGCTTCCGTGTCCAGCAGGATCGCCTGGAGAACGGCCTGCATATCGCCGCGCACACCCGAGCCATTGTCCTTGAACACCGAGGCAACGCGATTCACATACGCCGGACTCGGATTGCTGGTCACCAGGTGCTCGATCAACTGCCGGCAGAAGAACGGCGGCAGGTTGGGATGATTGAAGAGCGTATCGAGCGCGGTCTTCAGGTCGCCATCGGGATCGGCATTGGTCGATGACGGGATCGTCACACCTAGGAAGTCTTTCTCGTCGATGGAGTGATGACTGGGATAGCTCACCATGGGGAGAATATCCTCGCCCATGCCGGTGCCGACGTAGATGCAGCAGCTGGACCACGCGGTATCGGAAGTATCGCCCGGTACCTGCCAGCTGAAGCCGGTGAAGACCTTCGCCAGGCCTTGCACGTCGGTGTTCGAGTACGTGGGAATCGGATTGCCCGAGCCATCCACTTTCCGCGAACCGTCATTGTTCAACTGGTAGAGGCCGATGGTGAACAGCTGCATGATTTCGCGCGCGTAGTTCTCATCGGGATCGGTCGTCGCATTGCCTTTATCGTTGCCCTGCATCGACAGGAACTGCCCCATCATCGGGTTCAGGGTCACGTCCTCAAGCAGCTTGCGGAAGTTGCCGAAGGCATCGGCGCCCAGCAGATCGTAATAGTTCGCCTCGCCGCGCGGCATGTCCTGCACCTGCGGGTTGGTACCGGAGATGACGAAGATCTGCGAGAGCGCATACTGCACGCGCTGCCTCAGTTCGTCGTTCGCAGAGAGACTGTTTTGCCAGAAGGCATTCTCCACGTACGCCTCGGCCTGGTTGTTCTGCATAAACAGGGCTGCGTTGCACTTCAGGTCGCTGCTGGCGCACGCCGTGTTGTTGATCACGAGGGACTGCTCCACCCCGGGCTCCATCAAGGTCTGCTGCGCCGCGAACTGCTGCGTGAGCCACGTCTGGTAGCCAATCAACGACAGGTTGTGCACGTCGCCATCGGTCGCACCGAAAGTAGCTTGCTGCAGGAAGCGGGACGAGTCCGTGAGACTCACCTGAAACGTAGCCCCACCCCCTGCAACATCGGCGATCAAGTCTGCCGAGGTCGCCGGGCCCGGGCTCGGATTCAATACCTGCAGATCGATGCTGCCCGGCTGCGACGGATTGACTGTAGCCGTCAGCTGAGTGCCGCTGTTGAACGTGGTCGAAACCGGTTGACCATTCATCAACACCTTCGCGCCGTTGATAAAGTCCTGCCCGGTGAGAACCACCGAAGCCGACCCTACGTTGAACGACGACGGATTCGAAGTCATCAGGATCGGAATCGGGTTCATCACCGAAATGTTCTGCGCAATCGCCACCGACGTGTTGTCGACGCTGGTGATCGTCATGGCGACGACATTGGGCGAAGGCACAACCGCAGGCGCCGTATACGTAATCGATCCATCGGCGTTCAAGACCGCCGTGCCGACCGTCGCGTTGCCCCCGGCCACGCCGTTGATTGCAAGCGTTACACCGGTGTTCGCTGTACCCGTCACACTGAGCCCGAAGCTGATGGAATTGGTGACGCGCACATCGGTGCCCATCGAGGGCTCCAGCTTGAGAACCACCTGCCCCGGAGCGACCTTCACCTGCACGGTGGCGGAGTTCGACGAGCCCGGATCAGGATTGGTGACCAGCAACGGGAAGGTGCCGGCATTCGGCGCCGCGATCGAAGCCACTAGCTGCGTGGGAGAGACATAGGTCGTGGTGATCGGCGTGCCATTCCACGAAACCTGCGCACCGTACACAAACTCTGAGCCAGCCACGGTCACCGTAGTGATGCCTTCAGAGAATCCTGTAGGCGTCACCGCTCCGAGAATCGGAATGGGATTGAGAACTGCCAATGCCGCTGTACCCGGAGGGTAATCCGCATTGCTGGCGGCGCTGGTGATGGTGATGTTGTTGGGGACTGGAACGATAGCCGGCGCCGTGTAAAGGCCGTTGCTGTCGATCGTGCCCAGTTGCGCGTTGCCGCCGGCAATTCCATTCACATAGAAGGTGAGCGGCACGCCCGTGATCTTCTCGTTGTTCACGATCTGAATCTGTTGATTCACCCGGATGGTCGCGGCAGTTACTGAGAGGGCGGCATAGTAGCCGGGGTCGGTCACCTTGACGTTTCCGCAGCCGGTCAAAAAAGAGAGCGCACCGGCAAAGCTCAACGTGCAGGCGAGCAGGCGTTCAGATCGATGGCGCATGAATGCTCCTGGCTGGAGGTACTCGGGTTCCAGAATGAAGGCTGGATTGTATGAATCAATAGGGGTACCGCAGTTGAGGGGAAGACAACAGCAGAAGGTGGCGCTCCGCAACGGAGCCAATCGGTCGAGGGTCTATTTCAACTCAAAGCGCTGTGTGGCTCGTCTGAGCTCTGCGCCGCCCATTTCCGATCGCGGGAAGTCTCGGCTAAACAGACTTCATCAAAGCATGGCGTAGAGTAGCCCCGCGACCATGGCGTGGTAACCAACCTACACAAAAGTAACCATGAGCGCCGAGAGCACGGCCAACCCGCCCCTGCCCTGCGCCTCCCACAGACGCCGATCTCTCGATAACTCCACGCACACATGGGTCTTGGCCGTCAGGCCGCACCAGGCGATCGCGCGCTCACTGCCCGGGTACGTCAGTCATGCTGTATCGTTCAGAAGGCAAATTCCATGAGACTTTCAACGCTCGCTGCAACCGCTCTTTTCTCGACTCTCGCCCTCAACGTCCTCACCTTCGCGCAGATCGCTCCCGCCACCGGACACAGCTTCAAGGTCGAAGGCGATCACTTCGCGCTCGACGGCAAACCCTTCCGCGTTCTTGCCGGCGAGATGCACTACGCGCGCGTGCCACGAGCCTACTGGCGCGACCGCCTGCGCAAAGCCAAGGCCATGGGCCTGAACACCATCACCACTTACGTGTTCTGGAACGTGCACGAGACCCAGCCCGGCGTCTACGACTTCAGCGGCAACAACGACGTTGCCGAGTTCGTCCGCGAAGCGCAGGAAGAAGGCCTCTATGTGAACCTGCGGCCCGGCCCCTACAGTTGCGCCGAATGGGACTTTGGCGGCTACCCCGGCTGGCTGCTGAAAGATCATTCGATGGTCGTGCGCAGCAACGACCCAAAGTTCATCGCCGCCGCCTCGCGCTGGATCCATCGCCTCGGCCAGGAACTCGCACCCCTGCAGATTGGGCGCGGCGGTCCCATCATCATGGTGCAGATTGAAAATGAATACGGCAGCTTCGGCGGCGATCGCGACTACATGAACCAGATCCGCCACATGATCGTCGACAGCGGCTTTACCGACGCGCAGCTCTACACAGCCGATGGAGCCGAGCAGATGCCCAAAGGCTCATTTGCCGACCTTCCGGGCGCAGTCAACTTCGGCACCGGCGAAGCCAAACAATCGTTTGCTGCGCTTATCAAGATGCGACCCGACCAGCCGCACATGGCCGGCGAATACTGGGATGGCTGGTTCGATCATTGGGGCGGCAAACACGAAGCGCGCGACAGCCAGCAACAGATTGAAGAGTTTCGCTGGATCGTCGACCAGGGTTACTCCGTCAGCGTCTACATGTTCCACGGCGGAACCAGCTTTGGATTCATGAGCGGGTCCAACTCCGATGGCAAGGACTATCAGCCCGACGTCACCAGCTACGACTACCAGGCCACGCTCGATGAGAGCGGCCGGCCGACAGCGAAGTACATGGCCTTCCGCGACATCATCGCCAAGGCCACCGGTGTCACCCCGCCTCCGATCCCGGAGACGCCTGCCCCGATCACCCTTCCCGCCATCCAGCTTCAAGCCTCGCGCTCTCTCTGGGACACGCTCCCGGCGGCGATCTCTTCGGCGCAGCCGCTCACGATGGAGGACATCGGCCAGAACTTCGGCTACATCCTCTACCGGACAACTCTGCATTCCGCGGGAGACGGCGACCTGGTCTTGGACCAGCTGCATAGCTACGCGCGCATCTATCTCGATGGCACATTCGTGGGCAGTCTCGATCGGCGACTCGGCAAAATGTCGATGCCCCTGCACGTCGCGCATGCGGACCAGCGCCTCGACATTCTCGTCGAAAACTCCGGACGCGTGAACTACTCCATCGTGCTGCGCGGCGAGCGAACTGGAATCACCAAACAAGTTCTCTGGCAAGGCAAACCGCTCGAGGGCTGGTCGATCTATCCGTTGCCGATGACGATGGAACAATCCGCGTTCAATCAAACCGGTTGCCACGGACCCTGCTTCACCGAGGCCCACTTCACGCTGGCCAAAACCGGCGACAGCTTCCTCGATGTGCGCGCGCTCGGCAAGGGCGCTGTCTGGATCAATGGCCATGCCCTCGGCCGCTTCTGGGACATCGGGCCGCAACAGACGCTCTATGTGCCCGGCGTTTGGCTGAAAGAAGGCGACAACGAAATCGTCGTCTTCGACCTCAAGGGAAAATCCGGCGCTACGGTCTCAGGCCTCGATCATCCCTTGCTCGACGGACCTGTGGAAGAAACGGCCGATTAATTCGAGGATCTCTAAGACCAGACGCTGAAACAGGTTGCGTTCGCGTATGCACTCGGACCGATGCAGGATTTCCTTATTGTCAAAGTAGGAACCCTCCACAAAAGTTGCACGATCCGATGCACCCGCTGTATTGACGGAACGTTCCGGGGATGCGGAAGTATAGGTAGAGTTCACGACAAGCTCCGTTGAGGCGTGCGATCAGGCATTTCTGGTTTCGCCGCGACTTGCTCTGTCCGTGCGCACTTGGGCCCATACTTATGACAAAGCTTACAGTCATCCTTTGTACCTACAACCGCTGCCAGATTCTCAATCAAGCTCTGGAGAGCGTCGCTGCTTCTCAACTGCCTGAATCGGTGGAATGGGAAGTGCTGGTCGTCGACAACAACTCCACCGACGAGACGCGCGACGTGGTTAACACGTTCAGCAAGGCACACCCTCGCTTCCGCTATATATTCGAGCGGAAGCAAGGCAAGTCGTACGCCTTGAATGCAGGCATCCGTGAAGCGAGCGGAGACATCCTCGCATTCACCGATGATGACATCGTTGTCGCCCCAACCTGGCTATGGGGTCTTGCGTCTCCTCTGGCTTCTGGTGAATGGGGTAGCTCCGGCGGCCGCATCGGCGCCTCGAACACCTTCCAATGTCCGCCTTGGCTGGCATTGCAAGGCAAATACAGCCTGGGCAGCGTCCTCGGCTTTTTTGATCTCGGAGACAAGGCTGGTTCTTCTCAGGAAGCCTTCTACGGCGGCAACGTTGCCTATCGTCGAGAAGTGTTCGAGAAGTGCGGCCTCTATCGCACCGACCTGGGACGCTCTGGCACCAGTCTGCTGAGCAGCGAAGACACGGAGTTCAGCCGCCGCGTCATGACATCGGGTGCACGCTTGTGGTACGAACCCTCCGCGGTTGTCTACCATGCCGTGCCCAAAGAACGTTTGAGCAAGGGCCATTTTCTGAATTACTTCTACCATCACGGCCGCTCACGCATTCGCGAGTCGGCAAATCGAGCCAATGTACGTGGGATCCCGCGATGGCTCTTTTCGGTGCCCTATATCGTTTTAAATTTACTTGCTCCAAGGATGAGGAAATGGCTGTTCACTCTCGACTTGAAGCGGAGATTCTATTTCAAATGCCTGGTATGGGGAACTTTTGGAGAGATCGTTGAACTTCCTCGCCTGGGCTCAGAACGAAAACAAAGCCCACGAAGCACCGGTCAAGTAATGGCGACCCGGCAAACACATTTTTGAGGGTCGGCGCGAATCTCAGAATAATCTAGTCTCTGGATTCCGCATGGCAACCTCGCATGCGTCGTCGCCCGTCATCATGAAGGAGAAGCGGCAGCGGCGCGGTGTTGAGCCAGGGACAGCATGTTAAAAGCTTCAGTCGTCATTCCCACCCGCGATCGATGGAGCAGCCTCCAGCGCTGTCTCAACGCGCTCCTGTCTCAGACATTGCCCCACGACCAATACGAGATCATCGTCGTTTCAGACGGATCCACAAACGGCCCTGAGCAGGGAATGGCTTCCTGCGCTTCGGACCCACGCGTTCGATTCCTCCAGCAGCCTACCCAGGACCTGGTCGCTGCGATGAACTGCGGCATTCAGCTTGCAAGCGGCGAAATCGTTATTCTTACCCGCGATGATTGCGTCTGTGAGCCGGACTTGATCGCTGCTCACGTTCAGGCGCACGCGCACGAGGAACACCTTGTCGTACAAGGGCCGGTATTCGTTCATCCACAATGTCCGCGCACTGCGGTCACCGAATTCCTAAGAGAACGGGGACAGCGCAACTTCGTCCGCTGCACGACGGAAGGTCCCGGCTCATCGGATTTGGTCCCCGGCGCCAATCGCTCCGTGCGGCGAGCATTCCTTCAGAAACACCCGTTTGATCCCGCTTCTCTCCACAATGCCCATAACGAACTCGGATTCCGGCTACAACAGGCGGGAGCCCGTGCTCGCTATGCGGCCTCTGCGGTTGCCTATCAGTTCGCCGACAAGACCCCGGATGCCCTGGTCTCAGACACCAGAGATCTTTCCGTCTTCGAAGTGGGCTTCTCCCGAATCCACCCCGCCTATCGAGCCATGTCCTCCATCGCGCAGTGGAGTCGAGACACCGCGAAGAAACGCTTCCTGCGCAGCCTCCTCGCGCGCACTCCCTTCTCTCCGGAGCCGCTTCTCAAACTTCTTTTCCTGCTTGTTCAGCCTCTGCAGAGGCATGCTTTCTTTTTGCGGGCGGCGCAGCGCCTTCTGAAACTCAGAATCGAAGTGGCCGCTTCTCGCGCTGCTGTTTCTGCTGCCGGATCATGGGCAAGATTGCATGCGTCGTTTCTTCTTCGCGTACCGATCCTGCTCTATCACCTCGTCACGTCAGATTCCGAGTCCGCGCCAAACGCCATCGCCATGACACGCTCCACCTTCGAGCAGCAGATGCACTGGCTTGCGAAAAGCGGCTATCAGGGCATCCGCATCTCTGAGTTCATCGCGTGGCGCGAAAACGATTCGCCGTTGCCTCCCAAGCCCGTCCTCATCACGTTCGACGACGCCTACGAGGACACCGCCCAGTATGGATTTCCCATTCTGCAACGCTCCGGCTTTCCGGCCGCGTGCATGGTGGTCACAGGCGAGATCGCGCAGTTCAATCAATGGGACGTCAAGCTCGGTTGGCAGCCTCGCCGACTGATGAACAAAGAATCGCTGCTGGAATGGAAAGAGCGCGGAATCGAGTACGGCGCCCACAGCTGCACGCATCCGGATTTGAGAACGCTGAAGGAGAACGATCTTCAGCAAGAACTGGCTGCCAGCCGGGATGCGCTAGAACAGATCATCGGATCACCCGTACGCACCTTCGCCTATCCCTACGGCTTCCTCAATCGCCGCGTGCGAGAAGAGGCCGAACGCTCGTTTGATTTCGCCTTCACCACCGAGCCGCGGCCTTCGAACCTTGCCAGCGATCCGCTTCTCCTGGGGAGAATGGAGCCTTTGCACTCCGATTCCTACTCCGATTTCATCTCGCGCGTGCGCTGGGGATGGACTCCGAGGCTACGCCTGCGTACGATTTTCGACAATCTCTTCACTCGCACCAGGACGCTTCTCCGCGTCACCAGGGCTCGTCCCGCATTGCAAGCGCAACGCGACTCCGACTCATAGACGATCAAGCTCGAGAGAATTGAACCCAGCGCTTTCTCGCGTCGCACAGCCTTGAACGTGCGCCGATCTTCCCGCCCTCACTGTCCCGAGGCCCAGGCCAGTCCGTCGGTCGCTTTGCCGGTCGCAATCGTGCGCGCGACAGCCCAAGTCCCCAGATCGATCTCCGCCACGCGATCGCCGCTCATGCACGAGACATAGGCTGCCTTGCCATCGGGCCGCACCAGCACTTCCTGCGGATTGGCGCACACCCGCACCGTCTTCGTCGATGCCATGGTCGTGAGATCGATGACCGCAACTTCGTTGGCATCCGGTAGCGCCATCAGCAGCCAGTGCCCGTCGGGCGTCGGCGCGCTGCCATATCCCACCCTCTCAATCGGGATCCATTTCGCCACCGTATCAGTCTTGGTATCGATCACCGCGATCTGCGGCTTGGTCTGATCCGCAGTAAATACCCAGCGATCGTCGTTCGAAATCGCGATGCGCTGCGTGTTGCCAGAAATAGGAATCACCTTCAGCGTCTTGCGCCCCGCAATGTCGAGCACCGACACCGTCCCCGGCCCCACATTCGCCGTATACCCGCGGCGCCCATCGTGCGACAAGATCAGCATGTGGCTTTCAGGCTGCCCCGTGGGGATGGTCCCCACAATCTTCAGCGTCTTCGGATCGACGATCGTGATTGTCTGATCGAGTTCCGTGGTCACATACAGCAATCCATCTTTGGGCCCGATCTGCGGACAATGGGGCCGTACACCGCGTTTGAAATCCAGCGTCCCCACAATCTTCTGCGAGGCAATGTCAATCGCGACAATCTTGGTGCCGTCGGTGCCCGGCTTGCCTACCCCCGAATTGCCATAGATGGGCACAAATGCGGTCCGCCCATCCTTGGAGGCAACCACTTCGTGCCCCGTAGTGCCGCCTTCAGGCACCACGCCCACGACCCTCCCCGCAACGGGATCGACAATCGCCAGGCTCTGTTCGCCCTTTTGCGCCACCAGCAGACGCGCCTGTTGCGCGGGAACGGAAAGAACCATACCGGCCGAAAACAGCAAGCAAAAGACAACGGCGTTCAGTCGCAAGAAAACCTCCGGGGAGCTACGCCAAGAAGTCTAGCGCAGCGAGCCCGACCCCGACTCCGCCGATTCACCCGTCCTGGTACGGCTTCTTCGCGCAGCAGCTTTCCGCCCCATATCCCTTGTCCCTTCCACTGCTCTGCCGACCCCGCCTTTCAGCTCTGCGTCTTCCAAGGGTCGTACGTGCCCACACTCCACGAGTGACCTTCAGGATCTTTCACCGTGAACTCGCGGCTGCCGTAGTCGGTGTTCTGTAGCGCGCGCACTATCGTTCCACCCGCCGCCTGGGCACGCGCATACACGGCATCGGCATCGGCATCGGCCACGAGGATGTACGCCCCGCGCGTCTCAAAGCCGCCCATCTCTTCTGGCGACTTGAAACCGCGCCCGTAGGCATCGTCTTTATACGAACCCAGCATGATCATGCCGCCGCCCAGCTTCAGTTCGGCGTGCCCAATCGTGTTGTCGGGCCCACCATAGACCGCGTGCTTCTCGAATCCAAACACCTGGCAGAGCCAGTCGATCGCACCTTGCGCATTGCGATAGCGCAGCGCGGGCATCACGCTTGACGGGGAATTTACGGTTGGCATATCTCCTCCTACCGCATCAGGATGACAGCCGCGCCTCAATTTCTCTTGGAAGAATCGGAAATCTGCAACCGTGAGCCTGATCGCCCTACTCCGCAGGAATGTGGTTGGCCCACGGTCCCTGCCGGCGCGCCGAGTATGTCGTCGCATCGATGCCAGAGAAAGCCCGGAATTCATTGGCGAAATGCGCTTGATCGTAGAACCCGCAATCAAGCGCCAGCTCAGCCCAGCGCACGTCGTGCCCTGCGTGTAATTGCTGCACCGCGCGTTGAAAACGCTGTACGCGGCACCATGTCTTCGGCGTCAAGCCTACTTCTTCGCGGAAGACTTGCGAAAACCGCCGCTCGCTCCATCCAGTGCGTCGCGCCATCTCGTGTACCGACAATCCACCGGGTCGGCCATCCAACGTGTGCAGGGCAAACGTCACCTCTGCCGATCGCAACGGCCCATGGCGCGTCAGCCTCGGTGCAATCCTGGCTCGCAGAAATTCCTCCAGGCATCGCAGGCGCGCATCCGGCGTCCGCAGTTCGCGCAACTGGTCCCGCAACGACCGCACCGGAGCCCCCCACACATCTTCCAGGTCCACGCTGCGATTGCTGAACAGATCCACCGCATCGGCCGCGAACAGCCCGAACCCGCCCGGCTCAAAGACGATGCCGATCAGATCGGCCATGTCCGACGTGTCCACAATCTCGTAGACCGAACGCGCGCCCACCACGAGCGAAGGCGGCATGCGCCGGTCAGGTTCTCCTTCGGGGCAATCCAGCAGAAAATCACGCGAGAGATTGAGGATGACCTGCACGCGGCCCGTAGGCAGAACGCGCTCGCGCCGATGCGCCGCATCGCGGACCCTCGCATACCAGAGAATCCGAATGAACTCGGAAAGGGGCGGAGCGGGAGTGTGCTCGAGATACAGCACGGCGACCTCGAGCTTCTTATAGCACGGCTTGAAGTCGTCTGGAAACCGCAAGCCACGCCCGCATCCGCTAGGCGCGTATCCTTGGCCCATGAGTCTGCCTGCAGGCGACGCCCAACTCGTGCAGATCATGGACATCGCGCTGGCCGAAGCTTCGCGCACGGCCGGTGCGCACCTGGCCTGCAAGCCCGGTTGTACCCAGTGTTGCCATGGAGCTTTCGCCATCCACGCTCTCGATGTCGCCCGCCTGCAGGCAGCCTTGCACGCTGCACCTCCCGCCATGAGAGAGACCCTCCACCAACGCGCGCGCGCCTGGATCTCCGCATTCGGCGCGGACTTTCCCGGGGATCCGGCGACCGGCGTTCTCGGAACGTCAGATGAAGATCAGTCCCGCTTCGACGACTTCGCCAACGAGGCCCCCTGTCCCGCGCTCGATCCGGCCACCGGCCTCTGCGACATCTATGCGGGCCGGCCCATGACCTGTCGCGTGTTTGGGCCGCCTACACGGCCGGCAGGCAGCGACGCGATCGGCTGCTGCGAGCTGTGTTTCGTCGACGCAAGCGAAGCTGAGATTACCGCCTGCGAGATGCCGGTTCCCCACGCGTTCGAAGAGCGGTTGCTCGCCGAAATGAACGACCCCAGCGAAACCGTCGTCGCCTTCGCCCTGCTGCGCGCATGAGTTCGGCCCGAATCATCCCCCTCGCCTCTTGACCATCCGGCTTAGAATGGCTTCCATTCAGCTGAAGCATCGACCGCTATGCCCGTCGCTCAACTCACCCTCGAACTCCGCATCGAACACGCCCAGTCCCTCAAAGATCGCCGCCAGGTGGTCCGCTCGATGAAAGACCAGTTGCGCCAGGGCTTCAACATCTCCGTGGCTGAACTCGACGAAGCCGTCACCTGGCAGTCCGCCACCCTCGGCATCGTCGCCATCTCGAACTCGCGAAGCTATCTCCACGGGCTGATGGAGGAGGTGGAGCGGGCCGCACGCCGCATGACCAACGAACTGGGCGCCGACCTCGCCGACGCATTCTGCGAGTTCATCGAGACTTAACCCGCGCGCGGCACGGGAGTACACGGACGAGGCTACTGGCTATCAGGGACTCGAAAGGAAATTCGTCCACAAAATCGTTAATCATTCTCAGGAGTAAGTGAGAGGAAACGTCCACACTCAGGGGATCGAGAATTTCTAGTGCTTGCTGAAGAGAACGCTTCGCGGGACATACGTCGCGGTAGTGCCGTTCCACCTTGACCAGTATCTTGCGGAACAGACTTTTCGCTATAGCAACCGTGCGACGAAAGATAACAAGCTGATGGATACGGATCGCTTCGCCTGCGTCATGGCTCACGTTGCTGGCCGTCGCCTGACCTATGCCGAGTTGACGGGCAAGGACGGGGAAGAGGAACCTTTCTAACCCTTGTTCTTGCCAGCAGGTTTCACCTTCGGCGGATTCTTCGGAGCCACAGCTGTCTTTGGCTTTTGAAGGACCGCCGTTGCTAATTTCGTGAAGTTCTCGCCAGCCTTCGGGCCTTCGTGGTATTCGTGTTTCATCCATCCCCTTATGCTCCTCTTCAGGTACATCTCTATTGGCGTCAGATGAAAGCGGCAACCAACCAAGCCCCGACGACAAAAATACATAGACGAATGAGCGCGCTGATAACGCCAACTGTGGAGATTCTGCTGTGAATGGCGACGTAAACAGAGAAGATGAGTCCAATCCATCCGGATGCCATAAGGAGCACGGCGAGGATGATGTAGATCGGCAACTTCGGGAAGTGGGAGTCATCCTGCTGAGTAAATTGCGCGGGATGGACGCCAAAGACGTAGCTCTGATTCTGACGAGCGTAGCTCTTGTGATTGTTAGCATCTTCCAAGCCGTCGGCACCGTTCAAAGCGCTAGTGCGGCAAAAGATGCTGCCGAGACTGCGAGAAAGGCGTTGAATGCCAGCAATCGCCCGTGGCTGGATTTGACGCCAACAATCATGAGCGGCTGGACGATCAACGCGCAGGGCGAAGGACGAATCGTGATACAAGTGGACGCTTCCAACATCGGACATTCTCCAGCCGTCCGTTCTGTGAGCACACAAACAACGTTCCAAGCAATCCTGTTGACCCCTAATCCATGGGAGGAACTCAAAAAGACGTGTGATGCCGCGAGCGGTCAGTCCGCCAATCCCCGCAACCGAGGGATTACCTACACAGTCTTCCCCGGAAAACCATTGACGGAAGTTATTAACGAAGGATGGAGCCAGCAAGAGTTGTCGAAGAGTATTACCACTCTCTTTCCTGAAGCTCATGCAGGCCCCGATATTCATCCAGTCATCGCATGGTGCGTTGCCTATCGTTCTGACTTTGACCCGAATACCACGCATCGGACCGGATATGTTTGGGAACTGCAAAGAAGGACGCCAGGGGGGCTGAAAGACATTGATAGGAACGCTAACGTCCCCGCTGGCGAAGTTGTTCTCCAAGGAATCTGGCCATTGGGGCAATTGGCAGATTAAAAGAAGAATGCACACGACGATAACGGCTGACATGTGCGTCAACCGTTTTATTGCCCATCCGAAATCCAGTGGTTTAGCCCACTTAGCCACGAAGCAGGTTGTGTTGAGCAGATCCTAAGCGCGGATCAAAACAGGAGGTCTCAGGCCGCAGCACGTCTCAGGCCGACCGAAAGAGTGCCATCCAACCCCGCGGGGTGCGGTCGGTCACATCCCGTTGGCCTATTCCGATCAACACTAGGACAGTGGGAGGCCAAACTCCATGAATACGATCCTTCTCATCGAAAAGCTTCGCGAGATTGAACGCGTACTCGAGCTGGAAGAGAACCCGAGGATTCGCCGCCTGCTCACCGAGGCACAGCAGTATGCGCTCCAGGTGCAGCATGAAACCACGGAACAGGTGCGGCGCGACACGCGAGCCACAGCCCATCCCTGAATTCAGCCCTCCATCCGTTCATCCTTTGATCATTCAACTAATTTTGATTCAATCGATTAGACCGATCAACTATCCAGACCCCCGACCTCCCTCCAGTCCCAAAACGGAACACCCGAAAACATCTCTTTCTCTGTTATCCTGAGTGGTTTACCCGGGAGGGGGAAGCGTATGCCGGAACACAGAGGACGTAAACATCATCAGGACCGGGTTGCCGAAACCCTTCGCGAGGAGATGGGCGCCATGCTCGAGGGCGAGCTGTCCGACCCGCGCATCGCTTTCTGCTACATCACCGAGGTCGTGCTGAACCCGGGCGCCAAGTCCGCGAGGGTCTATGTCGCCGTCGATAGCGCCGTCCCCGATATCACCCGTGCCGAAGAAGAAACAGTAGCCGCGCTTGAATCGGCTAAAGGATACATCCGCTTCGAGTTAAAAGAGAGGATGGGGGTCCGTCACGTCCCCGACCTCAGCTTTTTTGCCGACCGTTCCGGCCGCTTCCAGGCGCGCATCGAAGAACTCATGGCTCGTTCGCGCAAACGCCAAAAAACGGCGGTGGAGTAGCGCACGATGGATGATCGCCGCACCATCGTTGTGAGCTCGGCCGCAGCCACCCAAATCGTCGACCCAGTCGAAGCCATCTTGCAGGTAATACGCGAGGGCGAACGGTTTCTGGTCTGCTCCCATTCCCGGCCCGATGGGGATGCCGTCGGCAGCGTGCTTGCCATGGGCATGTTCCTCGAGCAACTGGGTAAACGCGCCGATCTCGTCACCGCAGATCGCATTCCGGCGGTCTATCGCAAGCTGCCCGGCGCAGACGCTTTCCGCACCGCCCTGCGCGTGCACGGCCCCTACGATGCCGCCATCCTGCTTGAATGTGACAGCGCGGAGCGCACACGGCTGCGGGGGCTCGACAGCTTCACCATCGTTAATATCGACCACCACGCCAGCGGCCGGCCCTGGGGACACATCAATTGGATCGACCACGATGCGGCCAGCGTCGGCGAGCTCGTCTTCCGCATCCTCAAAGCGGCAGGCGCGACCATCACGTCGGAGATTGCGACCTGCCTGTATACGACCCTTCTGACCGATACGGGGGGCTTCATCTACGGCGGCGTTAAAGCATCAACCTTCGGATTGGCTGAACAACTCACCCTGGCCGGCGCTCAGCCTGCGCAAATCGCCAAGGACATCTACTTTCACGCGCCGATGTCGAAGCTCCTGCTGCTGGGTGCAGCCCTGAATAACCTGCATCGCGAAGGCCGCCTGTCCTGGCTCTGGATCACCCACCACGACATGATCCGCACATGCGCTGCCGAAGAAGACTGCGAAGGCATCGTGAACTACGCGTTATCGATCGCCGACGTTGAAGCGGCCGCGTTTCTGCGCGAGCTGCCCGAGCGGCGCATTCGCATGAGCCTGCGCAGCAAAGGCAAAATCAATGTGGCCGCAATCGCCGAAGGATTAGGCGGCGGCGGACACGAAAACGCAGCCGGCTGCACGGTCGATGGGCCCCTTGGCGATGCCCTCGACCAAATCCTCAAATTGTTGCGCCCCCAGGTGGAAGGCGCCCTTACCGAGCCCGGCTGCGAGCCAGGTCGCGAGCCAGGTTGAGCAAGCCCGGTTGAGATCGCGCTCGAATCTGTTAGCCTTGTGCTGTTTGAAGCCTGCCCTCAGGGAGACCCCCCAGTCGACCCCTTCTGCGGCGGGTTAAAAGAATCATCAACCCTGTCGCCCGGAGTTTCCCTCACTCCCGCACGAAGGCCGCTAGGGTTTATTGCTCATCTTGCGCATAAACCCGCTGGAGAACACGCTGGACGTGGAGACTTCGTTGGAATCATCGGCTCCGGAATCGGCTGACGGCTCGCCAAGACGTCTGCCCGATTGGGCCACCGTTTGCGAAGCGACGGTGCTGGTCGTCTTCGCGGTCTTTTTCATCCTCTATGGCGTCACCCCGCTGCTGGGCGGGGATGGTCTGGGCCTGGTCGGCGCCGACGAACCCCGCTATGCGCAAATCGCCCACGAGATGCTGGGGCGCTTCGACTCCGCCCCAACCCTCAAAGGACGCCTCACGGCCTGCATCACGCCCTATCTCTACGGCCATCCCTGGCTCGAGAAGCCGGCTCTCTACTACTGGCGCGCCATGTTCGTGTTTCAGGAGTTCGGCGTGCACGATTGGAGCGCCCGCCTGCCTTCGGCCAGCTTCGCCTTCATCATGGTGGCGCTCATCTACCTCCACATGCGGCGTTTTCGCCGCGGCGGCCACGTTGACGCAGCGCTGATTACCGTCGCCTGCGTCGCCATCATCGGCTTTTCGCGCGGCGCTTCCACCGACATGCAGATGGCCGCTCCTTTCTCCATCGGCCTGCTCGGCTGGTACGCGTGGTACGAAACCGACTCCAAGTTCTGGCTCTTCGATATCTACTTCTTCACCGGCATTGCCACGCTCGCCAAGGGACCGGTCGCGCCCTTCCTCGCGTTCTTGATCATTGTTGCGTTTGCTGCGCTGCGCCGCGAGTGGTCCATCATTCAGCGCTCCATCTGGTGGCCGGGCGTGCTGCTCTACTTCGCGATCGTCCTGCCATGGTTCGTTGCGGTCCAGCACGAAAATCCGACCTTCTTCCGCGAGTTCTTCCTCGAGCACAACCTGGAACGCTTCGCGACCAATCGCTACGAGCACCAGCAGCCCTACTGGTACTACATCTTCGTTGTCCTGCTCGGCCTGATGCCGTGGACCGTCGTCGCCATACGCGCCCTGGTCGACGGAATTCAGACCTCCGTCGCGGAGTGGCGTCTGCGCCGTTCCAAGCCCGATAAGCCCAAGCCAAAGCGGCCCGGCGATGCCTTTCCTGAGTTCCTGGTTCTCTGGGCGCTGATCCCCATCGTCTTCTTTTCCTTCTCAAAGTCCAAGCTTCCCGGCTATATCCTGCCCTCCATTCCTCCCATCACGATTCTCACCGGCGACTATCTGTTCCGTTGCCGGCGAGGCGGCCTCCACTTCGGCATCCTCTGGGGGCACGCCCTCCTCTGCGGACTTCTCGCCTTGAGCGCCTTCCTGCTGCCATGGTTTGTGGTCCACGGGCCCAGCATGCCTCCGGCCCATGCGCTGTGGGCAGCCCTGGCCGCTGCCCTCGGAGCGGCGCTCCTGATCCTCGTCGTCGTCCATGGATTCGGCGTGGCGCGCCTGCGTCTGGCTACCACCGCGATCCTGATGGTCCTGATGGTCTTTCTCTATGGATTCGGCCCGTTCTTCGGTATTCCCGCGGTGTCCGCCTCAAAACGTGTCGTGCACCTGCTCGATCGCAGCTACTCGGCGCGACCCTTGGCCGATCGGCTTGCGAGTCTACCCGAAGGCAGTGAGACCGTTGCCGTGTTTCGCGTGCGCCGCGACGTCGAGTACGGACTCTCCTTCTACCGCAATCGCCAGGTCGCCAACTACGAAGAAACCGGCGTGCCCGACGAGGAACACCTGCTGGTGGCGCGCGTCACCGGACGAGGCGGAGCCGATCTGCATACTCAAGATGCACTGAGCGAATACCTCGAGGGCCGCGAGTACGCGCCTCTCTTTACCTGGCCCGAGCAAGGCCTCGAAGTCTATCTCGTGGGTCGCAAGTGAGCGAAACGACGCGGTGAACTTGCTACGCTTGTACGAGTCGTGGCACATTGACGCAGAGGCTATCGGCGTTTGCACAGGGGGCACGCCGCGTTGCAGGTCTCTCGCGGTTGCACAAGATTCCACAGCGCCCTTGTGAAGAAGACACATGGCAGCCAACGTTTCCTTTGAGATTCTCGACCTTCGACACTTTGCAGGGCCGGTGCTGCGTCCGGTGCTCGAAGCAGAGAGCGAGATCTGGCTCGAACGTCTTCACTGGGACTACCGCGCTTCGTCGAAATTGCTGATGCAATACATCGACAGCCACATGCTGCCCGGCTACGCCGCGTTGGAATCAGGCCAGGTGACCGGATACGCCTTCTGCGTCTATGAAGAGAGCAAGGCCGTCGTCGGCGATGTCTTCGCCATGCCGGGCCTCAGTCCCGCAGTTCCTGCGCCCGCCGACGGATCGCTCGGGCCGGCGCATGAAATCGAAGAAACCCTGTTGAAACACCTGCTGGAGACGCTGCTGAACTCTCCCCATGTGTCGCGTATCGAGTCCCAGCTGCTGCTGCATCCGGCAGGCAGCCATGCGGAGATCTTTCGCAACGCCGGCTTCGGTGTCTACCGCCGCCTGTTCATGATGCAGTCGCTCGCCGGCCACTGGAACAGGCCCGCCATCGAGGTGTCCGCCGGCCTTGAGCTGCGCCCTTGGCGCGAAGAGGACTTAAACCCCGCGGCGCGGCTCATCTCCACCGCCTATCGCGGCCATCCCGACAGCCTCATCAACGATCAGTACCACTCCGTGCATGGGTCGCTGCGCTTCCTGCACAATATCGTGCGCTATGCCGGGTGCGGCGTGTTCTCTCCCTTTGCATCGCACGTCGTGGTGCATCGCGGCAGCCATGAGCTGGCAGCTCTGATTCTCGGCTCGCGGGTCAGCCCGCAGAGCGGACACATCACCCAGCTCTGCGTTCATCCTGACTTCCGGCGCCAGGGACTCGCGCGCCTGCTCCTTTCGCTGGCCGCCGCGCAGTTCGTGCGCCAGGGGGTCAGCGAGATCTCCCTCACCGTCACCGAAGCAAATCGCGATGCGATCGGGCTCTACGAGTCAGAAGGCTATGAGAACAAACATGCCTTCGACGCCGCGGTGTGGGAGAAAACCTAGCACAGCACACGCCCTCGCAACGATGGAATCGCTGCACCGCAGCCAACATATTCCATTACGGCACGTTGCGGCACTTCGGTAACGTCCAGTTTGTCTCAAATTGGTCAATCTGCCTCTAGAATTGACGCGTACCTCCTTGAGCATTTTGCAGGGCATCGGAGCAGACGCGGCGAGCTCGTACGACTCCCTCGCCCATGAAATGCTGCAGGACTCGACCTCCAATGCTGTGCGGACATGCAGTGCGGATAAGATGTGCGCGACATTCCCGGCGCGGTAGCTGTACCGGGGGCTCGAATCGCTTTCTTGCCTTGCGGCGATCGCGGTTCAAAGTCGATGGACAGGTTCGCCAGTCCGGCACCGAAGCGAGATGTTCACGCAACACGAAATTGGGTGAGATGAAGCTGAACGAGAGCGCTGGACTTTTCAGACTGGCGAAAGACGAACGCGGACAAGCGACCATCTTCATGGCCCTGTGCATGTCGACCGTGCTTCTTGGATTTTTTGCCCTCGCCATGGATGCGGGCATGCTCTACCGCCAGAAGAGACTAGTGCAGACCGCTGCCGATGCGGGCGCGCTGGCTGCGGCGGCCGGTGAAAGCTCCGGCGCCAGCATCTCTACCTCGGCCCAGACTGCGGCAACCCAGAACGGCTTGACGGTCGGAGCCGGACGGGGACAGGCCACGGTCGCAGCTTCGCTTCTCGCGCAAAACGGCAACACCGGCTATGTCCAGGTGGCGGTCACCGAGCACACCCCGACGCTGTTCCTCGGAGCCTTCAGTGCGCGCTTCAACCCCCTCGACATCTCCGCCGTCGCGCAAGCCTCTTACACCATCACCAACAGTGCATGCTTTACCGCGCTCAGCCAGACCGGCGCCGCGGTTGCGGGCGTTTCGGGCGCCGAAACCAACGGATCGACCAGCATGACGTGGGGCACGACCGTCATGTCGGACATCGCGGTCACAGGCAACGGACAACTTCTCTCCCCAAGCTGCGGAGTGCAAGCCTGTGGACCCGCCAGCGAAGCAAACGGAAACGGCGATACGGCAGCGGCGCTGTTTGCTGCAGGATCGGGCCTCATCAATGCATCCTCCAACGCTGCGCCAAGCTGGGGTACCGACAATAGCGGAAGCACCGTGAAGGCTGTGACATCTACGCAAGCCTGCAGCGGCGATCCTATGGCCAGCCAGATGCCGTCCGCACCTACGCCCGGCACCTGCATCGATCCAAGTTGGATGTCGCAGGGCACGGCAGGCGGCAACGCCGAAACCATCTCGTCGGGAACCTATTGCAACTTCAATACCGCGAATGTCTCGACGCTGACGATGAACCCCGGCCTGTACGTCGTGACCAAAACCTTCAGCACCAACAGCGCCTCGAAAATCGTTGGCAACGGGGTCACGTTCTACTTAGCCAACGGCGCCATTGCGAACGCCAGTAACTATACCTACGTCTCCGGCGGCGCCACACCGTACGGCGTGGGCAACGGCACAACCATGAATATCTCGGCGCCGACCACAGGCACCTATGCCGGCATCGCGCTCTGGGATGGCAACTCCTCCAACAGCACTCCGGACACGGTCACCTGGGGCGGCGGCAGCAGCTCGACATTCAGCGGCGCCATCTACGCTCCCAATTCGAATCTCGTGTTCAACAACGGCAGCGGCACATCCACCATCAGCTCCTCGGTTGTGGCCAACACCATCTCCGTCACCGGCGGAGCAAAAATCCAAAACAACTTCACCTCGACGGGCGCCGCAGCGTCCGGCGGCGTCAACCTGGTGGAATAGCCCATGCGCAAACTGCTGCACCTGATCGCATCCCGTCGCGCCGCACACCGGGCTCTCCGTTTTCACCTCGCGATACTCCGGGATGAATCCGGCGCGTCGTTCATCGAGGTCGGCATCATCCTCGGCATTCTCGGCCCCCTCATGCTGCTGGGCACTGCCGGGGCTGCAGGCCTTATCTATGCCGCGATTGAGGTTTCGGATTCAGCCCACGCCGGCGCCGCCTACGCCGCGCAATATTACATCTCCAGCTCCGACACCGCTCTGCCCACCTCCACACAGGTGTCCACGGCAGCACAGAACGACGCCTCTGAATTGACCGCGATGCTGAAGTCCGGCACCAACCTCACCGTCACGATGGCGACAGGGTGCAATGGCGGCGCAGCGACCGCAGGCAATACCGTGCCCGTGTGCAGCACCGGCGTCTTGCCTTACGTGCAGGTCACCACTCAGGCCACCGTTGTCCCGCTGACGGCCTTCGCCGGTCTGCCCAAATCCATCAGCATGAGCAACACCGCAACCATCAACCTGGTGAACTGATGCGCACCGCAAAGTCATCTCGGCGACACAACACTCTGCGGCGACTCCTGTCGCGCATTGGCCTGCGCTTGCCCGGCCGCATCGCGCGGCTCAACTTGCGCAAAGAAGATGGCGCCGAGCTCGTGGAATTTGCGCTCGCATCCACCGTGTTTTGCATGTTCATCTTCGGCTTCATGGAACTCTGCACCGTGCTCTTCATGTACAGCTCGATGGCCGAGGCCGCGCGCGAAACTACCCGCTGGGCCAGCGTGCGCGGAGCCAGTTCCAGCGTTACCTCGAATGGCGTCACATCCTGCGCGAATCCCTACATCACGCAGTGCCCCGCCACATCCACGCAGGTTCAAAATTTAGCCAAGACCTTCCTCGGCGGATCCAATATGTCGGTGCAGGTGTGGTGGTGCAACGCCGACGGCCAAACCAATTGCACCACGAGCAACAGCAATGCCCAGAAGGGCAACATCGTCAAGGTCAAGGTCTCGTACACGTTTGCGAGCGTGCCATTCGTTTCGAGAAGTGCGCTTACCGTAGGCAGCACCTCTGAGATGGTGATCTGGCAATAGCAACACGTCGCCGGATCCGCTCGCACGACAACCCAAGCTCTAATCCCATGTCAACGATGAAGGTTCTGCGAGGCGTTCGGACTAGCGCGCGATCAGGTACATGCCCCAGCTCAGCACAACAGCTGAACCCACAAACAGCAGGAAGCAGTACAGTCCGTAGCGAACCATGCGCTGCGGCGTCTCACGCATCGTGATGCCGAAGACCACAGACGCGCATAACGCAAACAGCAGCAGAGCCGAGAAGTGAGAAGGCGTAAACATCAGGACGGCTTCCTTCCCGTCCGCAGATTGTGCGCATCCACCGCGGCAATCACGTTCAACAGACCAGCCACGACAATAAAGCGCGTGCCGTAGTCGCCCGTGGTCACCTGCACTGAATCTGCGCCCAGGCCCAGCACCCGCGTCACGACGTAGAGCGCGCCGCTTCCCAGGTCGCCAATCAGTCCCAGCATGTCGAGAATGTCGTGGGCGCTCGAATACACTTTGCCCTGCATCGCCACGCCGAGCACAAACATCGTCAGAATCGCCAGCGCCAGCAAAAGGCCGCGGCCCCACTTGCGCACCAGAAAGTGTCCGGCCCCTGGAACGAGCCAGCCCACGATCAGAGGCAAATAGACGAATCCCTCAGGTTGTGCTGCTTTGGCGGTCGCCGAACTGCTGTTGGGGGTTGCTGCCATTCCTCTTCGACTATATCGCAACCCGCTGCCATCCCGTCCCGGGAAGCACCACCGGCCAAGCCGGCCGACGGGCAATTCCAGACGACCAAAATTCAGTTTCCTGTGGGGACGATTCCGGCGTTCTCCACCATCAGCATCACCGTGCGCTGCGTCGCGCGCGTCCGATGCACAACACCGCGCGGAACCACAAATCCCTGCCCCGGAGCCAACTCCACCGTACGCCCTTCGAGATCGATCAGCAGCAGCCCTTCCACCACGTAGAAGAACTCATCATCGTCATCGTGCTTGTGCCAGTGATACTCGCCTTCAACCACACCCACGCGCACCACAGAGCCGTTCACCTGGCACAGCGTTTGATTGAACCACTTGAACGCGCACGCATCCGCGAGAGCTTTCACGTCAACCAATTCGAGCGGACCGTGCAGAAGATTGAGACGCGTCTCGTAGGGAAATGCAGCAGCGGAATCGGCCATCGTCAGCTCCTCGGCGGCAGCATACGTTGCCCTTTCGCCGAATGCAACGCACTCCATCCAGCCTCAGCGCCCAGCGATCAATGGTTCACCGCGTGATGATCGAAGCTCAGCGCGCGTGTCACCGTCCAAACACCGTCCTTCTGCTGCCAGACCGTGACAAACTTGGCCTCGCCCAGCTGGGTCGGATCGTTGGGATGCGTAAAACGATGCACGCCCACTTCGACCGCGCCAAATCCCTTCAGCGGATAAACCTCGAGCGTCCCAGCCACAAGCTCGCGATGCACTTTGCCGCAGATGTTGTTCTTGATGGCAGCGACAAAGGGCTGGCGGCCTACCGATAATCCCGTCTGATCGTGATAAAACTCAAGGTCCTCCGCTACCAGCGATCCGAGCTTGTCGAGATCACACGCGTTGTAGGCGTTAAACAGTTCGGTGTCGAGACCGGCAACTGTCTTATAGAGATCATCGGTGGGCGGCAGGCCCTGTTGCGCCTGGGCCTTGGCCAGACTGCTGAACACAACAAGAGCGGCAATGGGGAGAAACTTCGCGCGCAGGGGATGCAAGGGCACGACTCCAGTCGACCTACCCTCATCCCTACGAAGTCCGCGCGCCGCCGGTTCCCCGTACGTCGTTCGACAAGGCTGCCTGTCGCGCACGAAGGTCCAGGCTCGTCCCCGTTTTCTAGCGTTCCGTCACGGCTGGAGGAGGACTCGTCCCTAAATCCGCACCAGCTCCGTCTGCATCTTGCCCGTGACCCACGCCTTGGTTTCCGAGGTCATCATATTCACTTCGCTGCGTACGCCAAATTCCGGCAGATAGATGCCGGGCTCCACAGAGAAGCAGGTGTAGGGCAACAGCAGCCGCTCGTCGTGGGTCTCAAGATTATCCAGATGGGCGCCCGGTCCATGCAGTTCGCGGGCGATGTTATGTCCCGTGCGATGTGTGAAGTAGGGAGCGAACCCGGCCGCATGAATCACGCCGCGCGCCGCATCGTCCGCCTCGTAGCCGCAGATGGGATGTCCCGTCGCAAACGATGACTCGACCGTCTTGATCGCCGCATCGCGCGCATCGCGCACCGTGTGAAAGATGCGGTGCTCCCGCTCGGTGGGCTCGCGGCCCACAACGCCCGTCCACGTAATGTCGTAAAAGATACTCTCCACCTGATCGACGCGTCCCCAGATATCGATCAGCACAAAATCGCCGTCGCGAATTGGGTCGCAATGATCTTCGGTGGGTTCGTAGTGCGAGTCGGAGCTGTTCGAATTGGCGCTTACATTGGGGCCGTTCTCCCAAACCAGCCCTTCGCGGCGCATGGCCTTGCTCAACCACTGCACATGATCGAACTCCGTGAAGCCGGCGATGCGGCGTGACCCCGACGGCGGATTCACGCGCCGCCCCATCTCTTTCCATCCTTCTTCAAGAATCCGGTCAATCGCCTTCTGCGCAACCACGTGCGTAGCCACTTGCTCTTCGCTCAATACGGCTTCAAAGTGACTCACCAGGTCCGCGGAGCTCACGATCTGTTTGCCCAGGCTTCGCAAAAACTCGATGGTGCCTGCATCGACCATCGAGATATACATGATGGCGTTGTTCGGCGAATACTGCATCGCAATCTGCGCGGCGCCGGTGAGCATGGCCTCAAGGCCCGCCGCCAACTCAAGCCAGCTGGAGTAAAGTCCTTTGGTCCCAGGTAAGGAATCGAGCCGCGCCTGCTCCACACGATGCACCAGTTTGCGGGGATCGCCGTGCGCTGGAATGTAGTAGTACCAGCGTCGCGTGATGTGCGCTTTTTCGTCGAGGCCCAGGATGTGCGCTGCAATAGGGTCGCGATGATGATGATCGTAAAAGAGCCAGCCGTCGTGACCCGCGTCGCGCAATGCGAGCTGGATTGCCTCGAGGTCCATAGGGCGATTCTACGCGGTCAGAGCTGCCCGATGCGGTGCCGTCCACGCAGGACGCCAGCGCACTTCCGCAAGAGCAGAACGGTCGTCGACCGATTTCGGTTCGATCGCAGCAACAGATCCAACAAGCCACACGGCCTGACGATGACACGGAGAGAGAGAAGCAGGCGCAGGAGAATCCCGCGCCACAGAAAATTAGAGTGTCGCCAGCGCCTCGGTCTGGCTGGGGAAGAGGCCCGCATACTTGGTGATGCCGACCATGGTGAACACCTTGTTGAAGTGCGGCGAAAGCCCGAAGGCGTATACCTTCTGCCCCGAGTTAGAGGCCTCGATCAGCATCTGGATCACAAGCGCGATCCCGCTCGAGTTGATGTAATCGACCTTGGTAAAGTCGAGCAGGACAAGCTTGGCCGTCTGCTTGGGCAGGCTTTGATAGGTGCCGAGCACTGCTTCTTTCGATGTGCTGGCGATATCGCCCTCAAAGCGCAGGACGGTCACCGGGTGTCCGGCCGGAGAAGTGAGCTGGTCGACACGCGCTTTCGTTTCAGTCTGCACGATTCTGTTTCTCCCGTGGTGTGTTAGTCCGAATCCTTGTCGAGGCGAATCACCAGGCGCACATAACTGCTGGTGCCGTTGGTGCCCTTCACCCACTCCGCCTCGTCAACCAGGGCCTGGATAAGAAACATGCCCATACCGCGCGGATCTTCTTCACCGTGAATCTTGCGATCGATGTCAGGCTTGATCGGCATCTTCTTCAGCCCTTTGCCGTCATCGATGACCTTGACCTCGAGTGCATCATCGACCGTCGACAGCACGACACCCACCGACAAACCCTCATTCAGCAGATTTCCATGCTCGATCGCGTTGATGCACGCCTCGGCAACTGCTGTCTTCAGATCTTCGACCCGCTCCTCTTTGAAGCCCATGAGCTTGGCTACGGCGGCTGCCGTGCTCATGGCCACTTTCTCGTAGCCGAGCCGCGAGGGCAGTCGAACTTCAACACTGGCGGGTCTGGTCGTGTTCATAGCCCGTTCCCTGTCTACTGCTCCCTGCAAAGTGCAAGGGCAGTCATGTCGTCACCCTGCCGCGCGCCCTCGGCAAACTCATCAATCGCTGTCCACAATGCACCGAGAATATCATCCGCATTGATCGCAGGGCACGTACAAAACACATTCCGAAGCCTTTCCTCACCAAACTCCTCCTCACCGCGGAAGACCTCAGTCAAACCATCGGTATAAAAGAGCAGCCTGGCACCCTGTGTAAACACGGCTTTCTCGATGGAGTAGTGCATGTCCGGCAACAAGCCCAAAGGCGTGCCAGTCGACTCAAACTGCACCATGTTACAGCCCGGCTGCAGCAAAAATCCTGGGTTGTGCCCGGCATTCACCACGTCAATCTCGCCCGATTTTGGATCCAAACGGAGAAAAATGGCGGTCACATAACGTCGGCGGGCTTCTTCCCCCTCCATCCACTGGTGCTGACTGATCCGGGCCGCCAGCTCATCCAACGGCATGCCCGTGATGGCTACCGCCCTGAAAGCCGCCCGAAAACTGGTCGACATGATCGCCGAAGCCAGCCCTTTGCCTGCCACATCGGCTACCGCCATCAGTAAAGTGCCATCGGGTTGCGCAACAATGTCGAGATAGTCGCCGCCCACTTCGTAGCAGGTCACCGACTTGAACGCCACCCCATATCCGGGAATATCCGGAAGCTGCTGCGGCAGCAGCGAACGCTGAATATTCCGCGCCGCGTCCAGGTCCTGCTGCACCCGCGCCCACTGCACATTGCGCTCGTGGTTGCGCGCGTTCTCAAGCGCGACCGCCGCCTGCAGGGTCAGCCCCTCAAGAAAGTCCGCCTCATACAAGGTCAGCTCGCGGCCATCGGGGGGCGCAACCACCAGCTCCGTCATCCGTCGGCCTTCGCGATCCTGCAACAAATAGATAGGTTGCGCCGAACCGGTGCCGTTGCCCAGGTTCAGGTCCTTCACGTTGCCGTAGGCAAGGCCCACACTCGGAAAAGCGGCGCCGGCCATCTCCAGCTCGCGTACAACAATGCGCAGCGTCTGCTCCAGCACTTCGTCTTCACGGATGGTGGAGTGAACCTGGCGCGAGGCCTCTAAAAGCGCCTGCAAACGCGCCACCTGCTGCTGCAGCTCAATCGTTTCGCCACTGCCCGGGAGCTGTATCCCAGCCGCCATCCTCTGACCCTCCGTGGAATCCCACTCTACCATGGGCGCAAAAGCGCGGTCGATCACTCCGCGCGATTCACCGCTGGCCCGGTCCAACTACCTGCCGCATGTCCTTTGTCTCCAGAATGGGCTTGTCATACCCGCGCCTGGCAACCGCCAGCATCGCCTGCCCGATCTCGCGCGTCGTCAGAATCTGCCCAGGAAAGAACCGCCGCAGCAGCGGCATCACCGGACGAAGAACACGATAGAACGCGCGGTACATCCGCGTCTTCGACTCGATCCCATCCAGAGGCTCGATAAACCCAGGCCGAAACATGTACGCCTTGAGCGGCAGCCTCAAAAGAGCGTTCTCCGTGCGCCCCTTCACCCGCGCCCACATCATCCGCGCCTTTTCGCTGCTATCGGTTCCCGAGCCGGAGACGTAGACAAACACCATGCCAGGGTTCGTGCGACTCAACGCCTCGGCCGCAGCCAGCGTAAAGCCGTAGCTCACCCGCGCGTAGTCTTCCTCGCTCATCCCGCTCGACGCCACGCCGAGACAAAAGAAGCACGCGTCGAAGCCGGCCAACTGCATCTCCATGCCGGCGTAGTCCAGCAGGTTCGCGTGCACAAGTTCGCGCAGCTTCGCATCGCGTCTGCCCGTGGCCGTCCGGCCAAGCGTGGCCACAAGCTCAACCGCGGGGTCGCGCAGACATTCCAGCAACACACCCTGGCCAACCATGCCGGTCGCACCAAAGATCAGCACCTTCATCGGCCCGTCCTTTCGTCCACAGCGTCAACCATACGCGGAGCACGCCGATCTCCGTAGCTCACGAAGACACAGCACGCGACGCCCCAACGGGCCTGCTAACTCGAAAGTGTTCGAGCGCAGTAACTGATTTGATCCTTTGTGAGTCACGTTAGTCCGAGACCGCTAAGTGATTCGGTAACATTGCTTCGTAACTCGCAGTAATTAACGCCTTAGTGCAATTTTCATTCCCACCTTGTGGCGAATGATGGTCCCTAGAAGTTGCATCATCTTTCCGGAGCTTGACGCGACAACAACGAGGAGAATGCTATGAACATTCTGCGCGCGTTCAAAGAACAAATTGGTATTTATTCTTCCCCTGATCAAACCAACAGAAAACAACCATCGCTGGTTCCACCCAAAGAAATTTTCGAAGTACCGACAAGACAGGAGGAGGTCTCGTCCGCGGTCCAGGCGGAGGTTCCGCACTGCTGTTTCTATTGCACGTGGTGCGAATCGCCGATCTTGCTGCCCCACGACAGCCTGGGCTTCACATTCGGCGGTCCCATGATTCGCAAAATCGAAGCACGCGCAATCGGGACGGTATGTCCATCCTGCGGCCGCGTCGGAACGTATTCCTTCTTCCGCGGATGCCAGGGCTACAACACACGCCATCGCTTCGTGCCTTCGCCCTTGAACGGCAGAACCGTACTGCTCGACTGGCTGCCTTGCGACGAAAATACCTGCGTGTTTAAGCTTCCGTTCTTTCTTACCTACGATCAGGATCTGACCGAGGCCAATTTGAAAGAATGGGCGCCGAAGTGGCTTTGGGATGATCTGGCCTGTTCCGTAGGCCATCCGGTGCAGCCGCCCCACTGGCTGTTCGAGTTTCGGCCTCATCGCGCCGCGCTCGACCTCACGCGCGCCGGAGTGCAGAGGCTCCGCTAGCCAACCGATGCCGGCGGCAGCACGACCCGTCGCCGCACGCACCGTGGGTTTCCCTGTCTAAATGTGGCAGCTCGCCTGGCCGCGCTTCTCCAGATACTTCTGGTGATACTCTTCGCCGCGCCAGAACGTCTGTGCCGGCTCAACCTTGGTGACAATCCGTTTGGGCTTGAAGTGTCCCGCGGCATCCAGCTGCTCGATCTTCGCAAGAGCCTGCGTCTGCTGCTCCGGCGAATGAAAAAAGATGGCCGAGCGATACTGCGCGCCCCAGTCCGGACCCTGGCGATTCAGCGTGGTGGGATCGTGCAAACTGAAAAATGCATCCAGCAGTTGCTCATAACTCACCTGGTCCGGATCAAAGTCCAGCTCCACCACTTCCGCATGACCCGTCATGTCCGTGCAGACATCTTTGTACGTCGGGCGATCGAGCTTTCCGCCTTCGTAACCCACAGCCGTCGAAACGACGCCCGGGATAGCCGCAAGCGCCGCTTCGACGCCCCAGAAGCACCCAGCTCCAAATGTTGCTTTCTCGATACTCATATCCTCTTAGATACCGCAGCCCCATCCCGCGTGACAAGAATTCGCTCTAAGATTGCGCCCCCGCGGCAAACACCACGGTGCGTTCCGACTCCCGAAGCATGGCACGCCTTCGCCCTGCCAGTAACTCCGCAGCCCCCAGCCTGCCGCAAACCAGGCCTGTCGTCCGGTCGACAACCGGCAGCGACAGGTGTCCGGTCGATGCCATCTCCTCCGCCACTGAACGGCAGGTTTCGTCAGAGTAGGCAAAAATCTCAGGAAGCTCGCCCCCCGCCAGCAGCTGAGGCGTTTCTTCCGTCATCACTTCGGCAACGATCACCGTCTCCAGGGGATCCACGCCATACTCGCGGGTCAAATGGTATCCGCGGCGGCTCAGCTTCTCGGTAAGAATCGAACGCGGCATCACCAACGAGGTGACAAGATACGAAGCCGTGCACGCCAGCACCAGCGGCAGCAATGCAGGCAGCGCATGCGTCAGTTCCAATGAGAACAAGATCGCCGTCAGCGGAACCCCCAACGCTCCAGCCAGCATCGCCCCCATGCCCAGCAGCGCCCACAACGCCTGCGCCTCGCGCGGCATGCCCGCAAGATGGGCACAAGCTTCGCCGAGCGCTGCCCCCACCATGAGCAGCGGAGCGAGAACGCCGCCCGAAGTTCCGGAGCTGAGCGAAAACGCCCACATCATCGACTTGGCAACAATGATTCCCACCAGCAGCGCGACCGGCGCATTGCCGCGCAGCAACTCGGCGATGTTGTCGTAGCCCACGCCCAGCCCACGCGGAAAGAACCAGCCGCCCAAACCCACGCCGATGCCGCCCAGCGCTGGCCACCACATCCAGTGAATACGCAGCGCGCCGCAAAAGTGTTCGAACCCGTCTTCGAGCCCATACATCAGGCGGCTCAGGCCGGCAGACACAATGCCAATCAGCGCGCCCAGAGGGCAGGCAATCAACATCGACTGCGAAAGATGGATCTGCGCCGGCAACTCCACCGGGAACAACGGGCCCGCTCCCAGCCACACAATCCGCAGGGCGCCCGCCACCGCACTCGCTACCGCCACGGGAACCAGAGACCGCGGACGCCACTCGAACAGCAACAGCTCGACCGCCAGCAGAATCGCCGCCACCGGTGCCGCAAATGTCGCCGACATGCCCGCTGCAGCTCCGGCCACCAGCAGCGTCGTGCGCTCCGCGTCACTCAAGCGGAACCACTGCGCCACCAGCGAGCCGAATGCTCCGCCGGTCATGATGATCGGACCCTCCGCGCCGAACGGACCTCCCGACCCAATCGCAACCGCCGCCGAAAGCGGCTTGAGAATGGCCACCTTGGGATCGACACGCGCCCCGCGCAGAAGAATCGCTTCAATCGCTTCCGGGATGCCGTGGCCGCGAATCTTGTCCGAACCAAACTTGGCCATCAAGCCGACAAGAACCCCTCCGACAACCGGCGCCAGAAAACGCAGCGCCGCCGGCAAGGGCGATCCCGCGGGGCCAACCATCGCCAGGCTGAGCCGGTGATAGTAGAAAATGTTGGTCCCGAGTGCGATGGCGCGCAGCAACACCACCGCCAGCGCCGCGCCGCCCGCTCCAATCGCCAGGGCAAGGGAGCTTAACAGCCACACGCGTCTGTCGACCGTAAAATCCCGCAATCCGGAGGGCCGCGACTTCATTGCGCCTCCGTTTCAACCACCGCATGTCTCCGCACCTGCTCCAGCGCAGCCACCAGGCGCGGCGCACGCTCATGCAACTCGCGCGCGTGGTCTCCCGCCAGCCGGCTGAGAATCTGCTTTCCTTTGCGCGTCACGCGCAGAATCGCCTTCCTCTTATCCGTGGCATCCGCGACACGCGCCAGCAGATCTTCGCGTTCGGACCGATCCACCAACTCAACCACGCTGTTGTGCTTCAGGCCCAGCCGTTCGGCCGCATAAGCAATCGTGACCGCAACCCCCTCGTGCGCGCCCGCTACCTGCAACAGAAGCTGATGTTGTTGCGGCTGCAGCCCCGCCTCAAGCGCAGCTGTTTCACTAAATTGGAGAAAGCGGCGCAGTTCGAAACGAAACGCGGCCAGTGTGTGCAAAAGAGGCGCTGGACCAATGGCTTCCATGGATATATCGTATCACGATATATATCCACGGCCCTTCCGACCCGCCCGCCGTTTCGCTGCATGCTGTGACCTAAGTCGCTGAGGATTCTCCACGGCATCGGTATCTTCAGTGCCATGAACACCGGCACCGAGCCGCGGACAAAGAAAGCGCGGATGCGGCGCGCCATGCCGGATCGCTCCCAACGCGTTCGCCACATCGTCCAACTCGCGTTTGTGGCACTCAATGGCTGGCTCGGTCTGCAGTTCTTTGTCTGGGTGCGCTACTTCGAGCAGGGAGGCGCAGGGCTCTATCTGCCCCGTCCCGCAGGCGTCGAAGGCTGGCTGCCCATCGCCGGGTTGATGAACACCAAGTTCCTGCTCGCCACCGGCCACGTTCCGCCCATCCATCCCGCCGCCATGTTTCTCTTCCTGGCCTTCGTGGCCATGAGTCTTCTTCTCAAAAAAGCATTCTGCTCGTGGCTCTGCCCGGTCGGCACGCTGTCGGAATACCTCAGCGCCTTCGGCCGCCGCATCTTCGGCCGCAGTCTACGCCTGCCGCGCTGGGCCGACCTTTCTCTGCGCAGCTTGAAATACATTCTGCTCGGATTCTTTGTCTTCGTCGTCGGCGCCATGTCCGCCGATGCCCTCGCCGATTTCATGGAGACTCCCTACGGCCTGCTCGCCGACGTCAAGATGCTCAATTTCTTCCGCGACATCGGCGTGACCGCTGCAATCGTGGTGAGCCTGCTGATGCTGCTCTCCATGCTGGTGCAGAATTTCTGGTGCCGCTATCTGTGCCCGTACGGCGCGCTGATGGGCCTGGTCTCGCTGCTCAGCCCCGTCAAAATTCGCCGCGATGCCGACGCCTGCGTCGATTGCGCCAAGTGCGCCAAAGCTTGTCCTTCCGGCCTCGCCGTCGACAAGCTCATCCAGATTCGTTCTGCGGAATGTACGGCGTGCATGGCGTGCGTCGCCTCCTGCCCCGCCGACAACGCACTGCAGTTCGCGCTGGCTCCGCGCAAAGTTCCCACCATCAGCGCACGCTGGACACGCCGAACCCTCGGCCCCTTGGCCGTCGCGGGCATCCTCGTGTATCTCTTTCTTGGATTCGTACTGTACGCCCGCGCCACCAACCATTGGCAGACAACGCTACCGCGCACGGTCTACATGCACCTGGTGCCCCGCGCCAATCAGCTCACCCACCCGGGCATGTAACAGCCGCCGCTCGCTCACTCCATATCCATCCCAAGCCAATGCAGGCAGCACGAGGACAGCCTTCGCGAGAGGTTCAACGCTCCTCGTGCACAGCGCCGTGCAGAAGGTGGTATTCGAAGAGATCGGTGCACGGCGGCTGTTTGCCCATCTGGCGCAGCAAGCCCATCACCTGGCCTCGATGCAATGTCGCGTGATTCCCCACGTGCTGAATCAATCTCCCGCGAGGAATGCGGTTACCCATCGCATAGAAATCGCGATCGAAATCCTCTTCGGCAAGGTCGGCGATGAACGCGCGCCAACCAGGCCAAACCGGACGCCAGATCGCAGTCAGCTCAGGCAGATCCGGACCGGGCGCGGCACGCGCATAGAACGCATTGCCAGCAGGGTCGGCATCGGGATCAGTCATGCTGTGCCGCAGGCGCACGAGCCAGTCGTACTCGGCAACAAACATGTGCCGAAGCGTGCCCAGAACTCCCGTATGCGAAATACCCATGTCCCGATTCAGTTCTTCGACAGACAGCAGAGAACACGCGCGCAAAATCTCCTCGTCAGCCCAAGCCATGAAGTTGACGAGATACAGCGATGCTTCGCGACTGTCGTGCATGAGCAGATGATAGAGGGGTCCCGCACAGACTCTGCGCGATTGGTGACGAACGGGAAGGGAACAGCGCCTGCTCGACTCCACGACGAGCAAGCAGACGAGACTAAGCTCGTCGGGCGCGAAATTCCTCGCCAATCGACGCAATCGTTCCGCGATCCAGCACGGCCGCAGCCTGCGGAAACACGTCCGATTCCTCGACCTTGATGTGCGCTTGATACAACCGCGTCATTCGATTCATCGATGCGCTCAGTTGTTGTTGTGCCTCGCCATCGAGAGTGCCTTGGTCGATCCAGCGCACATAAATCTGCTCTACCGAATCGTGCAGCGTCGAAGCGGCCTCGTGATCCGCCTCCAGCGCGTCGAGCTTGGCGAAGGTTTCGGCCGGAGATTCCGCACGCAGCTTTGGAAACAGCGATTCCTCTTCGTCCGCAGTATGCCGCGAACCCCCGGTGCGAAAGTAGTGCAGCGCCGATTGCACAGCCGCCGTCTCTTCGCCGGTCAGGCCGCGTCCTGCAGCACGCTCCGCAACCGTCGCCAGGATCTTGAGGAACTGCTCAATCCGCCGATGACAATCGGTGAGCATGCCAATCGGGTCGTCGAATCCGCTGTCGGGTTTGGCGCCAATCTGAATCGCCATCGATGTGCCTTTCGCTCAGGCCCGCTCTATTTCGGCTTTCGTCCGAAGGTGCGCTTGCCTCCGGGACGGGACGGCGGACGTTTCGACGACCCGCCCGGCTTCGAACCAGGCTTGCCGCGAAACGGTGCACCAGGCTTGCGATCGCCACGGAAAGGACGAGCCGCACCCTCGCGCTTCGGCGCCCCCCCGCCCGAGTCGGCGCGACCTCGTTGAAATGGCCGAGCCGGCGCTCCACTTCGCTGGGTTCGATCGCCAAACTTCTTCGGTCCCCCGCCGCGGAACTCCGCCGGACGCTGGCTCCGTTCCTCACGCCCCTCACCACGCGGAGGCCGCTGGAATCCTTCGCGACTGCCTTCTTTGCGCTCGAACCGTGGTTTCCCGCGATCGCCGAATCCCCCAGCCTTTGCCGGGCCTCGTGGCTTAAACGTACGAGGAGCTTCGCCCTCCCCACGCGGAGGCCGCTGGAATCCTTCGCGACTGCCTTCCTTGCGCTCGAACCGCGGCTTCCCGCGATCGCCAAATCCCCCAGCCTTTGCCGGGCCTCGTGGCTTAAACGTGCGAGGAGCTTCTCCTTCACCACGCGGTGGCCGCTGAAATCCTTCGCGACTGCCTTCTTTACGCTCAAAGCGCGGCTTCCCGCGATCGCCAAATCCTCCAGCCTTTGCCGGACCTCGTGGCTTAAACGTGCGAGGAGCTTCTCCCTCGCCTCGCGCGTCGCGCGGAGGCCGCTTGAATCCTTCGCGGCTTCCTTCCCTACGCTCGAACCGCGGCTTCCCTCGATCGCCAGAAGGCTCGAACCGACGGTCCTTACCCGGCCTATCCCCGGCAGGTCGCGCGCTTTTGTCAAAACGGCCTGCGGGACGGGCACCAAACTTGGGCCGCGCGTCGCTTCCTCGATCATCCGTGCGCTCGATGCGAAGTCCCGATCCGGCACTGGCAGGTCTATCGGCCTTGTCGAAACCGCCTGCCGGGCGCGCATCGAACTTCGGTCGCGCGTCGCTTCCTCGATCATCCGCTCGCTCGATGCGCAGCCCCGGTCCGCCACGAGGGGGCCGAGTGTCTTGATCGAAACGCACTGCGGGACGGGCGCCAAACTTGGGCCGCCCCCCTCCACGCTCGTCCGTGCGTCCGACGCGAGGCCTGTCGCCGACCGGCCGACTGCCCTTGTCGAAACGGGCCGGCGGGCGCCCACCGAACTGCGGGGCCGGTGCGCTTCTGCGCTCGCTGCTTCGCTCGCTTCGAAAATCCGGTCTTTCGCCGGCGGGCGGGCGCACCGCACGACGCGGCTTCTCTCTGTCTTCAGCCCGTTTGCCCGCATCCTTCGGAAGCATGTGCGTCGACTTCACGCGACGCGGCTTCATCTTGCCTTCAGCCGTAGCACGCAGGGCGGCCACTTCTTCGGTCGCCAGCTCGCGAATCTTGCCCGGCTCAACATCGAGCATCAGCGGCCCGTATCCCACGCGGCGAATCTTCTCCACGTGATGTCCGATCTCCTCGAACATCTTGCGCAGCTCGCGGTTCCGCCCTTCAATCAAGACCACTTCGAACCACGGATTGTCGCCCTTGCGGATCTGACGAATATGCGCAGGCGCCGTGCGCACTTTGCCTTCCAGCGGCCGGCCCTTGTCGATCGCAACGCCGCTGCGAAGTCGCTCCAGCTGCTCTTCATCCGGATGGCCCGCAACCTTGACGAGATACGTCTTCTCTACGCCCGAGGAAGCCTTGGTGAGCTGGTTGGCCAGTTCGCCATCGTTCGTCACCAGCAGCAAACCCTCGCTCTGAAAATCGAGCCGGCCCACCGGGTACAGCCGTTCGCTCATCTTCGCGAAAAACTGCATCACCGTCGGACGGTTCTCTGGATCGGTCACCGTCGTGACAAAACCCTTGGGCTTGTTCAAGACGAAGTAGCGCATCCGCTCCGCGCCGTGCAGCAGCTTGCCATCGACACGAATGTGATCGCGCTGCGGATCAGCCTTGGTTCCCAGCACGGTGACGGTTTGCCCGTTCACCTGGACGCGGCCCCCGGTAATCAGCTCCTCGGCATGGCGGCGGCTGGCGATGCCTGCTTGCGCAAGAATCTTCTGCAGGCGCTCAAGATGCGGCGCAGGCTCCTCATCGGCGGATTCTTTCTGCTGCTCGGCAGACTTTGCCGACTTCGAACGAGGCCTCTGGATGACCGTTGTCTCGGCCTGCTCGTTCGCAAACTCCGGCGCCTCGGAAGTGATCTCCTGCTCAGGCGCGTCGGCGGGGTGCTCGTTGTCATTAGTCATGATGCGCCGTCTCGGCTACGGCTTGTTCCTGGGATTGGGCAGCGTCTTCAGAACGCGCCGCAGTGTTCTCACCCTGCTCCGTGCTCACCGCTGTGGTTTCTTCGCCCTCGTCTTCGGGCGCGTTCTCGTCGAACTCAGCGCCCTCCGGCAAAGGTGTATTGGCTTCTTCGCTCGCCGTCTCATCCAATTCAATCGCCGCCATCTTCTCGAACTCTTCCATCGAGGGCAGCTCAGAGACATCCTTCAGGCCGAAGCGCAGCAGAAATTCTTTGGTCGTCTTGTAGAGAATGGGCCGGCCGATCACCTGCTTGCGGCCCGCCGTCGCAATCAACTTGCGGCTCAACAGCGATCCCAGCACGCCTCCGGATTCAACGCCACGAATCTCGTTCACCTCGGGCGCCGTCACCGGCTGCTTGTACGCAATCACCGCCAGCGTTTCAAGGGCAGGCAGCGACAGCTTCATGGGCGGCTTCAGGCTCTTGATAAACAAACGGACAGCATCGTGGCACTCGGGCTTGGTGGCCATGCGATAGCCGCCGGCGATTTCGCGAATCTCGATCCCACGCTCATCGGCAGCATAACTGGCAATAATCTCGTCGAGAATCTGCCGCAAGATCACCTTCACTTCACGGTCGCGCGCACGGGCCGCACGCTTGGCCTCGGACTCGGCATCAGCCGGCGTTGCATCGGCTGTCTCGGCCGTTCCCTCTGGCTCCGGCGTTTCCGGTACGGCGTCCACCGGCGTTTCGGCCGGCGCAACAGCAGCGTAGAACTCCGGCGTCTGCTCCAGCCCCAGGTACTCCAGGCCTTCATCGATCATCGGCAGCGTTGCCGGTTGGGCAGCTGCCTCGGCTTCCGCTGCGGCGGCGGTCTGTTCGGCCTTCCACGCCAGTGCTTCATCCGCAAACAGCACAGCGAACTGCGCCAGCGTAACAGGCTCCTCAGCGGCGTAAATAACGGCTTCCAGCTTGGCTCTCAGACTCATCCCTACAACTCAGTACCTAAGGTATGGTACCGGAGCCATGACGAAAGGCGCGCCGCAGCTCATGAGGAAATCCAGCCTAAACCGAAAGAGCGTCCGGCCTCGCCGAACGCCCCCTTCGCCGTATCCCCTCGCAATGCAGGACTTAGGACACCTTCTTGTGACTGGTGTGTACGATCGAGATCTTCGTCTTCCCGTCGTTTTCCGATCCGTGGCTCGAGATCGTCACCATCACCGTCTCGTGATCGCCCTTCTTCAGCGAGATCATCGCGCTGTCTGACGCGTCAAAGACCGATGCCTCGCTCCCAAACTTGCTCTTGTAGAAGGCCACCACCTGGTCCTTTGAATCCGGCGTCAGAAACGCGCCCGAAATAATGGAGCCGGTAGGCAGGTTCATCCGCATGCCCCCCTTGGTCGCCTCCGCGCCGGGATAGATGTCCGTGCCCAGTTCGTCGGCGGTAAAAGCAGTCGAATCGCTCGCCGTCACAGTGCCGTTGGGGGTGCTCAGAGTGATATGGCCATTCTTGCCGTTTACATGAAAGGCGTGCGCAACCCTCCACACCATGAATCCCACCGCTCCGGCGCCGAGAATTCCCAGGCCGATAATCACCGCCAGAACGATAAGGATGATCTTGACCGCGCCTCCCCCGCCCGTTCTGACCGGCCCCGCGGGAGCAGCAATATAGCCGGCTGGAGCCGCTGGATAGGCCGAAGGCGGCACACCCGTATTCACCTGGCTATAGCCGGGCAGCGGTGCTGATCCCATCGCCGGCGGTTGTTGCGGTGGTGGAGGCGGCGGAGGCGCCGCTGCCTGCCCGGGAGCGGCCTGCCCGGGAACATTCACCGGGGTAAAGCCACCGCTCGCAGCCGGAACATCTGACGCTGAAACCGCCGTACCGCACACGGCGCAGAATTGGGCGCCTGCGGATACTGCAGCGCCGCACTTTGCACAGACAACAGCCATGACATTCTCCTGTCGTAATGCTCCGAGGCGGATTTCAAACCGGGGGAACGCCAATCCTCAGCGGCGCGGTGACGACGTCAGAACACACGCGAAGAGCTGAGCTTTGCCGTGCAGCCACTATACCGGAACAAATTCTTCCTTCCAGCCCTTTCTTCACCCAAAAGAAGAGGGGCAGGCCGAAGCCCGCCCCCCTTGATCTTCCCGTGATCTCCCCGTCTGTCTGGCCTCGATATCCGGCCTTGAGATCCGTTAGCTCGAGAACTGCCGGAACAGCAGGAACAGTAATCCCGACAAGAGCGCTGCCGCCGGCAGCGTAAAGACCCACGCCGCTGCAATGTTGCGAATCGTCGACAGCTGCAGGCCGCTCTTGTTGGCGGCCATCGAGCCTGCGACACCCGAACTGAGCACGTGCGTCGTACTCACCGGTAAGCCGAAGTTGTCCGCAAGGAAGATGGTACCCGCGGCGACAAGCTCTGCCGCAGCACCCTGCGCATACGTCAGGTGCTCCTTCCCGATCTTTTCGCCCACCGTCACCACGATGCGCTTCCAGCCAACCATCGTGCCCAAGCCCAGCGCCAGGGCCACCGCTACCTTCACCCACGAAGGAATGAACTTGGTGGCCTTATCCACCTTGCCCTTGTAGTTGCTCAGCGCAGCGCTCTCATCGGCCGAGAAATTCGGATTCTTGCTCTTCGCCATCATGCGCAACGCTTCGCTGGTCACATACATGTCGTTGCGGACGTTGGTCTGTTGGCTTGCCGGCACGTTCTTGTAGTCGCCATAGGCCTTCACTTCGCCTTCAAGGTCCTTGATGCTTTCGCGCAGGGCCGTCATGGTCGAAGGCTGCAGCTTCTTGGTGCGCAGATAATCCGTCAGCTCGCTGCGCGGGTCGCCCGACATGATCGCGTTCCTGTCCACGTAGTGGTCGATCACGCTGACCGATTGCTCCGACGCCGCGATAAAGTCCTGAATGTCGTGCGCAGAGACGGCATGATTCAGCGCGTAGGCCGTAGGCACCGTGCCGATAAGAATCAGCATGATCAGCCCCATGCCCTTCTGCCCGTCGTTCGATCCGTGGAAGAAACTCACCAGCGTGCAGGTCACCACCAGCAGCGCCCGGATGGGGAACGGCGGAGGCGTATCGTCCTTCGGCGCTTCATACAGCGCGGGATACTTGATCGCCGCCTTGGCCACGAGAAACAGGATCGCCGCACAGCCAAAACCCACCAGCGGAGAGATGAGCAGCACCTTGAACACCTTCATGGCCTGCTCCCAGTCCACGCCCGATGTTCCCGATCCGGAGTTGGACATCAGCTGATTCGCGACGCCCACTCCAATAATTGATCCCGTCATCGTGTGCGTGCTCGACGCCGGAAGGCCCAGGTACCAGGTCCCCAGGTTCCACAGAATCGCCGCGATCAGCAACGCGAACACCATCGCAAATCCAGCGCCCGAGCTGACCTTCAAAATCAACTCCACAGGCAGCAGCGTGATGATGGTGAAGGCCACCGCGCCTGCCGACGTCAACACACCCAGCAGGTTGCACAAGCCCGACCACACCACCGCGATGTTCGGTTCCAGCGAGTGCGTGTAAATAACCGTGGCCACCGCGTTCGCCGTGTCATGAAATCCATTGACGAATTCGAAGGCCAGCGCAATCAGCAGAGCCACGCCGAGCAGAACGTAAGCCCAGGTGCTGGTGGTCGTCACATGGCCCAGATCGCCCGCGACGTGGAAGCCAATGTAGCCCAATCCGCCCACCAGCGCGACCAGTACGATGGCGCCGCTGATCCACGTTGGAAATTGGTGACTCTTCTTATCGAGAAGGGACCCCCCGTGAGGCAGGGCACCGGCTGTTGTTGCAATGTCAGCCATGCAAAACTCCAAACTTGAACTTGATGTGGAGGCACATTCGGGTATGCGCGGGGACACAATCCGGACTCAACATGGATAACCTACTGCGATGAATGGCAGATGAATTTGCCGAGGAAAGCTCGGCAATTGCGCAGCCCGTTCTTTTTGAGCCAGGGTTTCCACTGGATTGTTCGCCTTGGTGACTGCATAGACTGCCTGCAAGGCAGCGTCTCGCATCGTCACCTGTCGCTCACGGGCACCATGGTATACGCGCCGCCCCCAGGCTGGCTGTGATGCTCTATCTATAGGATTCTAAGAAGGTTTTGGTTGACTAGGATTTGCCGCGCGCTCAGCGAGGCGCCGTGTTCCGCTCAAGCCACGCGGCGAGCTCCTTTTCGCTCACGTCTCCAGCAGCGAGCGCCAGAATCGTCAAATAGGCGTCCTCCTGGGTTGCAGTGACGGTGTGTCCGTTGAACTCAAGAAACACAAACGACACTTGCATGGCCATCCTCTGATTCCCATCCACAAAGGGATGGTTCGACGAAATACCATACGCGTAGGCCGCTGCCAGTTGAGCAATCGGTGGCGCAGTTTCGGCGTAGGCAAATTGGTTCTTCGGTCTCGCGAATGCGGATTCAAGCATTCCCCGATCGCGCACTCCGTCCGACCCACCGAAGATGGCAATTTGCTGGGCATGGAAGGCGAGAGCTTCAACGTCGCGAATCCAGATGGGCTCTTTCATTCAGCTAGCTTCTTGAACGCATCCCGATAGCGACGAATGACATTGTTTGCCACGTCCATCTTTGCGGCAAATTCCTCACAGACTTTGTCTCAGCCGTCTGCCGGTCGGGCCCGAACGAAGTCCTCAACCCGCAAGGTGAATGCGCCCCGACCGCTAGCGCCAGTCGTCCCGCGCGCCACCCACGCCCTCATCCATGGCGGCGTCGAAACCAACATGTTTCTTGATGAAGATCTCCGAGAACGCCATGTCCTGCCGCAGCAGAATCGCCTGCAGCCGCACCAGTTCAAGCAACGCAAGAAACATGGCAATCAGCGCCCGCTCTGACCGCGTGTGGCTCAGCAGTCGCCGCAACGCCACCGGCTTGTCTTCAATCGCCAGCCGCCGCCCGAGAAACTGGATCATCTGGCCGACCGTCACCGCATCCTCATCGACATTGAACACCGGACGCTTCCGCGCGCGATCGAGAATGTCGCGGAAGATGCGCACCAGGTCGACCGTGTCCGCCGCAATCTCCGGCTCCGCGGCAACATCCTCTTTAAACTCGCGCACCCCGGGATTGGTCCACGTGGCTGCTTCAAGCATCTGCTTCTGCTGCAGCATCTGCGCTGCATTCTTGAAGCGCTCGTGCTCCAGCAACCGTTCCACCAGCTCGCGCCGCGGGTCTTCCGCTGTCTCGCTCGGACCCTCGGGCATGCGCGGCAACAACATCTTGCTCTTGATGTGAATCAGCAGCGACGCCGTGTAGATAAATTCGCCGGCCACATCCACATCGCTCGACTTCAGCTGGTTCACATACGCCAGAAACTGCGCCGTGATCTTCGCAATCGGAATGTCGTAGATATCGATGTCCTGCTTGCGAATCAGGTCGAGCAGCAGGTCGAGCGGCCCATCGTAGACCAGGCCCACCGTGACAGAGAAAGGCGAGCGCTCGTTCTCTTCTTCAGCCTTCCTGGCCTTGGCCTGCTTGGCCGCCTTGTCATCAGGCGACGAAAGCGCGAGCGTCTGCTGTTGCGGCACAGCTTGCGCCGACGGCTTCGACGTCTGCTCAGGCACAGCCGGGCTTTGCGGGTTGGGGGAATTATCGGTCACTGCGATCTCTACTCTTCTATCATTCGCCTGGGGCAACACCATCGGTGGAATCAGGCCGGCATCTTCATCGCCGCGCGTACTTCCACCATCGTCTGCTCGGCGCGTGCTGCTGCCCGAACCGAACCTTCCTTCAGGATAGCCTCGACCTCATCCTCGCGCAGAGCCGCACGGCGCTCCTGGATCGGCTTGAGAATCTGCACCAGCGCATCCGCGGCCCAACTCTTGCACTCGATACACCCGATACCCGCCGAACGGCAGCCCTCGTAGACCTTCGCCAGCGTCTCCGGTGTCGAGAAAACCTTGTGCAGATCCCCCACCGGGCACTTGTCGGGATCGCCAGGATCGGTACGCCTGACCCGCGCCGGGTCGGTCGTCATCGTCTTCAGCTTCTGCCGCACCACCGGCTCCGGATCGGACAGCTCGATCGTGTTGCCATAGCTCTTCGACATCTTCCGGCCATCCGTGCCCGGCAGCTTCGGCGAAGGCGTCAGCAACACATCGGGCTCAGGCAAGACCACCACCTTCGGATCGGGAAAAACATCCGCTTGAAACGTGCCTAACGGCTCAGGGTAACTAATGGTCTTTGGATAGAAGTGATTAAATCGCCGCGCGATCTCCCGCGTCAGCTCCACATGCGCCCGCTGGTCCTGTCCCACAGGCACGTACTGGGCCTGATACAGAAGAATGTCCGACGCCATCAGCACTGGATAGCCCAGGAACCCATACGTCGTCAGATCCTTCTGCGTCAGGTTCTCCTGCATTTCCTTGTAGCTGGGCACACGCTCCAGCCAGCTCAGCGGAATGCTCATGCCGAGCAACAGTGGCAATTCGTAGTGCTGCTTTACGTCGCTCTGCACAAACACCGTGCTTCTCTTTGGATCGAGCCCGGCCGCGAGAAAGTCATACGCCACTTCCTTCACATGCGAAGCGATCTTCGAGGTATCGGCGTAGTCCGTCGTCAGCGCATGCACATCCGCGATAAAGAAATAGCACTCGTATTGGCCCGAGTCCTGCAGCTTGACCCAATTGGCCAGCGCGCCCATGTAGTTGCCAAGGTGCAGCTTGCCCGTAGGGCGCATGCCGCTCAAAACGCGCGGGCGGGAATTCGTAGTGGGTTGGTCGGGCATTCTCTCGGTAGGTTCCGGATCGTTCCTGGTGGAATAAAGCCGCTCCCGATCCACACGCAATCAGATCAACAGAGGACTCGCTCTATTGTAGCGGGCCATGACTGCGGCGGGCACGACCCCCGAGCCTGCTTTATCCCCGCGTCAGCACAAAAAACACCATCGCAAACATGGGCATCAGCACAATCCGCATGATCATCCCACCGATAAGAATCATCAACAGCCAGCTCACCCAGTAGGGGATCCGGTCATAGGCCTGCATGGCGTTATAGGGCAGCGCATTGCGCAGCAGGCGGCTGCCATCGAGCGGTGGAATCGGAAACAGGTTGAACACCAGCAGCGACAGATTGATCTGGATCGCCGCCACACCCAGCAGCACCGCCGCCTGCAGCGAAGGATTGACGCCATCCAGCAGGTTCAGCCGAAACGTCTGCAGCACGATGTCGCGGCCGCTCGGAGCTTCACCGCTGCCCGGCACGGCGTGACAAATCACCAGCAGCAGCACCATGGCCAATGCGGCAAGAATCAAGTTCGACGCGGGACCAGCCAGCGTTACCAGGTTTTCATCGCGGCGAATCTTCTTGAAGTTGCGGCTGATCACCGGTGTCGGCTTGGCCCAGCCGATCAACATGCCGCCAAACATGCCGAATCCGATCAGGGGACCAAAAATCGCCAGCGCAGGAAACAGCAGCGTCCCTACCGGATCGACATGATACATCGGGTTCAGCGTCACCCGCCCTTCGAGGCGCGCGGTCTGGTCGCCAAGCCGCGAGGCGACCCACGCATGGCAACACTCATGAACGCTCAGAGAAAAGATGAGCAGGACGAACTCGAACAGGGCAAAGGTGAACGCCGCGGATTGCAAACCAGCTCCAGGTCAGATTGAAAGCTCAGGTTACAGCAAAACCTGGGCCGATGTATTGCGGAGCCGAAGCACTCGAGTCGACGCGATCCTCACCGAGCGGCGCCCCCGGGCACCCCAGAAGAGGGAACGGTGACGCTGATTTTGCTCTGGCATGCGAGCCTTGCCGCGCTCAGCTTCGGTTCGAAGGAAATTGCCCCAGCACTGCGCCATCGGGAACGGAGGTTCCGCCCAGCACAATCTCGTGGCTGCCAATACGTGCTCCGGCGCCAATCGTCGTAGGCGCAAGCCGCACGTCGTCCAGGTCCTGTGGCGCGGAAGTGTGCGAAAAAATGCGCACGTACGAGCCAATCACCGCGCCCTTCCCAATCTTGATGCCGCCGCGATCGTTCAGCAGCGCGCGCTGCCGGATCACCACGCCATCCCCAATCGACAGGTTGTAGCCAAAGGCCAGATCGACGCCGTGATAGATCTTCACGCCCGATCCCATGTGCTCGAAAATGTGACGGCCCAGCATGCAGCGGAAACGCAGACCCAGCCAGTGATTCAAGCCAATCGGCGAGCGGTCGAACATCTGCCAGAACCACAACAGCGGCTTGCGCTCGGCAAATCGCTTCAGATCTACATTGCTGAAGTGCTCCGCTTCAAGCGTCACATTCTCAGGATCGAGCGACATGCTCAGCACGTTGCCCGGCAACTCGCTCGTCAGGCTGACGTTGAGCTTGCCGCCGTGCGGACGGCCCAGGTAAAGCTGGTACAACTGGTCGCGCACAATCTCCGCCCGCCGCTCCGCCGAGCAGTGGCGAATAAATTCGTCGTCGAGAAACTGAAGCCAGCGGCGATAAACTTCTTCCGCCTCGGGCGAAGGATGGGGAATGGATTGGGGCGTGGCAGCCGGCGCGTTTGCCATATGCATTGGACGATAAACCAGCGGCCCGGGACGCGCCACTGCCCCAACCGAGCGCAAGGCGCAGCGAATCCTGCAGGTGCCTTGCCGGACTGCGCGCGCTGCGCACGCGTTATCCTAGAAGGTCCGGTGCGCGGCTTTCTTTGCGGCGCGGCCCGAAACAATGAGGTGCCCCCTCCTTCCAGCATTCTTGCTCGAAGTGTGGCCGACTACACCTCCCAGAGAGTCCAACACCATGCCCGAAGAAGTCACCTCCAGCACGTCTGAAACCGCCAAGCCCGCCGCACCCAACGCCACCATCGCTGCCCTCGGCCAGCACGAAGGCCAGTCCATCACCCTGCATGGATGGCTCTACAACTCCCGCGAAAGTGGCAAGCTCCTCTTTCCCATCTTTCGCGACGGCACCGGAACCGTGCAGGGCGTGGCCCACGTCAAGAGCGTGCCCCCCGTCGTCTTCGAGACACTCAAAGGTCTCACCCAGGAGTCCGGCGTCATCGTTACCGGCAAAGTTCGCGCCGATAAGCGCGCCCCCGGCGGCTATGAGCTCGATGTCGAAGACATCCAAGTCGTGCAGCGCGTTCCCGAGTCCGATCCGTATCCAATCACCCTGAAAGAGCATGGCGTCGACTTCCTCATGGAACGCCGCCACCTCTGGGTCCGCTCGCCGCGCCAGGCCGCCATCCTCCGCATCCGCGCCGAGATCATGCGCGCCGCGCAGGAGTACTTCGACTCGAACGGCTTCATCCGCACCGATCCGCCCATCCTCACTCCAGCGGCGTGCGAAGGCACCTCCACCCTCTTTCCGGTGGACTACTTCGGCGAACCCGCATTCCTCACCCAGTCCGGCCAGCTCTATATCGAATCCACCGCGCTCGCCCTCGGCAAGGTCTATAGCTTTGGCCCCACCTTCCGCGCCGAAAAATCCAAGACCCGCCGCCACCTCACCGAGTTCTGGATGATCGAGCCCGAAGTCGCCTACTGCGACCTCGACGGCCTCATGGAACTGGCCGAGAACTTCATCTCCCACATCGTCCAAAGCGTCCTCAAGCATCGTGCGCCGGAGTTGGCAGTGATAGGAAGGGACGCCCAAAAGTTAGAAAAAATCCTGCCGCCGTTCCCGCGCCTGCGCTACGACGAAGCAGCCAAGATGCTCAACGAAGCGCACCAGCGAGGCGAACTGGAACAGCCCTTCGAGTACGGCAACGATTTCGGCTCGCCCGACGAAACCTGGCTCAGCTCGCAGTTCGATCGCCCCGTGATGGTGCATCGCTACCCTGCCGCGGTCAAAGCCTTCTACATGGAACCCGACCCGAAGGATGCGAACTTCGCGCTCTGCGTCGACGTCCTCGCCCCCGAAGGCTACGGCGAAGTCATCGGTGGCTCGCAGCGCGTCTCCAGCTACGAGCTGCTCAAGAGCCGCATCGAGCACCACAAGCTTCCCCTCGAAGCGTTCCAGTGGTATCTCGATCTGCGCCGCTACGGTTCCGTTCCCCACGCCGGATTCGGCATGGGCATCGAACGTCTCGTCGCCTGGATCTGCGCCCTCGACCACGTCCGCGAAACCATCCCCTTCGCCCGCACCCTGCACCGCATTTATCCCTAGCTGCCCCAAGCCGCTGCACCCGAATCGGCGCAGTCCCCGTGCCTGCCCGGATCGGATCAGGCACAGCCCCCTCAGGCGGGTTGCCGTACAGTGGAACCAGGAGAAGTTTCGTGCCTGGTCTCCCCCCTCCCCGGCCCCTGCGGCAGCAGAAACCCGCACCTAAGCGGCGGCTTCGCCGGCGTCCCGTTGCGCCGCGTAGACCCCAACGGGGCTGGCGCACCTATGTTGTTCTATCTTCAATCGTTCTGGTCGTAATCCTGTTCAGCTGGGCAGCCTTGGCACGCGAGTTCGCGCCCGATGCCAACACTCATCTGGGCCGCTTCGATGCCATCATCGTGCTGGGCTACAAGGCCGACTCCGACGGCAATCCCACACCCCGTCAGCTTGCCCGGGTCAACGAGGCCGTCCGCGAGTACATGCGCGGCGTAGCCCCCCGCCTCATCCTTACTGGAGGAGCGGCTGCCAACCAGTTCGTCGAGGCGCAGGTGATGGCCCGCGTCGCCCAGTCTGAAGGAATTCCCGAATCCGCAATCTTCGTCGAGCCGCGCGCCGAAGACACCATTCAGAACGCCTGCTTTGCCGCCCGCATCATGAAACAGCACGGCTGGCGCTCCGCCGAGGTCGTCTCCAGCGCCTACCACCTGCCCCGCTCCGCCATGATCTTCGGCCGCCTGCCCCTTCAGTGGCGCATGCATGCCGCTCCGCCCCTGGTACCGTCATCGGCTGCTGGATCAGGCTTTGAGAACGCCATGGAAACACTCAAAACCGTGCGCTATCTCGTCTACGCCGACTGGGCCGAACGCTGCGAACCCTGAACCCATCTCATCCCCAGCCTTCCTTTGCGCTTCCTTGCCAACGGACCGCATTCCCAACCGTCTACCAGCAAGGACTTCTTTCCGATTCCACCGAGCGTGCCTGACCCAAACGAATGACCCCTTCCGCCACGTTGTGCCCCAGCCCCCGCGTTGTCCGCCCTGAGTCCAGTCTTGTAAGCTGGGTAGTGATGCGCCTTCGAGTAAGTCTTTTTATCTTTGCTGCCCTTGCAGCGTTTTCTCTGATCGCACCGCCTGTTTCGCACGCCCAGAGCGGCCCGCCTCAGTCGCCGACCTACGTAACCATCGATCCGTTGGCCCGGGTCCACTACGACAACCGGTATGACCTGTCCATCGGCCTCGCCTACGATCACATGAAGGCGGGACCTACCCTCATCCAGGGTTCGAACCTCGGCGGCCTAGACGTGTCCGGCTCCTACTGGCTCACACGCCGTCTCGGCATCGAGGGTTCCGGCAGAGGCTACCTGGGCACCAGCGGCGCCGCACCGAACGCGTTCAACATCCAGGGCCCCTTCGTCAGCCAGTACCTGTTCGTGGGCGGTCCCGAGTGGCTCGGACCCCACAATAAGCACGGCGCGCTGATCGCTCATGCCTTGGTGGGCGGAGCCTATGGCAACTTCGAGAAGGATCTGCGCGGCCAGTCGCCTTCGGTCGTCGACTTCTATAACAATCAGCTCGCCCTCGGCGCGATCTTCGGCGGACACTTCGATCTCAATCGCTCCGAGCACTGGGTATTCCGCATCACACCCGATGCCGTCCTCACACGCTACGGCATCAACTACGGAAACCGGCTCACGCAAACCGACATCAACTTTGCCATCTCCGTCGGCGCAGAATACAAGTTCAAGAAGAGGCGGTAAGACGGCCGCCCTCAGGCCGCATCGATTGCACCGGGCTCCGCGTAGGCGGCATGCCGTCTCGATCTTGCATCGTCTGCTCGTTTTCCTGTCAGACAGCCCCGATCGACGCAGTCTTCATGGACGAGGCTGCGCATCTCATATACGTGTGGTATTCTCCCCCCTTCGGTAGAGCGCATCCCTTTGACCGAAGCAATGCGTCATCATAAAGAGAGATGCCGCAGCAGCTTATGGGCATTGCCCGAGCTGCGAGCCGCGAAGAGCAGGGGCAGACCGACATGAGAGATACGCTGGGCGTTTTGCTTGCAGGTGGTGCTGGAGAGCGGCTGTTTCCCCTCACCCGTGACCGCGCCAAACCGGCCGTGCCGTTCGGCGGCCACTATCGCATCATCGACATCACCCTTTCCAACTGCATCAACTCGGGTCTGCGTCGCGTCTACATCATGACTCAGTACAAGGCCCTCTCACTCAACCGCCACATCCGCGAAGGATGGACCGGCATCGTGGGGCAGGAACTGGGCGAGTTCTACGAGCTTCTCCCCCCCATGCAGCGCACCGGCGCCAATTGGTACATGGGAACTGCGGATGCGGTGTATCAGAACATCTACTCCATCGGCAGCGAACAACCCACCCACGTCATGATTCTCTCCGGCGATCACATCTACAAGATGAACTACAACCGCATGCTGGCCTACCATCGCGAGCAAAATTCGGACATCACGCTCGCAACCCTGCCGATTTCGCCCGACGAAACCAAGCATTTCGGCATTGTTGAAGTCGCGGCCAGCGGTGAGGTCATTGGATTCCAGGAGAAACCGGCCACCACGACGGTGCGTTCGCCGTTCAACGCCAACGCGGTCGACGCCTCGATGGGCATCTATATCTTCGAGACCGAGGTGCTGCTCAAGGCTCTGATCGCGGATGCCGAAGACCCGGCTTCAAGACATGACTTTGGCCATAACATCCTGCCCAATCTGCTGGGCAAGAAGAAAATGATGGCGTACAGCTTCGTCGACGAAAACAAACAGCAGGCCCTCTACTGGCGCGACGTAGGAACACTCGACGCCTACTACGAAGCCAACATGGACCTCTGCTCCGTGTCGCCTGTCTTCAACCTCTACGACAAGAGCTGGCCCATGCGCACACGCGTCCGCCAATATCCGCCGGCGAAGTTCGTCTTCGGCGAGCCGGGCCGTACCGGCATGGCCGTCAACTCCATCATCACCGCCGGCGTCATCATCTCGGGCGCATCGGTATCGAACTCGGTCCTGTCGCAGGATGTGCGCGTCAACTCCTACTCCGACGTCGACGCCAGCATCATCTTTTCCCACGTCAACATCGGCCGGCATTGCCGCATCCGGCGCGCCATCATCGATCGCGACGTCCACATTCCCGAAGGAACCGTCATCGGGTACGACCCGATCGAGGACAAGCGCCGTTACTTCGTCACGCCCTCAGGACTGACGATTGTGACCCGCGACGCCTCACTCTTCGAAAACCCCGTCGACCCCGAGTTCCTCGAGCGGTACTGAGTCACTGACATGGACAGAAGAAAAGCCCGGCACATGCCGGGCTTTTCTTCTGTGCGCATCGCAACACTACTTGTGCGCGTTCTCCACGAACAGCTCAGGAAACTGCTTCTTCAGCGCCTCTACCTTCGGCCGATCGCACACCAGGATGTATGGGTTGCTGGGGTTCCGATCCGCATAGTGCTGGTGATATTCCTCCGCATCGTAGAAGCCCTTCAGCGGCGTCAGCTCCGTCACGATCTTCTGCGGATACACATGCGCCGCATCGAGCTGCGCGATGTACGCCTGGGCAATCTTCTTCTGCTCTTCATTCTCATAAAAGATCGCTGACCGGTACGACGTGCCCACATCCGGCCCCTGCCGGTTCAACTGCGTCGGATCGTGCGCAACCGAGAAGAAGATGCGCAGCAGCTGTCCGTACGTAATCTTCGACGGATCGTAGACCACGCGGATCGATTCCGCATGACCGGTCGTCTCGGTCGTCACCTGGTCATAGGTTGCCGTGTCGCGTGCGCCACCCGCATACCCCACCGTCGTATCGACGACGCCCTTCACCCGCTCAAAAACTGACTGCGTGCCCCAGAAACAGCCGCCGGCAAACACTGCAGCCTGCTTCCCCGGCTTGGTCGCCAGCCCATCATCCGTTGTGGCCGGGGGAATCGCTGCTCCTCCCGCCGCCTTCACTCCATGCGTCATCAACACCACCCCTGCAGCTACAAACACTGCAAACACCCCGATGATCAACAGTCTCGACGTTGCCACGTTCCAACCTCCGCGCTGCACCGCATCGTGTGCATCGCCCTCTGTGAGATGAATCACACGTGCAAAAGTTACCACGACCGATCTTTCCCCCAGACGTTCAGGATTCGTCCCAGGCCGGTTCCGATCGTGGAACTACCGAACAAAATCATGCGTATAGCCCCCTATGCAATGTGCGGGTACATTAAGCTGGAGCATGATCGGGCTGGCCGCCCCGCCCAAGTCTCCCAGGCGCAGTCTGCAGCCCGGTGAGACAGGCGTTCGCGGGCGCAGCAAGATGCCCCAGGACAACCCCGTTGCTGCCTCTGCTGGGCCGCTGCGGGCTCGCGCACTGCGCGAGGAGGTAAGACCGCTGGAGATCGACTGGTCCCAAGTTGTCCGCCGCTGCATGGACGGGGATTCCGGCGCATGGGCCGAACTGGTCCGCACGCACCATCGGCGTGTCTATGGCCTCTGCTACCGCTTTACCAACAACACAGCCGACGCCGAAGATCTCACCCAGGACGTCTTTCTCAAGATCTACTCCAATCTCGCCAGTTTCGATTTGACCCGCGGCACCCTCCAGGTGTGGATCACCACCATGACCCGCAACCTGCTGGTCGATAACTTCCGCCGCACCAAGAACCAGCGCGCTACCGGCTCGCTCGACGACGGATGGGATGAGTCCGACGAACCGCGGCCCCTGGACCGCCTCATCTCCCAGGGCCTGTCGCCCCATGAATCCGCAGCCCAGAAAGAACTATCCAAGATGGTGCAGAATGCTCTGGCTCGTGTCAGCGTGGAGCTGCGAGAGGCCGTCATTCTAAGAGATTTGCAGGATTTGGATTACAAGGAAATCGCCCAGGTTCTGGGCATACCCGAAGGTACCGTAAAGTCCCGCATCAGCAGGGGCCGTGCGGAACTAGCACGCCTGCTGGAACGTAATAAACGGGAGGTAATGTAACCATGGCAAGCAGCACACATATTCCGAACTCTCCGGCCTGCGGCCACTGGGAGACTCTCCTGGCCGACGCGCTGGATGGGCTGCTTCGACCCGCGGACGAGGCGATCTTCTCCTCGCACATGGCAACGTGCGCCGCCTGCACGGCCTTGTTCGAAGAATCCCGGCGCGGACGCGAGTGGCTCGGGTTCCTCGCCGCCGAACCAGAGGTTCCTTCTGGACTGCTCGACAAGATTCTGGCCGCCACCGGCCCCGGACAGGTTGCCGGATTCGGCCTGGTCACCGGCTCCGATGTGCTGCCCATGCCGCAACCCTGGCAGCGTCCCGGATTCATGGCGAGGGTGCGCCGCTTTGCCGAACCCCGGCTGATGATGACCGCGGCTATGGCCTTCTTCTCCATCGCTCTCACCCTGAACCTGACCGGCGTTCGCCTCTCTGACCTGCGCGCCTCCAATCTGCGGCCCAGCTCCATCCGTTCTTTCATGGAACGCCGCCTGACCATGGCATCGACCCCCATCATTCGTTACTACGACCACCTTCGCCTGGTCTACGAAGTCCAGTCGCGCATGCGCGAACTCCGTCGGACCAACCAGGGAGAAGTCAGTCCTGAACGGCAGAACACCCAGCCCACGACGCCCGGCGAATCGCGGCAGAATCCTTCGCGCAAAGATGGCGGATCGCGCGTCGACCCGCCGCAGCAATCCGGCGTACCGGCCTTCAACGACTCCGACGACTATGTTGAAACAGCTTTCGCGCTGAAAGCTCAGCCCTCGGTCCCCCCGGCCAAAACGGGCAACAGGACGGCAACGCCCTCGCGCCCTTCCAGCGGCACAAACCTGTCGCTGGCCATTCCCGCGCACTCCGGCGGCTCCGCAACCCACGTAAGAGAAAGGAGCACAGTATGGACTGCGTAAATCACAGCGGTGTCACGGCCACTGCGTTCTGCCAGAACTGCGGCAAAGCGCTCTGCGCGAACTGTGTTCGTAATGCGCCCGGCGGGCAGGTTCTATGCGAACCCTGCTCCGTGACCTGGCGAAACTTTCAACAGCCTTTTGTCGCCCCTCCCGTCGGCAGTCCGAACCCCATCGCCGCGGCTGTGCTGGGAATCATCCCCGGCGTCGGCGCCATGTACAACGGCCAGTTCTTCAAGGGGCTCATTCATGTCGTCATCTTCGCGGTGCTCATCAGCATCACCGATCACTACGGCATCTTCGGCATCTTCATTGGAGCCTGGGTTCTCTATCAGTCCTTTGAGGCCTATCACACCGCGGTTGCGCGGCGCGATGGCATGCCCCTGCCCGATCCGCTCGGCCTCAACGAGGTCGGCAACTGGCTGAACCTTGGCGGACGTCCGCCTTATCCAGGCCAGCAGCCTCCGCCTCCGGGAGTCGCGGCGCCAAGCGTGCCGCCTCCGGCAGGTGCCGCAACGGGTGCCTACTCCTACCAGCCTCCGGCCGGCGCGGGTTATCCGCCGCCCTACACGCCGGTCTCGGGATACAACGATCCGGGTGCGCCGCCCATTCCGCCCATCCCTCCCGTTCCCCCCTTGGGCTGGCGTCGCAAAGAACCCATCGGCGCGGTGATTCTCATCGGCTTCGGAATCATCCTTCTGCTGCACCAGATGGGTTATTTCGCTGAGCGCTTCGTTCACTTCCTCTGGCCGCTGATCTTCATCGGTCTGGGTGCGTGGCTCATCGTTCGCCGTGTGGGTGACTCGAAAGGGGGCACACAATGAACCGTTACATCCTTATTCGCCGTCTCACCGGCCCTTCGATCCTCTTGCTGCTCGGTGTTGTTGCCCTCTTGCATCAGGCAGACCTGGTCAGCTGGCACATCTTTGTGCCGCTGCTCCTCATCCTCATCGGCGTGTTGAAGCTGGCGCAGCGAGCTGCTCTCGCCGCCGCCGGCGATGAGCCCATGTATCCCGGCAGTCCTTATCCCTACGGCACCGGCGTTCCGCCCACGGCTCAGCCGCCCGCGTCGACCGGTACCTCCATCGTTCCCGCACCGCCGCAGGACTTCGGTTCGGGAGGCCAGTCATGAGCAGCCAGCCTCCGTTCACTCCGCCCGGCGGTGTACCGCCCGGCACGCCGCCCTATGATCCGCGCACCCAGTGGCGGGTCTATCGCGAACAGCAGCGCGCGGCCTGGCGCGCCCAGCGGGACGCATGGAGAGCACAACGTCACGCATGGAAAGCCGGCTACGGCGGCTACGTTCCGCATTCGCCCTCCATCGTCGGCCCCCTGATCCTCGTCGCCGTCGGCATCATCGGCCTGCTCATGTACAGCGGGCACATCTCGGCAAGCACCTTCTGGTCGTGGTACGGCCACTGGTGGCCCTTGCTGCTCATCGCCGCCGGCCTCGCGCTCCTCGGCGAATGGGCCCTCGACATACGCCGCAAAACGCCTGTCCATCGCGGCGGCGGATTCGTCGGCATTCTGATCCTGCTCGCCATCCTCGGCCTCGGCGCCTCCGGCTGGAACAATTTCTGGGGTCCGATGCGCGCCGAGTGGGGCGACAACAAAGACAACAACTTCTTCAACTTCTTCGGCCTGCCCGAACACGATGAAGATCAGCAGATCCTCAATACGCAGGTTCCTGCCGACGCGGTCGTGCAAATCGAAAATCCGCGCGGCGACGTCAGCATCACCGCGGGCGACGGCAACAACGTCCAGGTGCAGGCGCACCAGATCGCTTTCGCCAACTCCGACGATGGCGCCAAGAAAATCTTCGACGCCGAACAGGCACACGTCACGATCAGTGGCAACACCGTGCTCGTCAAATCCGACAGCAACGACAGCGGTCGCCTCAATCTTGCTGTCACTGTCCCGAAGAATGCCAAGGTCACCGTCCACTCCGGCCACGGCGATGTCACGGCCGCGGGCCTCGGGGCAGGCATCACCATCACCTCCAGCCACGGCGACGTGCACTTGAGCACCATTCAGGGTTCAACGCAGGTCCATTTCTCCAACGACCGCGGCGACCTCTCCGCCCATGGCGTCAACGGAGATCTGTCAGCCGACGGCAACTGCAACGACGTCACCTTCTCTGAGATCAAAGGACAGGTCAACCTCAACGGCGAGATCTTCGGCGACGTGCACATGGAGAGCCTTGCCGGCCCCCTGCATCTGCACACCTCGGTCACCGAGCTCCAGCTGGCTGCACTGCCCGGCGACATGACCCTCGACTCCGACGACCTGCGCGTCACTGAAGCCAAAGGCGCAGTCCGGGTCACCACTCATGCCAAGGATGTCGACCTGAGCCAGATCTACGGCGACACCTATGTCGACAACAGCCGCGGCCAGATCTCGATTGAACCCGCGGGCTCGTACAACATCGAAGCCAAAAGCGGTAAGGGCGATGTGGAAGTGACCCTCGCGCCCGACGCTTCGGCAACGGTGGACGGACGCACCCACAATGGCGACATCGTCTCGGACTATGCGCTGGTCATCAACGGCGACGAAAGCAAGACCGTCAGCGGCCGCATCGGTTCCGGACAGGGCAAGATCACACTCAATGCCGACGTGGGCGATATCCGCATCAAGAAGGGTTCAGGCTTCCCGCCGACCCCTCCTTCTCCGCCCACAGCAGCTGCCACACCCAATGCACCGCACCTGAAGGCGCCGAAGACGCCTCCGGCCCAACCCGTTACGCAATAACTGCACATCTGCCGCAATCACGCAGAAAAGGCGCGAGCTCTTCGCGCCTTTTTTGTTTCCCGAATCTAATCTCTTTTTCCCTAGTCCCTAGTCCCTAGGTCCCTTAGTCCCTGAGTTCCTTAGTCCCTAGTCCACCGCACACTCCTTCACTGTTTCACTCCTTCACTCCTTCACTGCTTCACTGTCTCACTGCTCCACTCACTCACTCCTCAACGCTTCCATCGGGTCCACGCTCGCCGCACGACGCGCCGGCACATACGCTGCCACTAAGCCCACCGCCAGCAGCAATACGGGAGCAGCAATCATCGTCCAGCCATCGTGCGCACTCACGCCATAGAGAAACCGGCTCACCAGCTTTCCTGAAGCCAGCGCGAGTCCCATCCCCACCGCGACTCCTGCCAGCAACATCCCCCCCGCCTGGCGAATCACCATCCACAACAGCGCTCCGCGGCTCGCTCCCAGCGCAATGCGCACGCCCAGTTCACGCGTCCGCTGCGAGACCACATACGCCAGCAACCCATACAGTCCCGCCATGCACAGCACCAGGGCGCAGCCTCCAAAGATCTCCAGCAGGTGCGCCGCAAGCCGCTGGCTTCCATACGAGTCTGCGACAATCTGATCCATCGTCGTGATCGTCGCGCCCTGAAACTCGGGACTTGCTTGCTTGATGAACGCGCGCAGCTCGGGAATGAATGTATGCGCGGGTCGCTCCGTCCGTACAGCCAGATCCATGGCGACCGTTTCCATGATGGGATAGTAGCCGCTTTCCGGCGTGATCTGAGGAAGCGCCAGCTCGACCTCCGGCACCGCCGGTTCGGCGATTTTATCTTGCCGCTCATCGTCGATCACGCCGATGATGCGCATCTGCGGGAAGCCCTTGCGCAGGCTGAGCAGGTTGCTCCCAAGAATGGCCAGGGGATTGTGCGGGTCGGGCGAATGTTCCAACGCGTACGCCTTGTTGACCACGATCACCGGCTGCGAAGTCGCCGTGTCTTGCGGCCCGAAGAATCGCCCCGCAGCCATGCGAAAGCCGAATACTCTCTGCAGATCCGGACTCACCGCCTTCATAAAGGCGTGGGTGGTCTTCTGCCCCTTCATCGCCAGTTCCAGGTGCACCACGAATGTCTTCCCCAGCGGCACCTCGTTCATCAGTCCGGCACTCTCGACGCCGTGCAAATGCTGTACGCGATCCAACAGGGGCAGGTACATCGTCTCCGTCATATTCTGCCCGGCAAAACGATACGAAGGAATGCTCAGATGCGCCACCACAATATGATCCGTGCGAAACCCGAGCGGCACATGGCGTAGCGTGTAGATCGTGCGCAGCAATAATCCGCACGTCGCAATCAGCGTCAACGACAAGGCAATCTCACTCGCCACCAGCACACCCCGCATGCGATGCTGCTGCCGCGTCGAGCCCGCTTGCGCGCTGCCCTGCTTCAACGCCGGGCCCACCGACGTACGCCCCGCAAGCAATGCAGGACCAGCCGTCGCCACCAGAGTCGTCAGCACCGTCAATCCAACCAAGGCCAGCAGAATCCAGTCGTCCGGCGTCGCAGGTGCCGGAACCGGCAGCGTCTGGCTCAGTTCATGCGCCAGCAACTGCACCGATCCCACTGCCAGCCCCACCCCCAGCACCACCGCCAATGCGCTCAGCATCAGCCCTTCCACCAGCGTGCGCTGCATCAGCCGCCACCGGCTCGCCCCCAGTGCCATGCGCATCGCGCTCTCGCGTAACCGGCTCGTATTTCGCGCCAGAAAGAGGTTCGTCGCATTCAAACTGGCGATCAGCCACAACACTCCTGAAGCTGCGAGCAACGCCAGCAATGCCTTGCGCACATCCTTGCCCACCAGCGTCTCGGCATAAAGATCCACGTGCGTCGATGCATGATCGTGCCGCAGAACATCGTCGGTATACTGCGCAGCCAGCCGCTTCTGCACCAGCAGCATCTCTGCCCGGGCGCTTTCAACCGTGGAGCCCGGCCGCAACCGCGCCATCGCGATGAACTGCATCGCCTTGAACTCCCGCGTACGCTCCACCTCACTCAGCTGCGCCGGTATCCACACCTGCGGCGTAAGCGAAATGCCCGCGGGATAACTGAAACCCGGCGGCATCACCCCGGCCACGGTGTACGACGCGTCGTTGATCCTCACTGCCTTGCCCACAAGAGTGCGATCGCCCGCAAACACTTCCTTCCAAACCGTGTCGCTCAGCAAAATCGATCCGGCACTGTTGTCCGATCCCGCATGAAAGCTTCGTCCCAGCGCGGGCTCCACGCCCAGCATCCCAAACAGTCCGGGACTCACCCTCTGCCCCGTGACCTCGAGCGCCGCATCGGGCCCCTCGAGAAAGTTGCGGCCCACCATCTGTGCCGAATACTCAATCGCGCTGAACGAATGGCTCTGGGCTCTCCACTGCTCGATATCGACCCATGGAGACTCCCAGTTGCGGATCGTCCCATCCGTCTCCTGCATCATCACCAGGCTTGCGGCATCGCGATAGGGCAACGGACGCAGCAGCACATGATCCACCACGGTGAACATCGCTGCAGCAGCGCCGATCCCCAGCGCCAAAGTTCCCACCACCGTCAACGCAAATCCTGGCCGCCGTCCCATCGCACGTGCTACCGACCGCGCATCCCGCACCACGGACTCAATCCACGCCCATCCCCACGTGGCGCGCGTCTGCTCGCGCAGTAATCCCGGATTACCGAAACTGCGCAACGCAGCGAACCGTGCCTCGTCTGCACTCATCCCCGCCGCCACGTTTTCCGCAATCTGCTGTTCGAGATGGAACTCCAGCTCGTCGTCCAGCCGCGCCCCCGCCGCACCGCGCCCGAACAACATCCGCATCTTCATTCGCAAACGATTCAGCCTGCGCATCCCACCTCCTAAATCGTCATCCCCTCATCCCCTCATCCCCTTAGTCCCTTAGTCCCTTAGTCCCTTAGTCCCTTAGTCCACTGAAGCGTTATTCCGTCCGCAAAGCCTGCATCGGGTTCAGACGCGATGCGCGCCACGCCGGCGCCAAACACGCCAGGCACGCCACGATCAGCAGAATCCCAGTCACCGCGGCAAACACCGCAGGATCGAGTGGTGCAGTTTCATACAACATCGATCGAATCGCACGCACCACGCCCGCACTCGCCACCAGTCCTACAACAATGCCTAACAGCGCCGGACGCAGCCCGTCGGCGAGCATGAGCCGGAGTACATTTTCGCGCCGCGCACCAAGCGCAATGCGAATGCCAATCTCATTCGTCCGCTGTGCGACGAGGTACGAGAGCACACCGTAGAGGCCTGCCGCAGCCAGCACCAGCGCGATCACCGCAAACGAAAGCACCAGCAGCGAATCAAAGGCCGAATCCACCGTCGACTTGCCGATCTCCTCCCGTAGCGTCATCACCTCCGACACTGGTAGATCTGAATCCAGAGCGCTCACGACCTTCTGCACCGGCAACGCCAACGCCTCCACATTGTGTTCCGCTCGCACCACGATCGTCGCGGAGCTGTAATCATTGCCATAGATCGGCCAATACAGCGTCGGCATCGCCGGTTCCGTGACGCTCCAGCGCGCATCGCTCACCACACCAATCACTTCGTATGTTTGGGTCCCTGTCGCTGCCCGGATGTGCTTGCCGATGGGATCATCGTCTTTGAAAAGAGCGCGCACAGCCAGTTGGCTCAATACCACCACCTGGGCTCGCTCCAGCCGTTCATCCGGTGTGAAGATTCGACCGCGGACCAGCGGAAGTTGAATCGCCGCGAAATACCCTGGATCGGCGCCGCGAAATGCAACGTCGGGCGCATCCCTCATCTCCAGCGGGTGCTCCACGGGCGTCATCGGCGAGTCGCCATTCCAGCCCCCTCCGGGAGGTGTGCTTACCAGCCCCGCCGCCTGCACGCCGGGTAGAGCGCGCACCCGCTCGATCAGGTGTTCGAAAAATGCGACCTGCTGCACCGGTTCCTTGTAGCGAACCTCGGGCAAACTCAGATGCATCGTCAGCACGTTGTCCACCGGAACTCCGAGGTCGCTGCTGCGCAGCCGCTGATAGCTCTTCAGCAGCAGTCCCGCACCCACCAACAGAACCACCGTCAACCCCACCTGCAGTGCCAGCAGAAATCTGCGCAGTCCGGCGCGCGCCTTTCCACCGCTATGCGCACGCGACGACTCCTGCAGCGCCGACAGAACATCCTTGCCGGTGGAGCTGAAGGTTGCAATCAGGCCAGAGAACAGCGCGCACAAAAGGATGATCCCTGCTGTAAACGCTGCAACGACCGCATCCATATGAATCGCTTCAATCCGATTCATATCGCTGCGCGCATGCACCAGCCATTGCAGCGCGCTCCACGCGAGCAGCAGCCCCAGGGCGCCGCCACAGCCTGACAACAATAAGCTCTCCATGAGCCGTTCCCGCATCAGCCGCAGCCGCCCGCCTCCCAGCGCCGCGCGAATCGCCTGGTCCTTGCTGCGCGCCGCCGCCCGCGCTACCAGTAGGCTGGCCACATTCATGCACGCAATCAGAAGCACGCATCCGGTCGCGGCAAGCAGTGCATAGAGCGGCGTCTTGTAGTTCTCCACGGCGTCGTCGAGCATGCTGTGCCCCGCCGCACCATCGTGCACTGACGGAGTTGTGTGGGTCTTCTGGATCACCTTCTGCAACGCATCAAGCTGTCCCAGCAATGCCGGCAGAGTCGTCCCATGCAACAGGCGCGCGATGATCAGGAACTCGTGATCATCGAACGTCGTGATCAGCCAGGGCGGCGCTTCATGCCGCACCGGGGCCCACACCTGAACCGTGTTTCCTCCAAACGAGCTCGAAAACACGAACGAGGCCGGCAGCACGCCAATCACGCTGTAGGGCTTCGCATCAAGCCAGATCGTCTTGCCCACAATCGCCGGATCGCCACTGTAACGCCGCATCCAGAAGCCATTCGTCAGGAGAACCGTGGGCGCTGCGTCCGCGCGATCATCCTGCGCCGCAAAGCTGCGTCCCATGGCCGGTGACACACCGATCACAGAGAAGAAATCCCACGTGCACCATGCCGCTCGAATCTTCTCGGGGAGCTTTCCCCCTTCCGCCGACACGTTGTAGTTCTGGAAAGGCGAAATCGCTGCCATCTCCGCACGATCGCTTGCCGCAGACTTCCAGACGTTGTAACTTCCGAAATCAACCGGAAGATGGGCATGCCTGCCCTTGTGATGCGAATCCGCTTCATACAGCGTGACCAGTCGCTCGGGATTCGTATAGGGCAGAGGCTTCAACAGCACACCGCGCACCACGGTGAACAGGGCCACGTTGGCGCCAATGCCGAGGGTCATGACGCCGATGGCCACGATGGAGAATCCCGGCGTCCGCAGGAGCGTGCGCACACCATACCGCAAATCACGCAGCAGCGATTCCACACCGCTCCAACTCCACATCGAGCGAGTGCGGTCGCGCAACAGGGCAGGATTTCCGAAACTCCGCAGCGCCGCAGTGCGAGCACTTTCCTGGCTCATCCCGGCGGCACGATTCTCGGCAATCTGCCGCTCCAGGTGAAACTCCAACTCGTCGTCGAGCCGCGTGCTTTCGGCGTCGCGCCCAAACAGCATCCGCACCTTCATCCGCAATCGATCCAGCCAGCGCATCGCAGCTCCTTGCTCCTCGGTCCCTGTTCCCTTGGCCCCTCAGTCCCTGAGTCCCTCAGTCCCTTGGTCCCTCAATCCCTCGTTCCCTATTCCGTTCTCAACGCCTGCATCGGGTCAAGGTGCGACGCACGCCACGCGGGAACCACGCACGCCAGCACTGCAACCAGCAGCAGCGTCCCCGCAACCAGGGCAAAAACAAGCGGGTCGAGAGCCTGCGTCTCATAGAGAAAGCTCTGCATCAGCCGCACCGCCGCCGCGCTCGCCACCAATCCAATCACCAATCCCAAAAGCGCCGGTCGCAGTCCATCTCCCAACATCAGCGTCAACACCTGCTCGCGACGCGCACCAAGCGCGATGCGAATGCCGATCTCTGTCATGCGCTGCGTCATCAGGTACGACAGCACGCCGTACAGACCGACGCAGGCCAGTAGCAACGAAAGCCCCGCGAACGCAAGAACCAGCGTCGCGCTGAAGCGCGCATTGCTGAGCGAGTCTCCCACCACTTCCGGCAGCGTCAACACATCGGTCACGGGCAGTTGCGGATCGAGTGCCGCGATCTGCTTCTGTACGGGAAGAGAAACCGTCCGCGGATCGCCATCCGTGCGCACCGCCAGGGCTCCGCCTTCGTCGATCATCCCCGCAAGCAGAGGAAAATACATCATGGGCAGCGTCTTCTCTCCAACCTTCCAAATCGTGTCGCCCACCACCCCAACAATCTCGTAGTCTGCATCGTCCCGTGCAGGCACATGCAGGTGCTTGCCAATCGGATCGCCCCCCTGGAAATACTGGCGCACAAGCGCGCGGCTCACAATGATTCTCTTGGTCTGATCCAGGCGATCGTCATGCGTAAAAAAACGGCCCTCGAGCAAGGGAATCTCCAAAGCACTGAAGTAGCCCGGATCGGCCGTCCGCGTCAGCGCATCCGGCAACTCCGCCCCGGCCTTCAGCGGAGGACGCTCCTTGATCGTGAAGACGTCATCTCCGCCATACCCGGCACCCGGAATCGTCGAGCCCAGCGCCACACCGCGCACACCGGGAATCGCACGCACTCGTTCCAGCAGCGTTTCGTTGAACGCGTTCACTTTCTCCGGCTTGTCGTACTTGGCCATCGGCAGGCTATAGCTCAACGTCAGCACGTTCTCGGTCGCACACCCCAGTTCCGTTGCACGCAGCGAAACAAAGCTCTTCAGCAGCAGGCCCGCCGCAATCAGCAGAATCACCGTGACGCCAATCTCAATCGTCAATAAAGTCTTGCGCAGGCCGGTACGCGAGAGGCTGCCTCCCACTGACCGCGATGACGCCTGCAGGATCGTGAATGCGGCCTTGGTCGAGAACGACAGCGCAGGCAGAAAGCCCGCCAGCAGCGCCGCCACGCACACCAGCAGGCACGCAAAGCCCACCACCACCCCATCCACATGCACAGTCTGCGCGGTCGGCAGATCCTTCCACCGGCTGGCCAGCCACCTGGTTGCCCCAACCGACAGCATCACACCGGCTGCACCACCCGCCACGCACACTAGCAGGCTCTCCGTCATCTGCTGGCAAATCAGCGCGAATCTTTGCGCACCCAAAGCGCCGCGAATTGCAATCTCTTTTTGCCGGGATGCGCTGCGCGCGACCAGCAGGTTCGCCACATTCAGGCAGCCGATCAGCAGCATGCAGCCCACCGCGCACATCAAAATCGTGAGCGGCTTCTTCACATTGCGGCTCAGGTCGTCGGTCATCGACCGTGGCGCCACGTCCTCTGCCACAGGCGCCTGCGGATACTGCAGGTGCAGTTGGTATTGCACCGCTCCGACCTCGCTCAACGCGCTTGCCAGGCTTACATTGGGCCGAAGCCGGGCCACCACGCGCGTGAAGTGAAAATCGTGATGCTTCAGCACCTCGGCTGGCATTCCCGAAGCGTACGTCACCCACACTTGAATCTTCGCGTCGGGATACGCGAAACTCTGCGGCAGCACGCCCACGACCGTGTAGAGCTTCCCGTCGAGATGAATCTGCCGGCCTACAATCGTCGGATCTCCGCCGAATCGCCTCTCAAAGACACTCCACGTAAGCATCACGGCGGTTCCATCCGTGCGATCTTCGCTCTCCACAAACGTCCGCCCTAAGGCAGGCTGCACACCCAGCAGCGAAAACAGGTTCCAACTTCCTCCAGCAGCGTTGACCAGTTCCGGCAGCTCCCCGTGCTCGCCGGTGATGTTGAACTGCGCGTATCGCCACGCGGCCATGTCTTCGAAGCCGTGCGTCTGCGTGCGCCAATCGTAGAAATCTGCCGGCGACACTACGTTGTAGTTGAATCCCCCCGCATTGCTCCTGGCATCGCGAAAATGCTCATACACCATCACCAGCCGATCGGGATCGCGAAACGGCAGTGGCCTCAACAACACCGACCGCACGATCGTGAAGAGTGAAGTCGCAGCGCCAATGCACAACGCCATCACCAGCACAGCCATCAGCGAGAAAGCCGGTGTTCGAAGCAGCGTGCGGACCCCGTAGCGCACATCGCGCCCGAACGCCTCAACAGTAGCCCCGCCCCACGTCGCGCGCGCCTGTTCCCGCACCGCCAGCGGATTACCGAATGCGCGCAGGGCCGCCGCACGAGCCTCATCCCCCGACAAACCCGCGGCACGATTCTCGGCAATCTGCCGCTCAAGGTGAAACTGCAGTTCGTCGTCCAGATGCGCGCCCTCAGCGCCACGCCCAAACAGCATCCGCATCTTCATCCGCAACTGATCGAACCAGCGCATTGAATGCTCCCTTGTTTCTTCGTCCCTGAACCCTTGTTCTTAGTTCTTAGTTCTTAGTTCTTAGTTCTTAGTTCTTAGTTCTTAGTTCTTAGTTCTTAGTTCCTAGTTCTTGGTTCTCCCTAGCCCCTCGGTCCCTCAGTCCCGCAGGTGCCTAGGCTTCGCTCACAATCAGGTTGATCGCCGTCGACAGCCGGTTCCAGTTCGCCGTCTCCGCTTCAAGCTGCTTGCGGCCTGCTGCCGTCAAGGCATAGAACTTCGCCTGCCGGCCCGTCTCGCTCTCCTGCCATTTGGCCTTGATCCAGCCCTGCTGCTCCAGCCGATGCAGCGCCGGATACAGCGATCCCTGCTGCACCTGCAGCACCTCGCCCGACATCTGCTGAATGCGCTTGGCAATCGCCCAGCCATGCATGGCTTCGGGCAAAAGTGTCTTCAAAATCAAAAGGTCGAGTGTTCCTTGCACCAGGTCGCTTGGCTTACCCATGCCTAGATTATCTACAGCTTCGATTGTCGACCGTCAAGGTATCGCGCGCCCCCTCGTCACAAATCGCGGCCCGGGGCCAACACAGCTTTCTTGGCCTAAACCCCTGATTTCGTTGTATGCTCCTGTCGCGGGGGATTTTGCCGATGCGACATTCGCCCATTCAGGTCATCACGGTCGAACGGGAATACGGCTCGCGCGGCGGCGAGTTCGCCCACGATCTGGCGCAGCGTCTTGGATGGAAGCTGATGGACGCGGAGCTCATCGCCGCGGCGGCCAAAACAGCCGGCGTTTCTCCAGAATTAGCTGCCAAATTCGACGAACGGCTCGACCCCTGGTACTACCGCTACGGCAAAGTCTTCTGGCACGACTCCGCCTACCCCATGACCGGCCTGGCCGAGGAACATGTCTTCGACTCCGCCCGCATGCTTGCATTGATTAAAAAGGAGATTGAGAACGCCGCACACGACGGCCATTGCGTGCTCGTGGGTCGCGGAGCAGCGTGCGCCCTCTCCTGTGTGCCCGGCTGCTTCCACGTCTTTGTCTACGCTCCGGCCAAGGCCAAGCGCGATTGGTTTGTGCGCGCCTTCCCCGACCAGGCCCAACAAGCCGACCAGATCCTGGCCGGCCAGGACAAGCGACGCGCCGCCGTAATTCGCAAGTATTACAACCAGGAATGGTGCGCCCGCGGGCTCTACCATGTGCTGCTCAACTCGGCCATGGGCATCGAATCCATGATCGACTCCACCCTGGGAGCCACCGGCCTCAGCGAATGTAGCGAAGAATCTGCCGCCCACCAAATCGGCACCGTAGGCGACTGCACCTAGGTCCGCGCAAGCGATGGCGGCGCGACGCACATCCAGCGCCTCCGTGTTTCTCTGTTTTTTTCCGGCCCCTAGTCGTCCCTAAACACCCACCCGCGCCACGCGCGGTCCAATCCGCGTAAACACCTCCCACGCAATCGTGCCCGCCGCTTCCGCATGATCGAACGCCGTAATCGTCTCCGTTCCCTGCGCTCCCAGCAGCACCACCTCATCGCCGGTTGCAACGCCTTCAATCTCCGTCACGTCGATCACCGCCTGGTCCATGCTGATGCGCCCCACCAGCGGCGCGCGTTGTCCGCGCACCAGCACGCTGAATCGGTTGCCCAATTTGCGATCGAGCCCGTCCGCATACCCCACCGCCAGCAGCGCCAGCTTCATCGGCTCCGTCGCCACAAATGTTCCATTGTAGCCCACCACGGCACCCGCGGAAACCGACCGCACGCCCACCACCTTCGTCTTCCAACTCAGCATCGGCTGCAGCCGCGCAGCTGCCGCTGCCAGTCCGACCGGCTCGTTGCCTTCAAATTTCGGATCAAACTCCGGCGCAAGCCCGTAAAGTGCCAGGCCCGGGCGCAGCATGGCCTTCATACCGAAACGCGCCGCCATCGCCGCGATCGTCGCAGCCTGCCCCCCAACCAGCGCCGCGGAGTTGCCCACATTCAACCACGCCGGCCGCAACCCCGCCGTCCTCACATGTCCCAATGCCTCTTCCAACCTGCCCAATTGCTCGCGCGTCACCACACCATCCGCTTCATCCGCGGCAAACAAGTGCGTCATCACGCCGTCCAGCTTCAGCCGCGATCCTCCGCCGAAACGTGCCAGCAGCGGCGCAAGCCCATCAGGCCTCGTACCCTGCCGGCTCATGCCCGTATCAATCTCCACATGCACAGCAACCGAACCCGCCGTGGCCCCTGCACTGCGCGCCGCACGCTCCAGTTCCTCCAGATGCCACGGCTCCCACACCACGGCCGTCAGCTTGTGCCGCAAAACCGCCGCGCCCTGGCCCGGAAACACGCCGCTGATCACCAGAATCTCCGCATCGGGACAAACCGCGCGCGCAGCCACGCCCTCTTCCACGCTGGTCACACCCAGCCAGCGAGCACCCGCGCGCACCACGGCCGGAGCGCAAATCTCCAACCCGTGCCCATACGCATTGGCCTTCACAATGGCCAGCAGCTCGGCATGCGGAGCAGCAAGCGCCGCAAGAAATCGATAGTTATCTTCAAGAGCCTGGGCGCGAATCTCGACCCAGCAAGGACGTAACGCCGACGGAACTGATTCCATAAGTGGTCCTGAAACGGCACGCCAGAACCTACCTACTGGAGGAGCCCGCGTGCCGGAAAATGGAACTGACTGCAATCAGAGTCTTGTGTCAGGGCACGACTTCAGTCGTGCCGAAGAGTCCATGGAAAGGATCGGACTTTGAGTCCTTGAGGATGCACTTCTTCGCACCGCATCGCGTCCGTTCCTGAGATGAATACCTGCGCTTCACATCCCAGTGTAGGGTACACACAACGGCCGCGATTGCAGGCATGTCCCGATCAATCTTGCATCAGTCACTGAACTGCGCCAGCTGTTCCAACCTCGGCTTCGGCGTCAACAGGCTCACCACCACCATCGCCACCACCGCGGCCAACAGCGCCGGAAAGATCGCATCGCGTTCCGCAATTGCAGGGGGGAACAGCGCCTTCACTCCGCGCAGATCCCACGCCAGCGTCACCACCGTGCCTGCCGCAATCGCCGCCACCGCACCCCACGCCGTTACGCGCTTTGAGTAGAACGCCGCCAGCACCACCGGCGTCAGAGCTGCGGAATAGATGGTGTAAGCCCACAGCATCTTCTCCAGAATGCTCTGCGCATAAATCGCCTGGTACACCGCCCAGCACCCCAGCAGAACCACCGCAAGCCGCGACACAATCAGCACCCGCTTGTTCGACGCATCCGGTGAGATATAGCGGACAAACACATCGTTGATCAGGTTCGTGGCCGGCGAAAATAAATAGTTCGAAGCCGTCGAAATCACCTTGGCAAACACCGCGCCCAGCAGCAACGCGCCCAGCAGCGCCGGCAATCCGTGCCGAGCCGTATACGGAATAATCTCAAAAGGCTGCCGTGCCACTTCTCCGGTCTTGTACAGCGCCGACCCGATCACGGCGATCGCAACAATCAGCGTCTCCAGCACCAGCGTTCCCACAATCCATCCCACCACCGACAGCCGCGCATCGCGCTCCGACTTCGCCGAGAAGAATTTCTGGTACATCACCTGGTTGCCCAACATCAGCAGCATCGTTGGAATCATGAACTCCATCGCGCGCGCAAACGTCAGGTTCCCCAGCACCTGAAAATGCGTCGGAGGCAGCGCCGCGTGCAGGCCGGCCCACCCGCCCGCCTCCAGGTAGAGGTACGGCACCGCCACCACGCAGATCACCGTCACCAGCGACCCGATAGCCACATCCATATAGGCCACCGACGACATGCCCGCCAACGCCGTCGTCAGGATTACAAACCCCGCCACAAGATACGTGCCCAGCTCCGGCGTCACCGCTTCAGGAAAAATCAGGTGCAATACATTCCCGCCGCCCTTGAACTGGTAGCTGGTGATGCCCACATAAGCAAACAGGATCGCGAACGTCCCCAGCACCCGCGCCGTCTGGTTGTACCGCGCTTCCAGCAGGTCAGGCAGGGTGAACTGGGCAAACTTCCGCGCGCGCGGCGCAATAAAGTAGATCAGCAGCAGTCCCAGCCATCCGCCTGCGGACTGCCACAACGCCGCAAATCCATTGCGATAGGCGTTCTCCGCGCCGGCAAACAGCGAACCCGCGCCGATCCACGAGGTCAGCAGGGTCAAAACCAGCACCACGGCCGGCAGCGACCGCCCCGCGACCAGGTAGTCTGCCTTGGTTTTCACGCGCGAGGCGCGATAAATGGCAACCGCCAGCAGAACCACAACAATGACTGCCAGAACGGCCACGTAAAGTTGCGACATCCGCGCCTTACCTCACTCCCGTATCGAGAATTGCGAGAAGTGTATCGGATGAGGGCAATCGCGCGCTCCGCGGAGGGTGGCCCCGTGCTGCGCAGTTTGACCCCCCATGGGGGTGTTGTTAGACTAAGACTGCGGGGTGGAGCAGCCCGGTAGCTCGTTGGGCTCATAACCCAAAGGTCGCTGGTTCAAATCCAGCCCCCGCAACCAAATCTTTCAACTACTTACGAGATTTGGTCACTTCCGGCAAGTCCCCGTTATCCCCCAAGTTATCCCCCAATAGGAACAGACTGCAATTTACTGTACGGTCGCAGTGGCCGCATCTGCGGGCAAATCCTGCGAGTTTGGGCCGAACACCAGTCCTACAACCTGACTGTTCGCGCGGCGTTTTGTCTCCGTCATGGCCCGTCCGTAGACGTTCATCGTCGTCTGGATTGAGGCGTGACGCATCAGTTCCTGCTGCACCTTCATTGGAGCACCCGTCTCATCGAGCCAGGAGCGATAGCTGTGGCGGAAAGTGTGCCACCCGATATCCTCCCCAAGCCCGGCGAGCTTCGCAGCGCGTTTGATCTGCGACTTCTGCAAGCTCTCCTGGTGGTACGGCCTCCCTGTGACTGGATTGGCAAAAAGCCAATCCTCGTCTCTGGGAAGGACTGAAGCGGAGCGCCATTGCAACAGCACCTCCGCCAGACGAGCGTCGAGCGGAACATCATCTCTCGAATACTCCGTCTTCACATCGTCCACCCTTCCACCCACAACGCTTCTCTGGACCAAGACTGAGCGATCCTCGAAATTGAAATCGCCCCATTGCAAGCCCAGAATTTCGCTGATGCGAAGGCCCAGGCATTGTGCGACCAGAACCATCGTTCTGTAAGGTTCGCCCAAATGCTTGAGCAGTTCAAAGAACTCGTCCACGTCAAGGACCCGTGGCCGCTTGAGCCGCTTGCTTCCATTCTTCACGCGCACCAGAGAGACGGGGTTCTTGCCGAGTTCGACAATGCCCCACCGCTCCGCACACTTGAAGACCAGGTGCATGATTCCCCGCACATGAGTCTTTGACTTTGGGGCCAGCGGCAAATCGCGCAACCACTGTTCCATTGCCATCGGCTTCAGCTTATCCACGGGGTGCTCTCCCCAACGTGGTCGGATGTGGACTCGGATGTTTGACAGGTGCGACTTCCGAGTCGAGTAACGCTCCGAGAGTTCCTGCTCGATATAGCGGTCGAGCAAGGCTCCGAAAGACGCCGCCTCCACTTCCGCGCGTGGAGATTCTTCGTTGAGACGAAGAAGAAGAGCTTGCGTGGCCTTCCGTGCTTGGGTCTCTGTCGTGTACAAGTTGCGATCCCCAAGGATCACACTCTGTCGCTTCCGTTGGCCCTTTGAGTCCGTTTCGTAATAACGAAACTCCCACACATCCGGTCCGCGCTCGCGCTTCCTCAACCGCAGACTTCCATATTGATACCGTGTCCGAACTAGCAAGGATGTTCTCCTCTCTGGTTACGGGCACGAGTGGCTGTATCCAGCCTACTGTGCCCGGTCGTCGTCGTCGAGATGGTCCTTCTCGCTGATGAGAGGAGAAAAGAGATCAGAAGCGCGGAACCGCCAGAGCTTTCCTACCCGTAGTCCGCACACAATGCCGTTACGTGCATATCGTTGAAGAGTCTTCGGGTGAACCTTGACTATGGCCGCCGCTTGCTCGCTGTCGAGCAAGTTTTCGAGAACATGGGGGAAGTCGGACATGGCTCGTATACTCCTTGAACCCACAATGAATGGAATTGAAATGCATGTCTACCCCTGCAAATAGGGCTGTTTTTCATCTCATGGTGGGAATCATCCGGGACTCTTCGGAGCGGAGAGGAACGATCGGAGCGTGCAGGTACCTGGAGGTTCTAGAAGGAGACTTTTTCTATGACCTGGAGGAAGCTATTTTTCGATTTTATGAAAGCGAAATTAGATTTCGAGCCGGTATTGCACTGGACAAAACCCCGTTGACATTTCCCGGATCGATGGAGCATAGCTGAGGCGCGGGCAGTGTAAAGGGCGGTTGCGCCGCCGCTCACGCGGTCAGGACCCTTGACACCGCCCTTTCCGCTTCGGCACACAATTCCAATATCCGGGGAATGTCATTTTCATGAGGAACCCGCATGCTCCCAGCTCAACTAGCGCGTCGAGCGACAGTCAGTCGAAGCCGAAGTTGCCGATCGCGTATTGCCGCGCCGCATAGAGAACTAGAGCCTTGTCGCCTCCTCCAAACGCCGGTCGAGTCTGGGAAGCTCACTGACGTCATACTTGCGGAGGCAGGCCTGCGCCTTTTGCCGCTATCCTCGCAATATGACTCAATTGGATGTCAGCCTTACCGACTATGGCGTCGCGGCTGAATGCGTTTGCTTTTCATACCTGACCGCCCGCCGCCCCCCTGGGGCGTTTAAGTTCAAGAGCCAATTCATCACATTCTTCCTGTCGGTCGCGGTTGCGGCTGCAGCAGGCGGCACAGTCCATGGCTTTTTCTTGAACGAGAGGTCGTTCGAACACTTAACTCTATGGCCGTTCACACTGATCGTTATTGGGGTCACAGCTTTGACCGGAGTTCAAATAGGAGTAGCTCTCCAGTTCTCAGGAACGACCGCGGCTTATATAAACCGGTTTGCACTGGTGCTCTTCCTTGCATATATCGTTGTCGTGCTATTCGTTCGGGAGGATTTTCTGGTTGCCGTAGTCGATTACCTTCCAGCCTTGGCTCTCATGGGCAGTGGATTCTTGCTTGCCTATCGGCGACTTAGGAGGCCTCCGCTTTTGGTAGGATTTCTTGGCGTCTGTCTTATGCTTTTCGCAGCAGCCGCGCAGCAGGCGAAGCTCGGAATTGATCCCCGATATTTCGATCACAACGCGCTTTACCATCTTCTTCAAGCCATCGCATTGTTCATGGTTTTTCTCGCTGCGCAAGAGCTTATCAATTCGAAGGAGCCTATCAATTGATCAATCGACGCGAGTTCCTTGCTGGATCAACTGCGTTCTGCCTCAGTTCGCAACTCTCCTTCGCCGCCGCAGACGATCCCCTGCTCGTCAATGACATTCATTCGCAACTCAATCCCACACATGTCAACCGCATCCTGAAGCCTGAAAGCATGAGCGATCTCCAGGCTGCGGTGCGAACTGCGAAGGCCGCCGGGAAGCCGTTGTCGATAGCGGGTGGTCGTCATGCGATGGGAGGTCAGCAGTTTGGCACTGACATGATCCTCGTCGACATGACAGGTCTCAACCAGATCATTAGTTTCGATCCTCAGAGCGGATTGTCAGAGGTGCAAGCGGGGGCATTCTGGCCCGAATTTATCGGGGCTTACCTCCAGCGCCAGCAAGGTGCGTCGCGGCAGTGGGGTCTCGCTCAAAAGCAGACCGGTGCCGACAACATTAGCATCGGTGGAACTCTGGCAGCGAACGCTCACGGACGCGGTCTTTCCATGCAGCCGTTCGTTAGCAACGTCGAGTCATTCACGCTGGTCGATGCCGACGGCAATCTCGTTCAATGCAGTCGTCAGCAGAATCAGGAACTTTTCCGTCTGGCAATCGGCGGATACGGACTGTTCGGGGTCGTTTCTTCAGTGATCCTGCGTCTGGTGCCAAGGCAAAAAATTGAGCGAGTCGTAGAAGTGCGAGAAGTTGACGGCTTGATGGATGCTTTTCGAGAACGCGTCAGGAGGGGATTCCTCTACGGTGACTTCCAATTCGCAATCGATCCGGCGTCGGACGACTTCCTGCATAGGGGAGTCTTTTCCTGTTATCGCCCCGTCGATCCGGCGACCCCGATGCCGACAGGCGAGAAGAGCCTCTCCGATGAGAACTGGAGAATGATGCTATACCTCGCGCACGAAGACAAGAAGCAAGCATTTCGCCGTTATGCGGATTATTATCTTTCGACGAATGGCCAGCTTTACTGGTCGGACACGCATCAGATGGCCATCTACCCCGTGAACTATCATCTGGAGATCGATCAAAAGGAACATGCAAAGAGTCCTGCCACAGAGATCATCACCGAGATCAACGTGCCTCGGGACGCATTGAGTTCGTTCCTGGCCGAGGTTCGAGATGACTTTCGCAAGAACAATGTCGACTTGATTTATGGAACGGTCCGACTCATCGAGAAGGAGAATGAGACCTTTCTGCCTTGGGCTAAGCAGTCTTACGCTTGCACCATCTTCAATCTTCACACGGTCCACACACCGGAGGGAGTCGAGCACTCCGCAGCAGCCTTTCGCAGACTCATCGACATGGCGGTGAAGCGTAACGGCACTTACTACCTGACCTACCACCGCTATGCGCGGCGAGAACAGGTGCTGGCATGCTATCCGAACTTCGCCGAGTTTCTCAGGCTCAAGAAAAAGTATGATCCATCAGGGCGCTTTCAGAGTGACTGGTATCGGCACTATCAAGCCATGTTTGGAGAAGCGGTGTGACCGAAGCTTCGCCTATCGATCAATTTAGAAATCGTGGGGCTCTGAAACGGCGTTACTTCTGGACGCTCGTAGCGCTGCTATTTTTGTTCTGCCTCCGGGTTCTCGGCCAGATCCTGGTGGTATTCCTTCATGTCTCTTTCCTGCCTCCGATGGAAGAGTGGATGTCGGGCCTTGTACCCTACCCCGAGTTGCTCACTGCTCAAATTCTCATCATTGCCCTATACGGAAAAGTCTGCATCGATTTCTTTCATGGGCGTGGTTTTTTCTTTGCCCCTCGCAGGCCGCTCGGGACTTGTCTCCTAATCTTTGGATCTCTGTATTTTGGCGTGATGGTAATTCGCTACACCATTCGCATGGGCCTTTACCCTAACGAGCGATGGACAGGGGGATGTATCCCAATCTTCTTTCATTGGGTACTCGCATCATTCATCCTCGTGCTCGGAAGCTACCATTGGCGAACAACGCCAAGGCCGGTAAGGCCCGGTATCGGCAAACTACTTTTTCAGGGAACCGCAACAGTTGCAGCGCTGCTGTGCATCTCTGCCTGGGCGACCTACCAGATGGGCCCTTCGCTTCTCGCGCATCGACTCGGGCTTCGCCGATCCCAATTCGCCGTTCGCGAGCAAAAGGGAGTCGCACTACTTACCTCAGATGGCATTTCACTTGTTGCCGACATCTACCATCCTCAACACACTGCCCGTACTCCGACTATTCTGGTACGCATTCCCCTTACCAGGGACTTCAAGAATTCTCTTTTCGCCAGCATGATCGGCAAGATGTGGGCGGAGCGTGGCTACACAGCAGTTATTCAAGGGACGCGAGGCAGGTTTGGTTCTGGAGGCAATTTCTATCCATTGCGAGGGGAACGGCAAGATGGAATCGAGACCCTGCAATGGATCGCAAAGCAGCCATGGTTCGATGGTCACATCCTGACTTGGGGAGGCTCAGCATTTGGTCAAACCCAATGGGCGATTGCCGATCAATCTGCTCCGGGCCCATCCGCGCTTATGGTTTACTTCGCCAGTACAGATTTTCACGATATGTTCTATCCCGGCGGCGCATTCTCCCTCGATAGCGGCCTGAGCTGGGCGATACGGAGCCATGGCACTAGGGACCGGGCCGATTGGCCCTCAGCCGACGAGGTAACGCGGGCGGCCACAGGCTTGCCGCTCCTCGATGTAGACCGGCAGGCGACGGGCACCAACGTAAACTTCTTCCAGGATTGGGTTGAACACCCGGATCGAGATGCCTTTTGGGCGGATATCGATGGTGATAACCGAGTGCAATCGCTCAAAGCTCCCGCACTGCTCATGGCGGGTTGGTACGATCCATTTCTGCCAACGGAGCTAAATGACTTCATCCATATTCGACAATCATCGGAGCCTTTCGTGGCGACCCGGAGCCGTTTACTTATCGGGCCGTGGACGCACGCCGGTGAGGTCACATTTCCAGACGGAACGAAGTCTGAGAATTTCAGACTGCAGAGCTTGGCTGTCAGCCTCCCGTGGTTTGATGAAAACTCGGGGAAGGCAACGCCATCAGCGGCCAGCTCCCCTATCAGACTTTTCGTGATGGGCAAGAACCAATGGAGAAATGAGCAAGAATGGCCGTTGGCCAGAACACAGTACGTCCCGTATTTCTTGAGCAGCGGGGGAACTGCGAATAGCGCCAATGGAGACGGAACTTTGAATACCGTCGCGCCATCAGCAGGTACGCCACCCGATTCCTATATATACGATCCCTCACGTCCTGTGCTCACGGCGGGAGGAGCCATGATCGGGCCGGCTGCTGGCATAGCACGTCAAAATGACGTCGAGGGCCGGCAGGACGTGCTTGTATATACCACCTCGTTCTTAAACCAAGATACGGAGGTGACAGGACCGATTTCGTTAATTCTGTATATCTCGACAACTGCATCCAATACGGACTTCACGGCCAAGCTGGTCGATGTCTATCCGGATGGGTCTGCCTTCAATATCTCTGACGGCATTTTGCGACGTACTTATCAAGATGCAGAAGGTCCAGCAGCCTCCGAAAGAGCGCAAGAAATCCATATTGAGTTTTGGCCAACAAGCATGGTGTTTTTCAAAGGACACCGAATCAGGCTCGAGGTCTCAAGCAGTAATTTCCCGCGCTTCGATCGCAATCCAAATACCGGTGACAGAATCGCATCGGAAGTGAAGGTCATCTCGGCAAAGCAGACAGTGAGACATGATCAGGTGTGTCCTTCTCGTCTTATTCTGCCGATCGTCCCACCACGCTGAGAGAGGGCTCCGGCTCGAATCGGCCCGGGCAAGATCACATTCAGAGGCCCATCCCTATATCGTGCCCTAAAGCAATCTCATTTCGAGGCATTGGCGGCTCTATTTTCTCTGCTAGGACATGTACAGGGCCACACTCTTGGGTGGGATGAGTCTGGGCTTGCTCACGCGCCAGTTCCGTGGCTGAAGGACGCGCAGAAGAGATGCCCAGCGATTCTCGCAATTGCTCGCGGTCGCTCGTAACGATTGCGATTTCGCTGCGACCACGGGAAGCGCCAACGTAGAACAATTCCTGCTTCATGGAATCGGCTGAGAGGACTACCCCGTCAACTGTTTTCCCTTGGCTACGATGGGCGGTAATGGCGTAGCCGTGATCGAATTGGTGATAATTCGCCGGCAGTGCGCGACCGTCTTCAAGTTGAATGCGTCCTCCATCGACGCCGCGCACCTTAGTCAGTTCTCCGTTCGTGGCGCGGAAATCGGCCTCCCGGCGATTTCCAGTCAATAGCAATCGGTCTCCAGGAGAAATTTCAATTTGGCTGCGCTCATGTACAGAAAATGAGCGCGCCTGTATCGGACTCACCATCCGCTCGACGCCGTTCAGATCACTGGCGATGATATGCGACTTGTCAGAACGCTCAACAACAAGCGCCTCGTTTCGACCGATCCCGTGAGACGAGCGATGGAACAACAGGACCTGACCTTGCTGATAATTCGACAAATCCTTCTTCTGCGCTTCAGTCCATTGCAAAGGCGTATGACGGTCGAAAATCTTTCCAGGTCCCAAGTCTCCACTTTGCTTCATGCCCTCGCGAATTGCGTGAGTAATCCGGCCAATTTCTTCATGCGTGCCGGCAACAACCAGCACTTTGCGGTTTGGATCAGTTGTCAGTTCTCGATAGGCTGATGCCACCGCCTGCGGACGCTCCAGGTATCGAACCTCACGTATCGCCCCGAGCTGCTCAAGTTTCTGGAATCCTTGTTCGGGCGCCTGGCGCAATGTTTGAATCGCGTCTCGGTACTCTGCCTGTGTCTGCCGTTGTACGCCGGTAAGGGAGACGCTTTTCATCTGCGATTCCCGCTCCAGAATACGCAAGGCGTCAGACGCCTCGACGCTCTGGATTTGCCGTGTATCGCCGGAAAAGAGAATGCGCGCACCCTCTCGCTCTGCTAGCTTCAGCAATCCTTCCATCTGCCGGCCTGAAACCATGCCCGCCTCGTCCACGACCAGAACCCGCCCAAGGAGAGAGGGTTGCTCGGCATTGGTCTCTAGTAAGCGTGAGATCGTCATCGCATCATGAAAGCCGACCTTCCGCAATTCCTCGACCGCGCTTCGAGTCGGGGCAACGGTCACAATTTCACGACCCGCATCGCGCAGGCCGCGGTCGATTTCATGCAGAGTGGCGGTCTTGCCGGTTCCGGCGGCCCCGCGCAAATTGATTGCGAAATCTCTGGAGTCCAGGACGTGATGCACGGCCCGCTTTTGCTCTTCTCGCAGCCGCTCAGATGGATGGAATTCTCGCTCGCAGCCCAATCGTTCATATCGCCCGATTCCCCGATCCATGATTGCAATCATGCGCTGCTCGCGTTCAAGACTTTCGCGTGTGGCTAAATTGTTCCCGGCCCGGATCAGACCACCTTGCGCCTGTTCCACTTCCAACGCGCCGCGCAATTGTCCAGGATCAATCTGCCCGCGACCATGGCGCAGGGCTTCAGCCATAAGTTCGTGATCGCGAACAACGGAGTTGCGTTCAAACAGATGCTCCTTTGCGTACTGAAGAGATTCAGCTGCGCGATAGGGTTCGTGAAGAATATGGGGAGTACGCTCGTGAGAGTCCGCGTGGAGATGGTGCAGCGTGTGCTTTTCGTTCGGAGCAAGCCGGGCTTGTTGCTGCTCTCTCACCTTCTCCGTAGCGATTTCCGCCAGCTTGTCAGCGCGGGTTTCCCGGACTAGGACAGCAACCTCGTTATCGGTTGGCTTGCGGCCACGCTCTACGGTGAATCGCACGATTGCGGCGTCCCGTTGCGCGCTCCGTACGCTGTATCTTTCGAGCAGTTCAGTTGGAAGGCCACGGATCTCGAAGCCACGATCCTTGCCCCTGAGATCACGGTGCGGTTCGATATCGTAGCCAAGACCACTCACTTCCCGAGCTAGCGCGTTCCTGTAGACCTCAGTCAAGTACGCCCGCCGTTCATAGAGCCCTGATGCCTGAAGGGCTTTCCAGCGTCCTTCGACCCCATCGTAAGTCAGATTGGCAGTCACCGCGTGCGTGTGCAATTGCGGATCGAGTTCGCGGCTCGTATCGTGCCGGTACGAGGCGACGACAAAGTTTGCCGTGGTTCTGTCGTCGTTTGCGCCGTTCAGGCGCACACGTGTGGCAGCGTGGCTCTCAGCTTCCGCCAGGGCTTCGCGGACAGCTTTGTCATGGGCAGCAACCAGGCGCTCGTCTCTACCGACAAGGGCTTGAATCGAGACCGATTTGGGCGCGGAGAAAGTGAAATCGTAGAGAGAGCGCGCCTTGCTCTGCTCGCTTCCGTCACTGTTTGTCCGGTCTGCACCGTGACGTGGGCGAAGGAATTCTCCGGTCTCTGGGTGGCAGCCTTCGCGGATTGCCTCAAACTGTTCGCGGGTTACATTGCCGCGTAATCCTAACAGCTCCGCACCGTGGCCATTCCATTCGCCCTGTACGCGGCGGTGTTCGTCGTAATAGTCGCTGTGTTCAAGATGCCGCTGGGCATAGCCAGCGCCGCCCGTCATGGCCCGAATGGTCAGCACAGCCCGACCCTAACTCTGTTCGAAATCGCGATGCAAGCTTTCAGGCGTTAGAAGAATTTTGAGGAACACTCGGGCACAATCAGGAATCACGCTTCCGAGCAGGGTTTACCATCGAATTTGTCGAGGATTGTGCTCGACACAATATCCTAGAAGTGGGATAATCATGACACGGCCACCCGTACCTGGCGAAAAGCCGCTTTATTGGATCGGCTCTTCGTTGAAAGACATTGCGCGATTCCCATCCGATGTTCAGCGGAGCGTCGGATTTGCCCTGAGCGCCGCGCAATACGGCGGAAAGCACCCGGCGGCTAAGCCTTGGAAAGGTGAGGGGCCGGGAATTCTGGAGGTTGTTAAAGACTATGCCGGCGACACATACCGCGCGATCTACACAGTTCGCTTCGCGCAGGCCGTCTATGTTTTGCACGCCTTTCAGAAAAAGTCAAAGCGTGGGATCGAGACTCGGCAATCCGATGTCGCCTTGGTACGTGAACGCCTGAAGGTAGCGCAAAGGGATTACGAGGAGAGGCATGGCTAAGAAAACGAAAGAGCGCGTGATACCGAGCAGCGGGAATGTCTTTGCGGATATGGGGCTGCCGGACGCCGACGAGCTCGACACCAAAGCCCGCCTCGGCGCCGCGATCAACCGGATCGTCGAGCGGCGTGGACTTTCCCAGGCTGAAGTCGCGATTGCGCTCGAAATCAATCAGCCCAAGGTCTCCGCCCTGCTGCACTACAAGCTGGAAGGCTTCTCCGTGGAACGGCTGATGCGCTTTCTGGTCTCCCTTGGGCAGGATGTGGAGATCGTCGTGAAAGCCAAGCCTCGGTCCCGTTCCGCCCGCATCGCCGTCTGTGCAGCCTGATCCTGCAAGCGTCAATTCAACACGGCAGGCCGAAGTACGTGCTCGCAGCGCTCGCATCGGAGATAGACACCATCCCTAAGCCTGACGGCTTAGGAGAATGCTGGTAATGCAGGTGCTCCGAACATTGATCGAACAAGGTCTGACCTTGATCGACGATGATCGATTATTGTTCGAACTCCGTTTGGTGCGGTGTGCACCCGTCCGATAGCCGTAAGATGGTCCGACAGGAACCCTTCATGGAATCTGCCATCGCGACCACCGCGCTCACCAAATCCTTTGGCCGCGAAACCGCGCTCCGCGACGTCTCGCTCTGCATTGCACCAGGCTCCGTCTTCGCCCTCGTGGGACCGAACGGTGCAGGAAAGACCACCCTCCTCAAGATCCTCATGAACATCCTCGCGCCCACCGCCGGCCACGCCACCATCCTCGGCTTGCCCTCATCTGAACTCCGCGGTCACGCCTTCACCAACATCGGCTACGTCTCCGAAAATCAGGCGATGCCTGAATGGATGACCGTCACTCGGTTCCTTAACTTCGTCCGCCCCCTCTATCCGCAATGGGATCGCGCCCTCGAAGCCTCGCTCCTCCAGCGCTTCGATCTTCCCCTCAACCGCCGCCTCAAGCGCCTCTCCCGCGGCATGCGAATGAAAGCCGCTTTCGTCAGCTCGCTTGCCTACCGCCCCTCGCTCCTCGTCCTCGATGAGCCCCTCTCCGGCCTCGATCCCCTTGTCCGCGATCAACTCGTCCAGGTCCTCCGCCTCCTCGCACGCGAAGGCATGACCATTCTTCTCTCCTCCCACGATCTCGCCGAGATCGAAGACTTCGCCACGCATCTCGGCTTCCTTGAAAAGGGAACTCTCCTCTTTGCCGAAAGCATCCCCGACCTCAAAGCCAGGTTCCGCGAAGTTTCCATTCCTTACCAGTCAGCTCTGCCAGCATCGATCCTCTCAAGCTGGTGGCAGCCCGAGATTCGCGATGGCTCTCTGCGCTTCGTCGTCGCCGATAACGCCCCTGAAGAGATCGCTGCGATCCACCAGCACTTCCCTACGCCCCTCATTCCCCGGATCGAGCCCATGACTCTCCGCGCCATCTTCATAGCCCTCGCCCAATCCAAGTCGCCAACTTCGACGTTGCCCAGTGCCAGTCTTCTCCCGACGGGAGAGACACGCGAAGCGGCTACCCACACGGCAGGTGCCCTCTGAAGCAGACACTGCATCTGTTCCGCAAAGACCTACGCCAATTCTGGATGGAAACCCTCATGTCCGTCTCCGTGGTCTTCGCCGCGGCGTTCACGGACCGCTACCTCTGGATTGCCGATCCCAACGACAACATGCCCTTTGCCTGGCGCGTCTCTCACGACCCGCTGAGGCTGGTCGCCGAAGCCTTCGTCGTCCTTATTCCCTTCAGTTGGTGGCTTCTCATCGAGCGCACCGTGCACGCCGAAACGCTCATCGGTGACAAACAGTTCTGGATCACGCGGCCCATCGACTGGAAGTCACTTCTCTCTGCCAAGCTCCTATTCCTTCTTGCTTTTCTCTACCTTCCGTTTGCGATCGCGCAATGCATCGAACTCAACCGCGCTGGCTTCCCCATTCTCCCTGCCCTCCCCGGCTTGCTCTTTCTCCTCATCCTCGTCACCGGTATCCTCGTCGTCCCCCTGCTTACGTTGGCTGTTCTCACCAGGAACTTTAGCCGTTTACTCCTCACCTTGCTCGGCCTTCTCCTCGCCGTCGGAGCCATTGCTTACGTGGCCAACAAGTTCGACTCCAACAGCGTCTCGACTCCTTATTCTGATCGATTCTCCATTCCAATCCTGCTCGTCTTCGCCGGATTCGCCATTGTCTTTCAATACGCACGGCGCAAGACGTGGCTCGCTCGCGCAGTCCTTCTTCCTCTTCCCCTTGTCATAGCTCTGATCGCCACCTTCATGCCTAACCGGTCCATGGTTGAATCTGCGTATCCCCGCCCTGACCATCTCGCCGCCGAGCCGGTTCTTCTCACGTCGACTTCAGGCACATTCATGCGCCAGGGCTCCGACGACGGTATCTTCGAACTCGTCTTTCCGATGAACGCTGAAGGTGTAGCTTCCAACCACGCTGTCCTCATCGACAACATTCTCGCCACCATCGAAGACGCTTCCTGGACCTCGGATTGGCAGGCCGTCTACAACCATAACGTTCTACCCGGCAACTACCACACCGAACTTGTCGTGCACCTCAAGAGCAAAGACTACGAACGCCTCCGCACCGCGCCCCACACCTTGAAACTTCATTTCGCCCTTACCGAAGTTCAGGCCGGACACGTCACCACCATTGATCATCCGAATCAGAACTTCTCCATCTCATCCTTCGGCATCTGCGCTCCCTCGGTCATGAGCCGATACTTCGACGACAACCGGTCCATTCTCTGCCGCACGGCTCTTCATGGCCCTGATCTCACCTTCATCCGCACGACTGGCTCAACCACCGGCTGCGACGCCCAGGCATCCCAAGACGATGTCCCCCTCGGCGCGTGGGAAGGGTCACTCGACAACGATCCGGCTGAATTCGGCCTCACCTCCGTCTGGAATCACTCGATTTATTTCGCGAACCTATCTGCCGACACCAAAGTTTCCCGCTGCCCGGACCGTCCCTTACGCTTCACCCAGTACACCCTCGTTCGCCGCACCCAGACCGAACTAACCGTCCCCAACTTCCGATTTCCAGCCCCTGCTTCCAACACCTTCATTTTGGCCCCTCGCATCCCTTGATGGTCCGCGGCTGCGACAGTGCGCGGTTATTCCAACAGCCAACTCGCTTAGCGAGGCAATCCGTTCAGTCAACCTAAGTTGTCGAAGCGCTTCCGTTCACTCCGCAAGCTGCCGGAGAATTACCGGATCCTTGATTGCTTTGTCCTCCGCGAGCAGGAACGCCTTGCTCAAAATGATAGAGAGAGTTGCATCGCCCTCGAAAGGCAGATAAACCTGCGGCGTGCCTGCGCGAGCCTGCGCATCCGGGACTATGCAGAGGTATTGGTCGTTCGGCTCCATCAGGATGTTCCCTGAGCCGAGATGAATCTTGTAGCGCCGCGTGTCCCCTCTACGAGAAGAAACCGATCGCTCAGCACGCATTTATTCGCGATTTTGAGCCGCGGGATGAGGCGTTCGAGCGTCTCTCGCCTTGAAATGGCCGTCGCGGAGAGCTCACCGAACGAGTAGTTCTGCCAGTACTCTCCATACCGGATCTCGCGTCCGCCGTCCTGCCATGCAGGGTCATTTCCGATCGATCCCACACCGACGAAGAGGTCAACATCACGCATGATCTCTGAAAACACCAGCGTTGGCACTTCATCCATGCGGAGGGGTTCGTTGACCTCGTCTGCTCCGGGCCCGAATGCGCGCACGCGGTAGCCACCACCCCCAGCATGGGCGCTGTTCGCCGCTGCGCCTGTCCGGTAGAAGCGAACCTGGTCAGAAGCCAGTCGCAGATATGTCCCAGCTTCATTGGTGTCCTGCCCATACGCATCGCCGACTCCTTCGATCCAGAACTCCGCCCTGATCCCCCAGGGCACAAGCTCACGGCTCGCAGGCGGATACTCGTCATCCACCATCAGCCGCAACTTGTTCTTCCAGTGACGCGCACCGCATAGCGCATTGAACTGGTGCTGACGCAGGATATGCGCGGCAAACCGGTTTGAATAGCGCTCCGTTCGCCGCTCGGCATCGGTCACCAAGTAGACCTCGCGGTGCGCCTGTTTGAATGGCTGCACCAAGCCGATCGATTCGACGCGTCGCCGCCACGCCACGACTTCTTCAACGCTCCGGCCCGCAGGATGCCAGAGACTGACCGTCGCAGTATCGGCGATAACTACCGTTTCTCCCGCGAGATCCTGCGCCTGGCCTTCAACCATCGTCACCACCGTGTCATTTACGAACCAGATCAGCCGACGACCAATCGTTCCTACAATCGGATGATCGATGTATCGCTCGCGCCACACACCGGCAGGCCAGGTCTTATGCTCAAGAAAGAGTCCGTCAATCCTCTCCTTCTGAGCCGAGATCATGGCCTGCAAATCCTTAACGTCGCCCTGCAATTCCTTCCAATCCTCGGCATGCTCCTTCTTTACGACAGCGGGGACGGACCTCAGCGACTTTCCCTTTCCGTCGAACCAACTCACCTCGACGTCGCTCCCTTTCACTTCGACTCTCACGCGATACT
>DATAVC010000020.1:0-198356 GCA_036267935.1 Occallatibacter sp. | reverse complement strand
CGCCAGACACAACATTCTGCGTAGCCAGAGCAATCGCGCGCCGCAAAAACTCCGGATTCGGTGCACCAGCCATAGAGAATGCGCCAACCTCTCAAGCCAAGCGTGGGAAGGACGAATTCAGTATGGCACACGCTCTGCGCGGACTCGCCACGCAGCGTTGCGCCGCGCTTTGCAGGATCCAGTGAGGTTTTCGGTTTGCCGATAGCTCATCCAGAACGCATCAGGGTCTCTGATTCTGGTTGCGTGCCAGATACAGCACTAAGACATCTGGGGAGTAATCCTGGCAAGAACTGCGGCTGGCGTGTCGGGTAGTGCACAAGTAGCAATTGCCGAATAGGCGGTCATACGACCGGAGCGCACCAAGATCAAATCGGGATCTTACAATTTCGGTTCAACGAACAACGTGGAAAGTGCGTTTCCAGCGCGTGTCTGGGAAGAAATGCACCAGAACGTGGCCGATCCACGCGAGCTTGTGACCGAACCCTGTTTGTTCAAGTTGCCCGTCTGCGGCCTCGAACGACCAATAGTTGAAAAGCGGACGGCCAAGTATGTTAGCGCGCGGCACGAAGCCCCAGTAGCGCGAGTCCAGGCTGTTGTGCCGGTTGTCGCCCATCATGAAATACATGCCGGGTGGAACCACCAGGTCGCCGTCCTGGATATAACTCGAGAAGTTCACGGCCCACGACTCTGTTGACCCAGGCACCTCGGCTGGAGGTACTGCGGGGAAATCGTCGAGGAACTCGTTGAAGTTATCCGTCGTTGTCGGCTGCGCAAATCCCACGGGCTGTGCAACACCATTCACAATCACAATGCCGTTGCGTAGATGAAGATGATCGCCGGGCACGCCAATCAATCTCTTCACCAGGGGAGTGAATTGTGGTGTTCCGTCGGCGTTGATGGCATCAATACCAGGCTGATTGACAGGCTTGTGGAAGACCACGATATCGCCGCGCCTCGGCTCGCGGTACCTGATGAGCGGCATCCACGAAGCGGGCGGCATCAGCGTGATCTGGTCGACGAGCAGGTGATCGCCTACAAGCAACGTGTTCTCCATCGAACCTGACGGAATGAGGTAGTTCTGCGCTACGAAGGTCAGAATGAACAGGCCCACCACCAGAACTGAGCAGGTGCCGGCCAGCGCCTCGAAAGGAGTCTCTTCCCGATTGAGGTTGGCGGAAGTTGCGGGCTTCGTTGCAACAGGAGAATTCTTCGTCGCTGGACTCATCCAAAGGCTCCTCAGGAAGGCTGGTGAGCCCCAGCGCGTTCGCAGCTGTCGCTCCAAAAGGATGACTTCACGTACGTTCGACTGTCGTCGCGTTTACGGCTTGACCAGAGTCTATCAAATACCTGTGCAACGTAGAATTCTCCGGATGATTCGGCGTGTGAGCGGCTAGTGGCCGATCTGGAAGGTAGGAGTAAACGCTTCGGCGTCATTTTCATAATCGGTACCGGGAAACGCCGTTGTCGTCCGATGGGCGGTGGTTGCGGCGGAGCAGCGCATCCGTCGGGCGGTGGTGGGCATCGCTGATTATTTGCGCAATGAGGAAGAGGCCGCGGCAGAGATGCTGCGGCCTTTTTGTTTTGGGGGCGGATCGAGGGATAAGGCAACCGAGGCCGAGTTAGCAGGACCTAAAGCTACATGACCTCTTTACTATTGGCCGCGGGCTCCTCTCCGCTCGATTCATTATCTTGTGACGTATTGTGGGCGGCGGCGGGTTTGTCATCGGCAGGGGCACTTTCGCCAACGGGCGTCGGTGGGAGTTCCTTGGTTAATTCTTCCAAGTCAGGAATTGGGGCCCCCAGCTTCCTCATGAATTCCACAATAACGGGGTTATTCGCCAATGCGTGCAAAGCGCCTGGTTGGCGAAGAAGCTCTTGCCTTACTTCAGATTCCGTAAGCGCCTTTAACTGAATTGCCGCCTTCCCAAGGCTAGCTAGCTCAGGATTCTCACGGACCAACTTTTGGAGCGGACGAAGCGGCTCCAGAAAGCGGTAAATCGCCTTTCTTTCGTCGCGTAATTTTGCATAGTTTGCGGCTGACCGTGTTATGGCTTCCCTCTGGAAGTCAGGGAAGAGTGATGCTACGGGACCGGCGTACAGGACGAACACCAGCCACGCTGTCAGTGAATCGAAGGTTTGAATCAAAGCGGGCACCTTGACAGTGGAGGGAACTGGAATGCCGGGAATTGCGCACGATGCACTAGCCAGCAGAGCATCCAATGATGGCGTCCGCGTGGGAAGCATGACTAGCTTTATGGCTAGCGCCCAGAAGAGGATTGAAATTCCACCTAAAGAGGCAAGATTGAGCATGAATCTCAGCAACACAAGAAGTGCCGTTCTCCGTCGTGCGGCCTTGCCGTGCAGCCATCTCGATAGAATTCTAAACGTTCGCAAGAAGAATGTGCCGTTCCAGATTGCCATGTTCAACTGCAACTTATCTAGAGATCCCCCGCTCTTTAAATCTTCCGACGCCCTCGCGATGAATTTGCGAGCGTTCGCACTCAAGCTCTCTATCCGAGCCCACTTATTGTTATCGGCTGGTACGGCAAAGGTCAGGGCTCTGGCCACTCGTGAACAAAACAGAAGCGCCGTGAGTACTAAGGCGAGAAACAGCGGATATGGAGCGGACGTTTTCCCATAGAGAACCAACCAAAGTAGCAACAGACAAAGTAATGGAAACCCCCAAGTCCGCTTAGGAATGAGCAAACCAGATTTGCGCGATGCCTTGAACGACTCCTCTCGTATCTTTCGGTAAGGTTCAAGCCTCTTCCTCAGGGCGACCCCCATAAGGAGCACGAGAGGCAGGAACGGCACATAAAGGAAAAAGCCAATAGCCTGTACCAAAGAGAACGCGCAAATAGCAAAGAGCCATAGCAGCTTCACGCAAATCGAGATGATATTTGGGTTGGGCGGAGCGAATCCAAGCTTCATAAGAGCGCTATTCAGATCAAAGAAAAGCGCATCTTCCCACATATTCAGATGTCCTTGAAACCGAAAGACAATCGCAAGGGCGCAAATCCAGAACCAACCAGCCGTTAACCTCCACGCGAATTGTTTCGCAACGAAAGGTACATGCATAAACTTCCGGATCCGCTTCCGAAAGGCTTTGTGCCGCTTTGTCCGGACCTCGGCTGAACTCATATGACCTCACCTATCCAATTATTAGCCAATTGGGCGGGTGTCCAGCCGAACGTGCCTGCCCTAGCCCCGCTAGGACGGGAATTCGATGACGACGATCGGGATCAGTCCCCCATCAACGCCGTTGTCTCTCAGGATCCACATTCGTGGGATCGCTGTTTACGCGGTCGTTAGTCTTGGGGCGAGGAGCGGGCTGCGTCCTTCAGACTCTTCCAGAGGGCGGCGAGGGATTCGATGGAGAGGGCTTCGGCGCGGACCAGGGGATCGATGCCTGCAGACGCGAACGATGGGGCGAGGTCAGAGGGCAAGAAGCCCGCGGCACGGAGATTGTTGGCGAGCGTTTTTCGTTTCTGCGCGAAGACGCTGCGCAGAAAGCTTTGGAAGCTGGCCTCGTCGTCGATGCCCAGCGATGAGAAGCGCGGAGCGAAGCGCCAGCGGATGACGCTGGAATGAACCTTGGGCGGGGGCGAGAACGCTGCCGGGGGCAGAGTGAACAAGATTTCGACCGAGCCGTAGAGCTGGACGGTGACGGAGAGAAGGCCGTAGTCGCGTGAGCCCGGTTGAGCGGCGACGCGATCGGCAACTTCGCGCTGCATCATGAGGACCGCGCGATCCAACACCGGTTGACCGAGTGCGGTGTGGCTGGCCGCAAGCTTGTGCAAAATCGGCGAGGTGATGTAGTAGGGCAGGTTCCCCACGATGGCCAGGGGATGGCCGGCCTGCTGGGCTGCGGCGGCGAAATCGAACTGGAGCACATCCTGGTGGACGACGGTGACGCGGTCAGCGGGGAATTCCGCGCGCAGAAGGGGAACCATGGTGTCGTCGAGTTCGATGGCGAGAACATGCGCGGCCCGCGCGGCGAGAGCGTGGGTGACGGCGCCACGGCCGGGACCAATTTCGACGACGGTTTGCTGGGAGCAGTCGCCGAGCGCGGCGACGATGCGCTGAATCGCGGGCTGGTCGTGAAGGAAGTTCTGGCCGAGCTTCGGCTTGATGGGCATGGACAGAACTGATGGTAGATGATGCGCGCGGTTGCCGCGTAGGGCGGCGGCTAGTTGCTCGCTTCTTAGCTTCCCACCCTTGCGCGATAAGGCTGCGCAAGGATGGGGAACCCGGAGATTGAGGGACTAGGGAGTAAAGACAGGGACCAAGGGACCAAGGGACTGAGGGACTGAAGGACTAGGGACTGAGGGACTAAGGACGAAGCGCGGCTAGGAATCTTTCTTGAGGACGGCGAGATGGAAGGTGTGGCGCTTTTCGAATCCCAGCGCGTGATAGACGCGGATGGCCGCATGGTTGTCGGCGAAGGTGTGGAGGAAGGGCGTGTCGCCGGCGTCGAGGATGATCTGCATGACGACGGACATGAGGAGGCGCGCATAGCCGCGGCCGCGCGCGTCGGGGTGCGTACAGACGGCGCTGACTTCGACGTAGCCGGGCACACGCATGCGCTGGCCGGCCATCGAGAGCAGACGTCCGCTGTCGGTGATGCCGTAGAAGGCGCCGAGTTCATGCGTGCGATCGCGAAAGGGGCCGGGCTCGGTAAGCGTGGCGAGTTCGACCATGGCCGGAACGTCGGCCGCGGTGAGAAGGCGCATGCCTGCGGGATGGGGAGCGGGGTCGAGGTGCGATCCGCTGAACACCATCTGGTCGATGAGGCCGCCGCGAATCAAGGTCCACCCAGCGCGCGGGACGGGCGGTTCCTGCAGGAAGAGGACATGGATGCCGTCGGGGGCAGCGAGACGATGCAGATCCTCATAGGCAGCGGGCGACTGTTCGGCTAAGCCGCTGAGTGGACCGATGGCGGGAAGATAAGCTCGCGCGCGACCGTCGCCGGTAGAGAAGTGGGAGTGGGCGGTGGTGAGGGCGTTCCACATGGGCTCGTCGAGCAAATGCGGATTGTTGCGACGGATATCGGCCATAGATCAAAGATGACAGGTCGGGGGCGTGGGATGCGGAGAGTGATGAAAGGCAGACGCACCACGGGGACGAGGGGGACGAGGGGACGAGGGGACAAAGGACAAAAGACAGGAACTAGGGACAGAGACTAAGGGAACGAGTCTGCAGTTCGACGCGTGTGGATCAGGATGCGCGGTCCCGGTCGATCGGGGTCGATGCGCCGTAGCGTTTGCGGACGATCCAGAGAACGGGCAGGCCGGCGAGGATGAGGACGGTGCCGATGAGAGAGCCGGAGAGATTGCCGAGGTAGCTCCAGACAAGCACGACCGTGGCGCAGAGCACGAAGAGGGCGGGAAGGACCGGGTATCCCCAGACGCGGTAGGGGCGCACGAGTTCGGGATGTTTGCGGCGGTAGTAGAAGACGGTGGTGGTGGTGAGCATGTAGAAGAGCCACTCCGCAAATACGGCGAGTTCGAAGTGCTGTTGAAACTGGCTCAAGAAGAGCAGCAGGACGGTCGAGAGCAGGCCCTGCACGATGAGGGATGTAGAAGGCGACTGGAAGCGCGGATGGATGTGCGCGAACTGCGCAAAGAAGAGGCGGTCGCGTGCGGCGGCGTAGGGAACACGCGCACCGGACATCACTGTTCCATTAAGCGTGACGAAGATGCTGAGGGCCATGGCGGCGGCGACGAAGCCTGCGCCGCGCGGGCCGGCAACGATGGAGAGAGCGGCAACCGCAGGGCGTTCGCTGGCCGCGATTTGCACTGCGGGCAGAATGTATTGAATGGCGGCGTTGGTGGCCATGAAGAGAATGCCGACGATGAACAAGCCACCGATCAGGGCAATGGGCAGGCTGCGCTCGGGATGGCGCACTTCACCGGCGACCATGGTGAGATCGTTCCATCCGTCGTAGGCCCAGAGGGTGGCGATGAGGGCCAGCATGAAGCCGCTGAATCCACCCACTGCGTGAGGCAGGCCCGTGGAGAAATTCGACCATGATCCTGCGGCTGACGCGAAGCAGAGGGCGGCAACGATGAGGATGAGCACGCCTTTAAGCACTGTGAAGATGAGTTGGAAATCGCCGGCTTTTTTGATGCCGAGGTAGTTGAGGCCGGTCATGAACCAGGTGACGGCGATGGCAAAGACCTGCGACCACAGGATGGGCAATCCGACAACGTGGGTGGTGAGGCCATGGAATGCCGGGAAGACGCCGAGGGTGCGTGCCAGTCCGCTGGTGACCGCGGCGATGGAGGCGGGCTTGGCGACGGCGAACCATGTCCACATATAGAGGAAGGCGGTGGTGTCGCCATAGGCGCCGCGAAGGTAGACGTATTCGCCGCCGGCCCAGGGAAGCATGGAACCCAGTTCGGCATACGTCATGGCGCCGAAGAGCGACAGCAAGCCGCCGATGATCCAGGCCAGGTACACCATTGCGGACGATCCGGTGTCGCGCATCATCTCGCTGGGGACGAGGAAAATGCCGCTTCCGATGATGGTGCCGACGACGATGGCGGTTGCCTGGGAGGCTCCAAGAACGCGCGGAAGATCGCGTGGCGGAGCGGCGGATGAGTTTTGGGCTGACGCGGAGGCAGTTCGGCTCATGCGGTGAAGAGAGGTTAGCACAGACTGTTCCGTCGGAGAGGCCGCGGCGTGCGGAGAATGTGAGTTCGATCGGGGACAGCGAAAGGCGCTTGCCTTTCTTATATGACGTATGCTACATAGGGTACGGCAAAAACCATGCTTGAGCTGCGCAGGGTCTCAAAACATTACGCGAGCATTCCCGCTGTGGATGATGTGAGTTTTTGTGCCCGGGCCGGCGAGGTGACAGGCTATCTGGGGCCCAATGGCTCGGGAAAATCGACCACGATGAAGATGATTACCGGATTGATTGAGAGAACAGCAGGCGCTATCAGTTTCAATGGAAAGCCGATTCAAGACGACCTGATCGCGTACAAACGACGCCTGGGGTATGTGCCAGAAGAGCCGAACCTCTACAACCATCTTTCCGCAGTGGAATACCTGACCATGGTTTCGCAGTTGCGGGATCTTCCGGCATGGGAGTCGTCGCAGCGCATCGATGGCATGTTACGGATCTTCGGGCTGCACGGCGATCGGCACGCGTCTATCTCCGGCTACTCGAAAGGAATGCGCCAGAAGGTATTGCTGATTGCGGCGCTGCTGCACAACCCCGATCTCATTCTTCTGGACGAGCCATTTTCGGGACTCGATGTGGGGTCGGCGCTGGTGTTGCGGAGCTTGATCCAGGAGTTGGCAGCGCGAGGCAAAGTGGTGTTGTTCAGTTCGCATGAACTCGACACAGTGGAGCGGGTCTGCTCGCGCGTGGTGATCCTGCATCACGGCAAGATTGTGGCCGATGACTCGATTGAACGGCTGCGCTCGCTGATGGAACTGCCGACGCTGGAGGCGATCTTCTCGCAGCTGGCGGTGGAGCAGGACACGGAGTCGATGGCGCGCGCGATTGCGGATCTGATCCATGCCTAGATTGATTGAAAGGCTGATCGAGCGCATCCCGCTGCCGTTTCGGGTGTTGCATCGCCAGTTCCTGCTGCGGGTAGTTGATCTCGAGGCACTCTCGATCGAGGCGGACGTGCCGCGTTTTCTGGGGCAGTTTGCGGGAATCCTGATCATGATCAGCTGCATGCGCGCCATTGGGACGCTGTTCTTTCCGCCTCCGCCGAGCATGGCGTGGGCGACCGAAGAGTCGGCGTTGGCGAACATGCTGCTGGTGGTGGGACTGATTGCCGTAGTGACGTGGGATGCGACGTTTCCCGATCGCCGCGATGTTCTTGCGCTGGGGCACCTGCCGGTAAGGCCGCGCACAATCCTTTTGGCGAAGGTGTCAGCGACAGCTGCCCTGCTGGGGCTGGCGATGGGGACGTTGAACTTCGCTTCGGGATGTTCGTGGGCGCTGGTGCTCGGCGGAGGGTCGTTGATTCGGTCGGCACGCTTCTTTGCGTCGTTCTGGTGCACGATTGTTGCCGCGACCATTTTTCTTTATGGTGCGGTGCTAACCCTGCAAGGGGTGGCGGCGCTGGTGCTGCCGCGCAGGCTGTTCCTCAAGTTTTCGGCAGCGACGCAACTGGCGGCCTTCGCGTTGTTCATGGCCACGTATTTTCTAGAGCCGACGCTGAGCGGCACAGGAGAGTTTGCGGATCCGGCAAATCATGCGCTTCTGGTGGGTTCGCCCGTGTACTGGTTCGCGGCGCTGCTGAACCAGTTGAATGGCACGCTGCCGAGTGAAGAGAGCTGGCTCGCGGCACGGGCGTGGATCGGTTTGGGGATTGCGCTGGCTGGTGCGAGTGCATCACTGACGCTGTGCTATGTGCGCACGATGAAGAAGACGGTGGAGGAGCCAGATCTTGTGCCGGGGGCGGCTGGATTTCATTGGAGTCCGCGGCTGGGTGGAAGTTTGCGCACCGCGATTCTGTATTTCAGCGGGCGCTCGCTGCTGCGCAGTCGCCAGCATCGGGTGATCTTGGCGTTCTATTGGTCGCTGGCACTGGCGATCGCTCTGAGCTGTTTGCGCGGGGAGATGGCGACACCCGGTACGATTTCAACGGATTTTTTGACCTCGAGCTTCGTCATCATGGCGATCGCGGTCTTTGGTCTGCGCAACGTGTGCGCACTGCCCATCTCTCTGAACGCCAACTGGGTGCTGCGCGTAACGCAGCTGCGTGCGCCGGAGCGATACTTCGCCGGGACGCGGAGCCTGCTGCTGCTCGCTGGCGTGTTGCCGGCGTGGCTGGTTGCGGTGCTTCTTGGAGTGCGTTTGCGCCCGCCGGCACAAGTTGCAGCGCACCTGGGCATCCTGCTGGTGGTGGGAGCGATCCTTGTCGAAGTGGCATTGCTCAAATTTGAGAAGGTGCCCTTTACGTGCTCCTATCTGCCCGGCAAAGCGAACGTGCAGGTCGTCTTTTGGGGCGCGATCTTTGTAATTTCAATGCTTGCGATCACCGCGGCGCTGTATGAGCAGAAGGTGTTGTACGATCTGCAACACGACATCGCAATGTTCGCGGCGCTGGTTGCGGTGGAGATGGTGTTGTGGACCGTGAATCGAAAGCGGGCCCGGTCTGCGGAGCTGTATTTCGAAGAAGTTGCGCCAGAGGTGATTACGACGCTCGGCCTGGCGGATGGAATGCGCTACGCGTCGCGAGCGGAAGAGTGATCGCGGAGAAAACTGGGAGGAGCGGGCCGGTGGGGTTGGTCAGGGCAGAGTCTGGGAACTGACGTTGCGATTCTCCTTCGTTCCCGGCAAGTGGAGGAAATCGCGAAAACCCCACGCCTCTGCCCTCGAATGAACGCCGTGCCTCTGGGCCCGGTGCGTTCGCAGAGATAGAGGCGAGGCGTGCGCGGGCGGTTGCCCGGGCAGAGGGTTCCTGTGCTTTTGGAGCGTGATGCGAATCACGAACAGGGGTTGTGTTTCGGCCTAGACTTCGGATGCTGCAGGTGGGTCCCTCGCTATCGTCGGCCCCGGAGGGCCGCGATGCACTTGGTTCCATTCACCGGTTCGGTGACGAATTCAGAGGGGACTGCCTGCAGTGGAATGTCGAGGAGGATTGCTATGGATGCGACCTGTTCGAACTGCAAGACGCACCTTGGATCGACGCAGTGGAGCTTTTGTCCTCATTGCGGAATGGCTGTGGCGCATGAGGCGCCGAAGCCGCTGGAGCACGCACATCATCCTGCCCGCGGCGCATTTGGCGGGCTCGCGTATGGGTTGATTGCCGCGCCGATTCTGATTATTGCCGGGATGATGATCTGCCTGACGGGATGGGGCATCTTCCTGGGGATTCCCGTGGTGATTCTGGGCGTGCTGGCGCCGCTGGCCGGTCCGCTGTTTGGGATGAGCGAGCATACGGCGCAGTGCCCGGAGTGCGGCACCAAAGTGGTGACCTTGGCCGATGGAAAGATGCATGCCTGCCCGGCGTGCAGCGCTCAGTTTGGCGTGGATGAGCACGAAGGGCACGCGGTGGCCGGCGCGCGGTAAGGCGCTCACCGCACGAAGTGGACTGGTTTGACGACCTGTCGACCGACGATCCGCACGATGACCCTCTCCATGTAGCCCTTGCTGTTGAAGGCATCGCCTGGCAGCGTGCCGATGAAGCGGATGAACCCTGCGCGATCGACGACGATTCCGAGCGGATAGTCGGTGCTGCCGAAACTGCGTGCGGTGTCTGCTGAGATCTCAAGCACGTCGGAACCAAGCAGATCGTCTTGCGCGCCCGGCGTGGCCTTTTCGCTGTCGCCCTTGAAGATCAATCCATAGGCGGAGAGGGACGTGTCTGGATGCGTCGCTCCGAACTGCGACATCTCCGGCATCATCTTCTTGCACTGCACGCACCAGTCAGGAAACAGGACCAACACGGTGGCTGCTCGGCCGTCGAGGTCGATCCTGGCCTTTGCGGTCGCGGATTTGTACGAGCGTAGCAGGGGGATGTGCGGCAGCTGAGTGCCTAACAGGTGGTACTGAAGCTTTGCGCTGTCGATCTCCTGGCGGTCTTCAGCAGTCAGCGCCGCAGTGGGTGGAAGGGCCCGCTCGACGTCAGCCAAATCCGTTGCGGCCTGCGCATCGTTGCCTGCATACCGCTCGAAGAAAGCCGCCTCCATGGCCATCTCGTACAGCAGGCCAGTGCTCACGACTGCGTCGCCATACTCCGCTTTGAGGGGCGTTCCCTTGCTGAGCGCTTCAATGATCAGGGGATGCTCTTCTTCGGCCAGCACCGGCGCTTCGGGATTTCCCGCGCTCTCGAGAGCGTCTTTCATATAGCGGAGGGTGTACGTGACCTCTGCGTCGTAGGGTTCGACGCGCAGTAGTTCCCGGGTCGTCTCCAGCGCCAGGTCGAGTGCGTTCAGGTGAACAAAGGCGCCCACGCTGATGGCGTAGGCCTGCGCCCTGTGTTGGGGAGCCTTACTGACGATATAGCGCTGCGCGGCAGTGTTCGCGGGATTCCAGTCCTGGCCGAACGCGCACAGGTGCGCCAGGTCGTAGAGATCGCCGTTGCTGTAATCCTCCGGCTGCATTCTGTAGCATGCTTCGCTGGCGGTGCGCATGCCGATATGCAGTGCGCCAAGCTCGGTCTCCGACCAGTTCTCCATGGATTGCCGGACCACGTCCAACGGATGCATCGCTTCTTTGTAGATTGCGCCCGGCAACTGGGCATCGGCTGCTGTGGGATCGGCTGCAGGAGAAGCGGGTTGCGTTGGATTGGGCGTGCTCTCTGCAGAAGCCGCAGGCGCGCTGCCTGGAGAGGGAAGCGCTTGCCCATCCGCAAGACGGATGCCGACGCTGAGGGTCAGCATGGCTGCGACCCACAAGACTCGTTTCGGCAGGAACGCTGCCTGCATTCATCGCCTCCAGTGCTTCAGGGCTTGCTTTGGGAAAAAAAGTAGAAGGATCGGCTCGGGCCTGTCGATGGGGATTTGCGACGCCTTGCAGTTTAGACACCGTGCGGGATCCATTTGTTCCGTGTCCCCTGCAGGTTGGTTTTGCCTTGGGCTGATGAGGCTCCATCCGGGCTTAGGAGGATGACAGGACTGTGGCGAAACGGGAGTGAAGGGACGAATTGAAGCGGCGTGTCGACGACGATGGGTTCGTTGGTTTCCCACCCTTGCGCGATGAAGATGCGCAAGGATGGGGCACCCGGCCTCATGCGTGGAGACTCAGGAGGACACTGCGGTGGGGACCCCGGCTCTATGCGGAGGTGTTGGTTGCTACTGATTCGTGGAAATGGCGCCAGATGGTTTCGGCGGTTTTGCGGGGGACGACGGCGGCGAGGGAATCGGCAGTTGCCTGCTGCACATCGCGGAGGCTACCGAAGTGGGTGAGCAGTCGCTGGCGGGTTTGCGCGCCAACGCCGGGGATCTCAAGCAACTCAGACGTGCGGTCGCGCATGGCGCGGCGCTGGCGGTGATAGCCGATGGCGAAGCGGTGGCTCTCATCGCGAATCATCTGGATCAGGTGAAGAACGGGCGAACGCCGATCGAGCACAACAGGTTCGTCCTCGTTGCCGTAGACGTAGACCACTTCTTCTTTCTTGGCGATCGAGGCGAGGGGCTGCGACGTGATGCCGAGGGATTCGAGCGCGTCGGCAGCGGCGTGAAGCTGGCCGAGTCCGCCATCGACGAGGACGAGCGAAGGCATAGTGGTGGGCTCTTTTGCGGGCTTTGTCTCAGGTGCGGGCTGTCCTTCCCTTGTCGACGAGGAGGCTGACGTCAAGGGGGGAGCACCCAACCTGGTTTGGATTGCCGTATCCCCAGAAGCCACCGCGGATCCTCGCTCCGCTCCCTCAGGATGGCCATCCTGGGTGAGCGACGAGTCGTCCATGTTTACCCTCGCGTCACGGATGCGTTTGTAGCGACGGGCAACGACCTCGCGCATGGAGGCGAAGTCGTCGACACCGAGGACGGTCATGACTTTGAACTTGCGATAGGCCGACTTGTTCATCTTGCCGTTTTCCCACACCACCATGGAGGCAACGGTCTCTGCTCCCTGGATGTGGGAGATATCGAAGCACTCGATGCGCTTGGGCAGCTCGGGGAGCATGAGCGCGTCGGCGAGAGCTTCTTGGATGGCCTTCTGCGAGGGAATGAGAACGCGGAAGCGCTGGGTGAATGACTGCTTGGCGTTTTGGCCGGCGAGGTCGACGAGGGAGCGCTTTTCTCCGCGCTGGGGAACGATGAGCTCGACACGGTGGCCGGTACGCTCGGCCAGAAGTGCGGCGAGAGCTTCGCGATCGCTGAAGTCGACGGGGAGGAGCACGGTGCGGGGCACATATTGCTGATCGATGTAGAGCTGCTTGATGAGCGCGCCGAGGACCTCGTGAGGTTCCTGCAGCGTGGGTTCGTCGATCACCTCGTCTCCGGGGCTGAAGCCTGCCAGCGTGTCGTTGTCAGGAGGCTGAAGGCCCCTGTTCCCTTCGCCGTTGGAGTTTTCGGCATCGATCAGTTCGGGCAGTTCATCCCAGAAAAACTCGCGGCGATCGACAATTTTTCCGGCGCGCATGTGGAAGAGATTCACGGCGAGGCTGCCGCCTTCGAAGTGGTAGCCGAAGACGTCGGCGTCGTCTCCTTGTTCGGCGGTAGCGATGCGCTGCTTTTCCTGCAACTGGTGCACGGTGGAGAGCTGATCGCGCAGGCGGGCCGCGGCTTCGAAGTGTTCAGTCTGCGCCGCTGCGAGCATGCGGGTATTGAGCGAGCGTTCGAGTTCAGTATGGCGGCCTTCGAGAAAGAGTTGTGCGTCGCGTACGGCTTCAGCGTAGATATCCGGCGTCGTGAGGCCTTCGACGCAGGGGCCGAGGCAGCGGTGGATGTAGTACTCGAGACACGCGCGCGGATGAAAGCGCGAGAGGTCGACTTTGCAGCTGGGAAGGAGAAAGCTGCGATGGATGAGCTCGGCGACGCGGTAGGCAAGATTGCCGGGGAAGTAGGGGCCGTAGTAGGCAGAACCATCTTTGCGCAGCCGGCGCGTGACGAAGACCTTGGGAAAGCGGTCGGTGAGCGTGAGCTTGACGTAGGGGTAGGTCTTGTCGTCGCGGAGCAGGATGTTGAAGCGCGGCTTGCGCTGCTTGATCAGGTTGTTTTCAAGCGCGAGAGCTTCGTGCTCATTGGCGACCAGGATGTAGTCGAGGTCGACGGCTTCGCGCATGAGCGAGCCGGTTTTGACGTTCGCCTGCGAGGCTTCGAGGAGATACGAACGAACGCGCGCGCGGAGATTCTTGGCCTTGCCGACGTAGATGACTTCGCCTTCAGCGTTCTTGTAGAGGTACACGCCGGGTTGGGTCGGTAACAGTCGGATTTTCTCGTGGAGGTCCATCGGGGAAGCGCGGAGTAGGCTAGTTTCAGGATAAAGGGTTGAGCAAGTGCACGTGGGGAGATGCATTTGACTGGCAAAGGTTACGTCACAGGGTAAAAATTACATTGTTCAAATCCCTCGATCGGCGCGTGTGTTCGGCAATAAATCTTCTTCTTTGTGCTGCTTACGGGAGCGTTGATAGTCCGACAACATTTGGCGTTTGAGATGCAATCAAAGGACACAGTGAGAATATGATGTCCGCCCGACGTGTGGCTTCGGCCAGACAAGGCGGCCGGAGGATGAACGATATGAACTACCGATTTGGCCTTTGGATGGTAACCGCTGCAATGGCAGTGGCAGGCGTTACTGGTTGCGCGAGCAAGAACTGGGTGCGGTCGCAGACAGCACCGATTGTGGATCACACCGGACAACTGGAAGACAAGACGGCGGCCAACGGGCGCGCCATTCACGAGACGGACGACCGTGCACAGGCAGGCGTCAAGCAGGCGCAGTCGGCGGCCGATACCGCGACGCAGAATGCGCAGACTGCTTCGAAGTCGGCAGGCGATGCGGAAACGGCAGCCAATGACGCCGTACACCGTGCCGATTCTCTCGACAGCGTGGTGAAGGGCCTGGACAACTTCAAGTCGATGGCCAACGCGACGGTGAACTTTGGCTTCGACAAGGCTGCGCTGACCAAGGACGACAAGGATCAGCTCGACAGCTTCGCCGGGCAGCTCAGCTCAGCCAAGAGCTACATTCTCGAAGTGACGGGCGGAACGGACTCGACCGGACCGGCGCAGTACAACTACGACCTGAGCCAGCGCCGCGCGGATGCGGTGGTGCAGTACCTGGCCTCGAAGTACAACATTCCCGCCCACCGGTTCTACCTGATTGGAATTGGCAAGGACAACGCGGTTGCGGACAACACCACCGCAGACGGCCGCAAGCAGAACCGCCGCGTGCAGATCCAGCTGCTCTCGAACATGAGCGGCGATCAGCAGGCAGCGCCGGCTGCCGCTCCTTCGGGTGCGGGTTCAGGACGGTGAGCTGCGCTAGTTCGATCGTTCAAGGCAGGTTGAGCAGGCCATCCGGAGACGGATGGCCTGTTTGTTTTTGGGGGCGACGGAGAGAAAGACAAGGGCGAAAAGCAGATCCTTCGCCCCGCTCACGCCAAGCGCATTTCATACGATCGGGGCCCCAGGCATGCGGGTTCTCAGGATGACACTGTGGCGGGTCGTTGGCCGATGTGTTCGGCGCGGACGTCGGTGGCGGTGAAGAGCCGGAGGAAGGGCGCTTGTCCCGCAGCGGCTTCGACGGCTGGGCGGCCATTGGCTTCTTCACGCTCGACGATGCAGACGACGGCGGCGACGATCATGCCGGATTCCTGCGCAGCCTGAATGGCGTTGATGGTGGAGGCGCCGGTGGTACAGACATCGTCGACGATGACGACACGCGCACCCTCACGGCAAAATCCTTCGATGCGGCGTCCGGTGCCGTGAGCCTTCTCCGCTTTGCGGACGAGGAAGCCATGGAGCAGGGATGCGCCCGTGGTCTTTTGTGCGCGCCAGGCGCTGGCCGTGGCCACGTTGGAGACGATGGGGTCGGCGCCCATGGTGAGACCCCCGACAGCTTCGGCATCGATCTTGTGCGCTTCGAGCAATTCAAGAATTGCGTGGCCGGTGAGCCGGCCGCCTTCGGCGTGCAGGGTCGTCGTGCGGCAATCGATGTAGTAGTCGCTGGTTCCGCCGGAGGAGAGCTTGAACTGGCCGAGTTTGAAACTGATGCGGGCGAGGATGGAGAGGAGTTGCTGCGCGTGGGTGGGTGAAGTCATCAAGGAGATTGTAGGTCATGCTCGTTGAGGGCCGAGGGGATGCGTTTTTTCAAAGGCGAGCATTTCTCTCATTCGGATCGGTCTGATTTTGTACTCTAGGAATTGCACACGAGAATGAGATTTCTTCGATTCGCCGCTCTATGGGTTCCGTTGCTGCTCGCTGGTTTTGGGATGCGTGGCTTGGGGCAGGCGGCTTCGCCGCCCTCGCTCCCGGCCATGCAATCGGTTGCTGCGCTCGGCTCAGACCTCTTTGTCCAATCCGGATCCACGGGAATGGTTCTGGTGGTGGTGCGCGGCAAAGAAGTGTTGTTCCGCGGCTATGGCGAGACGGCTCCCGACTCGCATCAAGCTCCCACACAAGACTCCCTGCTTCGGCTCTGTTCGCTGACGAAAATCTTTACCACCGATGTGCTGGCCAAACTTGTCGCGGAAAAGACGGTGCGACTCGATGATCCTCTGCAGCGCTATGCCCCGCATGGTGCGGTGGTCCCGAGGCGGATTGGTCCCATTACACTTGTGGACCTGGCAACGCATACCTCGGGCCTGCCGCGGGAACTGGGTAACCCACCGGCGCACACGCCGCACTTCACGTTTCCCAATTACGACATCCGATGGCGTTGGCTGCCCAATCAGCGTCTGCGCAGCGCCCCGGGGACCGCGGCTCTTTACTCGAATATCGGTTTCGATCTTCTCAGCGATGCGCTCCAGGGGGCGACCCACAAGCAATACATTGCGCTGCTTGCCCAACGCACGCTGAACCCTCTGCACATGCAGCGCACAACGTTTTTCCCAAATGCGGAACAATGCGAACGCCTGTTGATCGGCGCCCATGATGAGGGGCCCTGCGCCTCGACCGAGGCCACTGCGGGAAGTTCGGGACTCTATTCGACAGCAACGGATATGACGATATGGCTGAAGTATCTGCTCCGCACGGTTGACCCGAACATCCCGGTTCAGGATCTTGCGGCCCAGTCTTTGTATATTCCCCCGGCAAGCCTGGTGAGCGAGAAAGGTCTCGACCACGCAGGCAAGCCAACGGGCGTGGGGCTGGGCTGGATACACATTTTGCCGGTCGACTCTCCCTCGCACATCGTCGAAAAGACCGGTGGGGGCGCCGGCTTTTCAAGCTATATTGCGATCAACCACGCGCGCGATACAGCCCTCTTTGTGGCTGCGACCGACGGTGCTGTCGACACGCACCTAAATCTGTTCAACGCGGCGAACAAGCTGCTGCTTGCCGCGGCTGGTCTGCCGCCTCTGCCCGAGCCTGCGCCGAAGCGCGCATCCAGACGCCGACGCGCTCCTCCTCGTCGCTGACCGCGGCTGTGTGCCAGAGGGTGCGGGCGATCGTACGAGCGCGATGGAGCTGGGATGCATCTGAATCCTTGAACAGAGAAGGAGTGAGGATGCCGACTCGTCCCACATGGTCTGGAACTCTGCAGATTTCGCTTGTGTCCATCGCTGTCCGAATTTTTCCAGCGACCAACCCGGGGAGACAGGTGGAGTTTCACATGATTGACCGCAAGACGCACAAGCGAGTTCATCACCGGAATGTGGACGAGGGTGCGGAGGTTGAGAAAGAAGATATCGTGAAAGGCTACGAATACGCCAAGGACCGGTACATCGAAATCGATCCGGAGGAACTGCGATCGTTGCGTATTCCAACCGCCGAGACAGTCGAGATCAAGCAGTTTGTGCATGGGAATGAGGTGTCGCCCGTGCTCTACGAGCGAGCCTACTTTATCGCTCCGAAGGATGGAACGCAGGCGAAGGCGCTGAACGTGATGCGTAAGGCGCTCAGAGATACCGCGACGGTGGTCATTGGGGAGATTGCGTTCAGCGGGCGCGAGCACTTGGTGGCAATCGGCGCACCGCCCGATCTGAAACAGGCGGGCTTGATGCTCTACACCTTGCGCTACGAGGAAGAACTGCGGGATGCCAAGGGTGCGTTGTCCGGTGGGAAGGAGACAGCTGTTGAGAAAGATGAACTGGAACTAGCGAAACGGCTGATCGAAGGCAAGACGTCGCGGTTTGATCTCGCGCGCTATAAGGACGATTACGAAGCTGCGGTGAAGAAGCTGGTGGGTGCCAAGCGCAAGGGCAAACGTCTACCCGAACCCGAGCCAGCGCCGGAGAAGCCGAAGGTCGTGAATATTTTAGATGCGTTGAAGAGCAGTCTCGCGGAGGGGAAGAAGCCGAGGAAGGCTGCGAAGAAGACGGCGTGAAAAGGGCAGGGACCAAGGGACCAAGGGAAAGGCCAGGGGCTAGGGATTGGGGATTAGGCAGAAGCAAAGGCAAGAGCAAAGGCAGAATCAGATCCTTCGCCCCGCTTACCCCACTCGCGTGGGGCCCAGACACGCGGGTTCTCAGGATGACACCGAGGTGGGGCGTGCGGATTCTCAGGAGGACACAGCAGGAGGATGGCCTGAACGGCCGGTTCACATCTTGTCGAGGTGGCGGAAGCCGCCGGTGCTGATCATCATGAACGAGAACAACAAAAAGTTATAGGTAGCGTGCAGCAGCACGCTGGCGGCGAGCGACCGCAGGCGCAGGCGTGCGGTGCAGAGGACCAGGCTCACCACGATGAGGAGAAGGAAAGGTCCGAGGGAGTAGCTGGTCTGGTCGGCGTGCATCAGGGCGAAGAAAAGGCTGGTGATGAGGGAAGCGACGACCATGGCTGGGATGGACCACAGGGGATGGCCGTTGTGATCGAGGGCGGGACGGGGCCGGTGGTTGACTTTCTCCGCCATCCAATCGAACGAAGTGGCGAGGGCGGGGAGAAGAAAGCCGCGGAAGGCGAGTTCCTCAAAGAACGGGGCGAAGGTGACGCCGAAGGCGAAGAGGATCCAGGCCGCGCCGGGCATGCGGAAGATGCGGTCGATGGGGGCGTCGTTGGGCCCGGGAAAGAAGTAGCCATCGATCATGGCCAGCACAAAGCAGATCGCGGCAGCGCCCATCAGATATCCGCCGTACTGGAGCGCGCGGCTACCACGCCATTGCAGGCCCTCGAGCAGGCTCTTGTGCCAGACCAGCGGGAAAACGACGACGCTGCCCAGGTAGGTGAAGACATAGAGCAGCGCCTGGGTGCCAAGCAAATAGCGCACATTGGTTGCCGCATCCATCAGAGAGGTCACGCCGAAGAGATGGCGCATGACGGCAATCTGGGCTGCGATGGCGACCACAGCGAATCCGGCGAGCGCGATGAGGGCGAGCAGAGCGAGATGGCCCAGGTGTGGAATCCGGTCCTGGGGAGCCTGCATGTAGTGCTCGAAGAGAGGCGCGCCATCTGCATGGAGAACAGGGGTTAGCGGATCAAGCGGGGAAAGCTGGTTCGGCTCGGGAAACGGGGCATTCCCGGAAAGATGGTCTGGTTCAGGCAGCTGATCGGGCCCGGAGAGATGATTGGGCTGGGAGAGCGGATCTGGTTCGGAGAGCGCCTCGGGCTGAGCCGGTAGCAGGGAGGATGGTGCATGAGCGTGTTCGGCTTCGGTGGCTGGAGTGAGGTCGGACGGGAGCTGTTGCTCGGGCTGATCGATCATGAGGCCACCGGGTTCGTACGGGATCTCTTCGTGGACGCGGCGACAGTGCCGCTGGATGCATTTTCGGGGATGCCGGTCTTCTTCCGTGGCCCGCGTTTTCCGTTGGCGCCGGTCGCGGGTTCAGCCGCCGCTCCGGGATTGCCCCCACGCTTTGCTCGAGGTCGGTCGGGAGATTGCTGCGTCGCCAGGTCTGCTTCGGGTCGAATCGAGAGCATAGCACTCGTATCGTCGGTGGGTTCGAGCCGGCCGTTGTGAGAGTTGTAGTAGCGTTTGAGGAATTGCCCCGTAAATGACTCGGAGATATGGGCAATATGCGCCGGGCGTCCTTCGCCGATCAGGCGTCCGCCATCTTCGCCGCCTTCGGGGCCAAGGTCGAGAATCCAGTCGGCGTTGCGAATCACGTCGAGGTTGTGCTCGATGATGATGATCGTGTTGCCGAGGTCGGTGAGGCGGTGCAGCACCTCGAGCAGCTTGCGCACGTCGTCGAAGTGGAGTCCTGTCGTGGGTTCGTCGAGCAGGTAAAGCGTGCGGCCGGTCTGGCGCTTTGAAAGCTCGCGGGCCAGTTTCATGCGCTGTGCTTCTCCGCCGCTGAGGGTGGTCGCGGACTGGCCAAGGTGGACATAACCCAGTCCGACGTCGACGAGGGTCTGCAGCTTCTGGCGGACAGTGGGAACGTCGATAAGGACATGGAGTGCGTCTTCGATGGTGAGTTCGAGGATATCGGCAATGGAATAGCCGTGGAATTTGACGGCGAGGGTTTCCTGGTTATAGCGGCGCCCGTTGCACACCTCGCACTGTACGTAGACGTCGGGCATGAAGTTCATCTCGATGCGCCGTTGTCCGTCGCCCTGGCACGTCTCGCATCTTCCTCCGGCAACGTTGAAGCTGAAGCGGCCGGGTTTGTAGCCGCGCTCTCGTGCTTCAGGCAGCATGGCGAAGAGGTCGCGGAGGGGCGAGAAGACCTGGGTATAGGTTGCCGGGTTGGAGCGAGGTGTGCGCCCGATGGGCGACTGGTCGATGCGAATGACCTTGTCGATCTGGTCCTGGCCGGAGAGATCGTCGTGGACACCCGGTTCTTCGCGTGAACCGTAAAGATTTTTGGCTAACGACCTGTAAAGAATGTCGTTAATGAGTGTGCTCTTGCCGCTGCCGCTGACCCCGGTCACGACCGTCATCACGCCCAGGGGGACGCGGATGGTCAGGTCCTGGAGATTGTGCTCGCGTGCTCCGGTGACGGTGATCCATTTGCCGGTGAGCTTGCGCGGTTCAGGGCGATGCAGGATGCCGGTGGTGCCCGCGAGATAGCGGCCAGTGAGGGACTCGGCGCAGGCCATGATCTCGGCGGGCGTGCCCTGGGCCACGACATGGCCTCCGAGCCGTCCGGCGCCCGGACCGAGGTCAAGAACATAGTCGGCGTGGCGGATGGTGTCTTCATCGTGCTCGACGACGAGGACGGTATTGCCGAGGTCGCGGAGCTGGACGAGGGCCTGGATGAGGCGTTCGTTGTCGCGCTGGTGCAGGCCGATGGAGGGTTCGTCGAGGACATAGAGAACGCCGCGGAGTCGTGAGCCGATCTGGGTGGCCAGACGAATGCGCTGTCCTTCGCCGCCGGAGAGCGTGGCGGCATTGCGATCGAGCGAGAGGTAGCTGAGGCCGACGCGGCACAGGAATTCGAGGCGCTCGGCGATTTCGCGGCGGATGCGTTCGGCGATGAGGGCTTCGCGCGCGTTGAAGGTGAGGTTGATGGCCGCGGAGAGCGCCTTGTTCAGCGAGAGGGCGGTGAAGTCGGCGATGGAGAGGCCGCCGATTTTGACGGCGAGCGACTCGGGACGCAGGCGCTTGCCCCGGCATACGGGGCAGGGTGTCGCGGACATGAAGTTCATCATGTACTCGCGGTAGCCTTCGCTGCGGGCTTCGGCGACGGAGTCGCGCAGGTAAGCGAGAATGCCGTGGAAGCCGGTGCGCGGGCCCTCGCCTTTGGGCGGACCGTAGACCAGGATGTGCTGCTGTTTGGGCGGCAGGTCTTCGAAGGGAGTTTTGAGATCGATCTTGTAGCGGTCCGCGGCAAGCTGGACGAGCTTGAGCAAGTATTGCGAGGCCGAACCAGGCCCGAGGCCGCCATCGAGCAGGGGCTTGGACCAATCGGTGATGACCTTGGCGGGATCGAAGTCGTAGAGCGAACCGAGGCCGTGGCACTCAGGGCAGGCACCGAAGGTGGAGTTGAACGAGAAGCTGCGCGGTTCGAGCTTGGGCACGTCGAGGCCGCAGTCGGGGCAAGCCATCGAGGAGGAGAAGAGCTGCTCGTCGGGTTTCTGGCTGGAGGAAGACGGCGCGATCGAAACCAGGACGAGTCCGTTCGCGAGTTGCAAGGCTTTGGAGACAGCGCCTTCGAGCCGTTTTTCGACGGAGGGCTTGGTCGATGGAGCTTCAGTCTTTCCCACCTTTGGCGCCGAGGATGGGGCGCTCTCGTTCCTGGTGGACGCGGCGCTTTCGGATTTGAGGATGACCCTGTCGATGATGGCTTCGATGGTGTGGTTCTTGCGCTTGTCGAGAGCCGGCGGCTCGGAGAGGTCGGCGATTTCGCCATCGACGCGGGCGCGGAAACCCTGCTGGTCAAGCTGATCGAGAAGATCTTTGAACTCGCCTTTGCGGCCGCGGACCACAGGGGCCATGATGGTGACGCGTTCGCCTGTGCCCAGGTCGAGAATGCGCTGCACGATCTGTTCGGCGGTCTGGCGGGCAATGGGACGACCGCAATTGGGGCAATGAGGTGTGCCGATGGATGCATACAACAGGCGAAGGTAGTCGTAGATTTCGGTGATGGTGCCGACCGTGGAACGGGGGCTGCGGCTGGTGGTTTTCTGCTCAATGGAGATGGCGGGCGAGAGGCCTTCGATGGAATCGACGTCGGGGCGCTCGATCTGGTCGAGGAACTGGCGCGCATACGCGGAAAGGGTTTCGACGTACCGCCGCTGGCCTTCGGCGTAGATAGTGTCGAAGGCAAGGGAACTCTTGCCGGAGCCGGACAGGCCGGTGACCACGGTGAGGGAATTGCGCGGGATGCGGACGTGGATGTCGCGCAGGTTGTGCTGGCGCGCCCCGCGCACCGAGATGTGAGTGATCGACATGATCAGGCTGAGCCCGTGGTCTCCGGAGCAGTGGCGGCCGGCAGGTTGGGCCCACCCAGTTTCAGGCAAAATGCCCTACTGGGCGGGCAAGGAGGCTAGAGGTCGTGTGGGACGGCGGAGTCAAGACCGGAATTTCAAACTTTGGTTTTTGGCGACAATGAAACGGGTTTACCGAAATGCAACACCTAAGAGGTATTCTATTTGCCAATAGAAACCAGGGTCAACGCGACGTTCTTTCTGCGAGAATGCAAGAACCGACTGTCTCGAACTGCGCGGTGGCACCTGCCGATAAAGAATACTCAGTCGTGAATATTAAGCAGTGAAGTGAGATTTTATGACGGACTTATTGAATTTGTTGATGTTAATTTGTGCAGCATTGGGCTCGATGGCATTCGGCGTACTGGCTGCATACGGTCTTTTCCGGGTTGCATTTGGCCTGCTGAAGCCGCAAAGTCGTGCGGTGGCTGTGAAAGCCCGGCCTGAGACCGCCGGCATCGTCTAAACCTTCCTTTTTCCTCTCTCATCTTTGCCTGCCGGGCAAAGGATTTGCCTCGTTCGATCGGATTCCTCGTTTGTTCGGATCTCTGACGGCCTGATCTTGGGCTGCGGATCGCCGGGGCGTGATGGCCTGCGTCCTGCTGGTCGGGTCCGGGATTGTCGGCGTCTGATTGCCGGGTCTTGAAGTGCCTTCCTGAACCGCCTGCTCTCGAGTTCACGTTGTTGGAGACCGTTGCGGACCGTGCGCGGTCTTGGGTCACGGATTGGGGGGCTCTGCGTCTTGGGCGCTTCTGAACCGCGTCCTCCAGTCGGAGACCTTAGCCGGGTAGCGTCCTGCCTTTTTTCTCAGTCTCGAGAGCCTTGCGCAGCTTGAACGCGGCCGTGCTGCCTTCGTGCGGCCATGCGGTCGATCGGCCCTCGTGCGTGCTGAGAATCGCGACCACGCGTGGCTCGCGTTGTGGAGAGGGCGAGGTGTCCGTCGCGTGACTCCGCATGGGACCGCGGGCGCATGTGACTCGTCGCTTCGGGACCCGTGAAGAGTCTGAGTCACGAGTCACTGGCAAGAGCTTTGAGCGAGTCAGTGACTCGATGTCTGACTCAACGAACCCATGAGCCACCGATGTCTGTGATCTGAGTCACATTCGAGTCACTCTCAGTCTGATTATTCGTGTCGTCAAATCGAGTTTCAATGCAGTCGGAATCGCCTGTCGAACCGCGTCCTTACAGGCGTTTGACGCATTGCAAAGTGATTGCAGAATCGAGAGTTCTGGGTCGATGTGATCCGAGTCACATCGGAAGACGCGGGTAACTCTATGGCTGGAGTTACTGTAACTCAGGTGTCCAGGAAAGGCTTGAATCGAGTTACTGATTCTACAAAAGTCGTATTGTGCGTAACCACAGATGAGGTGACTCTTAGCTAGAGATCCCGTTCCTAGTCACCGTTGTGCAGAAGCGCAGGACAGCCTCGAACGGGCGAAGGAAAACACATGAAACTTTCGCGGACGACGAAGAATGAAGAGCTGGGACGGCGGGCAAGGCAACTGCGGGACCTGAGGGGCGAAGACGGCGGGTCGCTGGTCGAGTTTGCGCTGGTCGCACCCCTGATGATGATGCTGATCACTGGGATGTTCTCCGTTGGCATCGCGCTGAACAACTACATGGTGCTCACGAACGGGGTAAGCGCGGGGGCAAGGGCTTTCGCGTTGAGTCGTGGCATCACGGTGACGACATCGAGCGGTGGAACATCGCAGATTACCGACCCGTGCGCGTATGCGGTCCAGATCGCCAAGCAGGCAGCTCCCAACCTGAATTCGAGTGCGGCATCGTTTGCGATCACGTGGACGCCGAATGGCGGAACGGCGGCGAACTACACCACGACCTGCAGCGGCATCACGCTGAATTCCGGAGACAGCGTGCAGGTGAAGGCAAGCTATCCGATCTCGATGATCGTCTACGGGTGGCGGCCCGGTGCTCTGAGTCTCACCGGCCAAACAACAGAGCTTGTGCAGTAAGAGATTGAGCCGCGGATACGGCGAACACGTCACGGGAAAGAGACCGGGAGACAAGTGATGCATCAATTGACAGGAAATTGGATCGGGCGGTTTGAAGCGGGTCGAGAGAGAGACTTCCGCACGGGCTCGGATCGGCGCGGACAAGCTTCGACTCTCCGTCTTCTTTTTAACGGCGAGAGCGGCCAGATTCTTCCGTGGGCCGCCGTACTCGTCACACTCTTTCTCGGCATGTCGGGGCTGGTGGTCGACGTGGGGCACATGATGGTGGTGCAGCATCAGCTGCAGGCCTCGGCGGATGCGGCAGCTCTGGCTGCAGCGGAGACGCTGCCCAACACGACGTATTCTTCTGTGGGCCAGACCTACAGTGCGGGCAGTGGATCGAAGAACATCTACACGGGTCTCGCGATCAGCGGCGGCACGGCCACGATCACGCCGAAGTGCCTGACGACCGTTTCAAATTGGGGCGCGCCCTGCAACTCGACGACTCCGAATGCCATCGCAGTGACGCAGACCGCGGTTGTGCAGACATTTTTTGCCGGGATCTTCGGCGTCAAGACTGTGACCGTGAGTGCAACGTCTACCGCGGCGGGCAAGGGTGCGGTGCCGTTGCCGTACAACGTGGTCATCCTTGTGGACTCGACACTGTCGATGAATGCCTACGACAGCAATTGCGGTGCGACGCAGATGAACTGCGCTTTAAGCGGAGTACAGACGCTGTTGCAGTCTCTTTATCCCACCGAGGATAACGTTGCGCTCTTCACGTTCCCGAACGTGACCGGCGGCACCGTCTCGATCGATTCCAGTTGCACGACGAGCGTTCCGTCGTCGTACACGACCGGCCACGGCAGCAGCGCGACAACAACCAACTACAACTCGAGCGGCCGCGGCAGCAGCGGTTACTACTACTCGATGTTGTCGCAGACTCCTTATCCGGGTGTGCCCAACGCGATGCCATACACTTTCCCGCCCATTCCGTCGGATACGTCCGGCTATGCACCTCCCTCTGGAACATGGGGACCGACGTACCAGGTGGTCGGCTTCTCGAATGATTTCAGGGCATCGAATTCGGCAACCAGTTTGAGTGCGACCTCCTCCCTTGTGAAGGCAGCCGGAGGCAAAAGCGGATGCCAGGGGATGCAGCCAAGCAACTACGACGGTGACTACGGAACCTACTACGCGGGCGCGATCTATGCCGCGCAGGCGGCTTTGCTGGCCGAGCAGGCGAGCAATCCGGGCTCGAAGAATGTGATGGTCATCCTGGGCGATGGTGACTCCACCGCTCCCAACGCAAGCGGCAGCCCGGATTCTGCGAGCGCCTCGATGCCGGCCGATGCCGCGCACGCCACCCAGTCCCTGAGTTCCAACAGCTACACCTATCCTTCGAGCTGGCAAACCAGCACCGGCTTCGCCACCAGCAATGGCAGCTATCCTTCGTGGAACGGTGAATGCAGCCAGGCGGTCGACGCGGCGCAGTATGCAGCGACCTATAGCGGGAATCCTACGATGGTCTATACCGTGGCCTACGGCGCATCGACCAGCGGTTGCAGCAGCGACAGATCTTACGGAGCGCACAAGGGAGTGAGCCCCTGTGGAGCGCTGCAGCAGATGTCGACAGGCTGGTCCTCGGGAATCAAGGGCTACTTCTACTCCGACTACAACACGACGGGCGGCGATACCGGTTGCCAGGCGGCGAGCAAGAACAACCAGGTCACGTCGCTGAACCAGATCTTTCAAGCGATTGCAACCGATCTCACCTCGGTGCGCTTGATACCGAACAATACTTACTGATCGCCCAGGCAGTGCGGGAACCAGGGACGGCCGGGAGAAATTCCTGGCCGTCTTTCTTTTTGCAGCTCGACGCGGCAAGGGCGAGATTTCTTTGCGGCATGAATGCAGGCCGAGGCGCAGAAGCGCGCCCCCGAACAAGCGACGGAGCGAACGAGCGGCGGAGAATGGGGGCTGTTGACCGGGCAGCGGCGGTCGTTGCTGCAACGGCACGCTCGGCACGGAAGAGTGCCGACTTGGGATGCTGTGAAAGTCCCTACTGCTGGTTGGGCTGCTGCGGCAGTGGTTGGGGCTGCTGGCCGGGCTGCTGCTGGGGATTGCCAGGCGATCCTGGCGGATTATTGGGATTGAAGCCTGGACGCAACGGCATCTGCATCTGCTGGGGTTGCGGCGGCTGCGCCTGTGGCGGCGGGTCGTACTGGACCTCGGGCGAGGCGTCATCGTCGTTATCTTCCGGCATGGGACGGGAAGCGCCGGCCGCGGTCTTGTTGTTGTTGCGTGCGGAGAGAACGACCTGGCGCGGAACGCCCTGACCCTGGTCGCCCACCATCACAACGTTGTAGCCCGTGCCCTGCAGCAGCTGGGACAGGACGTCGCGTGCGGGAGCGGGACCGAAGGTACCGAAGATGCGCTCATCCTTAGTGATGCCGTCGACCGAGGCGCCGGTGGCCGAGGCGACGTCGGTAAGGATCTGCCGCAGGCTGGAGTTGGTGGCATCGATGCTGAGCTCTGTCTTGTTCCAGTTGATGGCGGCGGGCCGGGGCTCAGCATTGATGGGCCAGTTGGGCGCGGGCGCAGCGGCAGGGACGAGCTGCACGGCCGGAGACGACTTTTGCGTATGCGAAGGGGGTGTGGGCGCGGGCTGAGTTTGGGCCAGGAGGGCTGTCGCTGCGAGCAGCGGTGTGAGGGACAGCCTGCGAGCCTGCGAAGAGAAGCGCCGATGGCGGATTGAGTCGTGCATGACGAAGACTCCCGCGGGCCGATGCGTTCGCTGGTTCAATGCCCTACGTACTAGACTAACAGTGGCCCTCCGACGCTCGCAAAGATTCCGGGCCCAAGGGAAATATCGCGCATGCGGCTCTTTGCCCGAGGATGGATTGCGGCGCTGTTGATGGCTGCGCCGATGGTGAGCTTCGCAGTCACCTGTACGACCCAAGCTGAACTGCAGCCGCAAGATCGCAACGCATTGGCGGGCATCGGGCAGAGGCTGACCGACGCGGTCGTCCAACAGGACTATTCGACCCTGCAGGCTGCGCTGTTGCCGGCCATTTCAGCGCAATGGGACGGGTTTCGCGGCGAAGTGGAACTGGGCACGCCACTGTTGAAGGGCGGCCAGGCTGAGTTGCAGAGTATCTACCTGCTCGACGCGTCGACACAGACTGAGACCGCGGACGATCAATTCTTTTGTTCAAACGCCAACGGATCGGTCACGGTGACTATCACCATGCACGCCCTGCCGCCGGGAAAGTATGCGGTCATCCTGGCCAAGGCCGCGGGTGCGCCCCTGGGTGGGCAGGTGGGTCTGATCGTGGTCTGGGATCCAACAGGAACGCCGGCTTGGAAACTGGGTGGCGTGTCGGTGCGCCAGGGCGCCGTCGATGGCCATGATGGGGTGTGGTACTGGTCGCGTGCACGGGCCGAGGCGGCAACAGGGCAGCCTTGGAGCGCATGGTTCAGCTACGACCTGGCGCGGTATCTGCTGCTGCCGGTCGATTTTCTTTCGTCGCCGAACATGGAAAAGCTGGGACACGAGCAAGCGCAATTGAAAGACCCGCCGACCGGGTTTCCGATCTCGTTGAACGATGGACCACGGACGTGGAAGATCGATGGAGTGCGCATCGACACGACGCTGCGGCAGTCCGATTTGAGCGTGACATACGAGTCGCTGGGCATCACCGATCCTGCGGCGGCACGCACCGAGGCAACGGCGGTGCTGAGCGCCATGCTGAAGGCGCATCCTGAGCTGAAAGACAATTTTCACGGGATGTGGGCGGTGGCTTCGAAGGATGGCAAGCTGACTCCGGTGATGGAACTGCCGATGGCGCAGATTCCGTAGAGGCAGTTCACAGTTCTTAGTTCATAGTCGCCAGGATCCCTGGAGAACAGGAAGGATTGACCTTGGAAGCGCTGATTGATTTACGTTCAGACACGGTGACACGGCCGACAGCCACGATGCGCGCGGCCATGGCCGCGGCTGAAGTGGGCGATGATGTGTACGGCGAAGATCCCACGGTGAACATGCTGGAGAAGCGCGCGGCGGAAATCTTTGGGCGCGAGGCCGCATTGTTTGTGCCGACGGGGACGATGGGCAATCAGATCGGGATTCGGCTGCACACTCAGCCCGGGCAAGAAGTCATCTGCGAATCGCGCTCGCACATTCTGGATTGGGAGATGGCATCGATCGCGGTCTTTTCTGGCTGCGTGATTCGCGCTGTACATACCGACAGCGGCACGCTGCAGTGGAGCGACATTGAACCGGTCATCTACGGACGGAGTTCGTTTCGCGCCGCGACAGGACTGATCGAGATTGAGAACACGGCAAACCTTGCCGGCGGCATCTGCACGCGCCCGGATGTGCTGGAGGAAATTTGGGAGAACGCGAAAGAGCGAAAGCTCCCGGTTCACCTGGATGGAGCGCGCATCTTTAACGCGGCGACGGCGCTGGGTGTGGACGTGAAGACGTTGACGCGCGGATTCGACACCGTCATGTTTTGTCTTTCGAAGGGGCTTGGCGCGCCGGTGGGATCGATGCTGGTGGGTTCGGCGGAATTGATGGAACGCGGGCGGATTTATCGCAAGGCGCTGGGCGGCGGCATGCGGCAGGCCGGTGTGCTGGCGGCGGCAGGCTTGATTGCGCTGGAACAGATGCCGGCGCGACTGCACGAGGACCATGCGAACGCACGCTTTCTCGCCGAGGCGCTGTCGCATCTCGACGACGTGATCCTCGATCCGCAAACCGTGGAAACAAACATCCTGATCTTCAAGCTGGCCGGTGGGCTGCGCGCGCAGGATGTGGTGGACCGGTTGAAGGCGCGCGGCGTACTTGCCGGCTCGGTGGGGCCAGACAGCATTCGGCTGGTGACGCACTACGATGTGAGCCGGAACGCCTGCATTGCGGCGGCGGACATCCTGGCGGCGGAGATCGAAGCAGCAACTCCTGTGCGAAAGTAACGATTGTTTATCTAAGGGTTACCGCCCTAAAGTAGGGTGCGGCGCAACTTTTGCGCCCTTTCGCGGTTCAAATTGAGCATGAATCCGGAGAGCTTGATGACTCCGGTACCAATCCAACGCACAAGGAGTTTCGACTGTGAAGAAGATTGCACTTGCAGCTTTGCTTGCGTTCACTCTGCTTCCCGCGGCCTCGAATGCACAGGTGTATGTACGCGTAGGCCCACCGCCACCGGTTCACGAACATTACGGACGGCCGCCGCATGCGGGATGGGTCTACCAGCCCGGCTATCACGCGTGGGATGGCCATCGCTACGCCTGGCACGGGGGAGTCTGGGCTGAGCCGCCTCGTCCCCATGCTGTGTGGGTTCCCCATCACTGGGTGCATCGTCATGGCGGCTATGTGCTGGTGGAAGGTCACTGGCGGTAGACGGGAAACTGCATCTGGGAACAACAAAGGCGGTCGCCCTGGCCGCCTTTATATTTTGAGCGGCGCGCGCTGGCTCAATGAAATTTGATGGAGGCCTGCGCGCCTGGATACGTGAGCCTGGTCAGCCTTCTGTCGGCTACTCCATCATCTTGCGATAGACGACGAAGCCGGATTTCTCGGCCACTTTGTCGTAGAGCTTCATGGCGGTCGCGTTGGTCTCGTGGGTGTGCCAATAGAGGCGACTTGAGCCCGCACGCTGTCCGCGCCGGTAGACTTCTTCGATCAAGGCTCGGCCTACGCCTTTGCCGCGGGCCGAATCGAGTGTGAACAGATCCTGCAGATAGCAGTTGGTGGTCAGCGCGATGGTGCTGCGATGAAAGATGTAGTGCACCAGGCCGAGCAGCTGGCCGGCGTGATCGGCGACCACGGCATGCACGGGCTCGTATTCATCGAAGAACCGTGACCACGTACGTTGCGTGACTTCGTCGGGCAGAGCGGTTGCGCCTTTACGGCCGTAGAAGGCGTTGTAGCCGTCCCAGAGCGGCTTCCACTTGGCAAAGTCGGAGGGCACAACGGGGCGAATGAGGAAGTTTTCTTTCACGACGATGTGCCTCTTGCGCGGAACAAGTGCTTAGCTGATCTCGATGACGTCGCTGCTGGCGGCAGCGGCGATGTTGGCGCGCTCGATCAGTTTTTCGGCAACGCTGAAGAACTCGGCAGCCTGCGGACTCTTGGGGCCGGCGAGCGTGACGGGGAGGCCGCGATCGCCGCCTTCGCGAATGGCGGGGAGCAGTTCGATCGATCCCAGGAACGGGATGTTGAATTGCGTGGCCGTGCGTTCGGCGCCGCCCTTGGAGAAGATGTCGATCTCGTGGTGGCAGTGCGGGCAGGTGAAGTGGCTCATGTTCTCGACGATGCCGAGGACTTCGACATTGACCTGCGCGAACATCTCCAGAGCCTTGCGCGCATCCTGCAGGGCGACATCACTGGGCGTGCTGACGACGACTGCGCCGGTGAGGGGCACGGTCTGCACCAGGGAGATGACGACGTCGCCGGTGCCCGGAGGCAGATCGATGAGGAGATAGTCGAGCTCGCCCCAATCCACTTGTTGCAGAAACTGGCGAATGATCTGGTGCAGCATGGGGCCACGCATGACCATAGGCTTGTCGCCCGGCGAGATGTAGCCGATGGAGATGGTCTTGAGGCCGTGGGTCAGGTTGGGCTGGATCTGGTTATTGGCGCCGATCATGGGCTGCTGCGTCGAGCCCATCATGGTGGGAACGTTGGGACCGTAAATGTCGGCGTCGATGAGGCCGACGCGATGCCCCATCTTGGAGAGCGCGATGGCGAGGTTGACGGCGATGGTGGTTTTGCCGACGCCGCCTTTGCCGGAACCAACTGCGATGATCTTTGCAACGCCGGGCAGAGCCACAGGCGCGGGCGTGGCGTGCGAATGAGCCATGGAGTACTCCTGAGGGGAAGCCCGTGGGAATCGTGCGGGCTTCGAGAAAAAATCGACCCGCCGGAACGAAAGCAATCCCGTGCCTGGTCTAGGTCAAGTTTACAGGAGCGAGGGTGGGCGGACTGAAGCGTGTTCTGCGCCGGCGACACGGGCCAGGATGTCGTGGATGAAGGCGACGCCATTCGTGAGGGAGGCAGGGCCAGGCTGAAGGATGATCGTGGAGGGAACTTCGTAGATGTGGTTGTTGCGGACGGCCGCGATTGTGTCCCAGCCGGGACGCGCGCGGATGACGTCGGGTTTGACTTGCATGCCGCACCACGAGGCGAGCAGGACGTCCGGGTTGCGTTGGATCACTTCCGCGGGATCGACGACGCGGTCGTGGGCTTTGCCGCGGTTGCGCAGTTCAGGGAAGGCAAGCTCTCCACCGGCGATTTCGATGAGTTCCTCCACCCAGCCGATGCCGCTGATGAGCGGGGCATGCCACTCCTCGAAGTACACGCGTGGACGGTGGGGAAACTTTCTTGCAGCCTCGGCGATCTGGTCGAGGCCAGCTTGCAGGGATTCAACGAGGGCGCGGCCTTCGGCAGGCTTTTCGACGATGCGCGCAAGCGTGGCGATCATGTCGTAGATCTCTGCGATCGTGCGCTGGTTGAAGTTGAGTACCGTCGCGCCACGGAGAATCAGAGTTCGCGTGATCTCGGCCTGCACGTCAGAGAAGGTGAGGACAAGGTCAGGCTTGAGGTCGAGGATGGCATCGATATCGGCATCGCGAAAGGCAGCAACGCGCGGCTTGGCGCGCACCTCGGGAGGCCGTTGGGCGTAACCGGAGACACCGACGATGCGGTCCTGCTCGCCGAGAAGGTAGAGGGTTTCGACCGTCTCCTCGGTGAGGCACACAATGCGGCGGGGGAAGTGGGAGGGCTCCATTAAGTTTGAGGGATCGATGCCCGACTAGTGGTCGTTGTTGGCTTGGGCTGCGATGGCGGCTTTGGCCTGCTTACGGCGCACGGATTCAGCTTCGCGATATTCGCGGCGGCGCAGCGCATCGTTAAAGCGGCGGACTTCGGTCGGCGTATCCGGCTGTAGTGCGGGCACCTTCTGGCGGTTGCCCTGCATGTCGATGGCGACGAACACGAGGTAGGCGCTGGCAACATGGTGCAGGGAGCCGGTCTGGGGGTGCTCGACCCACACCTTCACGCCGACTTCGACCGAGGTATTGAACGCGCGATTGACGCTGGACTTGAGAATCAGCAGGTCGCCGACGTGGACGGGCTGGATGAAGTCGATGTGGTCCATGGCGGCGGTCACGACGTGGGTCCGGGTATGACGGTAGGCGGCCATGGCTCCGGTCAGATCGATAAAGTGCATCAGGCGCCCGCCGAGCAGGTTACCGAGGGTGTTGGCGTCGTTGGGCAGAATGATTTCAGTCATTTCCGACTGGGTGCTGGCCACGGTGCGGACGTCCGGACTGGTCGCTGCGGAACTCATTGCGTGCTTGCTCCATTCGTTCACCGTCGTTTGACCAAATCTTCGCTACAATAGACTGGCGGAGCTGGTCCGACGGAAGACCTTTCCAGTTTCGGCAATCCGCGTTAATTAAGCAAACGCCTCGGGGAAAACTCGGTACAACATGAGCAGCACAGATAAGATTGCGGGACTGCGGGAGATTCTTGCGCTCGACGCGAAGAACAGCTTCGCTCGTTACGGCATTGCCATGGAACTGGCGGGCCGCGGCGATGCGGACGAAGCGTTGAAGGAATTCGATGCGCTGCTGGCGAACGATCCCGACTACACCGCGGCGTACTTCATGTCGGCACAGACGCTGTCGAGTGCGGGCCGCACGCAGGATGCGATTGCGCGACTGAAGGGCGGAATCAGCTGCGCTGCCCGCAGCGGAAATCGCCATGCATTGAGCGAGATGCAGACAATGCTAGACGAGCTGGATCGCTAAGTCGCACGTGTGACAGGTTCGTAACTGAGTCGTTTCCGGGGACGACCGAGCATCCAATTTCACCAACTCGCGTCTATACTATTGCTATGCCGAAATACTCCATCGTTGTTCCTTTTCACAATGAAGAGGAGAACGTAACCGTTCTATATGCCCGCCTGAAACAGGTGATGGAACAGGTGGGACATAGTTTTGAGCTGGTGCTCGTGGACGACGGTTCGAGCGACCGCACCTATAAGCTGCTGGAAGAGATTGCCGCGGTCGACAGCCGCGTGCTGGTGGTGAAGTTGCGCCGCAATTTTGGGCAGACGTCTGCCCTGGCGGCGGGATTCGATCATGCCTCGGGCGACTTCATCCTGGCTATGGATGGCGATCTGCAGCATGACCCGAACGAGATCCCGAATTTTGTTGAGAAGCTCGAAGAGGGCTACGACGTCGTCTCGGGATGGCGCAAAGAGCGGATCGACAACTTCGTGATGCGCCGCTTTCCTTCGCGCTGCGCCAACTGGCTGATGGCGAAACTCTCGGGCGTCGACATTCACGATTTTGGGACCACGTTCAAGGCCTATCGTCGCGAGGTGATCACGAACATTCCTCTGTACGGCGAGATGCACCGGTTCATTCCGGCGCTGGCCAGCTGGTACGGCGCGTCGATCTGCGAGATTCCCATCCGCAACGTCGAGCGGGAGCGCGGCAAGAGCCACTATGGCATCGGGCGCACGTTCCGCGTGTTCTTCGACCTGCTGACGATCCGGTTCCTGCTGAAGTACATGAGCCGGCCGCTGCACTTCTTCGGCCTGTTCGGCGCGCTGGGCATCCTGGGCGGAGGTTTTATTTCCGCGGTGCTGCTGGCGATGAAGATGATGAATCCGCATCAGAACGTGATGGACCAGCACGGGCCGTTGTTTGTGATTGCGGGCGTGCTGATGCTTGCGGGCATCCAGATGCTGGCCATTGGTTTGCTGGGCGAGCTGCAGGTGCGGCACTACTACACATCGCAACAGCGTGTGCCGTACGCGATTGACCGCCTGGTGCGACTGCGCGCCCCCGAAGAACCAAGCATGCTTTCGGATCGGGACTGAAGCATAGGAAAAATAAGGAACAGAGGCTGGCCTCGCTGGAGCGGGGCCAGTTTTGTTTCGGTCGCGTGTGCGGTTGTCCCAGGACAATCCTGCGCAATCTTTGCTTGCAGTGCCGAAGGCAAAAGATGCATTCTTGCCAATGATGAAAGCCATCCAGATTCATGAGACAGGTGGGCCCGAGGTTCTGCAGGTTGTCGAGCTGCCGATTCCGGAGCCCGGACCGGGGCAGGTACTGATTCGCGTCGAAGCGGTCGGCGTGAATTTCGTCGAGATCTACTTCCGCAAAGGAACCTACAAGGCGACGTTGCCCTTGACGCCCGGCAGCGAGGCCGCAGGCACAGTGGAGAAGGTGGGCCACGGTGTGACGGGCTTTGACGAAGGCGACATGGTGGCATCGGTGAGCGTGGTGGGCAGCTATGCGGAGTACGCGCTGGTGCCTGCGGAGAAGCTGGTGAAGGTTCCTTCCCGCTTGAGCCCCGAGAAAGCTGCGGCCGTGATGCTGCAGGGCATGACGGCGCACTATTTGGCCTATTCAACCTTTGAGCTAAAGGCGGGTGACACGGCGCTGGTGCATGCGGGTGCCGGCGGCGTGGGTTTGTTGCTGACGCAGATCGCTTCGCGGCTGGGCGCCAAGGTGATTACGACGGTCTCGACAAAAGAGAAGGCGGAGCTTTCGCGCGAAGCGGGCGCGAAAGAAGTGATTCTCTACACCGAGCAGGATTTTGAAGCGGAGGTCAAGCGTATCACCGACGGCAAAGGCGTCGACGTTGTGTACGACTCCGTGGGCAAGACGACCTTTGACAAGAGCCTGAATTGTCTGCGGCCGCGCGGGCTGCTGGCGTTGTTTGGTGGGTCGAGTGGACCGGTGCCTCCCTTCGACCTGATCCAGCTGAGCGGCAAAGGATCGCTGTTTGTGACCAGGCCGACGTTGTGGCACTACCTGAACACACGTGCCGAGTTGGAATGGCGAGCGGGTAAGGTGCTGGATTGGGCGGCCACGGGCGAGCTGAAGCTGCGCACCGAGCACCTGTATCCACTGGCCGAGGCGGCGCAGGCGCAGATCGACCTTGAAGGCCGGAAGACAACAGGGAAAGTTCTGCTGGAGCCTTAGAGGCAGTAGGCAGTAGGCAGTAGGCAGGGACTGGGCGAAGGGGCTGAGGTAGGTGGAACGCATTGTTGTAACCTCGCAGGATCGCGTGTTTGTGTTGACCGGCGCGGGCATCAGTGCGGAAAGCGGTCTGCCCACGTTTCGTGCCGAGGACGGGCTCTGGGCCGGGTATCGGGTCGAGGATGTGTGCACGCCCGAGGCATGGCAGCGGGACCCGGCAGGTGTGTGGGCGTTCTATTCTGCACGCCGTGAGTCGGGATGGAAAGCGCAGCCGAATCCCGGTCATGCGGCGCTCGCGGAACTGGAAGCTGCCTTGGGAGAACGCTTTTTTCTCTGCACCCAGAATGTGGATGATCTGCATGAGCGTGCCGGATCGCATCGGCTGCTGCACATGCATGGCGAACTGGCCAAGGCGCGATGCGAAGACGAGTGCGGTCAGCCGCCCATCGAGGATCGGACGGTCTACAAGAACCTGGCTGAGGTCGGGACTTGCGCGTGCGGCGGACGGCTGCGTCCGCATATTGTTTTCTTCGGCGAGATCCCCCTGGAGATGGATCGCATTCGGCGCGAGATCGACAAATCTTCGATGATGGTGGTGATTGGAACATCGGGGAGTGTGTATCCAGCAGCGAATTTCGTGCGCTGGGCGCGGCAAGGCGGCGCGCGAACGGTGTACATCGGGCCGGAGCGACCGCTGAATGCAAGCGCCTTTACGAACGTCGTGCAAGGCAAAGCTGGTGAGGTGCTGCCCGGTTTGTTCGTGGTGGAGCGGGGATGAGCATTATGTGGCCCGAGCGGTCGGTTTTGCGGGTTCAGGTAAATTCGTGCTTTTCCCAGGTCTCAGAGTCGAGACCCGAGGCACCCAGCATCGACAGGCCCTGAGAGATGGCGAGCCTCAGGCTTGCTTGACCTTGGCATACTGACCGCTCACGAAATCCCAATTCACAACTTTGAAGAATGCACTGACATATTCAGGTCGGCGGTTTTGATACTTGAGGTAGTACGCATGCTCCCACACATCGAGGCCGATGACGGGCGTGTGACCGAGCGTGAGAGGACTGTCCTGATTGGGCGTGGTTTCGATGCTCAACTTGCCGCCTGACCAGACGAGCCATGCCCACCCGCTGCCGAAGACGTTGGCCGCAGCCTTGCTGAAGCGCTCCTGAAATACGGAGTAGCTGCCAAACGTCGCATCGATGTCTTTGGCAAGTTCGGCCTTGGGTGCGTCGCCGCCGGATTTGGAGAGGATGGTCCACCAGAAGGAATGGTTGGCGTGCCCTCCGCCCTGATTGCGAACGGCAGTGCGAATCTCTGCAGGAATCCCGTCGAGATTCGACACCAACTCCGAAACAGATTTCGACGCGAGATCCGGATGATTGGCGACCGCTGCATTGAGGTTGTTGACGTAAGCCTGGTGATGCTTGTCGTGATGCAGATGCATGGTCGTGGCGTCGATGGAGGGCTCAAGTGCGTCGTAGTCGTAGGCAAGAGGGGGCAAGGTGAAAGGGCCGGTGGCCGCAGCAGGCGCGACGGGAGCTTGTGCGAGGGCAGCAACGCCTAGAGAGTTGCGGGTGACAGCGAGGCCCGCTGTGATGCCGAGGGATTTCAGAACGGAACGTCGATTGATCATGTCGTTATCTCCAGTGCGTGTCAGGGGTGGGTGTCAGAAGTGAAAGCGGTAGCGCAGTTCGGCGGAGACCATGCGCGGATCGTTGAAATGAAATCCGCCGACCGTGACGGAGTTGTCGAGCAACACGCGATGGTTGGTGACGTTGAGAATGTTGGCGGAGACCGAGAGGCGTTCGCCGATGGCGTGGCCGGCCGAGACATCGAAGGTTGTATGGACCGGCAGATAATCCGCCTGATAGGGTCCCTGGCCGGAACCGGCGAGGCCGTTGGTGAAGCCGGAGCCGTAGTACACATTGGACGCGAGCCACGTGTGCCAAGGAATGTTCGCGGTGAAGCCGGCATTCAGCGTGTGGCGCTGATCGTGGTCGACGGGTGTGTAGTCGGGTCCGAGAGCGCATGCGGGATCGTCGGGCGCTGTGCAGGTAAAGCCGCCGATCACATCGCCGCGCTGTTCCGCGATCTGGTTGGAATAAGCGAGATGAAATTGGCCGAGGTGAGCTAGCGCCGGTGAACGGAGCGCCATCTCCCACGCGCGCACCAGGGCGCCGTCCACGGCGATGGGGAAGTACATGTTCGATTCCCCGAGGTTGGAGTGATCGAGGAAGTTGTTGACGCGGTTCTTGAAGGTGTCGACGTCGAGCACCCAGCCACGCCAGGGAATCTGCAGGCCGAACTGGTGTTCTTCGTCGCGCTCAGAGCGAAGTGGAGTGAACGTGTTTTCTCCGCCGGGAAGATTGCCGGCGTAATTAAGCACGGACGAAGAGACGGTTTCGAGTGGAGCAGGCTGGAAGAAATGCCCGTAGAAGCCGCGCAGGACCCAATGGAGATGGGGTATCTCAACGGTTGCGCCGATGCGGGGATAGACGGCGGTTTCGTCCAGGCCCGCGTTGTAGACCGAGAAACGCTCGCCGCCGAGGAGAGTGACATAGCGGCCGAGGCGAAGGTTGTCGGCGAGGTAAAACTCGAACAACGCCGCGCCTGCATTGGCACGCGTGCTGGGTTGCGAGGCAGCGGAACCATCGTTGATCTGCACGCCGAACAGGTCGTGCTCGGTTTGATCGAACGTGTAGACACCTGCGGAAAAACTGTTGGGGCCGAGGTTGGCGTGCATGTCGGACTGACCGCCGATGTAGTTGGAACTCTGATGCCAGGTGGTGGCTACGGGAAGATCCGTTGCGCGTGAGTCGAAGTTAGCCTGGTTGAAGTGATAGAAGGGCGCGAAGGAGAAGAGCGCACGGGGCGAGAGAGTGTGCACCCAGTTGGCGATGACGAATGCATCGCGTTCTGTCTGGCCATCGCGCAGTCCGTACGAGCAGTAGTAATCCGACGTGCATTCGTAGTCGTTGGGGTTGGGGTCGTAGGGAATCTGAAAGAAGTCCTGGCGAAATTGCGCGTCGAGCCTGAGCTGGTCTTGGGCGGTTTGATTGCGAATGAGAGAAACAAAGCCGCTGCCCGCGTTGGTTGTGTCGTGAAGAACGTGCGGGATCGGTGTGGCGAGACCGTAGTTGGAGCGCGTTCCCGTGAGGCTGGCGTACCACGCGGTGCGTGCGGAGTGGTTGCCCAGCGAGAGCTGCGCCTCTCCGGAGTCGAAGTTGCCGCCATAGAGCAGCAGCTCGGCTTCGCGGTCGCGCTCGAAGCCATTGCGGGGAAGAACATTGAAGACGCCGTAGGTGCGGTCGCCAATGTCGGATGCGTAGCTGCCGCGTTGCGTTTCGAGAGAGTCAATATCCTTGGGATCGATTTGCGGGCCGACGTTGGAGGCGATCTTGGTATTGGGAATCGAGACGCCATCGATGAGCCACGACGTTTGATGACCGCCGCGCATGTGCAGCATGTCGTGACTCATGTATGACCCCGGCACGTAGTCGGTAATCATCTCCATGCCGTTGGTGCGGGTTGCGCCCGGAGTTTCATCGATCGTCTTGCGGGTAATGAGAGTGGTGGGAGTAGCTGTATCGATTGCGGCGGTAGAAGCAGCGGCTTCTACGCGCACAGACTCGGTATCTCCCGCAAGTGCGAGGGGAATGTGGAGAAGAGGACTGGTTCCCGAAGCGACGGAGATGGACAGCGTGCTGGGGGCGAAGCCGGGTGCGGACACCAGCAAACGGTAAACACCAAGGGGGGCCTGGGCGATTTCGAACGCGCCCTGCGCGTTGGTGGTTGTGTGCAATGCGAACGCCGACTCGGCCGCATGCAGATCGACGGTTGCGCCCGCGATGGGACGATGCTGGGCATCATGCACAATGCCGTGCACCGTGGCGAAGACGGTCGCCTTGGCGGGCACGATTCCAAACGACAAGAGCAAGAGAAGAGCGGCAAAACGGTACATCTGTGGCGACCTCCACAAGCAAGACTGCAGACAAGGGACTTCGGGGGAAACGAGCGCCGATGGCTGAGGAGCAAGCCCGAAAGATTTCGCATGCCGACGAGGTCCGTCAGCAGATGCCGCGGGCAGGTCTTAGCGACGTGTCGGTTACGGAGTCTTCAGGCGGAGAGAGCGGTGGGAGGTCCGCGCACGGAGAGTGCACGGCGGGAACGGGTGACAGGAGCGACGCGTCGTTGCACCGGCAAAATATTCTCCACGACGAAGAACAGCGAGCCGGCCGAAGCTTGTGCGAGCGCATGCGTTGAAGAGGGAGCGAGGACGCCGTGCGGATAGGCCGGGCACTGCGAAGGTGCGGCCAAGAAGCGCGTGGCGCCCATGCTGCTCTGGGCCGCCTGGTCAGCCGCCGCATCGTTCATGGCGCAGTGATGCGCACCGTGACGTCGGCAACACGCGGGCAGGCGCGCATCGTCGGCTTCTCCAAACGCAGTGGCCACGGGGCCGAGCGTGAAGAAGAGCGTAAGGACGATGGACAGGAGACGCCGCATCTGCACCGATGGTACACGAGGTCTGAGAGCGACGGAACCAGAGACGGAGGAGGACGGAACAGGGACGGGGCGAACAAAGGCCGGGGGATGAGAGAGCCCCGGGGGCAGGAAAGCAAGAGAAAGAGCGAACCAGGGAAGTCCGCGCGTAACCGGAACAGGGGCCTACGCGAGGATGCCCTCAGGTATCATCGATTCATTCGCAGCGAGAAGGAATCGATGGGAAAGCAGAAGGCAACGTTGGACATGCAGAGTGTTGAATTTGCGCCGGAGATGCGTCGGGAACGGCCGCTGCGGATTGCCTTGTTTGGGTTTGGGACCGTGGGTAGTTCGGTGGCACGGATCCTGGTGGAGTCGAAGCCTGAGGGGCTGGAGCTGACCCACGTCTTCAATCGCAATGTCGCACGCAAGAAAGTGGATTGGGCTCCGGCTGGTCTCGTGTGGAGCGAAGATGCCGAAGCGGTGCTGACCTCGGATGTGGACGTGATTGTGGAGTTGGCGGGCGGACTGGAGCCGGCCGGAACATGGGTTCGCAAGGCGCTCGAGAGCGGCAAGAGCGTAGTGACGGCGAACAAAAAGCTGATCGCGTTTCACGGGGTCGAGTTGGAGCGGCTTGCGGCGGGCCATGGCGGCCACCTGAAATACGGCGCGGCTGTGGCGGGCGGCATCCCCGTCATTCCGGGCCTGGAGCAGGGGCTGGCCGGCGATCGCATTGAACGCATGGAAGGGATTTTGAACGGGACCTGCAATTTCATCCTGAGCCGGATGGAGACGGGCGCCGAGTATGCCACGGTGCTGGCGGCCGCACAGTCCAAGGGCTATGCGGAGGCCGATCCTACGGAGGATGTAGGCGGGTTCGACGCGCGCGCGAAGCTGGCGATCCTGATGCGGCTGGCGATGCGGGTGGTGGTGGACCCGGAAGAGATTGTGCCGCAGGCAATCACCGCGGTGACGGCCGTGGATTTCAGCTATGCAAAGGATCTAGGCTGCACGATTCGCCAGGTGGCGCGGGCCCAGGGTCGCGACGGCAATGTGGCGGCCACGGTGGGTCCGATGTTGGTGGATCTGCGTTCGCCGCTGGCATGGTCACGCAACACCGAGAACATGGTGATCCTGACGGGACGCTACGGCGGCGATGTCGTGTTCTCCGGGCACGGTGCCGGCGGACATCCCACGGCGGTGGCGGTGGTGAGTGACTTGATCGCTCTCGCGCATGGCTCGCGACGCGTCGAAATACCTTCTATTCCCGCGAAGATAGGGGCAGAATTTGAAGTACCACATTACATTCGCTTCCTGGTGGCCGATCGACCGGGAATCGTTGCGGAGATTACGGGGGCACTGGCCAACGAGCGGATCAACATTCGGGCCATCGTGCAGAAGGCCGGGTATCCGGCGCATGCGCTGCCGTTTGTGGTGACCGTGGAGCCCTGCAAGTCCTCGGCTCTGAAGCGGGCGCTGGCCACGATTAGCAAGATGGATTGTTTGTTGGAGGAGCCGCTGAATCTTCAGATGCTGGAATGAGACAGCGAGCAAGTCGATGGAGAAGAAGTGCAGTCGTAAACTTCTAGCGAGCGAGAAGAAGTGTTGGGGGGTCTGAGTGATCGACACGGTTTATCGATGTGAGATTTGCGGGCTTGAGAGCGAGAACCCGCGGGGATGGATCATCATCCATTGCAGCGATCTGCAGCTCAACGTTTTCAAGTGGAACAAGGAGGCGGCGGATGCGAAGAATGCGCGCCACTATTGCGGCGAGGCGCATGCGCAGGTCTATATTGGCCGCTGGTTCGAGTCGTATTGCAAGTGATTGGCGCCGGCTCCCGGAACTGAGGGGCAGAGGCAGCTTCTTCGCGCAGCGTACTCAGGCTTTGCGGGCAGGTCCCGTGGATTCGCGTACGACGAGTTCAGGGGCCATAACGACCTCTGATGGGAACTCTTTCTCACGATCCGCGATGCGTTCGAGCAAAATCTCTGCCCCGCGTTTGCCCATTTCGAACAAGGGCTGACGCACGGTGGTAAGAGACGGCGTGGCATAGGCCGCCGAGAGAATGTCGTCGAACCCAACCACAGAGACGTCTCCCGGGACAGACAGGCCTGCATCTTTCAAGGCGCGGATTGCGCCAATCGCAGAAATATCGTTGAAGCAGAAGATGGCGGTGAAGTCGCGCGACTTTTCAAGCAGCGCCTGCATGGGCTTGTAGCCGATCTCCGGCGCCATCGGATGGTAGCCGGTCTTCATCGACCATCCCGCAACATCGATGCGGATGATGTGCTCGGGATTGATGTGCAGCCCCATGTCGCGGGCGACGGTCTGAATGCTCTCCCAACGGTATTCCGAGTCGGGGATGGCGCGAGGTCCGCGCATGAACGCGATATTGCGATGGCCGAGCTCGAACAGGTGCACCAGGGCACTTTCGACGGCGGCGTGATGGTCAAGCACGATGTTGGTGACGTTGGGCTGGTTGATGTGCGCGGAGATTGCGACCACGGGAACGGGCACGGAGATCTCGTCGGCCGGGGTGTTAAGCAGCAGGAAACCGTCGACGGAGCGCTCGACCAGCATGCGCGGATACTGCTCAATCAGTTCCTTCTTCCAGTCGTGGCACGCCGTGAAGTAGAAGTAGCGGGCCCGTGAAAGCTCCTCGAACACGCCGCTCATGACCCGGGTGAAGTAGCCTTCGCTGAGATCGGGAGCCAGGACGCCGACGCTCATGGAGCGGCTCTGGCGCAGGGAGCGGGCGAAGTAGTTGGGGCGATAGTTCAGCCGTTCGGCCGCTTCGATGACGCGGGTGCGGGTCTCCTGCGGGATCGATTTCGCGGACGGAGAATTATTGAGAACCAGCGAGACAGTCGTCTGCGAGAGCTCCAGATGCTCTGCCAGCATCCTCAAATTGACGTGTCCCGGCGTCGTCGAACTCTTCCCCTTAGGCATGCTGGAGTTTTAACACGTTTGAACGGATGCGGGAAATGGGCAAAATGACAAGTGAAGCGATTTGTTGATGGACTTGCGGGGCTGGGGTGTGAGGAGCCGCTGGGGGACTCAGCGCCGGTTCGGCAGGGTAAGACGAGTGATTGTCGGCAGAGGTGAATTTATCGGGATGTAATGCGTGGCTGGGAGTCCGTCGTTATGTTCAAAGCCAACCTGGTTCTTCGTCTCTTGCTTGCTGCGGCGGTGTCTGCTCCGGCGGAAACCATTCTTGTCCGCGCCCATCGAGGCGGTCGCGCGGCGAAGAACGCGGCAAGGATGGCCTACCCGAATCAGGCTTGTCGGCACGCGCGAAGATAGGCTCCTTGCTTACGGCACGTGGAGCGTGTTGGCGCCGGGCTTGAGCGGCCATGTCTTGCCTGCGTAAACGAACGTGCCCCCGAGTTTTCCCGGGAGCGTTACGGTTGCGTCAAGTCCAGCACCAGTGCGTTTGTATTCGACCTGGATCATGCCTTGCGCGTGCGGATAGCTTGCCTTGAGCGAGGGAAGGCTCCCGAGATGGGGTGCGATGCGGACGGAGGCGAAGCCGGGCGATGCGGGCTCGATGCCTGCCACAAGCGTAAGCAGATCGTAGATCGGGTGCGCCGACCAGGCGTGGGAATCGGAGCGCGTCTCGCCGGGAGTTTCAGGCCAGGTGCTGAAGTGCAGCGGCAGGATCTTGCGCCACGGGGCAAGCGAATCCACGTAGGCGTCGGCCATGCCGGCGTGGTCGAGTGCGCGCGCGAGATAGAAGCGGAAGTAGTACGAGGCGCTCATGACGCCATCTGGAGAGGTGCCGGGCTCGATCGCCAGCACCTTCTTGAGCACCTGCTGCTGTTCTTGTTTCGGGATCACGTCGTAGAGCACCGACAGGATGTTGGCCTGCTGGCTGAAGATTTTCTGGTCGGGATTGTCGGCGATGAGGCCACGGCCTGCGTTCCAGCACTTTTCGTGGAGACCCGACCGGACGTGCATGGCTCGCGTGTGGTCGCGGTCTGAAGCGACCGCATCACCGTAGGCTTTCTCCAGGTCAGAGGCGTCGTCGAGTGCGCCTAGATACTCCAGCGTCGTCATGCACGATTCACCATTCTGGCTGTAGGTCGGCGTGACTTCCTTGTCCTGCACCCAATCGATGAAGCTCCACCACGGCACTTCGTGCAGCAGGCCGTTGGGCTGCTCGTATTGCTGGAACCAGCCGAGAACGGAGCGCACTCCTGGAAGAGCCTCGTGGATCGGCGCAGGGTCCGTGCGGTACATCCACCAGTCGTGCAGCATGCCGATCCAGAGCAGAGAAAACGTGGGGATGGTCTGCGGGAGTGCGCTGGGATAGCGGCTGCGCGTCAGGCCTTCAGGAATGCGCGACGCATTGAAGGCGTCGAGCGCCTGGCGGGCAAGACGGTCGTCTCCGGTGACGGCGTAAGAGATGAGGGCCTGGATGCGCGTGTCGCCGATGTACTGCAGCTGCTCGTAGTAGGGCGTGTCCATGTAGGTTTCGTGGGCATCGAGTCGGGCGGTGCGCCAGCTGATCTCCCAAATCTTGTCGAGGTCAGACGCGAGGGCTGCATCGGCGTTGGGACTTGTCGCGCTCCATGTCGCGCGCTGCTGAAATGGGTAAGCCGTGAATTGTGCGGTCAGGGCGTCGAGGGTAAGCGGCTCGGCAGCAGTGACGATGTCGAGATCGAGGTAGCGCCAAGTGCGCCACCACAGGGGAGTGAACGTGCGATGCGCGCCGCCATCGGGCAAGAAGCTGTCACGCAGACCCAAGGCGGACCGGTCGGCGACTTCGTCACGATCCCCCTTGTGATGGTCCTTGTCGAAGAGGGCTTCAGCGTACGTGATCAAGATGCGGGCGGCTTTTCCGCCAGAAACAGTGAGAGAGGGATAGGCCGTGGTCAGAGTTTTTCGATCGAGCAGCAGGTGAAGTTCGGTATGCGCAGGAATCGTGATGGCAGCGCCCGGGAATCCTCTGAGCTCGGGCAGATTGGTGCGAACGGGTTCACCGGCAGGCGTGGCGGAGTATTCCATGTGCGGCAGCCTGTCGGGAATCAGGCCCCACGGATTGTCGCCGGTCGCCTCGGCCGAATGGGCTTCGTTGACCGGGAAGATGCTGTCGCGCATGGGGCTGGCGACCGGCACCCACGATGAGCCGGACGCGGAAGCGTCGTCCCAGCTCCAGTCAAAGTGCCTGGCGTCGAGTTCTTCTCCCGGACCCGAGGCGAAATAGGTGAGCAGGTTGACCGAGGTGCGATCGAGCGGCCGCTGTCCCGGCTCGACTTCTACCTGCCAACCGCCCGGCGTGCTGATCGAGGTTGGTCCCGTAGCTTCGGATTCGAGCAGGAAAGCCGTCCGATCGGTCATCTGGGAGACGGCAGCATAGACGCCGAAATTCCATATAGTTGCCGTAATGAAGTTGTGGCCTGACCTTAAGTAGGGAGCGAGGTCGAACAGCTCATAGCGCCAGTGGGTGAGATCGCCGCGGGCAGGGCCGTCGCCGACGCGTTGGCCATTTACAAAAAGGATGAAACGGTTGTCGGCGCTGACACGGACGGGATACGCGGCCGGAACCGAAGGAAGGTCGAGCGAGCGGCGAAAGTGGAGAACGATGGGCTCGCGGAGGGGCGCCGTGGGATGCGTGACCCAGGCCGCATGCCAGGTGCGCTGCGGCGGGTCGGGCGTGAGTTGAGCGGGCAGAAGCAGCGGACAGAGAAGGAGCGTGGCGAGGGCGGAGAGTCGGCGCATGGGTACCCCGGAATTCAGTTCACAAGACTAATGGAGGGGGCCGCCCGGGTGTGGAAATCAATCGGTGCCAACCGGGAAGAGGCAACGCCCGGACCGTGGTCGGAAGACTGGAGTGACCGGATTTTCCTCTTGTATGCGCTTGATTTAGCGGGGCTGTAACCTCCTGTTCACATTCCCCCGTTAGGCTACCCGTGGTGACACTTCAAGTGCCAGAGATCCGTATTCCGCAGCCTACGGTTCATCGCGAGATAGCCAAACCGGACGGACTGGCTACCGTGAAGGCGCTTCCTGCCCAGCCGTCGCCGATCCGCACGTATCTTTTATCGCGCGGGAACTCTGCCATCGCCGATCGGATTTTTCACGTCGTGATGGTGTTGTGCGCGCTGAGTATCTTTGCCATTGTTGCGCTGATTGCATGGCAGCTGGTGGGCAATTCGCAGTTAACGTGGCACAAGTTCGGACTGGGATTCTTCTACAAGACATTCTCCAATCCGGTGACCCACGACAGAATGTACTGGGATCCGGTGAACGAGCAGTTCAGCGCGCTGCCCTTTATTTACGGCACATTGGTCTCTTCATTCTTGTCGCTGCTGATTGCTGTACCCCTAGGCGTAGGCCTGGCCATTTTCTTGACGGAGATGAGCCCGAAGCCCCTGCGTGGTCCCCTCGCGTTTTTGACTGAGCTGCTGGCCGCAATCCCCAGCGTGATCTATGGACTGTGGGCCGTGTTTGTACTGGTGCCGCTGCTGCGGCAGTATGTCAACCCGATTTTGATCAGCACATTGGGTTGGACAGGCTTCTTCGGCGACGACAATCCGACAGGATTGGGTTTCTTTGCCGGCGGTGTGATTCTGGCGATCATGATTCTGCCGATTGTTTCGTCGTTGACGCGCGAGGTAATGACGGCCGTGCCGCACTCGCAGCGCGAAGCGGTGTTGGCGTTAGGTGCAACGCGCTGGGAGATGATCCGGATGGGCGTCCTGCGCAATGCCCGCATCGGCATCGTGGGCGCGATCATTCTAGGATTGGGTCGCGCGCTAGGCGAGACGATGGCCGTAACGATGGTGATCGGCAATACGCCGGAGATTCACAGGTCGCTGCTGGGCAACGGGAGCTCGATGGCCTCGGTGATTGCAAATGAGTTCACCGAAGCGGTGAGCGATGTGCATCGCACGGCGCTGATCGAGATCGGGCTGGCGCTGTTCATCGTGACCATTATTGTGAATGCGCTGGCGCAGTTGCTGGTTTGGGCGGTGACGCGCGGCGCGCCATCGCAGGCCCACTGAGGAATGAATGGTTAGGGAAGAAAGTTTCAGGTCGCAGTTTCGCGCCTTCACCGACAAGGCGGTCACCGGCCTCGCCGTATTGGCGACGGTGCTGGTGGTGCTGCCCCTGGTGGTGATCTTCGGCTACCTCGTATTCAAAGGCGCGAGTTCGCTGAACCTGGATTTCTTCCTGAAGATTCCCAAGCCGGAAGGCGAGAGCGGCGGCGGTATGGCCAACGCAATCGTTGGCTCCGGGGTCCTGCTTGGATTGGCCAGCCTGATCGGCGTTCCCATCGGCATCGGCGGAGGCGTGTTTCTGGCGGAGTTTGGACGCGGTACCGCGCTGGCCAATGCGGTCCGCTTCACGGCAGATGTCTTGAACGGCGTGCCTTCGATCGTGATGGGTCTTGCGGCTTACGCGCTGATCGTCAGCCCGCATGTGACGTACCTGCCATTCCTGGGGCACTTTTCAGCGTTCTCGGGGGGCGTGGCCCTGGGCATCATGATGATTCCCACGGTGTGCCGCACTACGGAAGAGATGCTGCTGATGGTGCCGCGTGCCGTGCGCGAAGCGGCGCTTGGTCTGGGCGTGCCGAACTGGCGTTCGGTTTTATCCATTACGCTGCGGACGGCTTCGCCGGGCATCATTACCGGATGCATGCTTGCCTTTGCGCGGGTCGCGGGCGAGACGGCGCCTCTCTTGTTTACGGCGCTGGGCAACTCGTTCATGAGCACAAGCCTGAATCAGCCCATCGAAGCTCTGCCGTTGCAGATCTATGTGTACGCGCTGTCGCCGTATGATGACCAGCACCGGTTGGCATGGGCGGGCGCGCTGGTGTTGATTGTGTTGATCGTGGTGGCTGTGTCGCTGGTGCGGTATGTCACCAGCCGTGGGGTTTTAAAAGGGGCAAGCTGAGAGGCATCTGTTGGCGATCGCCGTTTCGGTGTCTTGCCGTATCGTGCTTTTGTTGAACGCGTTTTGTACGTTTTGGTTTTTGTAGAGCACAAGGAGAAAAGCGCACGTGGGCGTCGGGATCGAGGTCACAAACCTGAATGCGTGGTACGGTACCAACCACACGCTGCAGGATATTACGTTGAATATTCCGGCGAATCACGCTACGGCGCTGATTGGGCCTTCGGGCTGCGGCAAGAGCACGTTTGTGCGCTGCCTGAATCGCATGCACGAAACCAATCCGATCGCGCGCGTCACTGGTTCAGTGCGGGTGGGTGACCTGGATATCTATGCCGATGCCAAGCCGGTGCAGGTGCGGCGGCGCATCGGGATGGTGTTCCAGAGACCAAATCCCTTTCCGACGATGTCGATTTATGACAACGTGGCGTCGGGTCTGAAGCTGAACGGGTACAGCAATCGGCGCGTGCTCGACGACATCGTGGAGAAGTCGCTGCGCAATTCGGCGCTGTGGGACGAAGTGAAAGACGACCTGAAGAAGAAGTCGGGCGCGAGTCTTTCCGGCGGTCAGCAACAGCGGCTCTGCATTGCGCGTGCGCTGGCGGTAGATCCCGAGGTTCTGTTGATGGACGAGCCTGCTTCGGCGCTCGATCCGGTTTCAACGTCGAAGATCGAGGACCTGATTTTTCAGTTGAAGACGCAGTACACTATCGTGATTGTGACGCACAATATGCAGCAGGCCGCGCGCGTCGCAGAGAAGACAGGATTCTTTCTCAACGGGCGCATGGTGGAGTTTGATTCGACACACAAGATCTTTACCAACCCAAGCGACAAGCGCACTGAGGATTACATTACAGGCAGGTTCGGATGACACGGATTCGATTCCAGAGAAGTCTCGATGAACTGAAAGAAAATCTGCTGGTGATGGCCGGGCTCGCGGAGCAGGCGATCCAGCGGGCGATCGAGGCTTACCGCGTCCGCGACTTGTCGATCTGCGACCTCGTGAGTCGCAGCGAGAACGCCATCAATCGCATGGAGCGCGACATCGATCAGGCAGCGCTGGATCTGCTGGCGATGGAGCAGCCGATGGCGATCGACCTGCGTTTCGTCTTGAGCGTCATCAAGATCAACGCCGACCTGGAGCGCGTGGGCGACTCGGCCAAGAGCATCAGCGATCGCGTGCGCAATATGGAACAGATGGCGATGGCGGATTTGCCCGTGGACATCCCGCGCATGGCCACGCTGTCTGCGGAGATGGTGCGCAAGAGCCTGCAGTCGTTTATTGAAGGCAATGCGGAGATCGCGCGCAATGTGTTGACCATGGATGATGCCGTGGACGCGATGAATCGCGCTGCCTACAAAGCGTTGACCAAGGTGATGGAAGAGCAGAGCCAGATTGCGCCGCAGGCTCTGAACGCGCTGATGATCAGTCGCGCCCTGGAACGCGTGGCGGATCACGCAACCAACATCGCCGAAGATGTCATCTTCTGGGTCGAAGGCGACGATGTGCGTCATCGCAAGAGCGTGGCGATGCAGAAAGACAGCAACGCCTCCGCACCCAGCGGTATTTAGGCCTTGATCTCCCACCAATCGAACTGGCCCATGCGCGGGTAGTAGAGGCCTGCACGGAGAGGCTTCTCTCCGCCTGGGAGCCTGCGCAGGATGGCTGCATAGGCCTGGAGCTGCGGCGCAAAGAGCGCGCGCAGGGAGCGCAACGCTGTCGATGGATCGAGATTGTCGGCATGCGCTGTCTTGTAGTCGATGATCCACCACGCCGTGTTGTCTTCGACGAGGGGCTCAAGACCAGCGCGAAAGATGCGATCGATGCGCACCGAACGCAGCGTGTCTGCCACCATGCCGGCCCACGCAGACTCGCTCGCGGCTTCAGCGTGCGGAGACAGGATCCATTGGCCCATCGGATCGTCGCAGGACTGCAGCGCAATCTTGAGAGCGCGCGTCGCAATGGAATGTGCCTCGGCGCGAGCGATGCCGGCGGCACGAATGCGCGCCTGCAGCGTGGGCACGGCCTGTGGTAATGCTGCGCGCGTGGCTGGCCAGTCCAAGGTGAGTCGCAAATGCGCGGTCTCTTCGAGGAGCTTGTGGACTGCGGTGCCGAGGGCTCGCGAGACGATGCCGCCCTCGTGACGACGTACGGGTTCGCCTTCGCCTGTCTCTACGACGTCGCTGCTGGATGCACGCGACCGCGGGGCAGCGAAGGACGGCGGCAGAAAATCTGCCGGCAGACGGCGCAGCAACGTGGGCTTGGGGGCAACCACTGCCGGCTCAGCCGAAGCTGCGAGTGTCTCGATCCTTGCTGGCTCGGGCCGTCTGGATGTGGATCGTGTGGACGACCACTGCTGGAAGCGTGATCGGATTTCGCCGTCGAAGGCCGGCCATGCGGTTTCGAGCAGGCAGTTCCATGCTTCGGTGAGCCGCGGTTCCACAGGATCGTCGCGGTAGTCGGGGCGGGCAAAGAAGTGCAGTTCCTCGCGCGCGCGCGTAGCAGCAACGTAGAGAATGCGGCGCATCTCCTGCGATTCGCGGTCGCGATAGAGGCGGTCGACCCAGATGCGCGCTGCGCTGCGGTCCGCTCCCTTGGTCTGCAAGGGCGCGATCAGGAACTCGGTGAGTTCGCCGGATTGGTCGGGTGCAGGCAAGCCGCGTTCGAGCCACGAGAGAAGGTGTCCACGGGTGCTGAAGCCGCGCAACTGCAATTCGGGAACGATGACCACTTCGAATTCAAGACCCTTCGATTTGTGGATGGTCATGAGCTGGACGCCGCATTCCGATTCGGAGTCAGGGTCTGGAATGGCGGTGAGACGTTCAAGAGCGCGGTCGAGTGCGGGCCCGACAAAGTCCTGCGCACCGTTGGCAAGGGCATCGAGACGACGCCACAGCAAATTGAGATTCGCCTGCGCGGTTGCGTCGACGCACGCCGCTCCACCCACGCGCAGCCACACTTGTTCGAGCCACGTGCCGAGGGTGAACGTAGGCGACGCGGTTGCCATCTGCGGTGCCGATGCGGCGGCTTCGAGCAGACGCTGCACAGACGTTCGCGATGCGGGCGCAAGTTGATCGAGCCGTTCGGCCATGAGCCTGGGAATCGGCCGGCCGAGCAGATCGGGATTGTCGGCGCTGGTGACGGAATGAAGTTCATCGAGAGCGAGTCCGCACCAGGGCGCACGCAAGACACTCAGCCATGCAATGCGATCCATCGGATTGAGCAGGGCGCGGCCGAGGGCAAGAGCATCCAGAACTTCGGGACGGTTCTTCAGTTGTTCGAGCTCGACAGCACGAAACGGAATGCCTGCTTTGCGCAAGGCCAGGGCGATCGGCTCAAGGGCCTTGCGGGTGCGCCCGAGTACCGCGACGCGGAATTTCTGCTTGTCCGCGCGTGCGCGTTCGATGGAATCCAAATAACCGCGGATCAGCTCGACAACTTCGTTGGTCTGTTTGGCGCGGACCGCTTCGCGCTTGAGGCGGACGGTTTGTTTCTGTGCGGCGATCTCAGGGGAGTCGCCCATGGGAATCTGCGGCACGAACGCCGTATGCAACAAGAGACGCGGAAAGAGGTCGATGACGCCTTCGCGCGCCGGAGTGGCTCCATCGAAGGTGACGCCGCTGCCGTCATCGCTGGCAAAGATGGGGCCAAAGGTGTCGTTGAGTTGATTCACGAGGGCGGGCTGTGTTCGGAAATTCGCACGGAGCTGGACCGAGTCAAAGAGCAGGCTTTCGCCATCAGGCAGTTCGAGGCCGTAGGCGCGCACGCGCGGAAAGAGTTCTGCATCGGCATCGCGAAAGAAGTAGATCGACTGCATGGGATCGCCCACGACGAAAAGCGTGCGGCCTGTTGACTCGGGCCACGCGCCAACGAGACTGGCTAGCAACTGATGCTGGCGGCGGCTGGTGTCCTGAAATTCGTCGACCAGCAGGTGACGTATGCCGTCGGCCAGATAGAGAGCGGCATCGCTGGGCAAGTTGTCTTCGGCCCGCAACAGGAGCTGGGCGTGTTGTGCTACCTCAGTAAAGTCGACGGCGCCCGCTTCAGCAAAAACGACGCGCAATTCCACGGCGGCCTGGCGTAGAAGCGTGAAGCACGCGCGGACGATGTGCCAATCTTCGTCGGTGAAACGCGGCGTGGGTAGATTGCCCAGGCTTCCCAGCGCATCTTCAAGACCGTCGACCTGGCGCAGCATCTGGATGAGCGCGAGCACACGACTCTTTTCGGCATGGCTGCCCTGCGGAAAGCCATTGTTCTTGTTGAAGCTGCGGCGGTACGACCCGTCTTTGGTGAGGACCAGGTCGGCAAGACAGCGAAACGAACTGAGTGCGTCTTCAACGGATTGCCGGGTTTCGAACGGGCCCTGAGGGAATTCAGCAAGCTCGGCAAGATCTTTGTGAAGCGCCCCGCCGGTTTGGGAGCATGCATAGCACGCCAGTTCGTGCGCTTCGGATCGTGCACCGGGTGCCTCGTTGAGCCGCTCGTCAAGGCGGATGAGGGCATTGCGGATGGCGCGGAGGAAGGGGGCTTCGAGGCGTTCGCGCAAAGCGTCCCAGTCGGGGTCGCGATCGAGGACGAAGTTGTGCATCCAGGTGTCGCGCTTGGGCAACATGCGGATCAGCTGCTCTTCGAGTTCGAGCCAGCTGTTGTCGCGCCACAAAAGCAGGCTTTGGATCGCGCCCAGCAGGGCGGGGTCGTTGCCGTCGATGTTGCGCAGGGCACGGCGAGCGGCGCGCGCATAGGATTCCCAAGGCTGCTCGTCGATGCGCAGATCGCTGGCGAAGCCGGACAGGAGCGGCTGTTGGATGGCGAGTTCGCGACAGAATGAATCGATGGTGGAGATGCGCAGCTGTGCCGGCAGATCGATGAGCTGCCAGCCGAGAGCGCGCGATCGGGCAACCGCGCGGCGGGCGAGCGCTTCCACCGAGAGTTCGTCGACCGCAGAGGTGAGGGAACTGGTCGACGCCTTCTCGAGTTCGGAGAGAATACGGTGGCGCATTTCGGCTGCGGCGGCCTTGGTGAATGTGATCGCGACGATTTGTCCGGGGTCGTCGACCTCGCCGAGCAAAGATAGAAAGCGGCGCGTGAGCAGATCGGTTTTGCCCGAGCCGGCCGGCGCCTGCACGAGAACGGAGCGCGCGGTATCGAGAGCGCGGCCGCGTTCTGCCTGATCCGGAGGAGAGGGTCTGAGCGCGGGTCGGGTCATTCGGGAAAGTCCTCGATCTCTTCTTCCGGTTCCGGCTCGATCCAATTCTCGTGAATGCGGCAGATGGCGTGCAGTCCGCACTCGTCGCAGGTTTTCGGATAGTCGCGCGGCTCGAGGTCGGCGCGTCCGGCAGTAAAATCGCGGGCCAACTGCTCGATCGAACTGCGCCATGCGGAGAGCTGCTGATCGGTAAGCGGCAACTTGACCAGACTCGTGCGTGGGCCGAGGCCGCTGATCAGCGTGGCCGTGGCATCGAAGGCGCGTCCCGCAAATTCGAAATTGGATGCGCGCACCTTGGCGAATGCAAGCCCTCCAGGCTGGCTGCAGGCGAAGCCCGTGTACAGAGGCAGCTGCACGTCGTCGGGACGCGGCAGGTCCCAATCGCGCGGGTTCACGTTGCCGGTTTTGTAATCGATGACGAAGAGTGAGCCGTCGTTCAGCTCGTCGGTGCGATCGAGGCGCAGATCAAGGGTCAGCCCGGCGATGTTGACGGTGCACTCCGACTCAGTCTGCAGCACGATGAAAGGATGTCGCGTGGCTTCGTAGCTGAGCCACTCGGTTACAACGTGTGTGAGGCGGGTGGATTCCAGTGCCAGGTACTGTGCCGGCATGCGGTGCTTCACTTCGTTGGGGAGCTTGGCCTGAAGAACGCGGTCCACATGAGCGATGACGAAGGATGGGACGTCGGTGCAGGCGCGCAGATCGTCGAGGGTACGGAATCCATCGGGCGGTCCACTCCACACTGCGTGCAAGACGTGATGGAGGAGATTGCCGCGTTGTTGCGCAGACAATCCGAATTCGGCAGGGTCCCACGATTTGGCGCCGAGGCGTGCGGTAGCGAAAGCTTTGAAGGCACATTGCGATTGCGCAGTAAGCACGGCCGATCCGCCAGGGACCTTGCCCGGCGCGAAAGGAACACGGCTGCTGTCTTCAAACGCAACGGCGAGAGGGGTTGCGAACGCGGTGGCGGCGAGGTTGGCGGGCAGAGGGCGAGGCGGGCCCGCTTGCTGCAGGACAAGGCGCGAGGCGCGCGTCTCCGTTTCTTTGCGCTGTGCGGCATAGCTGAACGTGATGACGGCAGCCGAGGTGACGAGGCGATGCGTGATCGCGGTTGCCAATTCCGCGTCGAGACGGGGGGACGCATGCGGCATGCCGAACTCACGCTGAAGGGGGAGGGGAATCAGGGCATGGGCAGAGCCGGATGCCGGCCATGCCTCTTCTTCTGTTCCGAGGAACCAGATTCCATCGGCGGTGAGTCCTGCTGATTCTTCGGGGCCGGCGATCTGGATAGGCGCATCGACCGATTCGGGCGCGAAGAGAGTGGTGTTGAGAATGCGTTCGAAGGAGGCGAGAAAGTCGGCCCACGCGATGGGCCGGTTATCGAAGCCCAGCGACGCGGCCAGATCAAGAGCGTATTCCCAGCGCTGAAGCGCCTGGAACTCGGCGCTGACCAGAGTGCGGCCCGAAGGCAGGCCGAGCGCATCGAGCAGATCGGGTACGAGCGCAACCCAATCAAGAGGAGCGTGCGTACGACCGCGTGCGACGGAGAGAAGGTGTTCTGCATGACTCACACGCCGAAGCCAGGAAGCAGGCAAGTGTCCAGATCGAAGAAAGTCGTTGAGAGCCCAGTCAGGGCGCGCCAGAGAGCGGCGGCGCAAATGGCGCATGTGCGTCTGCAGGGCAAGCGCCTCCTCGGCGTCAGCGGTCGCATAGCCGGAGGAGAAGAGCCAGTCGAGTTCGGTTTCGGTCAGCGGGTGATCGAGCCAGCGCAGCAGCAGAAACGCCGCACGCGCGAGCGGGACATGGAGCAGCGGAACGCCGAGCGAGAACTCAAAGAGCGGTCCGGAACTCGAAGGTGTGGCACGCAGGAAGGCCCGTTCAATTTCGCCGCGGCGATCCGCGATGTCCTGCGAGACGACGAGGAGACGCGCGTCGGGCTTGCGGGCAAGTTGCTGTACGCACCATGTTGCGCAGGCGTGCAACTCGGCGTCTTCGTCGCGCGTTTCGTAATGATGGATTTCTGTGGCTTTGGCTCCGGGCTCGGGTTGCCGGCAGTTGCCCCAGGCGTCGAAGAGGGTGCTGTGAATCGGGAGCAGCCGGTCGAAGCCCAGCAGAAGAACAGGTGGTCGTGTTGCGGAGTTGCGCGGCACGATCGAAATCAAGTCGAGTGCCTGCCGCGACGGACTGAGGAAGGCGTTGTCGGCGCAGGCCTTGTCAAAGGCCGACAGCCAGCGACTGAAAGCCGCCGCATCGCGGTCCCACGCACTGCGCGCCGCGGAATTCAAGAAACGTGGCGCGTAGGCACACAGCAGCGCCTGCGCGTCCATGGCAAGGCGAGCCAGTCGCCGGCGCGGTGCTTCGAGGGTCGTGGCAAGGTGCTCTTCCTGGCCGATGATGCCGGCCCAGACCTCGAGCTCCTGCGTTGGATTCAGCAGCATGCGGTCATCACGCGCGTATTGTTCCCATGCGGCGGAGAGGAAGGCGGTCCACGATTGAATCGGAGGAGCGGGCCAGGCGTCTGCGCCAGCCGCACGGCGTCGGCGGTGGTAGGCCATCTGCGCGGCGCGCGCGGCACGGTCGCTCGCGGCAACAACGACACCTCCATCGCCAATCCACGAGTCGAGCAGATCGTGATGCGATGGGCCCATCCCTCGATTATCTGCTGTTGGACTGGCGTGCTGCCATGGCGGAGGCGGTGGGAAAGACGGTTGTAAACTGGGATGTGATTCGCAGAGTTTTTCTTCTCTTCTTGCTGGGGACGGTGCTGGCCGGTTGTCACTCGAGCTCAAAACCGTCGGTCGAAGACGGCGCAAACCCGCAGTACAAGATGTACAGGCTGCGCGGCAAAGTCGTTTCGACCAACGCCGCCACAGGGGAGGTGACGCTGAACCACGAAGCCATTCCCGGCTTCATGGACGCGATGACCATGCCCTACAAGCTGAAAGATCCAAGCATTCTGAGCGAACTGCATCCTGGCGACGTGCTGACCGCCGACCTGCTGGTGTCGCAGGGTGCCGATGCCGATGTGCTGCTGGACCATATCGTCGTGGTCGCGCAAGGCAAGCCAGACTACAAGCCCACCGTGGTGTATCACGTGCCTGCGCCGGGGGACGTGGTGCCGGACTTTGCGCTGCGCAATGAGGACGGGCGCCCGATTCATTTCGCGCAATTTCGCGGCAAAGCCCTGCTGATTACCTTCATCTACACCCGCTGCCCGCTGCCGAACTTTTGCCCGCGGGTGACGCACAACTTCGCAGTCATGGAAAAGTCTCTGGCTGCGGATCCAACGCTCTTCGCCCATACGCATCTGCTCAGCGTCAGCTTTGACCCGGAACACGATACGCCGGAACGGCTGCGTGCTTATGGAGCGCAATATCTCGGCAGCGATGCCAAAGGGACCTTCTCGCACTGGGACTTCGCGGTGCCGCAAAAGCCGGTCCTTACGGAGATGGCGCGCTATTTCGATGTGGGGATGACGCCGGGGCCTGACGAGACGATCACGCATACCTTATCGACTACGCTGATCGGGCCCGATGGCAAAGTGATCCAGTTTTATCCCGGAAATGAGTGGACCCCGGAGCAGGTGCTGGCCGATATCCGGCAGGCGGAAGGCCACGCGTCGTGAGCGGAGAGACGGGGAGAAAGTGCATCGGCGTCGCCCGGATCTCATCCAACAAGCTGATACCCTAAAAGCGAGAGTCGAGGATGAGAGTGGAATGGCGAAAATAACCCTGGTATTCGCGCTTTTGCTGGTTCTGCTTGGGCTGGGGAGCTATGTGGGAACCGGGAGCCAGCACCCGACCGCGCTGATCCCGACATGGTTCGGACTGGCGCTGGGGATCTTCGGATTTCTCGCGATCAGCCCTAATCCTAGTCGCCGCAAGCTTTTCATGCACATCAACGTGACCATCGGTCTGATCGGATTTCTGGGCGCGGTGGTGAAGGCTTTCCTGGGGTATGGGCACGCACGCTCGGCAGGAATCGATCCAGACATGATTGCGATCGGTGCGCAGCTTGCAATGGCCGGGCTGCTGTTTATCTACGTAGCGATGTGCGTCAAGTCGTTTATCGATGCGCGTCGTTCGGAAGCGATCTAAGCCTATGGGAACGATGCGTGGCGGCATGGGCATGGGGATGCGGGCCGAGCGCTCGTCGCATGGCCGCGTTGCGCGCGGCGCGCAGGCTGATCAGCCGAAGCGCAAAGTCGATCTCAAAAAGATGTGGCCGCAGATATGGGGCCTGATAGCGCCGCGCAAGGGGCTGTTGGTGCTGGGGCTGGGACTGATGCTGGTGAACCGCATCGCCGGCCTGGTGCTGCCCTACACGTCGAAGCCTCTACTGGACAAGGTGTTGTCGCCGCATGGAAATGCGGCGCTGCTGCCCCGGTTCATCCTATACGTGTTCTCCGCGATGCTGCTGCAGGCGATCACCTCGTTCTCGCTGACCCAGCTGTTGTCAAAGGCCGGTCAGCGGTTGATTGCCGACATGCGCCGCCAGGTGCAGAAGCACGTGGGCCTGCTGTCGGTGGCCTACTACGACGAAAATCGCACAGGCACCCTCGTAGCGCGCATCATGTCGGATGTCGAAGGGGTGCGCAACCTGGTGGGTACTGGTCTGGTCGAGTTTGTGGGCGGCATGGTCACCGCGGTGCTCGCATTCATTTACCTTCTGCACCGCAGCGTGACGGTTACGTTGACCGTGTTCACCGTCGTCGGCTCGTTCGTGTTCGTGCTGCAGTACGCGTTCAAAAAGATTCGGCCGGTGTTTCGCGAGCGCGCCAAGATCAATGCCGAGGTGACGGGCAGGCTGACCGAATCGCTGGGTGGCGTGCGCGTCATCAAGGGCTATCACGCCGAGGGGCGCGAACACTCGGTGTTCTCGGGCGGGGTTGATCGCCTGCTGGCCAACGTGATGAAGTCCCTGACCATGACCAGCGCGATGTCGGCGGCGTCCACCACGGTGCTCGGCCTGGTGTCGGCATTGGTCATGTGGCTGGGTGGCCACAGCGTGCTGCGCGGCACGTGGACGGTCGGCGACTACTTCAGCTACAACATGTTTCTCGCCTTCATGATTGCGCCGTTGTTCCAGATCGTGAATATCGGCACGCAGTTGACTGAAGCGTTTGCCGGCCTCGATAGAACCGGCGAAATCATGGCGGAGATGGAAGAGAACCAGTCTCCGGGCCGGGCCGTGAAGATGCCGCCGATCACGGGCAGGGTGCGATTCGACGCCGTCGAGTTTGCCTACGAACCCGAAAAGCCCGTGCTGCACGGCATCAATTTTGCCGCGGAGCCGGGAACAGTGACGGCGCTGGTCGGTTCTTCCGGATCGGGCAAGTCGACGATCATCAGCCTGCTGTGCGCGTTTCACACGCCATCGACAGGCGCGGTACTTGTCGACGAGATCGACCTGGCCACCGTGGATCTTCATACGTTCCGGTCGCAGCTGGGCGTGGTGTTGCAAGATTCGTTTCTGTTTGATGGATCGATTCGCGAGAACATCCTGTTTTCGCGGCCCGACGCGACCGAAGAAGACTTTCTGTTCGCCTGCCGCACGGCGCGAGTCGACGAATTCGCCGAGCGCTTCCCAGAGTCGTACGACACGATTGTGGGCGAGCGCGGCGTGAAGCTCTCGGGCGGCCAGCGGCAGCGGCTGTCGATTGCGCGCGCGCTGTTGGCGCAGCCGCGCATTCTGATTCTCGACGAGGCGACCAGCTCGCTCGACTCCGAGTCGGAGGCGATGATCCAGGATGGGCTCAATCAGCTGATGCAGGGGCGCACCACGTTCGTCATCGCGCACAGGCTGTCGACCATCCGGAGGGCTGACCAGATTCTGGTGGTGGAGCAGGGCAGGATCGTCGAACGCGGCAACCATGCGGAACTCTATGCCCTGGGTGGTCGCTACTACGACCTGTACACCCGCCAGCACGGCCTTGAGGCCAACCTGTTTCTCGCGCCCGGCGAGGGCGATGTTGTTCCTGCTTGAAATGTTCGGGTCACAAATTTGATCAGCGCAAACGACGGCTCCATGGTTTGACATTGAGTCCCATATCCTGAGAAACTGGGGTTGTTCAAGGCGCGAAACAGAGGACCACGATGCGAGACGCTGCCCCCCAAGGAACTTATAAGGTGCAAGCCCTGGACCGGGCTTTTGCCGTGTTGGATTTGCTGGGCGAGAGCGAAACACCCCTCGGCCTGGCGCAAGTTGCCTCCTCCCTTCAGTTGCACAAGAGCACAGCACACCGTTTCCTGATGGTTTTGGAGCGCCACCACATGGTGGAGCGCACCACCAACGGCAAATTCCGGCTCGGGCTGCGTCTCTTCGATTTTGGAAACCGTGCCATCGAGCAATACGACCTCCGCGAGCGCGCACAGCCTCACCTGCGGCGGCTGGTGGCCGAGACCGAGGAGACGGCCCACCTTTGCGTGCTTGAGCAGGCGCGCGTGATTTACATCGACAAGATCGAGCCGGCGCGCTCCGTGCGCATGATTACGCGGATCGGGTCGAGCAATCCGGTGCATTGCACGTCGGTGGGCAAGGCGATCCTGGCATTTCTGCCTGAAGAGCGCATCAGCGACATTCTGCGGCGCACCAAGTTCGAGCGCTTCACGCAACGCACCATCGCTACGGCCGAAGCCCTGCGGACCGAGATCGAGAAGACCCGTCGCCGCGGCTATGCCGTAGACGATGAGGAGTACGAAGAAGGCCTGCGCTGCATCGCGGTGCCTCTGCTCGACGCGCAGCGGTTCCCGGTGGGTGCGGTCAGCGTGTCAGGTCCGTCGTTTCGCGTGACAGCACAAAAGCTGCCTTCGATTGCGAATCACCTGGTGCAGTGCGTGCGCGGAATCTCGGCAGACATGGGCTTTACTTCGGCCAGCAGAAACAGCCGCGTGGCCTGGCCGGCGTAGGCACTCCTCCGGTTCTTCTGCTCATCAAAAGCCGCAACCGTCTTATTCGCCGTCGATCCAGTTGGGCCCGATGAAGGTGCGCAGCATCGCCGGCGTCGCCCAGGGTGCTTTGCCCTCGAAGCGCTTGATCCATGCGGGTCCGGCGCCGATATGCACCCGGTCGGGCGTGAACTCCGGTGACAGCGCATTCGCCATCAGCGCGTAGCTCACCCCCTCATGCAGCTTCAGCGCTTTCCAGCAGCCGCCGGGCACGGCCACCAGCGGGCGTTCGCCGTGGGCGACATCGCGACCCAGCACCACCTTCTCCACATGGCCATCGGGATGAAAGATGAAGTAGTCGACGGGGCCGCCTTCGATCAGGATGTGGGTGTCATCGGGCGCCAGCCAATGCAGGTAGTTCATCGGGCGGTTGCGCGTGAGCATGTAGTAGACCTGGCTCTGCACGGCGAGCGAGCGGCCGTCGATCGACGCCTTCTGCGCGGACTCGCCGATGAGGCCGAGATAGCCTGACTCCCCGGGCAGCACGTGGAGATGAAGCACGCGGATCAGCTCCTGGGCGCGCGCGTCGGTCGCGGTGGAGGGGCCGGCGTTGGCAGCGGAGAAGCAGGCAAGAGCCAGCGTGGCGATCAGTGCAGGGCGCATGAGGAGAGGGTAGACGATCGGGCACGCGGGCTGGAGCGGGCAGGGAATTCGGCTGTCTCGCGTGCCGGTCCGTATCGCCAGAGGCAAAGGTCAATCGCCGGCGGTTTTCAATTTCGAGAAGGCCGCGGCTTGAGTACCTGGGCGTCCCGGCAACCCCGGTCCCCTATGGTAGATTCAAGATGGTATTTGCGCCTTGGAGAGGTGGCCGAGTGGCTGAAGGCGCACGCTTGGAAAGCGTGTTTAGGGGAAACTCTAACGTGAGTTCGAATCTCACCCTCTCCGCCATATATCGCGTACGTCGCCGCATCACCTCACAGAGAATTCCCGACCTTGAAGGTGTCATGGATCCATGGCGCTCGCTCCCCGAGCCGGTCTAGCGTCCTTACTGCTCTTGACCGCCCTTGCCTTTTGTCGTCTTGTGCGTTGTTGTCGTCTTTCTCGTCGTTTTGGTAGTCTCAATTTCACCTTCAAGGATCTCACCTTCGGTGAGCAGCAGAGTGTGCTGGGCGACTGCGGGAAAGCGCATAGTTTTGGCGAGATTGTTGAGCGCTACTAATTCGGCTCTGGTGTCCTTTGGGAGCTTGTCGGAGTCGTGGGTGACAATTTCGACGGACAAGCCCAACTCGATCTGGCCGAACAAGCGCCGAATGTCGCGCCTGAGGCCATTCTCAAGTTCGTTGCGCCGACCCACTTTGGTGTAGTCCTTCAAGCAGAGCGTCGTGGATTGCTCCACGACGTCCTCGACGGTCGTGACAATGCTCTCTTCCATTTCGGCAATCGCGGTCTTAGAGATGAGGCCCAGTGCTTTTACATCCTCGACCGCTTTTCTGATTTTTTGCACCTTGGCCCAGGCGTCCAAGAACGAGTTAATCACCGTACCGAGGAGGCTAAGCACGCCCAGTCCCGCCGCAATTGAGACCATCGGGATAGACGATGAAAGGCTCTGAAGCTCGATTTTTTGAGGCTCTTCGGTTGCCGCTTCGCTCAGATGTTGCGCGAGCTGGTTGATGAAATTCAATTCTTTCGCGAATTCGCCTAACTCATTCTTGAAGATGGTTCGAGGAATCACGAAAGCAGCCGTGCCAGGACTCGGGGCGTTTTGCATCGGGGTCGTGGGCACTAACAGCGTTTTTAGCCCTGCTAAGCTGCTGCTAACCGTCTGCATGAACGCTTCGCGCCTGCGAGCAATGTCTTTCACGATATCGCGGGCAACGGCGGGGGTCATCGCGTTATGCTCGACCGCGTCTCGCACCTTAGCTTGAATGTCCGGGTCGAAAAACTCGGCCCCGCCCAGTTCGGCGATAGCAGAGGACTCGGAAGGAGTGAGCAAATCGCGAAGCTGTTGCGCTCCAGAAGAGAATTGGCTCAACGCCGCGGCGAGGACGCTTTGGTGTTGGGGCGCTCCAGGCGAATTGGTAAGGTTTACCAATGCCTCGTTTATCGTCGCGAGAGATTCTTCCAGCTTGAGTTCGTCATCCAAACGGACCATCAGACCGAGGGTTTTATAGAGCTTATATCGGCAGTCATTGCGCAAGTGTCCTATCCGGAAGGTGCAGAATTGAAAAGCGGGAGCGTCAACAACAATAACGCAAAACGCCGGATGGAGCCTTTTTGTGCTAGTTTGTGTTAGCGATCTGGACAGCCTGGACAACGCGACCTTTTAGGCCACTTTAGAACCTGTAAGTTGCTGATTATAAAAATCATGGAGCAGTTCAAATTTCACGCTCTCCGCCATCGCATCGCGCAGAACGCCAGCTTCATCACAGCGGCGCACGTGTAGGCTGGCCCCCCTTATGACCCTATCCTTAGCATTTGAAAGTTTTCGCACAACACCCCGGCCATCGCGCGGGACGAATCCTTGGCGCGATCGCGAAACCTACAACGGCTACAGCGCGCGCTTAGTGAGGGCCGAATTTCGGAAGAAACGCCAGGTCATAGGGGGAGCACTCGTGCTTGCGCTCAAGCCGAGCCAGCTCCTTTTCGCGGTTGGCCGAGGCAACGACGCGAAAGCAGGTATGGCAGATCGAGTCGTAGCGGTTGTCTTTGGCGGGACGGTGGGCGAAGGCTTTGGGGGGTTCCACACAGATTCCGGGCATGGAAAGACCTCTGGATCAAGTTTGAAAAGTGAGACGCAGGCGCGCAATCTTTGGTTGGCTCGGCCCCTCACGATCTTTTTCAGCGCACCAACAAGCCGCTTTGCATCGTACCTTCATGACCAAAGTAGTTCTGCCGCCTCACTTGATCGAAACGAATGGAATTAAGCGTTGTTCCGTGTGCAGTCAGCCCTTCGACACCAAATCAGAATTGTCGATCAGTGCAGCCTTCCGGCGGCACATTCAGGATGTGCACAAGCCCAAAGTGGTTCGGCGAGCGTCCTAGTCGCGTCCTACAGGCCCCTAGCATTCCCCCATCTCCTTTTGGACGACGAAATTTTCCGAGGCCCGCGCCTGACTTGCCTTCTAGACCAGTCCGGCCTTGAGCAGACACCGCGCCCATCGTGTTGAATGGTCTTGAGGAAGAATGCACGATGAGAGTTTCTCCCGTGGGACAGTATGGGCGCCAGTTGACGCGGTTGGGGATGATCAATTGCTACCTGGTCCGCGAAGACGATGGGTTCACGCTCATCGATACCAACTTGAAGGGCTCCGAAGAAAACGTTCTCAAGGCGGCGGGGAGCGTGATGATTCGACGCATCCTGCTGACGCATCCCCATGTGGACCACGTGGGATCGGTGGATGCCTTGATGGCCCAGGTGCCGGGGCTTGAACTGCTGTCCTCGGAGCGATCGATTCCCATGCTGCAGATGCCGCCTGACCTTTCGCTGCGGCCGGGCGAGGGGGGCCCCTTGCGCGGAAGTACGCCGGGGATCAGGAGCCAGGTGACGCAGACCGTGGCGGAGGGCGACCATGTTGGCTCGCTGCGGGTGATCGACACGCCCGGCCATATGCACGGGCACCAGGCTTTTCTCGATGAGCGCGATGGGACGTTGTATGCGGGCGACGAGTTTGGATCGTTGAGACAGTTGACCATCACGGGATTTACGCCGTGGTGGTTTCCGCTGAAGGCGTTTTCGAATCGCGAGCAGGCCAGGCAGACCGCGGTGAAGCTGCAGGCGTGCGCGATACGGCGGGTAGCGTGCGGCCATGGACAGGTGTTGGAGGGGGAGCGCGGACTACTGCAGGGCGCCATCGATCGAGCGCAATAGATTTTCGCTGCCGTCATGCGATAGAAATAGGTCAGCAGACAAGAGCGGAGGAAAGCAGAAGACACCTTCCGCGAAAAAGCGAGACTTCATGATCAAGAAAAGCAGCGCAAAGAAAGTTGACTCCACCTCGAGTCCATCTGCATCCGCTTTGATCGACGCGAGAATCCAGGATCTGGGTGATTGGCGCGGCGAGATGCTCTCCCGCCTTCGCGCCTTGATCAAGCAAGCCGACCCAGATGTGGTTGAGGAATGGAAGTGGGGCATTCCTGTCTGGTCGCACAACGCGCTGATCTGCACCGGCGAAACGTACAAGAGTGCCGTCAAGATGACCTTCGCCCAAGGCGCTTCGTTGGAGGATCCTGCCGGTCTTTTTAATTCGAGCCTCGAGGGCAGGGTGCGGCGTGCGATCGATTTTCGCCAGGGCGACAAGGTCAACGAGAAGGCTCTGAAAGCCCTGATCCGCGCCGCCGCAGCACTGAACTCGTTGAAGGCCTGAGGGCCGGGCAGACGAGCTCGGGCGTTGCTCTTGAAGGCTCGGACCTTGCTGCGCGCCCCTAAACCAGCGCGCCTTGTTTCTCCGCAGAGAGCACGCCGAGGACACGGCTTGCCGGCCGCAGTGCCCACGAGGCCATACAAAATCCAGTGAGAATCAGCGGCGCGAGCACATGAAAGCCATACGCGCCGTATCCGCCGACCGCAGCGCAGGACGCGGCTGCGCCGGTCAGATCGAAAAAGATGCCGGCATACGCCCATTCCTTGAGCCGGGGGAAACGCGGCACGAGGATCGCGATGGCGCCAAGAACTTTCCAGAATCCAAGGATCGCGAAGAAGTACATCGGGTAGCCCAGCAGCGGCACCACGCCGTGGGGACTGGCGAGATACTGCGCGATCTGCGCAAATCCGCCGCTGCCGATCGGGAGCGCAACAAGAATCGTCATCGTCCAATACACAATCAGTTTTGTTTTCATTTCAGTCCAACCTCTCCACAACCTTTTCCAGGTTGCCGATGAATTTCTGCCAGCCGTATTTTGCGCCTTTGTAGTTGGCGCCTTCTTCAGACGGGAAGCCGGAATGTTCCATGCGCAGATGCGTGCCGGTAGCGGTCGGCGTCAAGGTCCAGGTGACAACGCTCTCCAGTCCCAGCGAGCCCCAGCCATACGAAAGGCACGCGTGCGGTTCGACCACCAGCACTTCGCCTTCGATGATTCCGTTCCAATTCGCCACGGGCGCAGCGCGAAAGCTGAACCGGTGGCCGACGACCGGCTGAAAATCATTCTTCATCAGCCACTCCTCCATCAGGGCGCCTTGCGTGAGAGCGCGCCAGACTTTCTCTGGAGGATGCGGCATCTCGCGCTCGATCACCAGGGTATGAGTCGGGGCAGTGTCGGTCATGGATCCATCCTTTGCAACAGGTTTTCGAGGCGGTCGAACCGCTCTCGCCAGAAGGCGCCGTAGAGGTCGAGCCAGTTCACCATGGGCGCCAGCGCATCAGGCTGCGCGCGATAATGCGTTTCGCGTCCGTCGCGGCGGTGCCGCACCAGCTTGGCCCGCTTCAACACGGTGAGGTGCTTCGACACAGCGGGCTGCGATACGCCTGCGTAGCGGGTGAGCGCATGCACGGTTTGTTCGCCCTGCCGCGTCAACTCTTCGAAGATGGCCCGGCGGGTCGGATCCGCAAGGGCCCTGAAAACATTGTTCGCTACGGCTTGCATGCAGAGGCCCTCTTCGCCCTGGATCGCATTACCAATCCAGGTGTGTGATCTGGATAAGATTTCCGCACGTGTCGTCGAGGATGGCGATCGTCGAGCCAGTGGTCTTGGTGGGCTCCTTGGTAAACGCCACGCCGTGTCCCTTCAATCGCTCGTATTCCTTTTGGACATCCCTGACGAAGAAGTTTGCCGCTGGAGTTCCTTGCCGGTGAATCTCCTGCTGATAGGCCTTCGCGGCCGCGTTGTAGCCATCGTTCGGCTCCAGCACCAGCTGCACGCCTTCGGGCTCCTCAGGAGAAACGACGGTGAGCCACTTGTGCTTTCCCGCGGGGAACTCGAACTTTTTCACGAAGCCCAGAACGTCGGTATAGAACTTCAATGCTTTGGCTTGGTCGTCCACAAAGACACCGGTGAGTTTGATCTGCATGGTTTCATCCCTTCTTGTTCCTGCGGTGAGGTTCAGGTGTGGATTCATTGCTTGTGTTTCTGCTTGCACTCCAAAACAATAACCAAATGGTTATGGATTGTCAATATGCTCGATCAAGTTTTTTTGAGCGGACTGGAAGCCGGAGGTTGGTCTGGTACGCGTCGGAACAGATGCGCCTTGGTGGATTGACCAGACAAGCACGGCGTTGAAAGAAGCATGAAAATCTGATCCGAAATGAAAGCGTTTACTTCCCCAGTCTGCTGGTTTATAGTTCGCTTGCCTCCACATCCGTTCCTTAGCTGCTCCACCTACAGATTCAGCGACACGAGGACTTATGGCACCGATCTCTCGACGTGACTTGCTTGCTTCCGGCCTGGCTCTTTCAGCTTCTTCGATGATCACGCGTACGGCGTGGGCGCGGACGGCGGCGCGCATTGCCGGTTCAATGGAGGCCGCATCGGACGCTGCGCTGGCCGCTGTCGCTCCGCGCGAGCACCAGCTGTTCGACTTCGGCTGGAAGTTTATCTTCGGTCATGGATGCGATCCGTTGCGCGATCTGAATTTTGGGTTTGATCAGGGTGACTTTGCCAAGACGGGCGACTTCGACTTCTCCAAATCGAAGTTCGACGACTCGAAGTGGCGCACGCTGAATCTGCCTCACGACTGGGCGGTGGAACTGCCGTTTGTCCACGACGATCAGCAGATGTCGCACGGCTACAAGCCGCTGGGGCGGCGCTATCCGGAGACGAGCGTGGGCTGGTACCGGCGGGCCTTCGATGTGCCTGCGAGTGACGCGGGCAAGCGCGTCTCTGTCGAGTTCGATGGCGCCTTCCGCGACATGCTGATCTTTGTGAACGGCTGCTTCGTTGGCCGGAACAACAATGGTTATGCGCCGTTTGAGTTCGACATTACCGACTTTCTCGAACTCGGCAAGACCAACTACATCGTTGCGCGCGTCGACGCGAGTTTTGGCGACGGGTGGTTCTACGAGGGCGCAGGGATTTATCGCCATGTGTGGTTGAAGAAGACCGATGCGTTGCACCTGGGCAAGTGGGAAAGCACGGTGCGCACGGAGTTGCAGGGCACCACGGCTTCGCTGGCTTTGAGCACTGTCGTTGTGAATGAGGGCCATCAAGCCGAGAACGCAGCGGTGAGTTGGAAGATCGTTGATGCGAGCGGGAAAACGGTCGCAACGGCCGAGGCCTCGGCACAGTCTGTCCCCGTGGATGTGCCGGTGACGTTCACGGCGAAAGCGCAGCTGGAAAATGCAGCATTGTGGTCGGTGGATGAGCCGAATCTCTACACGGCGATTGTGACCGTGTCGACCGGTGCGACCGCGCGGGATGGCGAGCGAACAGGGTTTGGCGTGCGCACGGCGGAGTTCACCGCGGACAAGGGATTCTTCCTGAACGGCAAGCCATTCAAGATTCAAGGCACGTGCAACCACCAGGATCATGCCGGCGTGGGCGCCGCTTTACCGGACCGGCTGCAGGCGTATCGTATCGGCGTGCTCAAGGCAATGGGGTGCAATTCTGTTCGGACTTCGCACAACATGCCGACACCGGAATGGGTAGCGGCCTGCGACCGCCTGGGCATGACCATGATGTGCGAGACGCGACAGATGAGCTCGAATCCCGAAGGACTGGCGCAACTGGAAACGATGGTGAAGCGCTATCGCAATTCGCCTTCGATCATCCTGTGGTCGATCGGGAACGAGGAGTTCACGCTGCAGAATGAAGAAGCCGAGGAAGGCGCAAAGATCGCTGTGGCCATGACGCGGCTTTGCCACGAACTGGATCCCACGCGTGTAGTTTCGGCGGCCGTGAATGGGAACAATGAGAAGGGCGTTTCGCTTGGACTCGACATCATCGGCTTCAACTACAACCTGAAGATGCCGGATGGGTATCACAAACAGAATCCGACCAGGAAAATCTACGGCTCGGAGACTTCGAGTGCGATTGCGACACGCGGCGTGTATGCCACCGATGCCTTGCGCAACACGATGAACTCGTATGACGGTGTGGTGCCGTGGGGAGAGACTGCTGAGGATTGGTGGACGTTTTACGGCACCCGCGAGTGGGAGGCGGGCGGCTACGCGTGGACAGGGTTCGACTATCGCGGGGAGCCGACGCCGTACGGATGGCCTTCGATCAACTCGCAATTCGGCATCGTGGATATGTGCGGGTTCCCTAAAGATTCCTTCTTCTACTACAAGGCGTGGTGGGGAAAGGAGCCATCGCTGCATGTGTTTCCGCACTGGAACTTCGAAGGGCGCGAGGGCGAAGAGATCGCTGTATGGGTGTATTCGAACCTGGACGAGGTCGAGCTTTTCTTGAATGGGACCAGCCTGGGCAGCCAGAAGGTGCCGCGCCTGGGGCATGTGCAGTGGAAGGTGAAGTATCAGCCAGGCGCGATCGAGGCGCGTGGATCGAAAGAGGGCAAGGTCGTGCTTACGGAGAAGCGCGAGACGACGGGGCCGACCGTCGCGATTCGCATCTCGGCGGATCGTACGGAGATCGATGCCGACGGAGAAGACATCGTCGTTCTCAAGGTCGAAGCGCTGGACAAGGAAGGGCGGCCGGTACCAACGGCGAACAATCTGATCGGCTTCAAGATTGCCGGCGAAGGCGCTTTGATCGGCGTAGGCAACGGCGATCCAAATTGCCAGGAAAGCGACAAAGATCCGAAGCGTTCGCTCTTCAATGGGCTTGCGCAGGTGATTCTGCAATCGACCAAGCGGTCGGGAGAGATCCGTATTGAGGCAGCGAAGGAAGGCTGGGACGGCCCGGAACTGACCCCGGCAAAGCTGAGCATTACTACGAAGCGTGTAGAACTGCGGCCTTCGGTGCCGGCGCTTCCGCGGCGAGGATAAGAGCCCTGCATCGAGGACGCGCGCACCTTGACGTCGCGCAGATATCATGGCTGTCATGACGAAGAAAATTCGCTGGGGTGTGCTGAGTACAGCTTCGATCGGATTGCGGAAGGTTCTGCCTGCGATGCAGCAGGGCCAGTACAGCGAGGTGGTGGCGATTGCCTCGCGGGATGGCAAGAAGGCGCGCGCGACCGCGGCGCAGCTTGGGATCTCAAAATCGTACGGCTCCTATGAGGAGCTGATTGCCGATCCTGAAGTCGATGCAATCTACAATCCATTGCCCAATCAGCTGCACGTGCCATGGACGATCAAGGCAGCTGAGGCCGGCAAGCATGTTCTGTGCGAAAAGCCGATCAGCCTGACTGTCGCCGAGGCCGAGTCGCTGCTGGCGGTGCGCGAGCGGACGAAGGTCAAGATCGGCGAGGCCTTCATGATTCGGAGTCATCCGCAATGGCTTCGTGCGAAGGCGCTGATCGACGCCGGTCGCATTGGGCAACTGCGCTGCGTGATGGCTTCGTTCAGCTACTTCAACGTCGACCCCAGCAACATCCGCAATCACGTGGAATCAGGCGGGGGCGCGCTCTACGACATCGGGTGCTACTGCATCCAGGCAGCGCGCTATGGATTTGGCACCGAACCCAAGCGCGTCGTGGGATGCATCGACCGCGATCCGGCGATGGGCACCGACAGGCTCACGTCGGCGATGCTCGAGTTCCCGAGCGGGCAAGCGATCTTCAACTGCAGCACGCAGATGGTGCCGCATCAGAGGGTCCATTTCCTCGGCACGAAAGGGCGGATCGAGATCGAGATTCCGTTCAACGCGCCGAAGGACAGGCCAACGAGAATCTTCATCGACGAAGGCGACCTGTTCGGCGCTGATCGCGTGATGGAGGAGTTTCCCGTCTGCGATCAGTACACGCTGCAGGGTGATGAGTTCTCGAACGCGATTCTCGAGAACGGTGAAGTGCCCGTGCCGTTGGAAGAGGCGATCCGCAATATGAAGGTCATCGAAGCGATTTTCAGGTCGGCAGAAGAAGGGCAGTGGGTGGCGCTGAGTTAAGCCACCCGCCTTTACGAATCTGCGCGGCAAAAAGCGCGATCAGTGCTGCATGCTGTAGTCGTTTTTGGGGATTTTCGTTCCTACCTGCGCAGGGGTCGGAAGCTGGCTGTGATCCCATCCGCCGCCGAGAGCCTGGACCAGTTCCACTGCGGACAGCATTTCCTGGACCTGAAGCGAATTCAACGTGACCTGGTCGCCCAGCAGCGAGGTCTGCGCAGTGACGACGTCGACATACGGATCGACGCCGGAATTATAGCGCTGCATTTCGAGATCGAGGAATTCCTGCGACGATTTGACGGCTTCTTGCTGGCGCAGAATTTGCTGCGAGTAGATGCGGGTGGCCGACATGCCGTCTTCCACCTGCTGGAAAGCGGTCAGGACGGTCTGGCGGTAGGTGGCCAGGTCGCCGTTGTACACGGCCTCATACTGATGCAGCTCGGCGCGATAGAGACCGCCGTCGAAGATAGTCTGCGCGGCCGAGGGGCCGATGGACCAGAAGCGGCTCGGCCAGTCGAACAGGTGTTTGAGCGTGGAGCTCTCGAAGCCGCCGCTTGTGGAGATGGTGACTTGCGGAAAGAAGGCTCCATACCCGATGCCGATGGTGGCGTTGGCGGCGGCGAGGGTGCGCTCAGCCGCGGCGACGTCGGGTCGGCGCTCGGCCAACTGCGATGGAACGCCGGTGGGAATGGCAGGCGGTACATAGAGCATCGGCTTCACCGGGATGGAGAAGTCGGTGGCAACTTTGCCCACCAGCATGGCGACGGCGTGCTCATATTGCGCGCGCGATAGACCGACATTGATGGCCGAAGATTGAGCAGATTTCAGCGTTGACCTGGCTTCGACCACGGAGATGTAGTCGCCGGTACCGGCATCGAATGCGCCCTGGGCAGCGTCGAGAGCTTTCTGGTCGGCGGCGACGGTGTCGTCGAGAATCTTCTGCAGCATGTCCTGGCCGCGAATCTCGAAGTAGTATTCGGCCAGGCTCGACTGCTCCGTCAGCTTTTCAACCTCAAGGTCAGCGGCGTTGGCCTGGGCAGCGTATTGCGCTTCGTGCACTTCGTTGCGAATCTTGCCGAAGAAGTCCGGTGTCCAACTGGCTTCGATCGGAGCAGACCACAGCGTGGAAGTTTTGCCCGGGTTGGCCTGCGACGAGTTACTCAGATTGCCCGAACTGCGCGAGCGGCTCCATGCGGGATTGGCGGTGATGGTCGGCCAGTATTGTGCGCGGGCCTCGGCGATCACGGCACGGGCGGCCATATAAGTCTGGAACGAGACCTTGATGTTCTGGTTGTTCAGGTTCAGCTGTGACTCAAGATCGTTCAGCTCCGGCTCGTTGAAGATCTCCCACCAGTTGCCGCGGATCATCGCGTCCTGCGGGCTGGCAACCTTCCAGCCATCCGCATCCTTGAAGTTCATGGGGCTCTCTTTATAGTTGGCGGCGGTGACGGCCGGAGGCGTAGGCGCCTTGTAGCGGGGTCCAATGTGGCAGCCCGCCATCAGGCCCAACACGACGCAAGCGCCGGCCAGAGCGGCGAAGGGTAAGGGTGTTCGCGGTTTCAACATAGTCACACTCTTTCTCGCATCAGCTCGTTGCACTCGCGGTCTCAGGACGCTGCAGGTCGGTGGACTTGCCCATCGCGCGCAGGCGCAGACGGTCCATGGCGAGGTAGACAACGGGCGTGGTGTACAGCGTCAGCAACTGGCTCAGCAGCAGGCCGCCGACGATTGTGATGCCCAGGGGGCGGCGCAACTCCGAGCCGGTCCCTGTGCCGAAGGCCAAGGGAAGCGCGCCACAAATGGCCGCCATCGTGGTCATCAGGATGGGGCGGAAGCGCAGCATGCAAGCTTCAAAGATGGCGTCGTGAGTGCTCTTGCCGTGGCGTTCGACCATCAGGGCGAAGTCGATCATCATGATGGCGTTCTTTTTCACGATGCCGATGAGCAGGATGATGCCGATGATCGAGATCACGTTGAGATCGATGTGGAAGAGCATGAGCGCCAGCATCGCGCCGACGCTGGCCGAGGGCAGTGTAGAGATGATGGTCAGCGGATGGATCAGGCTCTCATACAAAATGCCGAGCACAATGTAGACCGCGAGCAGTGCCGTGATGACCAGGTATTTTTCGGTGGCGAGAGAATCCTGGTAGGCCTGGGCCGTGCCGGCAAAGAATCCGTGAATCGTGGATGGCATGCCGAGGCTGGTCTCCATCTTCGAGACCTCAAGCGTCGCGTCGCTCAGCGACACGCCGTTGGACAGGTTGAATGAAACGGTGACAGAAGGGAAGAGGCCGGTGTGATTCACCTGTAGCGGCGTCGTTCCCGTCTTCGGCTTCATCACGCTGAGCAGGGGCGACACGGTATTCAGGCCTGCGCTATTCGAAGTGCCGGAAGAGGGCTTGAAGTAGATGTTGTTGAGCTGCGAGGGTTCCTGCAAGTACGTTGGAGCGACTTCCATCACCACGTAGTACTGATTCAACGGCGTGTAAATGACGGAGACGTCCGACTGTCCGAAGGCCGCATAGAGCGATCGATCGAGTGACTGTGCGGTTTGCCCAAGCCGCGCCGCCGTGACCCGATCATAGGTCAGCATCTCCTGCAAGCCGCCGTTTTGCTGATCGGTATTCACGTCGAGCAGGCCAGGCAGCTTCTTCATGTTGGCAAGCAGGATCGGTCCCCAGTGAAAGAGGTCCTCCACGTTATCCGCCTGCAGGGTGTATTGGTAGAGGGCATTGCCACCTCTGCCTCCGATGCGGAGATCTTGGCCCGCTTGCATGAACGCAGATGCGATGGGCAGGCGATTGATCTTGGGCCGCAGGCGATTGATCACGTCCATCGCGGGCACGCGACGCTCTTTGCCGAGTGGCTTGAGTGCGACGAAGATGAAGCCGCCGTTGCTGGAGCCTCTTCCGCCTGTGTAGGCGTTCACATGGGCGACGGCCGGATCGGCCTTAATGATGCTGACGAGCTGCTTGGCCGAGAAGTCCATGAAAGGAAACGATGCATCCTGCGGTCCTTGTAAGCCGCCAAAAAGAATACCCGTATCCTGCTGCGGGAAAAAGCCCTTGGGGATGCGTACGATGACAACCAGGTTGAGCGCGATGGTCAATGCCAAAACAATCAGGATGAGCGCAGGATTGTCGAGTGCCCAGGAAAGCGAATAACGATAGCCGGCGATCAGTCTGCCGAAGAATCGTTCGCTCGTGCGGTAGAACCAGTTGTGCTGTTCCCCCTGCGTATGCGATTTGAGTAGATGGGCGCACATCATGGGGGTAGTGGTCAGCGAAATGACCATTGAGACAACAATGGCGGTGGAGAGCGTAACCGCGAATTCGCGGAACAGGCGGCCCACGATGCCTCCCATCATCAGAATGGGAATGAAGACCGCGATCAGCGACATGCTGATCGAGAAAACTGTGAATCCGATCTCCTTTGCGCCCAGCAAAGCCGCCGCGAAAGACTCCATGCCGCTTTCAAGATGGCGCGTGATGTTTTCCATCACCACGATCGCGTCATCGACGACGAAGCCGGTGGCAATGGTCAGCGCCATCAGGGAGAGATTGTCCAGGCTGTAGTCGCACAGGTACATCACCGCGAAGGTCCCAATGAGGGAGACGGGAACGGCGACACTGGGAATGAGCGTGGCGCGCGGGCTGCGGAGGAAGATAAACACGACCAGCACGACGAGGACAACGGAACCGACGAGGGTTTTTTCGACATCGCGGACAGAGGCCCGGATGGTTACGGTGCGATCCATCACGAGCGTCATATCGATGCCCTTGGGAAGAACCGCTTGCAGGAACGGCAATTGCTCTTTGATGCGGTCAACGGTTTGAATGATATTTGCGCCGGGCTGGCGGAAAATAATCACCGTGACTGATCGCTTTCCGTCTGTATAGCCCGATGTGCGCAGGTTCTCGGTTGAATCCACGACATCGGCTACATCGGAGAGGCGCACCGCTGTACCGTTGTGGTAACCGACGACCAATGGCTTGTACTCGTCGGCCTTCGAGATCTGATCATTGGTGATGATGTCGGCCGTGACCTGGCCATCCGCCATTTGGCCGCGTGGTTCATGCGAGTTTTGCAGGCTGAGCACGGACTGAACGCTGCCCAGAGTCATGCCAAAGCTTTCGAGCTTCTTGGGATCGACCTCGACACGCACAGCGGGCGTTGCACCCCCGCCTGCGAATGCCTGGCCCACTCCGTCGATCTGAGAGAGTTTCTGAATCAGGACTGTGGAGCTGAGGTCGTACAACTTGGTCACGTCATATTTGTCCGAGGTCAAGCCGAGGATCATGATGGGCGAGTCGGCGGGGTTGACCTTGCGATAGGACGGATTCGAGGGTAGGTTGGCGGGCAGGTAGGTCCGCGCCGCATTGATGGCTGCTTGAACATCGCGCGCCGCGCCATCGATGTTGCGGCTGAGATCAAACTGCAGGGTCACGCCGGTAGTGCCGAGCGCACTGGACGAAGTCATCTCCGTGATGCCGGCGATGTGGCTGAACTGGCGCTCGAGCGGTGTGGCGACAGAGGCTGCCATAATCTGCGCACTGGCGCCGGGCAGGCTGGCACTGACACTGATCGTAGGAAAGTCCACCTGGGGCAACGGCGACACCGGCAGCACCGTGAACGCGATGGCGCCCGCGATCGCCACAGCGATGGTGAGCAGCGTGGTGCCGACCGGCCTCGTGATAAATGGAGAAGACAGGCTCATGCTTTTCCTGCGGCTGCCTCGGGCTGCTTGCCCACGTGCGACGGACGATGGCCCGTAATCTTCTGGCCGATGCGGTCAAAGAAGATGTAGATCACCGGCGTGGTGTAGAGGGTGAGGACCTGGCTCAGCAGAAGTCCGCCGACCATGGCGATGCCCAGCGGGCGCCGCAGTTCCGATCCGAGCCCCGTGCCCACGGCCAGAGGTATGCCGCCCAGCAGTGCGGCCATCGTGGTCATCATGATGGGCCGGAAGCGGAGCAGGCTGGCCTCATAGATGGCGTCGACGGACGACTTGTTGTGCTCTCGCTCCGCTTCGAGGGCAAAGTCGACGATCATAATGCCGTTCTTCTTCACAATACCGATCAGCAGGATGATGCCAATGATCGCGACGACGGAAAGATCCTGATGGCAGATGATGAGCGCGAGCAGCGCGCCGACACCTGCAGAAGGCAGCGTGGAAAGAATCGTGATGGGGTGAATGAAGCTCTCATAGAGCACACCAAGCACGATGTAGACCGTGACCAGGGCGGCAAGAATCAGCAGGGCTTCGTTGGAGAGCGAGTTCTTGAATGAAGCCGCCGTGCCCTGGAAGCCGGCCTGCAAGCTGGCCGGGAAATCCAGTTTCTTCGCGACCTTGTCGATATCTTCAATCGCGGTTCCGAGCGAAGCGTTGGGAGCCAGGTTGAACGACACCGTCACCGATGGAAATTGTCCTTGATGGTTGATTGAGAGCGCTTCCGTGGTGTCCGACGCCTTGGTGAAAGCGCTGAGTGGGATGGCATTGGCGCTGATCGCCGAGGTTGACGTGTTCGGCGTGCTGCCCGCGGTGGTGCCGCCATTCTGCGACGAAGATCCGAAGGCCGAGACCACGCCCCGCGCAGAAGCCGGAGCCGTCAGCACCGAGGAAGACGGGGTGTACTTGGTAGACGCCGTCAGCGCATTGGAGCCTGCGGAGGCCGATGCGGAAGACGAGAACGATGTCACGGCGCCCGCGCCGCTGGCGCCCGAAGACGCATTGGACTGAATATAGAGATCGCTGAGTTTGGAGGGATTGCGCTGCCACTGCGGATCGGCCTCAAGCACCACGTGGTACTGGTTGACCTGCGTATAAAGCGTATTGATTTCACGCTGACCGAACGCGTCGTACAGCGTGTTGTCGATCGTTGTGGGCGCAATGCCGAGTCGGGATGCCGTGACACGATCGATCATCAGCGAGATCGCACGCGCACCCATCTGCTGATCCGTAGCCACGTCCTCAAGCTCGGGAAGCTTCTTGAGCTCGGTCAAGAAGCGACCGGTCTGCTGATTGAGGGCATCGGTGTCGGGGTCCTCGAGCGTGTACTGATATTGTGTGCGGCTCACGCGGTCGTCGACCGAGATGTCCTGCACCGGTTGCATGTAGAGATGGATGCCCGAGACTTGTTGCAGATTGTTCTGCAGGCGCCGGATCACATCGGAAGCGCTCAGGTTGCGTTCCGCGATAGGCTTCAGGTTGATGGAGATGCGCCCGCTGTTGAGCGTGGTATTGATGCCGTCGGCACCAATGAACGACGACAGGCTCTCGACCGCCGGATCCTGCAGGATGATGCGTGCCAGCTCCTGTTGGCGCCGGGCCATGTCGTCATACGAGATCGATTGCGAAGCTTGTGAGATGCCCTGAATCACGCCCGTGTCCTGCACGGGAAAGAACCCCTTGGGCACCCAGATATAGAGCAGGACGGTAAGAACAAGCGTGCCTAGCGCGACAAGCAGCGTCAGGGTCTGGTATTGCAGAACGACCTTCAGCGTGCGCCCGTAGAAATCGATCATGCTCTTGAACACTTTTTCAGAAGCGTGATAGAAGCGTGTCTGTTCTTCGTCGGGCGTGTGGCGCAGAATGCGCGAGCACATCATCGGCGTCAGCGTCAGCGAGACCACTGCCGAGATCACGATGGTGACCGCGAGGGTGACGGCAAACTCGCGGAAGAGGCGGCCTACGACATCTCCCATGAAGAGAAGAGGGATGAGCACGGCGATGAGAGAAACGGTGAGCGATACGATCGTGAATCCGATTTGTCCCGCACCCTTCAACGAGGCCTCGAGCGGAGCCATGCCCTCTTCGAGGTAGCGCGAGATGTTTTCGATCATCACGATGGCGTCATCGACGACGAAGCCGGTCGAAATGGTAAGGGCCATCAGCGACAGGTTGTCGAGGCTGTAGCCAAGCAGATACATGGCGCCGAATGTGCCCACCAGCGAGAGCGGCACAGCCACGCTGGGAATCAGCGTGGCACGAAGGCTGCGCAGAAACAGGAAGATGACCATGACGACCAGTCCGATCGTCAGCATCAGCTCGAACTCGACGTCATTGACCGAGGCCTGGATGCTGGTGGTCATGTCGGTCATCGTCGTGACCTGGATCGAGGCGGGCAGGTTGGCCTCGAGTTGAGGCAGAATGGCGCGGATCAACTTGACCACAGCGATGGTGTTGGCGCCGGGCTGTCTCTGGATGTTGAGGATGACGGCTGGCGTCTGGTTCATCCAGGCTGCCTGCCGCGTGTTCTCTACGCCGTTCACTACCTTGGCGACATTTTTGACGAAAACCGGAGCGCCGTTGCTATAGGAGATGACAACGTTCTTGTACTCGTTGGCCTCGGTGATCTGATCGTTGGCATCGATCTGATAATCCTGGCGCGGTCCGTCGAAGTTGCCCTTGGCGGAGTTGACGCTGGCCTGCGTAAGCGCGGTGCGCACGTCTTCAAGATTCAGCCCGTACGAAGAGAGCTGGACTGGATTGACCTGGATGCGGACCGCGGGTTTCTGGCCGCCGCTGATGCTTACCAGGCCGACTCCGGCCAACTGCGAGATGCGTGGAGCCAGACGCGTATCGACCAGGTCTTCAACCTGCGACAGGGGCATGGAGGACGAAGAGATGGCCAGCGTAAGAACCGGCGCGTCGGCCGGATTGGTCTTGTTGTAGACCGGAGGCGTGGGCAGATCGGACGGCAGGAGACTCTGCCCGCCGTTGATGGCCGACTGGACCTCCTCTTCTGCGACGTCGAGATTCAGCGACAGAGCGAATTGCAGCACGATCACCGAGACGCCGCCCGCACTGGTCGACGTCATCTGGCTCAGGCCCTGCATCTGGCCGAACTGCCGCTCCAGCGGCGCGGTCACAGTAGTGGCTACGATGTCCGGGCTGGCTCCGGGGTAAAACGTGAGCACCTGGATGGTCGGGTAGTCGACCTCAGGCAGAGCCGAGATCGGCAGCTGGAAGAAGGCAACGATTCCAACCAGAAGAATAGCCGCCATCAGCAGCGACGTGGCAACGGGCCGCAGAATAAATTGACGCGATGGATTCATGGAACATCGTTCTCCGCCGCGTCGGAGGAGGTGGTGGGCAGCTTGACCTTGGAGACCGTGATCTGCGATCCGTTCTGCAGCTTCTCAAAGCTGCTGTTGGCAACCACATTCCCGGGTTGAATGCCTTGCACCGCAGTATTGCCGTTGTCTGAGTTGCCCGCCTTGACGTTGCGCATCGATGCCTTGTTGTCGGCGATCAGGTAGACAAAGTCCTGGCTCCCATTGTGCTGAATGGCAGAGGAGGGAATCAGCGTCTGATTGGTCAGCGTGTTGACCAGCAGGCGGGTGTTGACGAACTGGTTGGCAAACAGCGAGCCATCGCGGTTGTCGAACTCGGCGCGCAGCTTGACCGTGCCCGAAGTCGTGTCGATCTGGTTGTCGATCGTGGTCAGCTTGCCGGTGGCCAGCAGCTTCTGCTGGGTGCGATCGTAAACCTGCACCTGCAGAGCTTTCCCCTTGGAGTGCTGCAGGACCTCGGGAAGACTGTCTTCGCCGAGGGTGAAGATGACCGTGATGGGCTGCGTCTGGGTAACGACCACGAGGGTTGTCGAAGAGTTTGCCGTGACCAGGTTGCCTGGATCGACCAGTCGTATGCCGACGCGGCCGGAGAGAGGCGAGACGATGTGGCAATAGGCGACCTGAACCTCGTCGTATTGGACCGTGCCCTGATCATTCTTGACCGTGCCTTGATCCTGGAGAACGATCTTCTCCTGGTCTTCCATCGTCTGCCGAGGGATGGCGTTCTTTGACCACGCCTGCTTGTAGCGTTCCAGGTCCATCTGCGCTTCGGCCAGCAAGCTCTGATCGCGCTCGAGCAAGCCTTGCGCCTGGGCGAGCTGCGCCTCATAGGGACGCGCATCGATGTCGATGAGCGCATCGCCCTTGCGCACATATTGACCTTCGCGGTAATGCACCGAGGTGATCACGCCCGTGACCTGCGCTGTGATGGCATCGGTATAGAGCGGCGTCACCGTGCCGATGGCGTCGAGATACACCCCAAGGGAACCGGATTGCGCGGTGGCGATGGTGACCGGGACGGGTCCCGTCATCATGCCACGCCGGCCTCCGCCTGTGGCAGCCGCCTGGGTCTTGCTGTGCTGGCTGATTGCCCAGTAAAACAGCAGTCCGAAGAGAACCAAAACGACAGCCCACACCCAGCGGTGGCGATGGCGCACCGTGGGACGGGAAGAATCCTGAGCAGGTTCTCGCGAAGGAGAAGCTTGCGAAGCAAAAGGTTGCTGATCCATTCTCTCTCTTTTTTTTTTGACTTCAGTGGGATTCGAGGATGCGCGTACACCGCGCATGCCATCCGAAAAACCCCTCACTCTTCAACGTACAGCCTCCATGGTGCATGCCTCAAGGAAAGGCTCTACCCAATGCGATTTCTGCATCGCAGGCGCCTCAGCAACCCAGAGGGATCGGTTCGACCGTGGAGGCCGATCTGAACATACGTATAGGACGAGGATAATGCCTAAATGGCCGCAGGCATGGGCGTTTGGAGCACTTGAAGCGGCATTTAATCTTCATTTGAGACAAGAACCCCCGCCCGCGCCTTGAGAGAGCCCATTTCGGGAAATAAAGTCTTCGAGGAACTCGAATGAACTGAGAAAGGGGGCCGGCACATGGAGCAGGTGAATTGGGCTCATCCGTTAACCCAATCCCGCTGAAGTTGCTCCACCGTCGTCCGCCCCCAGGGGCTTCTGACTTGGCTGGCCGGTTCGCCCCTTGCAGGCTGTGGGTTCGACACAATTCCAGCCCGTGAACAGCGAAGATAGCGCCTCCGGGCTGGAGAACAACACCCCTCGCGCACGCGGCATCTATTGGGCATGACGTCAGGAGAATGGCTATGAAACTCGTTCACGAAAAGCTCCCCAATCTCGAAGCGTTTTATCTCCAGCAACTCCGCGTCCTGCTGTCGGCCGAGGAACAGCTTGTCCGGGCCCTGCCTCACATGGCGGAGACGGCAACCGATCCGGAATTGAAACAGGCATTCCGAACCCACCAGCGTGAGACCGAAGCCCAGGCATTGCGCCTCCGCACCATCCTCGACCCTTTAGCGGGCGACGTGGACCTGATCAAGTGCAAGGTGATCGGTGCGCTGATCGACGAGGCCGAGGACATGATCCAGGAGGCCGACCATGACCCTGTCCGCGATGCAGCCTTGATTGCCGCGGCGCAGCGGGTGGAACACTACGAAATCGCTGCCTACGGCGCAGTGCAACACTTTGCCCGCGTGTTAGGACGAGAAGAAGACGCAACGCTCTTGCAGCAGACCGCAGAGGAGGAGAAGCACGCCGACCGGCTCCTCACCGGCATCTCCGAGCGGATTAACCCGCTGGCCCGCAAGGCTGCCTGAAGACTGGGGCGGTCTGAAAGAAAGTGTGAGAGGTGGAGCGGCGCGTCGTTGGCCTGAAGAAGTGGTGACCCCGGGAAGATTCGAACTTCCGACAAACAGTTTAGGAAACTGCTGCTCTATCCACCTGAGCTACGGGGCCACTTTTAGAATCAGCAAGATACTCGATCGATCGCCACAGATTGACTCCCTTTTCACTCCCGTTGAGAGATTGCGGCTGCCGTCGCCGGCCTGCGGGGAGTTGCGTCCATTCCGAAGCAAGCGACCGCACGATATCAACAGGGTACCATCCGAAAAATTGAACGAGCGAGCGCCTTTGCGTCGAAGGCAAGGTCAGCGAGACCATCCTCACATAGAGGCGGTGCGTAAGCGTGCGTCCCGGCTCCTTCAGAAGGGAATCCAGAAGCCGCAGGCAAGCTCAAGCTTGCTCGCGTCACGTGGCACTTACTGCGGCATTCTTGTCGATCGTGGTTGGACCCAGCCAGTGTGCCGGTCGGAGTGCAGAAGAACTTGCTGAAACAATGCCGATCATCACTAATCCCGATGAACATCGATGGGCGCGCACTGGCACCCGAGAGGAGAGTCCGCCAGTAGGCCATTGTGCGTTGGTGGGCGCCGCATTCGATGAAGGTGGCGTGCGGCCACTGAGTGCGACGCCGACGTTGTGGGCTTGGGAGAAACTCCCGCGTCGGCCACCATCCAGACACAACGAGAAGAAATGAGCTCATCGGGTATAGTCAGTCTGGCAGCAACCACCCGGGCATGTCGCGCAACAGTAGGGGCAGCGACAGCGTTACTCAAAAAAGGCGGCGGGTCGACGGCTGCGTGTCCGGTGTCGCCATGAGAATTGAGATGCAACGCCGTCTGGTCAGATCGCTGATGAAGTCCGCCGCGCGATTCCTTTCGGTATTGCTTCCTGGAATCTTGTTCGGGCCCATCGCGGTTCACTCTCAAAGCTCGGCTCAAGACATTACTTGCGAAGACGGAAGCGGTGAGTACAGTACTCGATTCTCCACCGGAATAAGTGTCATCGTTGGTCCGATGCGAGAGGGCTCCTTTGCAGAGCGCGCGTGCGCCGCAAAGCTTGTCTGGAATGGACACGAAATCTCCGTCGCGTCCGATGCGGGCCAGGTGGGTATCGATGTTTTGGGTGCTGACCTCGGATTTGGAAAGCCCGTCGTCGCGTTTCAGATCGATCGCTCCGGAGCCGGTTCCAATCGCACCTATCAAATCTACTCGCTGGCAAGACCACCTCAACTGCTCTATTCCCTCAAGGGAGCCGATTCCTATCGCGCTCAGGATACGGATGTGGATGGACGTGTCGAAATCTGGACGGACGATGCGGTAGCCGTGGATGGATTCGAAAGGGTACCAAGCGCGGATCTTGATTCCCCACCAACGGTCGTGTTCCGCTTTGAAAAGGGCCGACCGGTTGATGTCGGCTTTGAATTCCGGTCCTACTACGACGCTCAAATCGCCAAACTTCGCTCCCAGATCAGTGCACGCGATCTCGCCGACTTCAAACAGAGCGACGGCGACCTATCAGTGAAATCGCTTCGATCGGGCGAAGAATTACATCGCCTGCTTCGAACCAAGGTGAGTGTTTTGGAAATCGTGTGGGCGTATCTCTACAGCGGCCGCGAACAAGAGGCATGGGCCGCTCTCAATGAAATGTGGCCCTCTCAAGATCTGGATCGTATTCGCCCATCGATCTCGAGCGTTCATCAGAGCGGGATCCTGCACAACGTTGATCACGCTTCGCGATCATCGTCACGCAAACGATATGGGAAGATCTATGATGCGATTGAAACTTCTATCGGCGTTAGCATTTACAACCTCAATACTGGCACATCGGATTCTTCTCTGGAGGAACCGGCTATCGTTCAGCCCAGATCGATTCTGCTGCGGCGCCCGCCTCCATCCATTGAGGAACAACACCCCCCCTCAGCAAATGAAGTTATGGAACTCGTTGTCGACGCCGCCGGAAAGGTTCGCTCTGCCAAAGTAATCAACGGAACTGACGAGCCCTTGGTCCAGGCGTCTTCTGGTTGGCAGTTTATTCCTGCCTTCCGCGACGGGCATCCAGTGGCGTGCCGTTTTCGGCTCAACGTATCGACTCTTCAATAGCCGGATCGATTGCGACCTTTGTTCACGCAGCACACCGCGCGCGGATACGTGATCAGCTTTTCTCGATCGTCTTCGAGATAATCGGTGCCAAACGACGTGCTCACGCTCGACGCACGGAGGGCCTCGATCCATACCACGTATGGAAGAAGTTGCCGGCAATTTTCATCTAGAGGAGAGACGAAGGTATCCGCGGCCCGTCCGTCCCCCTCTCTTCGTTTTGACTTCATGCGGTCCGCCATTTATAACCATTCATGACATGAAAGAAAGTTTCATGTCATCGTCGCGGCCTGTTTTGAGAGAGCCGCGCATTTCAAAAACGGCAATCGCCAGGATGCACGGGAAGACGGTGAAATTCCGTCACTGCCCCGCAACTGTGAGCGCACCGGCCTTGGACATCGTCGGATGGCCAGGGTAGGAAGCCAGCTTTCAATCCACTGGAGACAACCACGCAGCGTGGCTCTCTGGGAAGGTGCTGGCTAAAGCGCAAGTCAGGAGACCGGTCCTTGGCGCCCATCACCCGCTTACGTTCCGAGGGGAACGAAGGAGCCATTCATGACGCCTGCCTGCCTGCTGCGCCGCCTTTCGCGGCGATTCATCGCGCCCATCTTCATCCTGTTCGCCTGCACTCTCGCCTACGCCGCAGAGATTCACGGCGTTGTGTCGGACGCGTCGGGCGCCCGCATCACCAATGCCACGGTCGTTCTGGTGCGCAATGGAAAAGTCTCCACGTCCACTCTTTCAAGATCTGACGGCAGCTTTCAGATCACGACCGGTGCGCAGGGTCGTTTCTATCTCGTCATCTCCGCCAAAGGGTTTCGTCAACTGGAGACGCCCGGCTTTTACGCGCGACAGTTCGATGACCTCGAACGGAACCTGGTTCTGGAACCATCGTGGGCGCGCGAGTCGATCGTTGTCACGGCCAACGGCACGCCTACACCGCAGGCCCAAGTCGGCGCGGCGACGTCGGTCCTGGGTCCGGTCGAACTCGCGGGACGCAACGATCTGGTGAGTTCGCTGCGCATGATGCCGGGTACGGCCGTGGCGCAGATTGGCCAGGCCGGTTCGCAAGCTTCGCTCTTCATCCGCGGCGGCGATTCTGACGACAACGAGGTATTGATCGATGGCGTCAGCGCCGGCGACCTGGGCGGCCGCTTTGATTTTGGTCCCCTGTCGACCACCGCCCTTGAGCGCGCCGAAGTGTATCGCGGGCCCGACTCAAGCTTGTACGGCGCCGATGCCGAGAGCGGTGTGGTGAACCTGACCACGCCCCACGGAACGACGAATTTTCCCTCGTTTCTGTTTCATGGTGACGGCGGCAACCTGACTTCGTTCCAGGACAATCTGGAGATTGCCGGAGCGCACAACAAGCTCGATTATCTTGGCGATTTCACCTGGCTGCAGACCCAGAACAATCTGCCCAACGACCAGTTTCACGTGGCAACAGCGGCAGCAAATCTTGGATGGCAGCCGAATGGATCGACCCAGGTGCGGGCGACGGTCCACTATGGCGTGTCGGCCGTGGGCGTACCGAACGCCTGGCAGTTTTATCAAGTCTCTGACGATGCGACGCAGAAGGATCAGGATCTGCTGATCAGCGCATCGGTCGAGAACCAGACCACTGCGGCGTTCCACAACACGGCCCGTTATGGAGCCGCGCGACGGCGCGAGGAATACTACCTCTGGCAGCCGAGCGGAACCTTGCAGTCGTACGACGCTTTCGGCGATCAGGCGTACTTCGGCAACACCGTCAACATCCTCGGAGCGAACGGCACCTCGGCAAGCGGACAGGCGATTCTCGATTACCCGGAACAGTATCCAACCGCGGAGTTTCTTGATTCGAATCGAGACCAGCTTGTCTACCAGGGCGACTTTCGATTCACGCCGCACCTGCAGGCTCTCATCGGTTTTCATTTCGAAGACGAACGTGGCCACGAATATTTGCCCACCTTTGCAACCGACGAGCAAACCGAGCGCACCAACTATGTCTACCTGGCAGCAGTAAAGGGAGACTTTAAGAGCCGCTTCTTCTATTCACTCGGCGGAAGCCTCGAACACTACTCGGAATTCGGAACGCTGACGGCGCCGCACGGAAGCTTCTCGGTCTATGCCTTGCGGCCGGGCAAGGGAGCGTTCAGCGGTACGCGCGTGCTGTTCAACTTTGGCGACGCCAACCGCGAGCCGGCACTGACTGAAGAGTTCAGCTCTCTCTATCGCTTTCTGACCACCAACGGTTTCAGCAGCGTGGCGCAGCAACTCAACATCAGCCCGCTCTCCGCACCCACGACGCGAACCTACGAAGGTGGTGTCGAACAGAGCTTCATCGGCCAGAGACTTGTTCTGCGCTCGAGTTACTTTCACAATGAGCTGGGCCGGCAGGTGGAGGCTGTGGGCGCAACCTTACTGCCCAACATTCTGCCCAACCTGAGTCCTGCATCCCAGCAGCAACTGATTCAAGCTCTCGGCTTCTATTACACATTCGACTATGGGCTTGCCGTGAACACCGAAGCGTTTCGCGCACAGGGTATCGAGACAACGGTGGAGGGTGGCATCGGAAGCAGCATCTTCTTGCGCGGTGGATACACCTATCTCGATGCGGTAATCCAGCGATCGTTCTCCAGCGACAACGAGGCGCTGCTCGGCGGCTACGGATTCAGTTACAACGGCGTCCCCCTGGGGGCCTATTCGCCGCTGAAAGGGGCGCGTCCGTTTCGGCGGCCGCCGCACACGGGATTCGTCTCGGCGACTTACTCGGCGCACAAGCTTACCGCGGTCTTCAACGCGGCCTTTGCGAGCCGCAGCGATGACTCCACCTACCTTGCTTACTCAGACCAGAACGGGGATAACAGCCTCCTGCTTCCCAATCGAAACCTGGACTTTGGATATGCCAAGCTCGACGTCGGTGCAAGTTATCAACTTACGTCGCTTCTGGGGATCTATGGACAGTTGGACAATCTGACCAACAACACCCACATTGCTCCGATCGGCTACTTAAGTTTGCCCACCACGGCGCGCGCCGGCATCAGAATCCAATGGGGCAAGGGAAGCGGGCGCTGAGTGCGCCCATCCTGAGCCATGAAATCGATGCCCCGTGGGAGCCGTGAGGAGCCTGCGTGATCGGCGCGGAGGCACCGACGGCGCCATCGAACCTGGGTCAGGGCGTGGGGAATTGTCAAAAGCTGATGAGTTTTGGATCGAAGGTACCCAAAACTGCACAATTTCCGTTGCGCCGCTATGTCCGTTAGGTTACAGTTTGAATTCCCCCAGGCTGGAAACCTATCCCAGAGGTGTGTACCATGGTGTGCCCAAAGTGTGAGTCGGGGGCTCTTTCCGTAGTTCCTGCAGAAGTTCGTCTTTTCCGCAACGCTCCAAGAACGCTGAGCCACCCCCCGCTGACTCCGGCTCCGGATATCCGGATCTGCCTGGATTGCGGTTGGTCTGAGTTTTCGATTCCGCAGGAATGGCTCGCTGCAGGGTGGTTGCGTCCGTTGCGCCCGCAGGCGGTTCAGAGTCAGCCCAAACATGTGTCGTCGAACGTGACGGCTATAGCTTCTTAAATTAAGTCGTTTTGCAGTCTTAGATTGACTCAACAGCTACCCGGGCTCGCTCGCACGGTCTTGTACGGCCAAATTTCCGATTTGCAGATTTCGATGTAGGGATTAAGCAAAAAGCCCCCAGCCGAAGCTGAGGGCTTTTCTGTTTCCAGAAGATCTGCCGTGGAGTGCCTGCGGCCAACAGCTGCTAAAGCGGAACCTTTTCAAGCGGAGCGATAAACCCAATTCCCGGCACATTGAGTTTGTGCAGTCGGATGTCGTTGGTGATGAACAGGTCGACGCCGAAGTGCGCAGCACACGCCAACTGGATGGCATCGGCATTGCGGATGGTATGCGTCGTGCGCAGGGAAGCGTAACGCCAGGCCACGCTCGTATCGAAATGGAGTATCTGAGCACGAGAGCGAATTGTGCGATCGTACTGTTCAATGAGGGATGCCTGTCCCAATCTTGACGGCTTCACAAGAAGCTCTCCGAGGGTCATGCTCGACGTGACTAACTGATCGCGGCGCTGTATCATGCGGCGCCACATCGCATCGACCATCGAGCTGAATGGTTCGTAATCCTCGAAAAGATAAATGAATACGTTCGTGTCGAAGAATATTCTGCTCATCAGGATTCTCTTCGCAGGTTCTCGACGTATTCATCTGCATGCTCGTCCGCCCAGATATGACGTCCTGAGCCGCGCAGTTTGAGTAGAGGGTCGTCGTCGATGTCGTAAACCGCTTCGGTGCTCGGTGAACTCTTGAGCCACGAGTCATACCAATCCAGCAGGTATCTATATCTCTCGGGGATCTGATCTCCGAGAGGAATTGATTTGAAGGCGCGTCGCCCCTGAGAGCGGTCCGGGTGGACTCCGTCGCCAGGCCTGAAAAGCCGACGAAAGCCGGATCGAGTCTCGTAAAGCAACCGATACGGCCCGCCCTGAAGTTTTGTGGGATCCGATCGCTTGCGTGATCGCGGACGGTTGGCCACGCAATGGGTGTTGATATTTGTAGCAAGAGAGCTGATGTTCTTTCCTCGCGGAAATTCCTCGGAAAGGAACCGGGCCTGAATTTCTGACTCGGAGAAGTCGGGCCGATCAGGGTGTTCATTGTGGAGCAGAGCGGTTGCAATCCAGACGCCATCGGCTATTCGGAGATTCGCCAGGGAAACACTCATTGGTGTACCTCGTGCAAATTGTTATACCAATCATACCAAATTTAAGAAAGATCGTCACCTTCAGCAGCGGTAAAGCCGACAAAAAGCCCCCAGCCGAAGCTGAGGGCTTTTCTTGTTTTTGCGCCGAAGGCGCGGTTCGTCGAGCGACCAGTCGGTCTACCGGGGTCCCCGGCGACAGGTCTTGGTCGCTGGGGTGGCTCAGTACATGCCGTCCATGCCGCCGCCATGGCCACCGGCCGGAGCAGCAGACTTGGGCTCGGGCAGCTCAACCACCAGTGCTTCGGTGGTCAGAAGCAATCCGGCAATCGAAGCCGCGTTCTGCAGGGCAGTGCGGGTCACCTTGGTCGGGTCGATCACGCCGGCCTTCACCAGGTTCTCGAAGACACCTGTTGCCGCGTTGTAGCCGAAGTGCGGTTCCTTTGATTCCAGAACCTTGGCCACCACAACCGCGCCCTCTTCGCCGGCATTGGCAACAATCTGCCGTAGCGGCTCTTCGAGTGAGCGGAGCACGATCTGCGCACCGATCTTCTCGTCGCCTTCGAGCTTCTTGATCAGCTCTTGAACGGACGGGATCGCACGAACCAGAGCTACGCCGCCGCCCGGGACAATGCCTTCCTCGACTGCCGCACGGGTTGCGTGCAAGGCATCCTCAACGCGAGCCTTCTTCTCCTTCAGCTCGGTCTCGGTCGCTGCGCCAACCTTGATGATGGCAACGCCGCCCACCAGCTTGGCTAAACGCTCCTGCAGCTTTTCCTTGTCGTAGTCCGAGGTGGACTTCTCGATCTGCGAACGGATTTCCTTCACGCGGCCTTCGATGTCGGTCGCCTTGCCGGAACCGTCGACGATGGTCGTGTTGTCCTTGTCGATGGTGATGCGCTTCGCACGGCCCAGATCCTCAAGCTTCACACCTTCCAGCTTGATGCCCAGGTCTTCAGTGATGGCCTTGCCGCCGGTCAGGATGGCGATGTCGCCCAGGATGGCCTTGCGGCGATCGCCGAAGCCAGGAGCCTTGACGGCAGCCACATTCAGCGTGCCGCGCAGCTTGTTCACCACCAGGGTGGCAAGCGCTTCGCCTTCCACATCCTCAGCAATGATCAGCAGCGGCTTGCCGCCGCGCGCAACCTGCTCGAGCAAAGGAAGCAGATCTTTCATCGCGCTGATCTTCTTCTCGTAGATCAGAACGTAGGGTTCCTCGAGAACCACTTCGAGGCGCTCTGCATCGGTCACGAAGTAAGGGCTCAGGTAGCCGCGATCGAACTGCATGCCGTCCACGGTCTCGAGGCCGGTGTGCATCGTCTTCGACTCTTCGATGGTGATGACGCCGTCTTTGCCCACAACCTTCACGGCGTGCGCAATGATGTCGCCAATCTCCTGGTCGCCGTTGGCCGAGATCGCGCCAACCTGCGCCACGGAGCCTTCGTCCACAGGCTTCGACAGCTTGCCGAGCGCGCCGTGGTCGATGAACTTGCCGTCCTTGTCGCGCGTGCCGATGATTGCAGTCACGGCCTTGTCGATGCCGCGCTTCAACGCCGTCGGGTTCGCGCCGGCTGCAACCGTCTTCACGCCTTCGCGGAAGATGGCCTGCGCCAGAACGGTCGCTGTCGTGGTGCCGTCGCCGGCAACATCGCTGGTCTTCGAAGCCACTTCGCGCACCAGCTGTGCGCCCACGTTCTCCATCGGGTCCTTCAGGTCGATTTCCTTGGCTACCGTCACGCCGTCCTTGGTGATGGTGGGCGATCCAAACTTCTTCTCGATCACAACATTGCGGCCCTTGGGGCCGAGGGTCGCCTTCACCGCGTCTGCGAGCGCATTCACGCCGCGCAGAATCGCTTGACGGGAATCCTCACCGTGCAGAATTTGTTTTGACATGCTTTTCTCCTAATGAACAGGGATCAGTGTTCTGTAAACAGTGATCAGTTTCGAATCGTTGCCGCTGGGCGCGCGCAAGCGCGGTCCGCCCGTCCGGCCAGGACTACTTCTTGATGATTCCGAGGACTTCTTCTTCGCGCATCATGAGGAATTCCTCGCCGTCGATTTTGATCTCCGTTCCCGAATACTTGCCGAACAGGATCTTGTCGCCGGACTTCACGTCGAGAGGGAATACTTTGCCTTCGTCGTTCGACTTGCCCTTGCCGACGGAGATTACTTCGCCTTCTTGCGGCTTCTCTTTGGCACTATCGGGGATGATGATGCCACCACGAATCGTCTCACCCTCTTCAAGGCGGCGGACAAGAATCCGGTCATGGAGCGGGGTGAAGGTTGTCTTCACAGAGGTTGCTGGCATAACTTCGCTTCTCCTTCACGCGCGGCCTGGGATCAATTCCCAACCGCGATGTTCTTTGGTTTGTTTGAGAAAGGGCTTGTCCGGTCTGGAATTCACGCTTCAAAACCCCAGATCAGCCCGAGGGCTGGCACTCCTGCCAGCGCTGCGCTAGCAGTCTTGCCTTCCAATTGCTAATGCTAGGCAAGCCGAGCAGAGTCTGTCAAGAGCACTTCGATGAATATTTGAGTGTATTTCACTCACATCTGTGAATAGGGGCGGAAGCGGGGGGAGTGTGCAGTAGTCGGGAAGGATGCCCTCTTGCTATGCCAATTCCTTGTCGAGCGCTTGCGAGACGGCCTGTGCCACTGCTTTCCAATCGCGCGCTGCGGGCTGCCGAAAAAGCCGCATCGTCGGATACCACGGACTGTCTTCGCGACCCAGCAGCCAACGCCAATCAGGCGAGAAGGGAAGCAGAACCCACGTCGGCCGGCCAAGAGCTCCTGCCAGGTGCGCGACTGCGGTATCGACGGTGAGGACAAGATCCAGATGTGTGAGCAGCGCCGCTGTGTCGGCCATATCGTGAATTGCCGACTGCAGATCGACGATCGTGGTCGGCGCCTGAACAAGCTGCGCGGCCGGCGAACCCATCTGCAGAGAAAAGAAGTGAGCACCGGGCTTCTGCAGAAGTGGGTGTAGCAGCGCGAGAGGAATCGAGCGGAAGCGGTCTTCGCGATGCTCGGGATTGCCGCTCCAGACGATACCCACGCGCAGTCCTTGGGCAGGCCACTGCAAACCCGCCGCCGACTCCATCGCTGCCTGGGGCACGGTGAGGTAAGGCGTCTGCGACGGGATCGAATCGAGCGCCGTGTGCAATGCATGCGGCAAGCTCATCAGTGGGCACTGCCATTCGTAGTCAACCCGCTCCGCGTCGTCGCGCACCTTCACATCCGGAAGCAGTGCGGCCACACTGCGCATCGGTTTCTGGATATCGAGGATGACTCTTCCCCCCGCGGCTTGCACCAACGGTACGTAGCGCAGGAACTGCACCGTGTCTCCCAGGCCCTGCTCGGAATGGAGCAGAATGCGTGCGCCATCGAGAGCCTCGCCCCTCCACAACGGACCCGGAAAGCTGCGGGGCGCATAGCCGCGACGAGACTGGCGCACTTCGTAGTCTTTCCATCCGGCTTCAAACTTGCCTTCCAGCAGATCGAGCAGGCTGTGATTCCACCGGGCATCGATCGAGCCAGGCTCGGTCGCCAGGGCGCGATCGTAGTGCGCGCGCGCGTCGGCCAGCTTGAGTTCGCTCACCAGGATGATTGCCAGGTTGCTATGCGCTTCTGAAAGTTCAGGATTCAGCTCAAGCGCCCGTTCATAGTGCTGCTTTGCCTCGGCGAGTTGGCCGCGTTTGCGTTCCAGGTTGCCAAGATTGCAGTGCGCATCGGCAAAGTCCGGCTTGCATGTGAGCGCTTTGCGATAGCAGGTTTCAGCTTCTTCCAGTTGTCCAAGCTCGTGCAGTGCGGCGCCCTTGCCGTTGTGCGCCTCGGCAAGATCAGGAGCGAGCGCCAAGGCTCGATCAAAATGCAGCAGGGCTGCGTCGAGTTCTCCGTCGTGCACCAGCAGGTTTCCCAGATTCTGCAGAGCAGTAACGTTCTTTGGATCCTGAGCGAGAGCGTGCTCGTACGCAGTGCGTGCCTCGGCGAATCGGCCTTGCCGCTTGAACACGGCTGCGAGATTCTCGTAGTTCTCGCCGCTGTCGGGCCGCAACTCGATGGCGCGCTTGAAGTGTGTTTCTGCTTCGGCCAGCCGGCCTTGCTTGCGCAAGATATCGGCCAGGTTGAAATGCGCGGCCTCATCGTCGGGGGCGATGCGCAGCAGGCTTTCATATTCAGCCGAGGCGAGATCGTCCTTCCCCTGTTCGCGCAGCACGGCTGCATAGCTGCGGCGGCAGGCGGTATCGCCCGGACTTGCCGCCAGGGCGCGCTGCATCATGCGCGCGGCCACCTCCAGATTGCCGGCCTGGTGTGCGATGAGTCCGAGACCGTAGAGGCTCCTGGCATGTTGGAGATCGATGGCGAGAATGTCGAGGTAAAGCTGCTTCGCCTCATCCAGCCGGCCGGCTTTGTGCGCGTCGACGGCACGGACCAGCAGACTCTGGGTCTGCGACGGTTTGGCCGACTGTCTGCGCAAGCGGGTTGCCACAAAAATCCTCTCTCCAAGACGTCACCGGGATGCGATCTGTTCGAGGCCAGTCTAAATGCCGGCTGACGGTGTGCATCTATAGCGGCCAGGCGCGTACGACCCCAATGTAACCATGGTTTTGTTCGCACCACAATTGTTACTCGTGCGCCCCGAAGCTTCTTAGTAGCATGCAGGCAATGGCACCGATCGTAGAGCAGCGTGCAGAATCCAAGGCGGACCATGTCCAGGTCGCCGACCCGCGCCCCGTTGCGTGCAAGATTTGTGGCGCACCGAGCCCGCTGCTGGGTGTCGTCGATTTTCACAAAAGTTGTATCGAAGCGCAGGGCCGACGGCTGGCGGTGTCCGGCCATCCCGTCTACTACCGTCGCTGCCCCCAGTGTGCTTTCGTCTTTACTAACGCATTCGACGCGTGGGACTGGGACGCCTTCAGCGAGCACATCTACAACAATGACTACATCGTCGTCGATCCTGACTACGTCGAACAGCGACCTGCAGGCAACGCGCACCTGATCGCCAATTCATTTTCCGATGCCAAGGGATCAATTCAAATCCTGGACTACGGCGGCGGAACCGGTGTGCTGGCTGCACGGTTGCGCGATCAAGGCTTCTCCGCGACAACCTACGACCCGTTTTCGAGCTTCAACGAACTGCCCTCGCAGAAGTTCGATCTGATTTCATGCTTCGAAGTGTTAGAGCATGCGCCGTTTCCTGAGAAGACGGTGGCCACGATGGTGTCGCTCCTCAAAGATCCCGGAGCGATCTTGTTTTCGACGCTGGTGCAGCCTGCGGAGTTCGACAGCGTCGGTTTGAACTGGTGGTATGCCAGCCCGCGTAATGGACACGTCTCTCTCTATTCCACCCAGGCCTTGGCCCTGCTGTTCAAGCCGTATGGCATGCGCGTCGGGTCATTTTCGCCCGACTTGCACATCGCCTATGCACAAATTCCTCCGTTCGCCGCGCGCCTGAAACTGCCTGCCTGAAGCGGCGAGGCGGTTCCTCTCCGACTAAAACACCACAGGATCACGCGCCAGAGGACAGCCGTCGCAATGCGGCTGGGTCGAGCAGTGTGTCTTGCCGACGGCAACCGTCAGGGCGTGGAACTCGTTGAAGAGCGGCGTCTGTTTTCCCGGCGGATCGTGCGCGAAGGCTTCGCGCGTTATCGCAACGAGCGAGGCGTAGGTTGCGCGGTGGCTGCCGGTCACCAGCGGGATCAGCCCATGGCGCTCCGCGATGCGGCGCAGATAGGCATCGGCGACTGGCACTGGGTGTCTCAGCGCATAGAGCAGGATGGCATCGGCTGTTTCGAACCCCACGCCGGGAAGAGCGAGCAGCCGTGCCCGCAGCCGTGCGGTGGGCGTCGCAGCCAGCGCGTCGAGAGAACCTCCGAACTCCGTGTCGAGCATCGCAACAAAGGCCCGGATGGCCGGCGCCTTCCGGGTATAGAAACCGGAGGGACGGATGAGCTCCTGCAAGCGAGGGAGTGAGATCGTGCGCAAGCCCTTCATTGAAAGCGCACCCGCAGCACGCAGATTCGCCAGAGAGCGCTCGACAGCCTTCCACGACGTGTTCTGCGTGAGGTAGGCGCCCAGAATCACCTCGAACGCAGTCTCCGCCGGCCACCAGTGTTGTGGTCCGTACGCTGCGGCGAGCCATGCGTGCATGCTCCGGAGCCGTTGTGCGTTGCGTCTCGACGGACGCGTCAAAGCGAGGGCTCCCCGGTGGGTGGAGATTGAAGCTGCATCTTCCACTCCAGCACCCGCGCGCGCGCCGCGGCAGCTTCTGCTTCGGGAACGTGGCCGGCATGCTGCAAAGAGATAGAGAGCGCGGCATGGGCTAACGGGTCGTGGGGCGTCAGCACGGTCAGCGCGAGGGCCGCCCCGACCGAGGACTCGAGTTGACCTGCATCCCGCAATGCGCGCACAAGGCCATGATGCGCGTCGACATTCTCGCTGTCGGCTGCAATGGCTTCACGAAAAGTCTGCGCTGCTTCGGCAGGCTTTCCAGCAGCGAGCAGGTCCATCCCGTTTTGCGTGAGGAAGACAGATCGTTCTGTGTCGGGTGAGGGCATCGGTAGTGATTAGGATAAGGTCTGAAGCGCAAGGTGGTCGCGACCGCGGAGGAGATGCGATGAAGAGTCATACCGAATACCTGGTCTTCGAGACCAGGAAGCGTCGGGAGATGGTGCACATTACCGACAAGATTGAGGAGATCGTGCAGCGCAGCGGCGTACGGGACGGATTGTGTTTCGTATCGCCGATGCACATCACCGCTGCGGTCTACGTCAACGATCTTGAAAGCGGCCTGATCGAAGACATCGGCAAGTGGCTTGAAGAACTGGCGCCGGCGCGACCCGACTACAAGCATCACCAGACGGGCGAAGACAACGGGGACGCGCATCTGAAGTCTCTCCTGTTGCATCACGAAACGACATTGCCGGTGACCAACAGTCGGCTCGATCTGGGAACCTGGCAGCGTGTGTTCTATGCCGAGTTCGACGGGCAGAGACGCAAGCGGGTGATCGTGAAAATTCTCGGCATCATGTAGAACACAGCTACTCGTCTGTAATTCTGGCCCATGCTCCGGACGACGAAGCCGCGTGGGCGGCGGCGAGATTAAGCCGGGTACGAGGCAGAACAATAATGTCCACGCGGCGATTGTGGGCGCGTCCCTCCGGCGAGTCATTGCTGTCGATGGGATGAAATTCGGCATATCCTGCGCACGAAAGCCGCTCCGGAGGAAGGGCATGGAGAGCCAGCATCCTGCGCGCAATGCCGGTAGCGCGGGCCGAAGAGAGCTCCCAGTTCGAGTCGAACGCATCCGTATGCATGGGCACGTTGTCGGTGTGGCCTTCGACGCGGATATCGTAGGGCGTCTGCCCGATCGAAGTTGCAATCGTACGGATCGTATCGAAGGTTGCGGGGCGCGGGACTGCCGAGCCGGAATCGAAGAAACCGGCTTCGCGCAGACTGATCACCAGGCCTTCGCGGCCCATGGTGATTGCGACCGTTCGGCGTGCAACTGGATCGGCGAGCTTCTGCTCGAGCGTGCGCTGCATCTGCTCCAGGTCATCGCGCACCTTCTCGGGCGAAACCACGTCGTCCTGCACGACCGCATGCACAGATGCAGCGGCGCTACCCGCATTCTGCTGCGCCGGTTGCGGCGCGTTCGAAAAGACGCCGAGCGAACGGAAAGCACCATCGATCGCTTGGGAGACGTCGGCCTGCTTCTTCTGGTCCGCTTTGGCAAAGGCGTAGAGGACAACAAAGAAGGCGAACAGCAGGGTGATGAAGTCGGCGTACGACACCAGCCATCGATCGTGCGTGACGCGGCTGCGATGCACCCTTGGAGTCATGCGGCGCGCTCTCGTTCCGGCGCTACAGGATGGTTCAGAAATCCGCCGAGCTTGATCTCGAGGATGCGGGGGTTCATGCCTTCGATGATCGAGATCACGCCTTCCAGCATCATCTCGCGGCGCAGATGCTCTTCGCGCAGTTCGAGCCGCATCTTGCCCGCAAAAGGAAGAAAGAACAGATTGGCCGCGCCCACACCATACAGGGTGGCGACGAACGCGACCGCGATGCCGCGACCCACTTCCTGGATGTTGTCCAGATGCTGCATCACCTGGATGAGGCCAAGCACCGCACCAAGGATGCCGATCGTCGGCGAAAAGCCGCCGGCAGATTCGAACACTGCCGGCAAGCGATCTTCGTTTTCGGCCAGCGAGTCGAGGCTCACGCGCATGATCTTGCGCAGCTCTGCCGGTTCGGTGCCATCGATGGCGAGCATGACAGCTTGCTTGAGAAAAGGATCCTGGATGCTCTGAAGATCGGTATCGAGCGAGACCACGCCATTGCGGCGCGCCTTGTTGGCGAAAGCCACGAGCTGGTGGACGAGCAGATCGCTGGGTTTGCGCGGAGCCGCGAAGACATGCAGCATTTTGCGAAAAGCGGCGCCCACGGTCTGCAGAGAAAATTGCAGCAGGACCGCTCCGAGGGTCCCTCCAAACACGATCAGGGCAGCGGTTGGTTGCAGAATTTGACCAAGGTTGCCCCCTTCGATCCACAGGCCGGCGAGAATGCCCGTGATCGCCAGAACCGCTCCGCTAAAACTGCCTTTATCCATGGTGTCGTTCTCCGCGTTTCAATATGTCCGGCGCATTCTGAGGCGTCAAACCATGGACTGATCAGGAGACTGCGGCAGCGTGTTGCGCGGGGCGTCGGAGCGCCGTGCGCAGTCGAGACTGGCTAGAGAGGCGGCCCGGGCCAGAGAGCCAATGTCGGGAACACGCTGCGCCACCGTGGCCAGCAAGCGGGCGCGGTAGGCAAGGATCGCGTCAACCACGGCATCGATCGGCTCGCGCACAATAAGCTTCTCGCCGTTGATCAGCGTGAGCATCGTGTCCGGCGCAGCTTCCGCCGTCTTGATCAGATCGCTGTTCAACACCATGGGCGTGCCATTGAGCTTGGTGAGTTGGATCATGGCGTGGTTATCGGCGCGGGCCGGGGAAAGGATCAAAGATTAAAGAGGACGCGCGCAAGTGTCCAATGCGGGACAGTCTCGGGCTGAAATAAAGTGCAAAAACATGGCGCCGAAGAAGGGGCCAGATGCAGCGGCATGATTCCCGGCAGCAGTAGCCCCGAGCACCACACAACAGGGGCAGCCTGCATCCAGGCACGCCGCAAATCCATGCATCGACGAGGAGAAACCCATGTCCCTGGGTGTCCTGAATAATCTCTCTGCGGTGTACGCAGAAAACAACCTGAACAACACCAACAACAGCCTCTCGAAGACCCTGCAGCAGTTATCGTCGGGGTCCAAGATCAACTCCGGCGCCGACGATGCTGCCGGTCTTTCGCTGGTCGATGGCCTACAAGCGAACTCCATGGCCCTGGCCCAGTCGCAAACCAACGCCACCGAAGGTGTAGGCCTTCTGCAAGTGGCAGATGGCGCGCTCTCGCAAGTGACAAGCCTGCTCAACCGGGCCGTGACGCTGGCTACCGAAGCCTCGAACGGCACCCTCAACAGCTCGCAGGATACGGCTGCCAACCAGGAATATCAGTCGATCCTGTCTGAAATTTCGAACATCGGCTCCACAAGCACCTACAACCAGCAAGGCGTCTTCGGCACAACCACCAACATCTACACCGGTGACTCCACAAGCTCGGGTGCGTCTATCAACTCTCTCAACATCCGGTCACTTTCCGCGGCCAACGTGGGCGACACCAGCGGCGTGATGTCGTACGCCACCGCCGGTAGCAATGGCAGCGTGTTTCTCTCTTTGGGGAATACTACGGCCACATTGGCCAGCACCACATACGCTGCGGGTGGCACTACCGCCACCGCAGGCAGTATCACCATCGATGCTCTGAGCTCGGCGGGCGGGACAGTCGCCAAAACAATTACGGCAGGCGGCACGACGGTGGGCGACATGATCAACGCTATCAACAACTCGGGTCTGGGTGTCACCGCCAGTCTTGCCACGGACAAAGTTGCGGGAGCTGGAACGACCGGAAACGTGGGTATCATGATCACCGGGTCAGTGGGTGTGGGTGCCGCTCCAAGCACATCCAGCTACAGCGGAGCCGTAAAGGCCAATGCAGCGGGAGACGTTCTCAGCGGTTCTATCTCCATCACCGAAGGCAATGGCGCAACGCAGACGATTTCGATGGCCGCAGTGAATAAGGCCGAAGGCGGGTCAACGCTGTCCAACCTGGAAGACTACATCCAAGCCGACGGCGCACTTGGTGTAACGAGCTCAACGAGTTCGGCAACGATGGCGTTGGCCAGCGCGGGATCTGCCACAACCAAGCTGCAGATCAGCTCCAATCTTTATGACACCAACACGGGAACATCGCTGAGTTATGTGGCGAATAATGCCTACAACGTAGGAGTGAACAGCGCGACCACCGCCATCACCAATGTTCAAACGACCGGTGTCAGCGCCACCGCGACTGCGGGTACGGCAGGAGGTGCCGGCGGAATCGCCACGATCGGCTACTCCGACGCGGCCGGCCAGTCCCTTTCCACCACCGATCTATCCAGCCAGGGCGACGCGGAGCAGGCGCTGACCTCGCTCAACGCGGCCATCATCGACGTAGCAGCCCAGGACGGCTACATCGGCGCCCAGATCAACACGCTGAATGCTGCCAGCCAGGTGCTCAGCACGCAGGCGGAGAACGTGACCTCGGCGCAGAATGCAGTCCAGGCGACCGACTACGCGCAGGCCTCCTCCAACATGTCCAAATTCGAAATCCTGAGCCAGACCGGCATTGCGGCGCTGGCACAGGCCAACAGCCTGCAGCAGGAAGTGACCAAGCTGCTGCAATAACCGAGTCAACCAGTCAGCGGGAGGGGCGTCGTGCGCGACGCCCTTCCTGCATGGCGCAACTGCAAAGATAAAGCAACTCTAAGAAAGCAGTACCGTCGCTGGGCTCGCAATTGCTGCTTCTTCGTCGAGGGATGGGAGCATGAGTACGGTTGGTCTCAATTTCGGTTCACCCACCAGTGGAGCGGGTTTTGATGTCAGCACGACTGTTGCGCAGATTGTGGGCAACCTGCAGAATGTCGAGACCCCCTGGAAAAATCAGCTCAGTGCGCTGCAGAGTCAGGATACGGTGATCTCGAGTCTGGGGACGCTGTATTCAAATCTCTCCAATGATCTGAGCCAGTTGACCGAGTTGAATGGCGTTCTGGCACAGAAGACCGGTTCAAGCTCCAATACCAATGTTCTTGAGCTGACCAGCGCCACCAGCTCCGCCACCGCGGGAACGCATACGGTGGTGGTGAACAAACTTGCCCAGACATCGAGTGGTTACCTGGCCGAGATTCCAAACGCATCCGACACGCTGAAGGGATCGATCACCCTGCGCGTGGGCAGCGGCTCAACCCAGACGATTGCGTTGCCCGCCGCGGGTGAAACCCTGGCCAGCCTGGCTTCCTCGATCAACTCCTCGGCGCTGGGTGTCACCGCGAGCGTGTTAACCGACAGCAGCGGATCGAGGCTCAGTCTGGTGTCGAGTGCCGCGGGCGCGAAGGCAAACCTCACCATCTCATCGAATTCGATCGTCGATGCCAGCGGCGTCAAGCTTCAGTACACAGGCACGGCAGGCAGCGGCTCGACTCCGTCGAGCGGTACGCTGACCGCAATCGCGAATGCTGCGGACACGCTCTCGGGCGCCCTCTCAATTCAACTCGGCAGCGGAGCAGCGACCAACTTCACCCTCGACGCATCGGACAACACCCTGGCCACGTTGGTAAACAAGATCAATCAGTCCGCCCTTGGCGTGACGGCGTCGGTACAAACCAACAGCGACGGTTCTTCCAGTCTTGCGCTGCTTTCGAACACGACAGGATCGGCCGGAACCTTGACGATCTCTTCGAGCGTGGTTGATGTCAGCCCAGCGCTCGCCTACACCTCGACGGTCACCGGGTCGGATGCGTCGTTGACCGTGGATGGCGTGAACCTGACCAGTGCCTCGAACACGGTCACGAATCTGATTCCGGGGCTTACGTTTCAACTGCTCTCGGCCAGCGCGTTGCAATCGGATGGAACTCCAGCACCGGTGCAGGTGGTGATTGGCAACGACAATTCCGGCGTGGAGACCGCGGTGAGTACTCTTGTCACCGACTACAACGCACTCGTCCAGGCAATCAATACCCAGCAGGGAAACGACAGTTCGGGTCATCCTGAGCCGTTGTTCGGATCTCCGACCCTCTCGCTCCTCCAGCAGCGGTTATTGAGCAGCCTCAACGCGCAAAACCCGAATGGATATCTGGACGGAGTCTCCACGGGGGCGACTCTTTCCGGCAAGCTTCTGATTTCGGTGGGAGGGGGAACGCAGCACGAGGTCGATGTCCCCGACGCGCCGAACAATACCATCAACGATCTCGCGGACGCCTTCAATGCAGCCAACCTCGGCGTCACCGCCCATGTTGCCACCAGCGGCGGCGAGTCCTATCTGATGTTCCAATCGCAGCTGACCGGCGCGGCGGGAGCCCTTGCGGTGACTTCGACCGTGGAGGCCACCCAAACAGCGCCGCTTGCCTATAGCCCAAGTCCGGCCAGCGGCACGCAGAATGCATCTGGAACGCTGACCACAGTCGCCGCAGCGGGGGACTTGCTGACCGGGTCGCTTTCGATCCAACTGGGCGACGGCACCCCCGCGACCATCGCGCTCGGGTCCGCAGGCCAGACTCTGCAGGATCTCGCGGATGCGATCAATGGAACCGCGAACCTGGGCGCGACCGCGTCGGTCAGTAGCGACGGCAAGACCCTCACTCTGCAAGCCGCCGACGATTCCGGCGCGATGACAGTCAATTCGACCCTCTTTGACAGTACGGCCGCGACCACGGCTGCGCTCAGCTACACGAACTCGTCCGACGTATCGACGCTGACTGCGCTGGGCATCAGTATGAACAACGACGGAACGATCGCACTCGATGCGGCATCCCTCGACTCACTCCTCAATGCGGATTTCAATGGCGTGGTAGGCATGTTTCAGGGACTGAATAGCTGGGGCGCGAGCGTGTCGAATCTCTTGAGCAGCGCCGGGACGACCGCATCGACCGGCGTATTGAAGCTTGCGCAGACCTCGAACAGCAAGATTGAGTCGACGCTGAATGCCGAGATTGCAAAGCAGGAAAGTCTGATTGCATCGCAACAAAAGACCTTGACAGCGGAATTGAACACCGCGAACGAGATCCTGCAGGCTATTCCTTCGCAGCTCAGCAGCGTGAGTGAGCTGTACTCGGCGATCACGGGGTATAACCAGGGCAACAACTAAGAAGGAGCCGCTGAAGGATGTCGTCTTATCGAGAGCATGCGTTGGAAGGTGCGTCGGCCGTCGATCTCGTCGTGGCTCTTTACGACGGAATCCTGCGGTTCCTGCACGCGGCCGTCGAGGCGGTCGATCGAGGCGATGTGACAGGGCGCCGCATCGCGGTGCGACGCGCGCTCGACATCCTCATTCACTTGCAGGCACGCTTGCGCATGGATGTAGGGGGCAAGCCGGCACAGGCGCTCAGCGAATTCTATGCTTCGATTTTTGCGCAAGTACTGCAGGCGTCGCAGGGTGCATCGCGCGCCAAGTTCGAGCACGCCATCGCCTGCGTGCGGAACGTGCGTGAGGCCTGGAAAGTGGTCGCTGCCGACATCCCGCACGACCTGCAGCACGCTGCGATCTCTGCCGGCAAGATCTCCGCAGCACGCATCGAGTCTGATCCGGATCAACCGATCCGCTGGACCGCATAACGCCCTCAGGCATTCGTCAAATCCAAAGGGTCACATGCAGAATGCGACGTCGCCTGCGCGCAACTCAAGCCATCCACTACCCGGCGACGGTGAGTTCTTCTTCCAGCTGCTGCTTCTGATAAAGACTGCCGTAGTACCCGTCCAGGGCGAGCAACTCTTCGTGGCAGCCCAGTTCGACGATCCTGCCATGATCGAGAACCGCGATCTGGTCCGCGCTGCGAACCGTCGAGACACGGTGCGAAATCAGAATCGTGGTGGCCGTCGACGAGTAGTTGCGGAGCCCGCTGAGAATGCGCTCCTCCGTGTAGGTGTCGACGCTGGCCAGGGCATCATCCAGAATCAGAATTGCTGGATGGCGCAACAAGGCGCGCGCGATTGCAGCCCGCTGTTTTTGGCCTCCCGAGAGGGTGACGCCGCGTTCGCCTACCATGGTCTCGAATCCCTGGGGAAACTCCTCGAACTCGCGTCGGATGTGGGCCGCATCGGCAACCGCAAGCATCGCTTCGGAGCTTGCGTCGGGCACGCCAAACTCGATATTTCCTCGAATCGTCTCGCTGAACAAGAACGTCTCCTGGGGCACCATGCCGATGTTCCGGCGCAGCACAGCGAGCGGATAATCGCGCACGGGACGTTCGTCCACCAGGATCGATCCGCTGGGCGCCTCATACATCCGCGCGATCAGATTCACAAGCGTCGTCTTACCCGACCCTGTAGGACCGACGATGGCGAGGCTCGAACCCGCCGGCACCCGCAGGTTGATATCGTGCAGTACCTGCGTCTTGCCGTAGCTGAAGTTCAAATGACGAAACTCGACAGCCCCCCGCAGCAAGGTCGCCGCGGGGATAGATGGGTCCGCTTGCGAGTCGTCGATCGCCGGCGCGGCGCGCAGCAATTCATCGATCCGCTTGACGGAGGCTGTGCCTCGCTGAAAAAGGTTGACGACCCAGCCCACCGCGATGATGGGCCAGATCAGCAGGATCATGTAGGTGTTGAAGGCCACAAATTGACCCGGCGTAATGCGGTGCGCGATCACTTCATGTCCACCGACGAGCAAAGTAATGATCATCGAGACGCCGAGGATGAACTCGAGCGTGGGCCACAGCATGCCCATCAGCTGGACAAGACTCTGCGCGCGCGCGATGTATCGCCGGTTGAGCTTTTCGAACAGGCCGATCTGTGACTCTTCGCGGGCGAAGGCTCGCACCAGGCGGGCCCCCGAATAGTTTTCCTGGGCCTGCGAAGAGATCTCGGAGAAGCTCTCCTGGATGCGTTCGAATCGGTCGTGAATCTTTCGTCCGAAGTACTGCACCAGAATGCTCGCCAGCGGCATGGGAGCCCAGGCCACCAGGGTCATATAAGGGCTGATGCGCAGCAGGAAGAACAGAGCGCCCACGGTGAAGAAGACGGTGTTAGCGCTATACATCAGGGCCGGACCCAGCAACATGCGCACGGCATTCAGGTCGTTGGTCATGCGCGCCATAATGTCGCCGGTGCGATAGCGCTCATAAAAGCCGGAGTCCTGCTGCTCAAGCCGGCGGAACAAGTCGTTGCGGAGATCGAATTCAATCTCGCGCGAAATGCCGATAAGAATCCAGCGCTGCGAGTAGAGGAAGACGCCTTTCAGCAGGGCGATGCCAATCAGCATGCCGGCAAACGCGAATACCTGCCTGCGGGTGATGCCACGTTCGAGGCCGTCGATAGCCTTCTCGATCACCAGGGGAAAGAACACCCAAACCGCATTGGTGGCGATACACGATAGGGTGCCCCACACGTAGCCCCAGCGGTAGCGGCGCATGTAACCGAACAGGGGAGCGAGTTCGCGGAGCATTTCTTTATTGTACGGATGCGGCGCGGCGAGCGCCGGCCGTTTCTATGTGGGGGTGCGCAGAAGAAAGTATCCGCCCGTGAGGCCGAACAGGATGTCGGGACTCCACGCAGCGATGGCCGCCGGCAGATAGTTCACGTTGCCCATGGCGCCGAAGAGGCCGTCAATCACCCAGTAGGCAAGGGCAATGGCGATGGCCACCGCGATGCCGGTCAGAGAACCGCGTCGTCCCATGGTCAAGGCAAAAGGAATCGCGAGCACCGCCATCACCACCGCAACGAGCGGGTACGCGAGCTTGTGCCAGAGCGCAACGCGCAGGCGCATCGTGTCAAAACCGCTCTGCCGCAGATCGCGAATATAGCGTTTAAGCTGCCCGAAGTTCATCTCCTGCGACTGCAGGCTTTCTTTGGTGAAGTACGAGGGTTCTTCGTGAATCTCGTCGAAGTTCGTGAAATGGAAGGTCTGGTAGGCCGTCTGAACGGGCCCATCGAAGTCGCGAGCCCATCCGTTTTCAAAGGTCCACGAGCGGCTGCTCGGATTCCAGAAGACACGCGGAGCAAAGATCCGCCGTGAAATGGCGAAAGTGGAAGAGTTGAACTCGAAGACCGTCAGGTTCGCGAACTCTTCGGCGTTCGCATCATAGAACTGGTAATAAAAGATCCGGCTCGGTTCGCCGGGATGCGGCTGGCCGAAAATCCACTTCTGCTCGGGGTGAAGAAAGGTCTGCGGCGGACGACCTTTAATGGTGCTGCGCAAGGCTTCTTGTCTGCGATTGGCCTGGGGCAGGTAGTACTGGTCAAACAGGAACAAGCCCAGAGCCAGCACCGCAGAGATGGAGAGGATGGGAACGACCAGGCGATAGAGGCTGATGCCGGTAGCTTTCATCGCCACGATCTCGCTGTTGCGATTCAGAATGCCGAAGGTCACCAATACCGCGATCAGGATGGCGAGGGGGGCGATCTGGTAGAGCATGCTGGGCGTCAGGTTCAGAAGGTATTCGCCCACAATCGTCAGGGAGATGTGGTTGCGCACAATGTCGCCCACCAACTCAAAGAACGTGAAGACGAGCATGAGGAGAACGAACCCGGCCAGCACCAGGAAGAACATTCCCAGAAATTCACGCACCAGGTACTCATCCAGAATGCGGGGAAAGACCCCACGGCCCACGCGCCGAACCGAGCGCGGCTGCATGCGATCGAGCAATCCCGTGAAGGTGTGCGCGTTGTTCTTCGTCTTCACGCCGAGTTCGGGCAGGCGGGCAGTCAAGCGCGCCAGAAGGCTCAACACGCGGCCTCCCGTCGCCATTTGCCACAACAGAAACGCTCCCACCAGCGCAAAGACAAGATTGGCGAGCCAGACCGCGAGAAACGGCGAGAGCTTGTTTTGCCGGCCGAGTGAGATGCCCGTATACGAGAGCACGTAATAAATAATGACCAGCAGAAGGGTGAAGACGAAGCCCGAGCTTTTGCCTCCGCGCCGTGAGATCACGCCGAGCGGGACGCCGACAAGCATCAGCACCAGGCAAGCCGCAGGGTACGAGAAGCGGCTCTGCAACTCAATCTGGAAGCGCCGGCTATCCGGCCCCTTGGTGCGGCTTTCGAGCATCTTCAGGGGCATGGCGTAGATGGCAGTATCCATGCGCCCCAGGTGAACATCGTTTTGCTGGGTCAGCGGCAAGGGCAGATCTGTACTGGTAAAAGTTGAAACTTTGTATTGATCCGGTTGGCCGCCGGTCGCGTCGTGTTCAGCTCCATCCCGCAAACGCATCAGCAGTTCCTGCGTCGAATCGCCGACAACCGTTGCCGAGGCCGCCGTGGTCACCAGCGGCGTGGTGGGGTCGGTCACATCGGCCATAAAGACGCGATCCCAGTTCGACGCTCCGGTGCCTGCCCGTACATTCTGGACATACAGCACGCGATTGCGGAAGTCTTCGTAAAACACGCGCGGCTGAATCTCATACGAAGCTTGCTGCGTCTCCAGCGTCTGCTGCAGATCGAGAATGCCCTGGTTCGCCCGCGGCGCAATGTAGATGGAATTGATGAGTCCGATCAACGTGCCGGTGACGGCGACGATCGACGCAACCCGCACGAAGTAGCCGATACCCATGCCCGATGCGCGCATGGCAATAATCTCGCTATCGGCAGCCAGGCGGCTGAGGCCAAGCAGAATTCCCACCAGCACGGCCATGGGAATGGTGACCTTGAAGGTGTTGGGCATGGTGAGAAGAAAGACTTCGACCACGTCGGCCCAGGTGGAGCTGTTGCGGATGACCATTTCGAGAATATGGTCGAGATCCCGCATAAAGAGGACGAAGGTGAAAATGACGCAGCCGATCAGCGTGTGCGAGATGATTTCGCCGAGGATATAACGCGTAAGGATGCGCAAGCAGGAGCTCCGCGCTTAGTTTATCGCGCCGGCTGCATAAGTTGAGGAGCTCTCCAGCGGCGGAGACGCAGACTGTTCATCAGCACGCTCACTGAACTCAGGGCCATCGCTGCGGCAGCGATCCAGGGGCTCAGCAGAATGTGGAAGGCCGGATAGAGCAAGCCTGCGGCCAACGGAATGCCGACCAGGTTGTACGCCACCGCCCAGGCCAGGTTCTCACGCATAATGTTCAGCGTGTCGCGGGCCAGGTTGCGGGCCACCACAATCGATGTCGGCTGCGCCCGCAGCAAAACGATATCGCCGGCTTCCTGGGTCAAATCGGTGCCCGATCCCATGGCCAGGCCAACGTCTGCCTGCGCCAGAGCAGCGGCATCGTTGATGCCGTCGCCCACCATGGCTACGCGCAAGCCCTCGCCCTGCAGCGCGATGATGCGTGCCAGCTTGTCGCCCGGGTCCAGTCCAGCTTCGACCTCATCAATGCCCGCCTGGTTGGCAATCGGAGCCGAGGCCGCCGCGGAATCACCTGTCAACATCAGCACGCGAAGACCGCTGCGACGCAGGTAAGCCACGGTTTCTGCCGCATCGGGCCGCAGCGTGTCGCGGACATCGAAACAGCCAGCCGGCAGCCCATCCAGAGCCAGAAACAACCGCGTCATTCCCGGCTTCACCGGGGCAAAGTTGTTGGGCGACTTCGAGAACAGGTCGCGGAACATGGCCTCGTTGCCAATCATGCATTGAAAGTCGTCTACCAATGCGGTCACTCCGCGTCCGGGCACAATCTGCACGTCGCGCGCGGGACGCCACGAGAGCCCGCGGCTGTGCGCCGCTTCAACTACGGCATTCGCCAGCGGATGATTCGACTGCTCTTCTGCCGCTGCCGCCACGCGAAGCAACTCGTTCTCGTGGTAGCCCACCATGGTTTGAACGCTCATCAGAGATGGATGACCCTCCGTGAGCGTTCCAGTCTTGTCGAGCACAATGGCATCAATGCGCGAAAGCCGTTCGATCGTCTCCGCGCCTTTGAACAACACGCCGAGCTGCGCCCCTCGTCCTACCGCCACCGTGACTGCCGCGGGAATTGCCAGTCCCATGGCGCAAGGGCAAGCGATCACCAGCACGGCGACAGAACTGGCCAGGGCGGATTCAAACGAGTGCGTGGCCAGCGCCCAAATTCCAAAGGTGAGCGTTGCCAGGGCCAGCACCGTGGGGACAAAGACAGCGCTGGCCCGATCCGCCAGCTGCTCCATCGGCGCCCGCGAGCTTTGCGCCTGCGCGACCATGCGGGTAATCTGCGCCAGCACAGTCTCTTCGCCAAGCGATTGTGCCCGGCAAATCACCGCTCCGTCGAAATTCAGCGTTCCAGCCAGCACACTATCGCCGCGTTCACGAACAATGGGAGTCGACTCGCCGGTGAGCATCGATTCGTCCACCGTGGTCCGGCCATCCACAATCTCCGCATCCACAGGAAAGCGCTCGCCCGGCAGCACCTTCACCTGGTCGCCAAAGACGATCTCCTGCAGAGGCACCACTGCTTCGAGACCATGCTCGTAACGACGCGCGGTCGAGGGACGGAACTGGTTCAAGGATTTCAGCGCGCTAAGGGCGCGGCGCTTGGCGCGCACTTCGAGAACCTTGCCCAGCAGCAAAAATCCGAGAATCAGCAGAACTGCGTCGAAGTACACCTGCCGGCCATGGCCAGGCACGATGGTGGCGAATGCCGAATAGAGAAACGCAACACCCGTGCCCAGACTCACCAGGGTGTTCATGTTGGTGGCGCCATGCTTCAGGTTGTGCGCCGCACTGGCAAAAACCGGGCGTCCGGCCCAGTAGAGCAGAAACGCTGTCGGAATCAGAACTCCCCACCGGATCAGGTCATGCGGGATGCTGAACAGCCAGGGCAGCTTGTCCATCAGCGCTTGATCGGCCACGCTCATGTGTGCATCGAGAGGCATCAACAGAAGCATGACTAGAACGCCGCCTCCGATCATGACCGCGGCCTTCAGGGTTTGCTGATTGTCTTTGCTGTGTTCGTCGCTCGACTCTGCGCCCGCATCGTCCGCGCTCGGAAGGGAAGAATCGTAGCCGGCTCCTCGAATGGCCTGCACCAGAACCTGCGCATCGGCAAGGCGGGGATCGAACACCACCGTAGCCCGATTGGCCATCAGGTCGACATGCGCCGACTCGACACCCGGGGTCGAGCGCAGCGCCGATTCGACGTGATGCTGACACGACGCGCACGTCATCCCGACCACCGGGAGCGCTATCGTCTCTGATGGAGTGTTTGCCATGATCGAGCTAGGGCTCCAAATGGGCGGTGTACCCCGCTTTGGCCAGAATCGCAACTACGCGCTCGACTGGCGGCGGTGCCGCGCCGGATTGAATCCGCGCAGCGCCGATTTGCACTTCCAAAACCTTGATCCCCTCACCGAGGTTGAGCGCCTGCGTGACTCGTCGAACGCACGAGCCGCAGTGCATGCCCTCAATGCGAAGCGTAAATTCTGACAAAACTGGGCCCCCTGCTGGTGTTTTTGATGATACGCCAAAGTGAAGGATGCGAAGCCCTCCGAGACTTCACACAACAATTACTATTGGATAAATATTGCCTTGAATCGAAATGACTTATGCAAAGGACGAAGGCCGTATGACCCGAGAGTACCCAGAGGCGCCGCTCGTTGGAGTAGGCGCGGTTGTCGTCGATCAGGCGCGCGTTTTGCTCATCCGTCGCGGACGCGAGCCACTGAAGGGACAATGGTCACTTCCCGGCGGGCTGGTCGAGCTGGGCGAATCGCTTCAGGCGGCTACCGTGCGCGAGGTCGAAGAAGAGACGGGTCTCGTCGTCCAAACCATCGAGCTGATTGAAGTTCTCGACCGGATTCACTACGAGGGAGAGCGCGTACGCTACCACTACGTGCTCGCCGACTACTTGTGCCTGGTTACTGGAGGCACCATGCGTGCGGCATCCGACGCCGACGACGTGCGCTGGGCTGAACGAGCGGAATGGGCCAGCGAGATCGGCCAGGTACCTCCGGTCGCGCCAGCTTTGGCCCCCCTTGTCCTCGATCCCGTCACCGTCCGCGTGATCGAAGCGGGATGGCAGCGGGCGCAGGCCATCGAAGCCGAGAAGCCCCGATGACCCGACGCCGACTCGCCACGCTTGGCGTGTTGCTGATCTTCGGCTGCGCGGCGCTCGCTCTCTTCCGCGCCCGGCCGGTCGAAATCTTCGACGCGTATACCGAAGCGCGGTTACGGCTCTCGGGCGCAGAGTCGCATACGACTACCGTGCGCGGCGCAACCGTGCACTATTACGTGATGGGTCCGGCCCAGGGGCCTCCGGTTGTTTTAGTCCATGGGCTGGGAGGCCGCTCAGAAGACTGGCGCAACCTCGCTCCGCATCTGACCGAAGCCGGTTTCCGCGTTTACCTTCCCGATCTGCTGGGCTACGGCCACAGCGACAAGCCGGGCGACTTCTCCTATTCGATTGCCGATGAGGCGGAAGTCGTGGTCGGATTTCTCGATGCGCTGAGCCTCAAGCAAGTCGACCTGGGCGGCTGGTCAATGGGCGGCTGGATCGTGCAGCGGATTGCTGCCGAGCATCCGGAGCGCGTGCACAAGTTGATGCTGTTCGACAGCGCCGGTCTTTTCGTCAAACCCGCTTGGGATACCGCGCTCTTTACGCCCGAATCGGCAACGGAACTGGCCAAGCTCGACGACCTTCTGACGCCCCATGCGCCCAACCTTCCCGATTTTGTCGTGCGGGATATTCTCCGCGCCTCCCGGCAGGATGCCTGGGTCATTCATCGCGCGCTGGCGTCGATGCTTACCGGACGCGACACCACCGATACGCTTCTGCCGCAGCTGAAAATGCCGGTCCTGCTGGTATGGGGAGAGGCCGACCAGATCACGCCGATCAGCGAAGGCAAGACGATGCAGGCTTTGATTCCCAAGGCGCAGCTGCGGGTCATTCAGGGATGCGGCCATCTTGCGCCCAGCCTCTGCGCCGGGCAGGTCGGTCCGCACGTGGTGGCGTTTCTTCGCTGAAAGACAAAACCTCCAGGCTGAGCTGGAGGTTTTCCTGTGTCACTGCCAATACGCCGTCTTTGAGTCCAGCCGCCACGCAGTGGCCCTAGACGCTGATCACCGCGCAGAGTTCCTTCACGGCTGCGGCGCTCTTCTTCAGGGCAGCATCTTCTTCAGGCGTGAGCCTGATCTCGATGATCTTCTCTAAACCGCCAGCGCCCAGCTTGCAGGGCACGCCGATGTAGAAGCCGTCGATGCCATACTCGCCTTGCAGATAGGCCGCGCAGGGGAGGATCTTCTTCTTGTCCTTGAGAATTGCTTCGACCATCTCGACCGTGGCTGCAGACGGAGCATAGTAGGCGCTCCCCGTCTTGAGATACTTCACAATCTCTGCGCCGCCATCGCGGGTCCGCTGCACAATTTCTGCGAGCCGGTCGGGGGCAATCAACTCCGTGATGGGGATACCTGCAACGGTGGAATAGCGCGGCAAGGGAACCATGGTGTCGCCATGGCCGCCTAGTACAAAGGCCGTGACGTTCTCGACGCTCACCTTCAGCTCTTCGGCGATAAAGGTGCGGAAGCGCGCCGAATCGAGCACTCCAGCCATGCCGATCACGCGCTCGCGGTTGAAGCCCGCCTGGCGATAGGCCGCCTGCGCCATCGCGTCCAGCGGGTTCGACACGATGATGAGGATGCACTCGGGCGACTGCGCCACAACTTTGCTCACCACGTCCGACATGATCTTGTAGTTGGTGTGCAGCAGGTCGTCGCGGCTCATGCCCGGCTTGCGGGGAATGCCGGCGGTAATGACGACGATGTCGGAATTCGCTGTCGCCGCGTAGTCGTTCGAGCCGATCACCGACACATCGCGCTTTTCAATCGGCATCGCTTCGAGCAGGTCGAGCGCCTTGCCCTGGGGTACGCCTTCGACCACGTCAACCAGAACCACATCGGCCAATTCCTTCGAAGCAATCCAATGGGCCGCAGTAGCGCCCACGTTGCCGGCGCCGACAATACTGACTTTCTTACGCATGATTCTCTCCGTTTCAGTTCACAGTTCGTAGTTCACAGTTCTCAGTCGTTGAGTAGGCTGCGGTGCCAAGTACAGGCTATCTCCGCAGACAACTGCGAACTACGAACTAAGAACTGCGAACTGTCGCTCTCACATATTCCCGATGATTCGCGTCGCAAACTCGCTCGTGCCAACCTTGGTCGCGCCCGCCGTCTGCCGCTCGAAGTCATAGGTCACGAACTTCTGCTGGATGGTCTTCTCCATCGCCGTCTCAATCATCTTGGCGGCTTCTTTCCAGCCAATAAACTCGAGCATCATTACGCCGGAAAGAATCACCGAACCGGGATTGATGACGTCTTTATCGGCATACTTGGGCGCCGTGCCGTGCGTGGCCTCGAACACCGCATAGCCGTCGCCGATATTGGCGCCGGGCGCGATGCCCAGTCCGCCCACCTGCGCCGCTGCCGCATCGGAGATGTAGTCGCCGTTCAAGTTCGACGTGGCCAGGATGCTGTAGTCCGAAGGCCGAATGATGATCTGCTGGAAGATGGAATCGGCGATGCGATCGTTCACCAGCACCTTCGACTTCCATGCGCCGTTGCCATGCGACTTCCCAATCGAATCCATCACGGCCTTCACTTCCGCATACACTTCATCGCGGAAGCTCTGCGGCGCAAATTCGAGGCCAGGTTCGATCAGCGCTGCGTTCTGCTCGGCCGTCAGGTTGGGGTTCGACTCCAGGTTGCCGAGAATCCAGCTCTCGCGTTCTGTAACCGTCTGGTCCCGGAACTCCTGCGTCGCAACCTCGTAACCCCATTCACGGAAAGCGCCCTCTGTGAACTTCTGAATGTTGCCCTTGTGCACCAGCGTCACTGTCTTGCGGCCCGTCTCCAGCGCATGACGAAGGGCATAGCGCACCAGCCGCTTGGTTCCAAAAATTGAGATGGGCTTGATCCCGATGCCAGAATCTTCGCGGACGCGCTTCTTGGTCCTGCCCAGCATCTCGACATTCAGAAACTTGATCAGCTTGGCCGCGTCTTCCGTGCCCTGCTTGAACTCCACGCCCGAATACACGTCCTCGGTGTTCTCGCGGAAAATCACGATGTCGACCAGCTCAGGCTTCTTCACCGGGCTGGGCACGCCCTGGTAGTACTTCACCGGGCGAATACAGGCGTAGAGATCCATGATCTGGCGCAGCGCCACGTTGAGCGACCGGATGCCGCCGCCCACCGGCGTGGTGAGAGGCCCCTTGATCGAAACGCGCAGGTCGATTGCCGCAGCAACCGAATCGTCGGGAAGCCAGGTTTTGAACTGACGGTAGGCCTTCTCCCCGGCAAAGATCTCGAACCACTTGATGCTGCGCTTGCCGCCGTATGCCTTGTGCACCGCTGCGTCGAAAACGCGCTGCGAGGCCTTCCAGATATCGCGTCCGGTGCCGTCGCCTTCAATAAAAGGAAGGATGGGATTGTCAGGAATCGTGTATTTGCCGTCGGCGTATTCAATGGCCGCGCCATCTTTGGGCAATTCAAGCCCGTTATAGGTCTTTGACATTGTTTCTCGATGTTCCCTTTCCTCTATACCTTTGCAGAATAAGGGCAGACTCGGCAAATGGACTGGCCGTCCAGGCGATAGCTTTACACCGCGTGCCGCTCCGTGGTCCATGCCAACGGCGCCGTTTGATGCCTTCGAAATCGATCGATAGCGTGAGAGGCGGCTGTCAGGGTCAAAGGCGGCGTGCCGAGTGTTGGCGGAGGACTGCCATGCATGGGCCGGTGAAATCCTGATTCAGCCACGAACGAACTCCAAGAGCCGCAACACGGGGTATGGGGGGAGGGAACCGTGAAGTGCGAAGCGCCGCAACGCGCTCCTATTGCACGCTATTCAAACTGTCGCCATCAAAGCGCGGAATGCCGAAGTGCCCGCGCAGATGAAGCAGGTCCACCGGATTCAGGTTGCCTGCGATCGTCACGAGGGTCAGGCTCCTGGGCGTCTCGGCCAGAATCACCGCGCCGCGCAGGTTCACTCCGTCCATCACCACCCACAGATCGGTGGTTCCGTTATGGACCGGCCCTCCAGATCGCGTCGTGGTGACGATGTGCTTCCAGCCGCGCAGATGGTAAGCCGCGCGTATGGAGTTGACGGCGGTTTCATCCGGGATGCCCTCGTCGGGAAAGCGCATGGTGTGCACGCTGACGCCATCGAGCTTGCGGATCACCTGCCGATCGCCCTCTTCCGCGTCGGGCAGCATGCCGGAGGCGATGGCCAGCAGGTTGCGATCCAGGGTGAAGCTCGATTTGACCGGGGCCATCCTGCTCAGCTCATCCAGCGCCGGCGGCGTCCATTCCAGGGGAACCGGCGAAAGCGTTGAGTCGGCCGCCGAAATTTGTAAAGCGGCGGCGTTCTGCTGGCCGAACGACGGAACGGCAGCAAATGTCAGGCAAGACGCAGCAAGGCCGGCGAAAAGACGCAACTTCATATCTGCTTAAACGCCGCCTGCCCGCAAAAGTTACGCGGGCCCTCCCTTTCTTTTTTTGCAGCTCCGATCGCTGTCGCCGATGCGGGCGTTTGCCTGTGCAGCGCAGCCCCGCCGCCAGTCTCCGCCACGCCGGTTATGAACGCAGCATGAAATCCCATCGCAAGCTGTTTCAAGGGGGCAAGATGCGATAGACTCATGCGGGAGCGTTTCAAAAATCGCTAGCGCAGAACGCATGGAGGACACATAGAAATTGGGAAAGAACATGGTCCCAAAGAAGATCTTCTTCACCAAGGGAGTCGGCAAACACAAAGAGCGTTTGACTTCGTTTGAGCTGGCTCTCCGGGATGCAGGCATCGCATCACAAAACCTGGTGCGCGTCTCGTCGATCTTTCCTCCTCAATGCAAAGTCATTGGGCGTAAAGAAGGTCTGAAGTATCTGGATCACGGCGAAGTGGTTTTCGCGGTGATTGCTGAAAACTCCACCCGCGAGCCGCACCGCCTTGTGGTCTCGAGCATCGGCGTCGCCATCCCGGCCGACCGTGACACCTATGGCTACCTCAGCGAGCACCACAGCTTCGGTGAGACCGAAGATCAAGCCGGCGAATATGCTGAAGAACTGGCTGCCGAAATGCTCGCCACCACGCTTGATGTGGACTTTGATCCCGACAAGAGCTGGGACGAAAAGAAGGAGATCTATCGCATCTCCAACAAGATCGTCCGCACCAGCAACGTGACGCAGTCTGCTGTAGGCGACAAGCGCGGTCTCTGGACAACGACGATCGCTGCCGCTGTACTGATTCTCGAAGTCTAGAGCCGGTTTGGATCGAAGCCAGGGAATCGAATCCCAGGCCGAAACCCGGATCACTGGCAACGCATTCTGCTTCTTGAGGCCAATCCCGTTCCGGCGGGGTTGGCCTTGCTGCATCCCCCAAAGGACGATTGGCCTTCATGGTTGAAAAGCGACGTTACAAAGTCGGCCTGGTACAGATGCGCATGGGTCCCGATCCCGAGGCCAACCTGGCCGCTGCGATCCGCCATGTGCGCGAGGCTGCCAGCCTCGGCGCCAACATTGTGTGCCTGCCCGAGCTGTTCCGCGCGCAATACTTCTGCCAGCGAGAAGATCTTCGCCTGTTCGATCTCGCCGAGCCCATTCCCGGTCCCTCGACAACCAAGCTGGGCGAGGTGGCGCGCGAGGCGCGGGTGGTCATCATCGCTTCTCTTTTCGAGCGGCGCGCTCCCGGCCTCTACCACAACACGGCGGTTACCCTCGCGCCAGACGGCAAGATCATCAGCGTTTATCGCAAGATGCACATCCCCGACGATCCGCTCTATTACGAGAAGTACTACTTCACGCCCGGCGATCTTGGATTCAAAGCCGTCGACACCGCGTTCGGCCGCGTCGGCACACTCGTGTGCTGGGACCAGTGGTATCCCGAGGGCGCGCGTCTCACTGCGCTGCAGGGAGCTGAAGTGCTGTTCTATCCCACGGCCATCGGCTGGCATCCCGCCGAAAAAGATGAGTTCGGCGCCGCCCAGTACGAAGCGTGGCAAACCATCCAGCGCGCCCATGCCATTGCCAACGGCGTGTATGTAGCCGGCGTCAATCGCGTCGGTCACGAGAATGGCGACATCCTCGGCAACCGTGCCGACGGCCCGGGCCTGGAGTTCTGGGGGGGCAGTTTCCTCGCAGACCCCTTCGGCCGCATTATCGCCAAGGCCTCGCACGATTCTGAAGAAGTGCTGATCGGCGAGATCGACCTGGCTCTCCTTGAAGAAACGCGCCGCAACTGGCCCTTCCTGCGCGACCGCCGGATCGACGCCTATGCGCCCATCACCCAGCGCTTCCTCGACGCCACACATCCCTGGTCTGCCGACGGAGATCCCAAGTAGCGATGCCCGCCGAAACGCCGAGAGCACTCGGTTACCGCATGCCCGCCGAGTGGGAACCTCACGAGGCCACCTGGCTCGCCTGGCCGCATAATCGCGAAGACTGGCCGGGCAAGTTTCAGCCGATTCCATGGATCTACGCCGAGATCGTCCGCCTCCTTGCCGCGCACGAAAAAGTCCACATCCTCGTGCAGGGCGCGAAGGCTGAAAAGCTCGCAACCGGCATTCTCAAACGCGCTGGAGCCGACCTGAAACAGGTTCTCTTCCACCCCTGGCCCACCGACCGCGTCTGGACGCGTGACTCCGGCCCGATTTTTGTCCGCAACGCGCAGGGCCAGATCGCCCTCACCGACTGGCGCTTCAACGCCTGGGCCAAATACGATAACTGGCGTCTTGACGACCAGATTCCCGGCCATGTCGAACAACTGCTTGGCCTCCCTTCATGGCAGCCCACGATCGCAGCGGGCGGCGAACAGCGCCGGATAGTGCTCGAAGGCGGATCGATCGACACCAACGGTCAAGGCGCCTTATTGACCACCGAAGAATGTCTGCTAAGCGAAGTGCAACAGCGCAACCCGGGCGTGAGCAGGGAACAACTGGAGCAGGCCTTCCACGACTATCTCGGCATCGACCAGGTCATCTGGCTGGGCCGCGGCGTTGCCGGCGACGACACGCACGGCCATGTGGACGACATCAGCCGCTTTGTCGGGCGGGACACGATTCTGACCGCGGTCGAGCCCAACACGAAAGACCCAAACCACCGGCCGCTCGCCGAAAACCTTGCCCGCCTCAAAGCCGTCCGCACCTTAGACGGCAAGCAATGGACCGTCGTCGAAATCCCTTTGCCGCGCCCGGTCCTCTTCCGCAAACAACGCCTGCCGGCAAGCTACGCCAATTTCTATCTCGCGAATGGCCTCGTCTTGATGCCGACCTTCCATGACCCCAACGACCGCGTCGCGCTCAACGTCCTGGCCCAGGTCTTTCCCGATCGCGAGGTCATCGGCATTCACAGCGTCGATCTGATCTGGGGCCTGGGCGCGCTGCACTGCATGACCCAGCAGCAGCCGGCCGCACGCGCCGACAGCGCGGCGCGATAGCATCGAGAACATGATTTCTGGCCTTGAAGCGATGCAAGCAGCGCTGGCCGAAGCTCGCCTCGCCGCGGAAGCCGGCGAGGTGCCGATCGGTGCGGTCGTCGTCCACGACGGCGCGATTCTCTCTCGCGGCCAAAATCGGGTCCTCCGCGGCAACGATCCCACGGCCCACGCCGAAATCGTCGCCCTGCGCGCAGCAGCGGCCGCCATCGGCAACTACCGTCTCAACGGCTGCACGCTCTATGTCACCCTGGAGCCCTGCGCCATGTGCGCAGGAGCGATGATTCATGCGCGGCTCGATCGGCTGGTGTTTGCTGCTTCCGATCCCAAAGCGGGCGCCTGCGGATCCGTCCTGTCCGTCCTGAACCATCCGCAACTCAATCACGAGATGATCGTCGAGCAGGGAAGTCTCGCCGACGAAGCCGGCCAGTTGCTGCGCAGCTTCTTTCGCGAACGCCGCGGTCAACAAGAATAGGCGCCAACCCCGCCAGGTCCGCCAACTCCGCCAGCCCCGCTCAACTCCGCGTCAAGGCCCGGATCCGCTCTGCTTGATCGGGCCACTTCGCTTCCAGGTCCGACGACTTGCTGTTGTGGTAGTCGGAGTAGTTGAAGCCGGGCGTGACCGTGCAGGCCATCAGCGCCATCGCGCCCTCGCCGACCAGGCGCATGCCCTGCCAGACTCCCGCAGGAACCAGCATCTGCACCTGCTGTCCGGCCGCCAGATCTTGCCCCAGGGTCACAACGGTGGAGCTGCCATCGGGATGGAGTTGCAGCATCTCCACCGGATCTCCGAGGTAGAAGTGGAAAATCTCGTCGGAATCGAGCACGTGCATCTCAGAAAAGATGCCTGTCTCAAGCATGTAGTAGATTGCCGTGCCCTGCGCGCGGGTGCCGCGGGGCAGCTGCAGGGTGTCGCGCGAGGTGTAGGTGCGCCGGAACCAGCCACCCTCGATGGGGTGTTGTTCCAGTTTGAGCAGGGTTTTGATCTGTTCGGCCGTCATGTTCGCTTCGAGGATATCAGCGCCGAACGTTAAAATCAGGGTATGGACGTGCGAGTCTACACTGCGGCGTGGTGCCGCGACTGCCGCGCAGCAAAGCAATTCCTCGATTCTCATGGAATCGCCTATACCGAGATCAACGTCGATCTCGATCCCGCCGCTTCAGCAGAAGTGATTCGGCACGTCGGCAAACGAGCCATTCCGCAAATGGTCATCAACGGGCAATGGTTCCAACCGTATTCGCCTGGGCGCGGCCTGCTGTATGAAGAGCTGCAACGACGCCTGGGCCTCGGATGATCGATTCACCCGGTCTCGCACTTTCTTTTAATCCTGGAGCTCGACCTTGATCGAACGTTACACTCGCCCGGCAATGGGGCGCATCTGGACAGAAGAAAACAAGTACCGCTGCTGGCTGCAGGTGGAGTCGGCGGCCAGCGCCGTCCTGGCCGAAGATGGAGTCATTCCCAAGGCTGCGGCCGAGGCCATTGCCACCAAAGCCAGCTTCTCGGTCGAACGTATCCAGGCCATCGAAGCCGAAGTGAAGCACGACGTCATCGCCTTCACCACGGCCGTCGCCGAGACTTTAAAGGAGCAAGGGCTCAGCGAGCAGTCGCGGTGGTTGCACTACGGGCTTACCTCGAATGACATCGTCGATACCGCACAGGCCCTGCAGGTGAAAGAAGCCTCAACCCTCTTGCGCAATGGATTGTCGGCTCTGCTCGCGGTGCTGAAACGCCGGGCGGTGGAGTTCAAGCACACGCCCACCATCGGACGTACCCACGGCATCCACGCCGAGCCAACGACCTTCGGCCTCAAGATTCTCAACTGGTACGCGGAGATGGAACGTAACCTGACCCGCTTCGACGCTGCCGCCGAAGACATGCGCGTGGGCAAGCTCTCCGGCGCCGTCGGCACGTTTGGCCATCTCAAGCCGGAGCATGAAGAGCGCATCTGCGCCGCTCTCGGACTCAAACCTGCGCCTGTCGCCACCCAGGTCATCCAGCGCGATCGCCACGCAGCCTACATCTCAACCCTCGCCCTCATCGGCAGTACCCTCGACAAGATTGCGGTCGAGGTGCGCCACCTGCAGCGGACCGAAGTCCGCGAAGCGCAGGAGTACTTCAGTGAGAAGCAGAAGGGCTCCTCCGCCATGCCGCACAAGAAGAATCCCATCACTTCAGAGCAAATCAGCGGGCTGGCGCGCGTCTTGCGCGGCAATGCGCAGGCAGCGTTTGAGAACGTTCCGCTTTGGCACGAGCGCGACATCTCGCACTCTTCGGTCGAACGCATCATTTTCCCCGACTCGACGATCCTGGTCGACTACCTGCTGGCCAAGACGACCGACCTCATCGATCGTCTGCTCGTCTATCCCGAGCGGATGAAGAAGAACCTCGAATCGACTGGGGGTCTCATCTTCTCTGGACAGCTGTTGCTCGATCTGGCTGAGGCCGGCATGTTGCGCGAAGACGCGTATCGGCTTGTCCAGTCGCACGCCATGCGCGCGTGGAAAGAGGATCGTGTATTTCGCGACGAGGTTGCCGCCGATCCGGAAATCACTAAACTGCTGAGCCCGGAAAAGCTGATCAGGACGTTTGACTATACGCGGCAGCTTGGCAATGTGGACGCCATCTTTAAGCGGGTGCTGGGAGCTTAGCGCCGATGACCCAGATTCCCGACGAGGCCGCGGAGCGTGTACTGGGAGCAATTCGCGAGGTGATCGACCTCGACGCGCAAGGCGAGATCGAGGACGCGGAACAGTTGTTGAGGCCGCTCGTGGACGAGTTCCCCGAAACGTCGCTCCTGCACAGCTACATGGCCTGGGTTTTGTCGCGAAGCGGCAAGCATCGCGAGGCCATTGAACACGGACGTGTCGCGGTGAAGCTATCGCCGGATTCGGAGATGTCGTCGATCATGCTTTTTCGTGCATTCTGGAACGCGGGCGAGCATCTGCAGGCGCTTGAGGAAATGAAGCGGCTTGAAAAGTATGGCCACTCAGAGGAATACACGCGGATGATGCAGGAGTGGAACGAAGGCAAGAAGGACGGCGAGAGTGAGCGCATCCAGTAAGGTCGAATCGATGCAGCTGACGGTGGCCATCACGGGCGCGTCAGGCGCGGTGTTTGGCCGCGAACTGCTGCGGGCGCTCGAAGCCGATGCGCGTGTGGCCCGTATCCACTTTGTCGCCTCTGAGAACTCTCTGCGCGTCATCGCCGAAGAACTCGCCCTCTCGGGCCGCAATGACCTGGTCGAAAAGCTGCTCGGCGCCAAGCCCCAAAAGACGACCGCGCTCTCTGACGGCGACATCGGAGCAGCCATCGCCAGCGGCAGCCATCCGTCCGACGGCATGATCGTTTTGCCGTGCTCCATGGGAACGCTGGCCCACATCGCGCACGGGTTTGCAGATTCGCTCATCGCCCGCGCCGCTGACGTCACGCTGAAAGAACGGCTGCCCCTGCTTCTGTGTGTGCGCGAAACGCCCTTCAATCGCATTCATCTGCGCAATATGAATCTGGCCGCCGAAGCGGGCGCAACCATCTTTCCTGTGATTCCCGCGTTCTACAACCATCCAGTCGATTCAAACGCGATGGCACGGCAGTTCGTCTTTCGGGTGCTGGCACACATTGGCCTGCCGCAGGCGGATGCCTACGTGTGGAAAGCCGACGACTGACGAGGCGCAGTTTCCCTGAACCTGCCGGAATAGAGCCTGCCCTAAGTCTTCGCCGTTCTCGCTAGCAACCGCGTGCCCGCAGAGGCTGCAACGAAGGCGCCGCAGTCTTCTGTGCCAGGTAACGATCGACCGCTGCCGCAGCTTTGCGTCCTTCAGAGATGGCCCAGACCACGAGCGATTGCCCCCGGCGCATATCTCCGGCGGCAAACACGCCTTCGCGCGAGCTCATGTAGTCGGTGGTCGTCACATTGCCGCGCGCGTCCAGAGACACACCGAGCTGTTCAATCATGCCGTTCTTCACGGGGCCAAGGAAGCCCATCGCCAGCAGCACCAGATCAACATCAAGCGCGAACTCCGAGCCGCCGACAGCTTCAAACTTCGGTGGCGGTCCCACGCGGGTCAGGTGCAGCTGTTGCACGTTACCCTGTTCGTCGCCTGTGAACTTCAGGCTGTTAATGCTCCAGTCGCGGACACCGCCCTCTTCGTGCGAGCTTTCGGTGCGTAGCTGCAGCGGCCACAAGGGCCACGGCGTAGAAGTCGCGCGCATGTCCGGTGGCTTCGGCATGATCTCGAATTGATGCACGCTCTTCGCACCCTGGCGGTGGCTGGTTCCCAGGCAGTCGGCTCCTGTATCGCCGCCGCCGATAATCACCACACGTTTGCCTGCGGCACTGATGGCTGCATCCGGATCGATGAAATCGCCCTCGTTGCGGCGGTTCTGCTGGGGCAGAAATTCCATCGCGAAGTGTACGCCCTTCAACGCGCGTCCGGGAATCGGCAAATCGCGCGGCTGCTCGGCGCCACCGCACAGCAGGATCGCGTCGTAGTGGTTGGTCAATGCATCCAGGGGCACGTTGACGCCGACATGTGCGTTGGTCAAAAACGTAACGCCCTCGGCGCGCATCTGGGCCACGCGGCGATCGATGACTTGCTTTTCGAGCTTGAAGTTGGGAATCCCATAGCGCAGCAGGCCGCCGATGCGGTCGTTCTTTTCGAATACGGTGACGGAATGTCCCGCGCGCCGCAGTTGCTGTGCGGCGGCCAGGCCAGCCGGACCGCTGCCAACCACAGCCACACGCTTGCCTGTATTGTGCTCGGGCGGCTCGGGATGAATCCAGCCCTCGGCCCAGGCACGCTCAACGATGCTGCGCTCAATCAGCTTGATTGAAACGGCCGGCTGGTTGATGCCCAGCACACACGAGGCCTCGCAGGGAGCAGGACAAATGCGGCCTGTAAACTCCGGAAAGTTATTGGTCGCGTGCAGTCGCCGAATCGCATTCTGCCAGCGGCCGTTGTAGACCAGGTCGTTCCAGTCGGGGATCAGGTTGGAAACCGGACAGCCCGTATGGCAGAAGGGAACACCGCAGTCCATGCAGCGAGCGCCCTGCTCGCGCTGTTTGTCTTCAGGAAAGGGCTCGTAGATTTCGAACCAGTCCTTGATGCGCTCTTCTGTCTTGCGGCGAACCGGCTGCTCGCGATCGATTTCAAGAAAACCTGTGACTTTACCCATGGTGCACCTCCACGGCTGCTGTCGCCGCGGATACAGCGCCGGGTGGCGCATAGACCGCTTCGACGCGCGGCACGCCGAGCACACGCTTGTACTCGTGAGGGAAGACCTTGATGAAGCGCTGCTGAGCATCCGACCAGTGTTCAAGAATCCACGCAGCGCGCGGGCTCCCGGTCAAATCGCGATGGCGCTCAAGCAGAGTGCGCACTTCGGCGATGTCCTCTTCGAGCACCAGGGGCTCAAGATCGACACTCGACTTATTGCAGCGCCGGCTCGAAAAGTCGCCTTGGTCGTCGTAGACAAAGGCGCGACCACCGCTCATGCCGGCGGCGAAGTTGCGGCCTGTTGTGCCGATCACCACCACGCGGCCGTTCGTCATGTATTCGCAGCCATGATCGCCTACACCTTCCACGACTGCCGTTGCGCCGGAGTTGCGCACCGCGAATCGTTCGCCCGCGATGCCGTTCAAAAAGACCTCGCCGCTGGTGGCGCCATAGAGCACAACATTGCCCACCAGGATGCTTTCTTCCGGCAAGAAGCTCGATGTCTTCGGCGGATAAGCGATGATGCGGCCACCCGACAGACCCTTGCCAAGATAATCGTTGGTGTCGCCTTCGAGCTCGAGCGTGACGCCGGTTGGGACGAACGCTCCAAAACTTTGTCCCGCGGATCCGGTGAACTTGAAGTGGAGTGTCTCTTCTGGCAGGCCTGCCGACCCGTAACGGCGGGCAATCTCGCCGCCTAGCATGGCGCCCACCGTGCGGTGCACGTTCCGGATCGCAAAACTTCCCGAAACAGGCGTCTTGGATTCAAGAGCCGGCGCGGCCTTCGCAATCAGCGCGTGGTCCAGTGCCTGGTCGAGTCCGTGATCCTGCGCCTGCACTTTGCGACGCGCCACGCGCGAAGGCACCGTCGGCACGTAGAGAATTTCAGAAAGGTCGATGCCCTTGGCCTTCCAGTGCGCATCGGCAATGGAGGCGTCGATCTTGTCGACCCGTCCCACCATTTCGTCCATGGTCCTGAAGCCGAGCTTGGCCATGTGCTCGCGCATTTGCTCCGCGATAAAGAAGAAGAAGTTGATGACGTTCTCAGGCTGACCCGTGAAGCGCGCACGCAGCACCGGATCTTGCGTCGCAATGCCGACCGCACAGGTGTTCAGGTGACATGTGCGCATCATGATGCAGCCCATCGCGATCAAAGGAGTCGTCGCAAATCCGTACTCTTCGGCGCCCAGCAGCGCGGCAATCACCACGTCACGACCGGTTTGCAACTTGCCGTCGGTTTGCACGCGGATGCGGCCGCGCAGATCATTCAGCAGCAGCACCTGCTGCGTCTCGGCCAGTCCGAGTTCCCACGGCAGGCCGGCGTGTTTAATCGAGCTCAGCGGCGATGCTCCGGTACCGCCCGTGTCTCCCGAGATGAGAACCACATCGGCGTGTGCTTTCGAAACGCCTGCTGCAACCGTGCCCACACCGACTTCTGAAACCAGCTTGACCGCAATGCGCGCCTGCGGGTTCACGTTCTTCAAGTCGTAGATCAGCTGCGCCAGATCTTCAATCGAGTAAATATCGTGGTGCGGCGGCGGAGAGATCAGGCCCACACCGGGAATCGAATGCCGGGTTCTCGCGATGACTTCATCGACCTTGTGGCCGGGCAACTGCCCGCCCTCGCCCGGCTTGGCGCCTTGCGCCATCTTGATCTGCAACTCATCGGCATTCACGAGGTAGTTGGTGGTGACGCCGAAACGGCCGCTGGCTACCTGCTTTACCGCGCTGCGGCGTAAATCGCCGTTGGCATCGCGCGTAAACCGCTCCTCGTCTTCGCCGCCTTCACCTGTGTTCGACATGCCGCCCAAACGGTTCATGGCGATCGCCAGCGTCTCGTGCGCTTCTTTGCTGATGGAGCCGTAGCTCATCGCTCCCGTCGTGAAACGCTTCACGATCTCTTTGGCCGGCTCCACTTCTTCCAGCGGAATCGATGTCTCGGCATATTTCAGCTTGAAAAGACCGCGCAGCGTGCAGAGCGTTCGATTCTGGCTGTCGATCAGGTCGGTGTATTCCTTGAACGTCGTAGGGCTGTTCTGCCGCACCGCGTGCTGCAGCTTGCTGATCGTTTGCGGATTGAGCAGATGATACTCCCCGCCTTCGCGGTATTGATAGTGCCCGCCCACAACCAACTCCGTCTCCGACTCCGTGAGCGGCTGAAAGGCGTAGTTGTGCTTCATCTGCGCTTCGCGCGCCAGCACATCCAACCCAACGCCCTCGATACGCGATGCCGTTCCTACAAAGTAGGCGTCCACCAGGGACTGATTCAATCCAACGGCTTCAAAAACCTGTGCACCGCGATAACTTTGCAGCGTACTGATGCCCATCTTCGAGAACGTCTTGAGCAAGCCCTTGTTGATGGCCTTGATAAAGTTCTTCTCGGCGTGATTGCCGGTCACGTTGTGCGGCATGAGTCCACGACGCTTCAGATCATGCAGCGTCTCAATCGCGAGATAAGGATTGATCGCGCTGGCGCCATAGCCGATCAGCAGGGCGAAGTGCATCACTTCGCGCGGCTCGCCGCTCTCGATAATCAATGCAACCTGGGTGCGGGTTTTCTCGCGGACCAGCCGGTTGTGCACCGCGGCCATCGCAAGCAGGCTCGGAATCGGGGCATAGGTCGGATCCACGCCGCGGTCCGAAAGAATCAAAAGGGAATAGCCCGAAGCCACGGCAAACGAGGCACGGTTGCTCAAATCTTCAAGAGCGTGCCGCAGTCCTTTTTCGCCATCTTCGGCGCGAAACAGCGTGGGCAGCGTGGTCGCCAGCAAATCGCCGGACGAAACGCGACGCAGCTTCTCAAGATCGCGATTGGTCAGCAGCGGGTGCGGCAGCTTCAGCGTGTGGCAATTGTCCGGCGCCTCATCCAGAATGTTGCGCTCGGTGCCGATGTAGCTGATCAGCGACATCACCATCTCTTCGCGAATCGGATCGATCGGCGGATTGGTGACCTGTGCGAACAGCTGCTTGAAGTAGTTGAAGAGCGGCTGCGCGCGATCAGACAAGCAGGCCAGCGGAACATCGGTGCCCATTGAACCAATAGGCTCTTCGCCCTTGGCGCCCATGGGTCCCAGCAAGATGCGCAGATCCTCTTCGCTGTAGCCGAAGGCACGCTGGCGGCGCAGCAAGGTCTCGGGGTTCGAAGCGATGGTGCGCGAGGGCTCAGGCAACTGCTCGAGCAAGACCTGCTGCTCCTCAAGCCATTTACCGTAGGGCTGCCGCGCAGCAAGTTCTTTCTTGATCTCGGCGTCGGAGATGATGCGCTTCTGCACCGTGTCAACAAGGAACATGCGCCCTGGTTGCAGGCGGCCCTTCTTGCGAATCTCTTCGGCCGGCACTTCGATCACGCCGGCTTCAGAAGCCAGTACCACCAGGTCGTCTTTGGTCACGATGTAACGACCGGGACGCAATCCGTTGCGGTCGAGGGTCGCGCCAATCACACGCCCGTCGGTAAACGCGATGGCCGCTGGGCCGTCCCACGGTTCCATCAACGACGCGTGGTACTCATAAAACGCGCGCTTGTCCTCGTCCATGTCGGGATTGCCGGACCATGCTTCGGGAATGAGCATCGCCATCACATGCGGCAAAGAACGGCCGGATTGATAGAGAAACTCCGCTGCATTGTCGAGACACGCCGAGTCGCTGCCTCCCGGGATAATTACCGGGAACAGATCGCCGATCCTCTCGCCGTGCAAGGCGCTGTCGAGCACCGACTGGCGCGCATTCATCCAGCTCACATTGCCGCGCACCGTGTTGATCTCGCCGTTGTGCGCAACATAGCGATACGGGTGCGCAAGCTTCCAGCTCGGAAAAGTGTTGGTAGAGAAGCGTTGGTGGACAAGCGCGAGCGCGCTGGTGACCAGGGGGTTGGCCAGCTCGAAGTAGAACTTTTCGATCTGCGGCGCCAGCATCAGGCCCTTGTAAATAATCGTGCGACACGAAAAAGAGGGGATATAGAACGTCTCTTTGTCGTCGATCTCCGATGCCACGATCTCATTCTCGGTCCGTCGCCGCACGCGGTAGAGAAGACGCTCGAAGGCTTCTTCGTCGATGTCGTTCGGCCTGTCTACGAATAGCTGCTCGATGTAGGGTTGCGAGGCGCGCGCTTCGCGTCCAATGGCATCGCCGTTCACCGGTGTATCGCGCCAGCCCAGGACGGTGAGGCCTTCTTCGCGCGCAATCCGTTCAAAAACGCCCTCGCATTGCAGGCGGCTATGTTTGTCCACAGGCAAAAAGCACATCGCCACGCCGTACGCGCCGGCTTCAGGCAGCTGGATTCCCAACTCGCCGCATTCACGTACAAAAAAGACGTGGGGGACCTGGATCAGGATGCCGGCGCCATCGCCGGTCTCAGGGTCGCAACCTGAAGCGCCGCGATGCGTCAGGTTAATCAGAACTTCGAGGCCCTTGCGAATGATCTCGTGGCTCTTCTCGCCGCGAATGTTGGCGACAAAGCCCATGCCGCACGCATCGTGCTCATTACGCGGATGGTAAAGGCCTTGTGCCCGCGGGGCGCGGAGACAACTCGTCGACTGATCCGATCGATCCATCTGATCCATAGCAACCTTCTTCACTGGCAAAATGATCCCGGATACACATCCACCCGGGCGATGAAGCGAAATCGCCGCAGCAAAACCCTGAAAACGGCCCAGTATTGCGGGCCAAACTGCGTAGGGATCGTAACTCTTTACTATAAATGAAAATGGACTTCGCCGCAGGCTGTGTGAAATCGCGGGTAGTGGGCTACTTTGAATCAAGCAGCCCTTTCGTTCGTCTCTGTAGCCCACTACCAAATCGCGGGTTTAGAGCCGGCAGATCAGAAGTTCGCGCTCGTAGATCATCTCCGGCGGCAGGTGATCGTGCAGATTAATAAACAGCTCTTCATGGGCAATCACTTCCTTGCGCCATGCAGCGCGATCCACATCGATCAATTCCTCGAACGATTCTCGAGAAAACTTCAGCCCTGACCAGTCAATATCCTCGTAGCGCGGCACCCAGCCGATGGGCGTCTCCCGGCCCTGCGTCCGACCATGCACCCTCTCCACGATCCAGCGCAGCACCCGCATGTTCTCGCCAAAACCCGGCCAGAGAAAGTTTCCGTCCTTGTCCTTGCGAAACCAGTTCACTTCAAAGATGCGCGGCGTCACGTCGAGCTTGCGTTGCATGCGGATCCAGTGCCGGAAGTAGTCGGCCATGTGGTAGCCGCAGAAGGGAAGCATGGCCATGGGATCGCGCCGCACCTGCCCCACCGCGCCCGTGGCCGCGGCTGTGGTTTCTGAACCCATGGTCGCGCCGGCATACACGCCGCTCGACCAGTTAAAGGACTGATAGACCAGAGGCAGGGTCGTCGAACGTCGACCGCCGAAAATGATGGCGCTGATCGGCACACCCTCGGGCGATTCCCAGTCGGGATCAATCGAAGGGCATTGCGCCGCGGGAGCCGTAAAGCGGCCGTTCGGATGCGCCGCGGTCCGCCCCGTCTCCTTGCCAATCTCGGGCGTCCAGCGTTCGCCGCGCCAGTCCAGACACTCGGCGGGCGGCTTGTCGGTCATTCCCTCCCACCACACCCCGCCATCCGGGGTCAGAGCAACATTGGTGAAGATTGAATTCTTGGCCAGGGTCGCCATGGCCACGGGATTGGTCTTGATGCTCGTTCCCGGCGCGACGCCAAAAAACCCGGCTTCAGGATTGATCGCGCGCAGACGGCCTTCCCTGTCGGGCTTGATCCAGGCGATGTCGTCGCCCACCGTCCACACCTTCCAGCCCTTCATGGCCTTGGGCGGAATCAACATGGCAAAGTTGGTCTTGCCGCAGGCCGAGGGAAACGCCGCGGCCACATAGGTCTTCTCGCCGTCCGGGTTTTCGACGCCGAGAATCAGCATGTGCTCGGCCATCCAGCCCTCGTCGCGCGCAATGTTCGAGGCGATGCGCAACGCAAAACATTTCTTGCTCAGCAGCGCATTACCGCCGTATCCCGACCCGTACGACCAGATCTCTCGGCTCTCAGGAAAGTGCACGATGTACTTGGTCTCGTTGCACGGCCACGGCACGTCTTGTTCGCCGGGCTTCAAGGGCATGCCAACAGAGTGCATGCAGGGCACCACGCGCTTCTCGTCTTTGTCGATCTCGGCAAACACCGCCCGTCCCACCCGGGCCATGGTGCGCATCGACGCAACCACATAGGGCGAGTCGGTCAGCTGCACGCCGATTCCCGACATGGGCGACCCGATGGGACCCATGCTGAAGGGCAGCACATACATCGTGCGTCCCTGCATCGATCCGCGAAACAGCTGCTTCAGCCGCCGCCGCATGTTGTAGGGATCTTCCCAGTTGTTGGTGGGGCCCGCTGCATCGCGCGAGAGGGAGCAGATAAAGGTGCGATCTTCAACCCGCGCCACATCGTTCGGCGCCGACCGCGCGTAAAAGCAGCCAGGCCACTTCTTCTTATCAAGCTTGACGAATGTGCCCTTCTCCATCAACAGCTCGCAGATCGCGTCATATTCGCGCTTCGAGCCGTCGACCCAATGAATCGCATCCGGTCGGCAGAGATCGGCCATCTTCTCGACCCAGCGGATCAGGTGTTTGTTCGAGGTGAGCGGAGTAGAAGAGGCAGGTTCTAGAGCAAGCGCGGAAGACTTCATACGAGGTTTTTGTCTCCTGCCGATCGTTCGCCGATGTGCGGGACGAAGGGCGGTGGCACTCCTAACAATACCAGCAACTCCGCCGAAACGAGTGTGCGTCACAAACCGGCGCCCTTGCGCTCGCAGAGGGCATTTGATATCAAGGGAGCGCGTGTCCGGAGCGAGCCGTTTTGCGCCTATTCCGTCTCCACAATCACCGTTCGTTGCACCGAGTCATGCCGCCTCTCTTGGCTGCGGTCCTCGTCCCAGTGTTTGCATGTCTCGTGCTGCAGCGCGCCAACGGGCAGTCCACACCCGACTTGGCTTCTCTCCATCGCACCTTCGCCGATCCTCCGGATGCAAGTCGCATCCTGATGCGCTGGTGGTGGTTTGGTCCTGCGGCAACCAAAGACGAAATCACCCGCGAACTTGAGCAGATGAAAGCGGCAGGAATCGGCGGGGCTGAGATCACAACCCTCTATCCGCTTGCGCTGGACGATGCGAGCACCGGCTTCCACAACACGCCATTTCTCGGGGAGGAACACCTTGCCGCCCTGCAATTTGCAGCGCATGAAGCACACCGGCTCGGCCTTCGCATCGATGTGACCCTGGGCAGTGGATGGCCTTTCGGAGGGCCCCATATTCCGGTCACGCAAGCAGCCGGAAAATTGCGCGTGGAGATGAGGGACGTACCCGCAGGCGCTAGTTCCGCGCTGGCTCCGCCCATCGATACCGGCGAAGCGTGGATCGCCGCGTTTGTCGTACCGACCCCTGCATCAACCGACGATCTGACCCACGCCGAATCGATTGCCGCGCCGTCTGAAGGTCGATACACGTTGGCTCCAGCCGACGCATTTCGCCGGATCATCAGCTTTGTCTCCAGCCGCACCGGGATGACGGTCAAACGTCCATCGGTAGGCGCCGAAGGCTTTGTTCTCGATCACTACGATCGCGATGCGGTCGAAAATCATCTGCACGCCGTGGGAGACAAGCTGCTTGCGGCCTTCGACCAGGACCCACCCTATGCCGTCTTCAGTGACAGCCTCGAGGACTACGGCTCCGACTGGAGCCCGAAATTGCTCGACGAGTTCCAGCGGCGGCGCGGATACGATCTGCGTCCGCATCTTCTGGCCTTGATCGGAAACGCCGGTCCGGAAACGGCCGCCGTACGCCACGATTGGGGACAAACACTGACAGAGCTTGCCAATGAGAATTTCCTCGAGCCGATCCACACCTGGGCCCAGGAACATCACACACAGTTTCGGTCGCAAACCTACGGCTACCCGCCGGTCACGCTGTCGAGCAATCGCTTCGAGGATCTTCCCGAAGGAGAAGGCAAGGCCACATTCACGATGTGGAGGGAGTTTTCCGACACCCGCTGGGCCGCATCCGCGGGGCACCTGTTTCATCGCCCTGTCATCTCGTCCGAGACATGGACATGGCTGCACTCGCCGGCGTTTCGAGCGACACCACTCGACATGAAGGCCGAGGCCGATCTGCATTTTCTGCAAGGGATCAATCAACTCGTCGGGCACGGCTGGCCCTACTCGCCTCCATCCGCGGGCGAGCCAGGCTGGCGCATGTATGCCGCTGCGGCACTCGACGCGCACAACCCATGGTTTTTCGCGATGCCCGACCTGACGAAATATCTGCAGCGGGCAAGCTGGGCGCTCCGGCAGGGCCAGCCGGCGAACGATGTCGCGCTGCTTCTGCCCAACGACGATGTGTGGGCTTCGTTCAAAGCTACGATCCAAAAACGCGCGTCCCCCACTTCGATGGCCGGCTTTGACGAATCGGGCTCCAACGTCAGCGTCGACGAGTCGATGGACAAGTTCCTGGGCAACGAAGTCATCACTCAGATTCTCGACGCCGGCTTCAACGTGGACTTCATCGACGCGGATGCCATCGACTCCGTGGGCATTCCCTACAAGGTGCTCGTGCTTCCCAACATCGACCGGCTACCGGTTGCGACCTATGAGAAGGTTCTGGCCTTCGCACGCAAAGGCGGGATCGTGATCGCGACAAACCACGCGCCGACGACGAGCCCCGGCTTGATGCACGCTGCCGAGGATTCGGCGCGCATCAAGGAAATCTCGCAGACGTTGTTTCACAGAGAAGTTTCGACTGCCCATCTTGTCGAACGCGACGTCGATCTTGGTTCCGCGATTGCCCAGTCCACCCAGCCCGACATGACCCTGTCGCCGCGCGTGCCGGCCATCGGCTTCATCCATCGCAAGCTGGGCGACGGCGATCTCTACTTCGTTGCCAACACCTCCAATGAGTACCAACTCGTCACCGCGCACTTCCGTGACATCGCTAAACATGCGGAAGTGTGGGACACGTTCACCGGCGCGGTGGCGGGTCTATCCGATTCCCAGCGGATCGATCTTGCACTCGCGCCCTACGAGTCGCGCCTCATCTTCTTCTCAGCCGACGCAAAAGCTGCCAATCCAGAATCACCCCGCCGCGAAGCGATCGTGACCGATCTCTCGAGGGAATGGAAAGTCAGCTTTGGCGAGACCCACAATCACTCAAGCCTCGATCAGCTCGAATCGTGGACCGCCAATCCGGCAACGCAATTCTTCTCCGGTACCGCGGTCTACGAAAAGAATTTCGACCTTCGTTCGGATCAGCTCGCCCCCTCTGCAAAGCTTTTCCTCGACTTCGGCAAGGCAACTCCCGAGCCGCTGCCTTCGCCGCCCGGCGACCACAACATGCGTGCCTACCTCGACCCGCCGGTGCGCGAAGCCGCCGAGGTCATCGTCAACGGCAAGTCGGCGGGCTATGTCTGGCGTCCGCCGTACCGCGTCAACGTCACGAGTCTTCTCCATGCCGGCACCAACCATCTGCGCATCGTTGTGGGCAACACCGCGATCAACGAGCTTGCCGGCCATCCCCAGCCCGACTACCGCCTGCTCTCGGCGCGCTACGGCGTGCGCTTTGTGCCCCAGGATATGCAGAATCTGCAGCCGCTGCCGTCAGGACTTCTGGGTCCGGTCACGCTGGTCGAATCAAGCCCCAGCCACTGACGAGCACCGTTTCGGATCAAAGCCGCCCGCAGTCTTGATGGGGATTCACAGCTGCCACTTGTCGTCGTCATCACTCAACAGCTAGACTCCTGCCCATGACGAAATTGCGCTTTTTCCCCGCCATTCTCGCTGCTGCTCTCGTTCTTTTTGCGACCCCATGGAGCGACGCACAAGACTGGGCCAAGGCGCGCCTCGATGCCTCGCCGCGTCACCACGAGTACGTCACGCTGAAACACGACACGCGCACCCTGCAGGCGTTCGTGGTCTATCCCGAAGTCAAAGACAAGGCTCCGGTCGTCGTCATGATTCACGAGATCTTCGGCCTTTCCGACTGGGCCAAAGAGATGGCCGACGAATTGGCTGCTGAAGGTTTCATCGTCATCGCCCCCGACCTGCTTTCGGGCTTTGGTCCCAACGGCGGCGGCTCCAGCGAATTTCCAAGCCAGGACGCAACCATCAAGGCCGTTTCCGGTCTCGACCCCGCAGTGGTTCTGGCGGACCTGGACGCAGCCGCGGACTGGGCCAAGCATGTTCCCGCAGGCAACGGCAAGATCGCGGTTGCAGGCTTCTGCTGGGGCGGAGGCAAGTCGTTCGCATTCGCCGCGCACAGCAAGGTTCTCTCCGCGGCCTTCGTCTTCTACGGCCCGGGCCCCGCCGATGTTTCCACGATCACAGCGCCGGTCTACGGCTTCTACGCCGGCAGCGATGCACGCATCGGCGCAACCGTTCCGGCAACGACAGATGCCATGAAGGCAGCAGGCAAGTTCTACGAGCCTGTGACGTACGATGGCGCAGGCCACGGCTTTATGCGCGCCGGCGAGGATCCCACGAATACCAATCCCGCCAACAAGACGGCTCGCGAACAGGGCTTTGCGCGTTTGGTGAAACTGCTGCATGCGATGAAGACCGCGCACGCGGCCCTGTCGACGACGCGACCTGATCGCAACGCGAAGAACATGCCTGCCGGTCCAACGTGCCATGATCCTGCGCCGGTCAAGTCCGGTCTCTGAGCAGGACTCGACCTGTCGCTTCTTCCGGAATCGCATTGCATCGCCCCAAAACCCTGAGGGAGCCGCGCCTTTGCTGTGGGTCGCCCCGATCGTGAAAGCCATGAAATCATCACAAGCCGAATGGAGCAGGGAACTGCGCGCGATGATCACGCTGGCAGTGCCCGTGGTCTTGAGTGAACTGGGCTGGATGGCCCAGGGCGTAGTCGACAACATCATGGTGGGCCGGCTCGGGCCAGAAGCCATCGGCGCCGTTTCGCTGGGCAATGCCGTCTACTACACGCCGTGCCTCTTCGGAATCGGCCTCCTGCTTGGCCTCGACACCCTCGTCTCACAGGCCTATGGCCGGCGCGATCACGACGAGTGTCATCGCTGGTTGGCGCAGGGCGTTTACCTGGCCTGCTTCATCACCCCGCCCCTCATGCTGCTGGTGTGGGCCATCAGTTATTTCTTTCCCCGCTTCGGTGTCACGCCTTCGGTCGCCGCGCCCGCCAGCAGCTATCTGCTCATCCTCGGCTGGAGCACGCTGCCCCTGCTGCTCTACGGCGGCATTCGACGCTACCTGCAGGGAGTCGGGCAAGTCCGCGTCATCACCGTGACGTACGTGCTCGCCAATCTCTTGAACTGGGGCGGCAACTGGGTTCTCATCTACGGTAAGTTGGGATTTCCAGCGCTGGGCGTCAACGGTTCGGCCATCTCCACCTGCATTGCACGCGTGGCCATGGCCGCGGCCTTGCTTGGCTTCGCGTGGCGCTACGAGCGCTCCCGGGGTCATCCACTCTTTCAACACTGGGGCGGTCCGCAGCGCGATCGTCTCCGTACGCTGATCCAACTCGGTGCCCCGGCAGCCGGCCAGATTCTGCTTGAAGTAGGCGCGTGGAATCTCTCCACCTTTTCCGCGAGCTATCTCAATCCCGTGGCACTGGCCACACATGCCATCGCGTTGAATTACGCCAGCATCAGCTACATGGTTCCGCTCGGTGTATCGGCTGCCGCTGCGGTCAGCGTAGGACATGCCGTGGGTGCAGGGGATCCGGCACGCGCGCGACGCGCGGGTTGGCTCGCGCTCGGACTCGGCACGTCGTTCATGATTTGTGCGGGCGTGGTCTTTTTCGTTGCGCCGCGGCCGCTGATCTTTCTCTACACGCACGATCCACGCGTGCTGATGGTCGCACCCACACTGCTCTGGGTGGCTGCAGCTTTTCAGGTGTTCGATGGAATCCAGACCGTGTGCACCGGCGCACTGCGCGGCCTGGGAGAGACCCGCGCACCGATGATCGCCAACTTTGTCGGCTATTGGATATTGGGACTGCCGCTCGGTCTCACGTTGTGCTTCGTACTCCACTGGGGAATCTATGGCACCTGGATCGGGCTCACCCTGGCCCTGGTTGTCATCTCGACCGCGCTCCTGGTCCGCTGGCGGGCCGACTCCAACCGGGCCCTTCGGACTGCCTGAATCGATTGAAGTTGCGGCCATTTGAGCCGGAATCGGCACGGGGCTTCCCGGGCTGAATTGCGTGCCCTTCTTCCACAGGCTGCAGCCGAAGTGCGGCGGCCTTCGAGTGCGCCCAACCCGCAGTGTTCATTCGGTTACCTTGAGCACAAACCGCGTGTCCCTTCGCGGTACGAGCGAATAGCCAAGTGACTATAATCACAAGGCGAGGGTGCAGTTTAGCTCTTACAGAATTTATTCGAAGGGAATCCCGCCAAATGGCGACAGGAGACCTGGCCCTGGGTCAAGAACAGGGTGCCTTGAACGCGCAAAAGCGCGTGACCAACGATTTCAGCATGATCGTAGCAACGGTGAACGGTTCCGGCTCGCAATCCGCCAATAGCGTTCTGCTGAAAAGCATCTTTGGAATGGGGGTCCCGGTCAGCGGGAAAAACCTCTTTCCGTCGAACATCGCCGGTTTGCCCACCTGGTACACGATCCGCGCTAGCAAAGATGGCTATGTTGCCCGCAGGCGTGGTTCGCAAGTGCTCGTGGCGCTCAACCCTGAGACCGCCAAGCAAGACATTCTTGAGCTCGACGCGGGCGGCGCTGCCATCTACGAAGAGAACTTCAACCTGCAGCAATATCGCAGCGACGTCGCCTGCTATCCGGTTCCTTTCGACAAGCTGACCGCGGCCGTGTGCCCCGAAGCCAAGCTGCGCAAGCTGGTCAAGAACATGATTTTCGTGGGCGTCGTCGCCCAGCTGCTGTCGATGGATCTAACCGTCATCGAAGCCAGCGTGAAAAAGCAGTTCGCCAAAAAGCAGAAGGTGTTCGATCTCAACTTCGCCGCGGTGAAGGCGGGCTACGACTACGCGCAGCAGAAATTCACCAAGAAGGATCCGTACTACATCGAGCGGATGAACGAGACCGCGGGCAAGATCATCATCGATGGCAACGCGGCCTGCGGCATGGGCGCGGTCTTCGCGGGTGTCACGGTGGTTGCGTGGTATCCCATCACACCGTCCACATCGCTGATCGAAGCCACGGCCGACCTGCTGAAGAAATTCCGCGTCACGCCAGAAGGCAAGGCCACCTTCGCCGTTGTACAGGCTGAAGACGAGCTCGCTGCAATCGGCATGGTGCTCGGCGCCGGTTGGGCGGGCGCACGTTCCATGACATCGACCTCCGGCCCTGGCATTTCGCTGATGGCAGAGTTCGCTGGCCTCGGCTACTTCGCCGAGATTCCAGGCGTCATCTTCGATGTGCAGCGCACCGGTCCCTCGACAGGCATGCCGACGCGCACCTCACAGGCCGACCTGCTCTCGACCGCGTTTCTCTCGCACGGCGATACGAAGCACGTGATTCTGCTCCCGGGTTCCGTGAAAGAGTGCTTCGAGTTCTCAATGGAAGCATTCGATCTCGCCGAACGAATCCAGACGCCGATCTTTGTCCTGACCGACCTCGATCTCGGCATGAACAACTGGATGTCGGAGCCGTTCGCGTATCCCGAAAAGCCGCTTGATCGCGGCAAGGTGCTCACCGCCGAAGACCTGACGCGCCTCGGCAGTTTTGCCCGTTACCGCGACGTCGACGGCGACGCCATCGGCTACCGCACGCTGCCCGGCACCCGGCATCCCAAGGCTTCGTACTTCACGCGTGGTTCGGGGCACAACGATGCAGCCGCCTACACCGAGAAGCCAGACGAATACCTGGCGGTGATGGAACGCCTCTCGCGCAAGTTCGAGAACGCCCGCAAGCTCGTTCCTGCACCGCACGTCGTCAAGAACGGAACCTCGAAGGTTGGCTTCCTGGCCTATGGCACCACCGATTTCGCGCTGCGCGAAAGCATGGACCAGATCAAGAAGCAGTACAAGCTCGACGTGGATTATCTCCGCATCCGGGCCTATCCCTTCGCACACGAGATCCACGACTTCGTAGCCTCGCATGAGCGCGTGTACGTGGTCGAACAGGATCGCGACGCGCAATTGGCCAGCCTGCTCAAGCTCGATCTGCCAGGCGACCAGGTAAGCAAACTGCGCAGCATTCTGCACTACAACGGATTGCCCATCGACGCGGGCTCCATCACCGACGAATTCGCAACCAAGGAGGGCCTGTAATGGCAACTTCAACTTCTACACCAGGCCCCAAGCTCAATCACATCGGTCTTCCGGTGCTGGACTACCGCGGCGGCAAGTCGACGCTCTGCGCCGGCTGCGGCCACAACGCCATCTCCGAACGCATCATCGATGCCATGTTTGAAATGGGCGTCGAGCCGGAGCACGTGATGAAGATGAGCGGCATCGGCTGCTCGTCTAAAAGCCCCGCGTACTTCATGAGCCGTGCGCACAGCTTCAACAGTGTGCATGGTCGTATGCCATCGGTCTCGACCGGCGCGATTCTTGCCAACAGCCAGAACATGCTGCTCGGCGTCTCGGGCGACGGCGACACGGCATCCATCGGTGTGGGCCAGTTTATTCACCTGCTGCGCCGCAATCTGCCGATGATCTACATCATCGAAGACAACGGCGTCTACGGTCTGACGAAGGGTCAATTTTCGGCGACAGCCGACATCGGATCGAAGCTGAAGACCGGCGTCATCAACGACCTTCCCGCCATCGATACCTGCGCGCTCGCAATCCAGCTCGGTGCAACCTTCGTGGGCCGCTCCTTCTCAGGCGACAAGAAGCAGTTGCTCGCCATGCTGAAGGCCGCGATTGCGCACAAGGGCACGGTGATGCTCGATGTCATCAGCCCCTGCGTGACCTTCAACGATCATGAAGGCTCAACCAAGAGCTACAAATTCATGCAGGAGAACGACGAGCCGATCAACGATGTGGGTTTCGTCGCCAGCTTCGAAGAAATCGAAGTCGACTACCAGTCGGGCGAAGTGTACGACGTCGAGATGCACGACGGCTCAAGCCTGCGCCTGCGTAAGCTGCATGAGGATTACGACCCGACCGACAAGGCCAACGCGGTGCGCATGCTGATGGAAGCCGAAGCCAAGAACGAAGTGCTCACCGGCGTCCTCTACATCAACACTGAGAAGCCCACGTTCATCGACCTGCTCGGCATGGTCGACGAGCCGCTGGCCACGCTGCCGCAATCGGTCACCCGTCCGCCCAAGGCAGCGCTCGATGCATTGATGGCGAACCTGCAGTAGCGACCAAGTCTCAGCAATCGAAAGGTCCCGCGCCATGCGGGGCCTTTTCTTTTCTTCTCGCAGATCAATTCTGAAGCTACGCCGTCGCCGTTGCGGCAGCGCGCGCGAAGGTGTACGGTCCCTCGGGCACCAGCACAACCCGCGCTCCTGCCGGCAGACCCTTCAAAGCCGCAGAAACCGCTTCGTCTAAACCGTCGAACGCCCTCGCACCGAGCTGTCCAAGCGCATCCCGGGAGACACCCGGCGCGTAGAAATAAAGCTCATGCTCCGCGCCTGCCAGCGCCAGCTTTTCGGCCTGCCAGCGATCCACATCGACCGGCAGATCGCGCACCGCGCGAAGATAATCGGCAAAGCCGCCCATGCTGCGGATCATGCCCGCAAATTCGGGCGAGCCCATGCCCTCCGCGCATGCAGACACCAGCAGGATCCTTCCGCCGGGCTTCGCGAGATGGGTGGCTGCGGTGATTCCTTTCACGGCCTGGTAGAACGTCAGATCAAGCGGAAATCCCGCCGCACTCGTGATCACCACGTCTGCCGGCTCGTCGATCTCTTCCAGGCACGACCGCCTCACAAAATCCACTCCTGCCGCGTGCGCCTTCACCGGATCGCCCGCAAACACGCCGGCGATTTTGCGCTCCTGCGTCAGCGCGACATCCACAATAAAGTCGTGCCGCGCCATACGCGCGCATTCCAGAAGCTCGTCATGCAGCGGGTTGCCCTCGATGGAGCCCTCCGTGGCCAGCGGCTCGCGAATGAACTTCGGCGAATGAATGACTTTGATCGTCTCCTGCGCGGCCAGCCCCGGAACAATCAGCTTGCGGCCACCCGAAAACCCGAGCATCAAATGCTGCTCGATAAAGCCCAGGGTGATGTGCAGGTCGGCGCTCATGAACCGCTCGTCCACATACACCGGCGTGCCGCGCCGCGTCTTGCCCAGAGACCGATGGGCATCGAAGTCCCGCGCGTCGTGGTTCAGGACCGCGTAGTTTGCTGCGATTTCTGTCCCGACAATGCGATCGATCTCATCTTTCGTTGCGGCACGATGCAGGCCCGTCGCAATCAGGATGCGAATGTTCGCGCGGGCGATCCCTGCCGATTCCAGGCGTGCAAGCAGCGGTGGCAGCGTGATCGAGTTCGGTGCCGGCCTGGTGACGTCACAAACCGAGATTGCAGCCGATCGTTTGCCGCGCGCAAGTTCCAACAGGGGTCCGCACGCAATTGGATCGTCGAGCGCATCTCCCACAGCCTTCGTCTCGTCTTCTACCGCGGCGGTCTTGCGGCTGCGCACCTCGTGGCAGTTGTAGCCGTCTGGAACGTCGACCTCGATGCCGTTCTGACCGAAGAAAAAGAGCGATTTCATGCACGCATCCCCAGCTTCGATTCTCTCAGAGCGCACCTGAGCCGCCTTCTCGCGGGAGCGCTCTCATTTTCTGATGGTGATGGGAGGGCCGCTCGGTCTCTGCGGCCCAGGCGCCTTGGTTAGATTGGAACTCGCTCCGCCGATCTTTCGCCACGTCCCCGTCCCCAGCTTGCCGGTGGCCACAACGACTCCAGGGCTCTGCACCTTGTAGGTGCCCACGTCATCCCAGGGCATCGTGATCGCGTGCAGAGTATAGTGCCCGTTGCTCGCCGAGAAGGTCCCTGCATTCGACGGCGTATTGTCCATGGCTTCGCTGTGCACCTCATAGGTGCCGTTCGGCGCAATACGCCAGACCCAGCGGCCGGGATTGATGAAGAGTTCCCACGTCCCCACCATGGCTGGATCGACCGTTGCCGCGGATCCTCCCGGCGGCAAGGGCAAAGGCGCCGACCAGCGAATATCATCCGAGGCGCACGGCGCGGTGACCGTCACGCAACTCTTGCCGTGGCCAGACTGGCATCGTGCCAGCGATCCAGCGGCAGACTCATCGCGGCTGTCTCCCACGTAGAAGCCATACGCCTTGTCGGCGACACTCTCCGCCAGCCCGATGCAGGCGTTCTCGGCCCACGTCAGTACCTTGCAATCGGTCGCCCGATTTCTGCGGCAATTCTGCAGAGCCGTCTGCTCCGCGCTGTCTTGAGAGTTTTGCCCATGCGAGCCGCCCGCAGTCATGGTCGTCGGCGAGATCGCCACCGCTGCATAATGGACCACGATCATGCGCTGCGCGCCCGGAGCCTTCGGCATGCCATTTTCGCAAGCCAGGTAGCCGAGGTTCTCGATGCACGAGTCTTCCATCCCTGGAACAACCTCGGTGCTTCCGTCCTGCGCCCGCGCCGCGAAAGAACACAAGCCGAGCACCACGACGCAGAGGGCAACCGGTAGAAGTCGTTGAACCCCTCCAAAGCTTTTGCGACTGCGTGCTGTTCTCGTTCCGATCGCCACTTCGGTTTCCTCCAGATCAGGAATGTCTCAGGCCTCCAGACATACCATAGCTGTGCCCGATTTTCGCGCAATAAAAATCCCCGCGAAAGGCGGGGCGGGGAAGTTGCCTGTGGGAGAGGGGAAAGAGCCTAGCGCTGGGTGGAGGAGATCCGCACGCCCATGGCGTTCAACTTCGCCCTCGCTTGCTGTGCTTCCGGAGTCTGGGGGTGCCGTTGAATCAGGGTCCGCAGTTCGTGGACTCCCGCATCGCGCTTGCTGAGGGAGATCAGGGCCAGGCCCTTGTGCAACTGGGCAGTCGAGGCTTTTGAGCTGCCGCTGTATTGCTCGAGCACCATGTTGTAGGCCTTCACGGCATCATCGTAGTTGTGCTGGCGATAAGCGATCTCGCCCAGGTAAAACTGCGCATTGCCCGCCGTCGGATCCAGCGGATAGTAGTGCACTACATCTTGAAATTCGCTGGTGGCCAGCGGATATTTGGCCGAATTGAAGTCGCTCACTGCTGCCTGGTAGGTCTGGTCAAGAGGCGGCGCCTGGTTCACCGCCGGCGCAGAATTCATCGCTCCAGGACCATTCGGCGCAGGAGCCGATCCGGTGGGCGGCATGCCGGGCGTGCCGGTCTGTGGCTGCTGTACGTTCTGCAGCTGCGTCTGCATGTCCTGCAGCGACTTCTGCAGCGCCGCAATCCTGGTCTTCAACTCGTCGACGGAGTCGTTCAGCGATTGAACCTGGCCGGAGCTCGTGTCGAGCTTCCCATTCAGGTTCTCCATCTGCGTGTTCAACTTCTGCTGCAGAGTCGTCACCGTACCATTCATCTGCGTGGCCTGGTCCGCGGTCTGCTGGGCCAGGTTCTGAAGCACCGCAAACTTCGTATCCATCGTGGTCTGCAGACGCTGCACCATGTCGAGCAGCTGCTGAATCTGGGTCTGCATCTGAATGGTCTCTTTGGAGACGGCGTAGCTTTGAACCGGCGCCAGCGACAAGAGTGTGCCGAGGGCCAATCCGGCAAGAGCTGTGCTTCGACGTAAACCTGGAATCTGCATCCTTCACCTGTCAGGAGAAGAGGAAAGGCCTCGACAACCGGAGGTCTGATTTCTTTCTCCGTTGAATTCTCGGTTAGCTCCGCAACGTCACCAACGCATGCGTTGAAGGAGCGAGGCGGCGGTAGCGCGCGCTGCGATACCGCCGCACCTGTTTACTGGTCGAGAGAGAAGCCGGCGCGGCGGTTCTGCTGCCAGCACTGCTCGCTCGAATCCGAGCAGAAGGGCTTCTCTTTGCCATAGCTGACGACACGAATGCGATCAGCCGCGATGCCCGCGGTAACGAGCGCATTCTTGGTCGCGTTGGCGCGATTCTGGCCCAGCGCGAGGTTGTACTCGTCAGAGCCGCGCTCGTCGCAATAGCCGCCAATGACGACCTTCACGTTCGCGTGGCTTGCCAGGTACGACGCATCCTGCGACAACGTAGACTGCGCGTCCGAACGAATATCGTAGGCGTCGTAGTCGAAGAAGACGTCGTGCACGTTGGCGCGAAACTCCTCTTCAGCCGACATCGTGTGCGAAGGCTGCGAAACCGGAGGCGGTGGAACCACCGTGACTTCGGCGCTCGCGTCTGCCGTGCCGCCGTCGCCGCGTGCCACGAGGCGATAGGTGGTGGAAGACGAAGGCGTCACAGTCTTGGTGCCGCTGGTCGGCACATCGCCGAGTCCATCGATCACCGCGCTGCTGGCATCGGTCGTGCGCCAGCTCACAGTGACCTGCTCACCGGCCGAGATACGCGACGGCGTCGCCGTGATCTGCGCTGTCGGAGCGGGCGATGGCGGTGGTGCCGTGGCCGCGGGTGGTGGCGGCTGTTTCTTCTTGCAACCAGCGATGGCAACCATGACAACAAGGAGAAGTACAGGGGCTAAAACGCGAAAACGTCGATTCAAAATTGGCTCCTTCCGCGGTTCCTTTATGAAGCGATCAGTGCCTGTTCTTAAGAGTGGACCGCCCACTCACAGGCCGTGGCAATCGCATCGTCCGGACCGCTTTCTCGTTTTTGAGTCCGCATGCAACCCTGGGTCTCTGCGGATTCGAATTACAGGTTGTGAGATCGATCCAGATGGATTCCCTCGAGATTCGTCTCATCGATACTCATGATAGTTCAACAACTACCCTTGGCCTCAGTGACGAGCTTCACTTCCAGCTCCAATTGGGCATGAAATTGTTCCCAGAACGGGTCAACGCATGCTGATCGGTTCCATCGGCCAGCATCGTCCAGATCTCGGTGCGGCCGCCCTGCTTGCGCTCGAAGACGATATGTCGTCCATCCGGAGCCCACGACGGAAAATCGTTCGTCCCGGCGTCGTGCGTCAGTTGCTGCCAGCGCTTGGTGGCGATATCCATGATGTAGATATCCTGGCCACCCGGAGCTCCCGGCCCATACTTGCGATTCCAGCTGAACGTCAGAAACTGGCCATTCGGCGACCAGGAAGGCGAAACCGCATAGCCGCCGTCGGTCAGCCGCTGCACATTCGCCCCATCCTGATCCATAGTGTAGATCTGCGGTAGACCGGTCCGCCCGCTCACCCACGCCAGCTGCGCGTTGGTCTTCGGATTCCACGTGGGCGATACGTCAGGTCCCTTGAAGTAGGTGACGCGGCGCGGATTTCCGCTGGCCGAATCCGCCACCCAGATCTCCGGATCGCCACTGCGGGAAGAAGAGAACGCGACCTTCGCTCCATCGCCGCTCCACGCCGGCGACTGGTTCGAACCGCCCGCGGTGCCGGCAGGGAAAGCCACTAACCGTCCCAGGTCCAGCGAGTACATGCGCACCGCCCAGCCTTCCCGCCCCAGCGTCGCAAAGGCAACACGCGAGTTGTCCGGCGACACGCGCGGCGAGAGCGAGATGCTGCCCAGGTGCGTGACGGCATGCTGATTGGCCCCGTCGTAGTCCATCACCCAGACTTCTTTCGAACCGGTCCGCGAGCTGATGAAGTAGACCTTCGTCTCCGCGATGCCGGCCAGTCCGCCCAGGCGCGCAATGATCTCATCGGCGAAGCGGTGCGCGATCGTGCGCGCCATATCCTGGCTTGCCGCTTCGTTGTACTGCTTGCCCAGCACCTGGGGATTGGAGGTGTTGCTGGTGTCGTCAAGCCATCCGTACACCACCAGCCTGCCGTTGCTCACCGAGAGCGCGCCGAAAGCGACCATGGCTGCGCTGGCCGGAGGAGCAGACCACTGCGACAGGCTGATCTCCTGTGGCGATCCCGGCGTACCTGGAGGCGCAAAGCTCTTCGAAACCAGGTCGAAGATACCCGCGCTGCCCAAATCACCGTAGAGTGTGGAATCGAACTCGGCTTTGAGTGAAGGGGTCTGCGGATCGTCGCCTACCGGCTTGAAATCGGCGGCCGCAATGCGAATCTTTGTGTTGCCGAGATTGGACCCGATGCGGACCCAGTCCTGCGCCTGCGATGGAAGGCACTGAAGGCTTGCGAGAAGAGTAAGAACGGGGAATAAAAACCGGGAATCAAACCTCATGCAGTACGCAATCCTTCCTCGGCTGAGTGGTGCGGGCGCATCGAGCAGGACGGTTTCCTTGCAAGCGGAGAGACGCCGATGCGGTCATCCTATTTTAGTTGGATGCGGCCCAATAGTTCTAGTATTCGCAGTAGTAGGAAACCAGCAAGGTACTTTGGTTGTAACCGGCCGGCAGCGACCCGAAATTATCGGCACGCTGGGCCGCCCGCTGACACGAACTGTCAAGCGTCGGGCTGCCGCTGGAGCGATCGAGCCGTACGGTGGTGACGGAGCCGTCGCGCGCGATCGTGAAATCAATGTAAGCACGCGCACCGCGCGGCGTACTCTGATCCACCAGCGCCTTGTACCAGTTGGCTGACATCTTACGACTGATCCCCTCCACATACCACCCAAAACGGCTGCCGAAATCACCGTTGGTCACCGAGGTCGGGCCGGTAGAAAGGCTCGGCTGCGTAGCCCGGGGGATCGACGAACCCGCCTGCTCGCCATAGGCCGCCTTATTCGTCGGAGTAGGCTGTTGCTGCTTCGGCGGCGTCTTGGGAGCGGTTTCGTGCTCCTGCTTTTTCTGCTTGCCGGCGATCGGGATCGCGGTGTCGTCCTCGGCCTGTTTGGCCTTGGGCGTGGGAGGCGCCGGCGCCTGGCTCGGCGTCTCCGTCGAAAGCACATTCTGGTTGACAGGCTGATTCGACGGCAAGGGAAGGGCACTGCTCACCAGGTTGACCTGGATCGACCCTCCGGCCCCAGGGCTGCCCCACATGTTGCGATGGAAGAACCCGCCGAGCACGCCGTAAAAGAGGACGGCTCCAGCCAGCGCCAGGTGCAGCATCACCGAGCCGGTGGCAGGCGCCATCACTGGATCGGGCGTCAGCTCGTCTTCAAGGTGCTTCGTTCTTTCCAGCAGGACGCTCATGGCTAATTACTCGGCACCCGCGCGACCCTTGGTATCCAGCGGCTGGGTCACGATCGAGATGTTGGTGATGCCGGCTTGCTTCACCGCATCCATCAGCGTGGCAAAGTTGCCGAAGCTTACCCGCCCATCCGCGCGCAGGTAGATCACCTTCTTCGAGGAGTCGCCGCCGCCCTGTTGTTTCAGCAGCTGCGGAAGGTCGTGGATGTTGACGATCTTGTCGCCAAGAAAGACCTGGGCATCGCGGTCGATCGTCACTACGGTGCGCTGCTCGGTAATTTCCTTGACGGTCTTGGTCTTCGGCACCGCCACTTCAATGCCCGACTGCAATACCGGTGCCGTGATCATAAAGATCACCAGCAGCACGAGGACAACGTCCACCAGCGGCGTGATGTTGATCTCCGCCAGCGATGTCCGGGTTTGTCCTGAAGACGCGGTAAATGCCACTTCGACCCTCTTTGCGCTCTGCGCTCGTTGTGTGCGCCTGCGCCGGCGTTACTTGAAGAACCCGCGCCCGCTCTCGTGCGCAACCTCGGTGGGCACGACTCCCCGCTGAGGCTGTGCGGTTGGCGCTGCGCTCGGAATCTCGTCGAAAGAATTCAGCAGCTCGCGGCAGAAGTCGTCCGTTGCCGAGGCCAGCACGCGCAGCTTCGCGGTGAACTGGTTGTAGGCAACCACGGCCGGTACCGCGACAAAAAGGCCCGCAGCCGTCGTGATCAACGCTTCGCTGATGCCGGGTGCTACCGCGCGCAGAGTCGCGGCGCCTGCAGTGCCCAGTCCATGAAATGCATCCACAACGCCCATCACGGTGCCGAACAGACCGACGAACGGGCTGGTGGCCGCGATCGTCGCCAGCCACGTCATGCGGCGTTCCATGTTGGTGATGGACTCGCTGGCGGCGGTCTGCGCCGAACGTTCCAGGGCCGTGATATTGCGTGGCGGTCCCGATCCACCCGTCTGGCGCTTGTACGTTTCGTACACTTCTTCGAACACCTGGGCCAGTGGGCTCGCCTTGTACGTATCGGCTAGCGTGGAAATCTCGCTCAAGCGCTCGGCCTTGCGAAAAGCTCGAACAAACTTGCGGCTCTCCGTCGTGGCTCTGCCAAACGAGCCCATTTTTCCGAAGATGATCGTCCAGGAATAAAGACTGGCAAATGCAAGCAGCGCCAGAACGCACAACGCAATGGAGCCGATGTTGTGAAACATGTCCATCAGCGCGCCTGCGCCTTGGGCCACCGGCGAACTCGCGGGATCGGCCGCGCCGTCAGCCTGGAATACGATGGCTAAAACTAAGGTAAAAATCGCGATTCACCTCAATCTTCACGGTATCAGACGTCGAGTCTCTGCCCAAGTTATCGATATGGTCCCGCCGCGCATGGCTCCGCAGGACCGCAAGCCGGCGAACCCTGTCGTTCGTGCTATGCTGCGCTCGGGCCGATGCCTTTTTGCACTGCCGGCCAGGTTGCACAAAGGGTCGCACGGAATGCTCGTCGAGTTGCGCGCCGAGAACTACGCGGTCATCGATCACGCCATCGCCACATTTGGCTCGGGCCTGAACCTGCTCACCGGAGAGACCGGCGCGGGCAAGTCTATTCTTGTAGATGCTTTGGCGCTGTTGATGGGTGGTAAAGCATCTGCAGAAGTGGTGCGCCATGGCGCCGACAAGGCCGTCGTCGCCTGCGTTTTCGAGTCCACCCCGGCTGCCGAAGCCATTCTCGAAGAGAACGGAATCGACGCCGAAGGCACCGAAATCATTCTGCGCCGCGAAATCCTTTCCACCGGCAAGGGCCGAGTCTTCGTCAACAACCAGCCCGCCACCGTCGCTGTTCTTCGCCAACTCGCGCCAGAACTTGCCCTGGTCCACGCACAGAGCGAAACACTCTCCAGCTTTGACGAAGCACAGCAGCGCCTGCTCCTCGATCGCTTTGGCAATATGCCGACGGAACCCGTCGCCGACGCGCACGCCCAGTGGCGCGACGCACAGGGCAAGCTCGATGACCTGCTGCAGGGCGAGCAGGATCGCCTGCGCATGGTCGATCTCTGGACCTATCAACACAAGGAAATCGACGCGGCTCGCCTTGAAGCCGGCGAAGATGAAGCCCTCGAGACCGAGAAACGTGTCCTGGGCAACGCCGAGAAGCTCTATACCGCATCGATGAGTGCATACGATCAGCTCTACGAGGGCAATGCCTCGGCTGAAGGCGCACTGCGCGCGGCCATCCGCAATGTGGAAGAACTGGCCCGCTACGATGCGCGCTTCCATGACCTGGTCCAGCAGCTTGGTTCGGCCCGCGCCACCATTGGCGACGCCGGCGCCACGCTGCGCGATTATGCAGAAGGCATCAACGCCAGCCCCGAGCGATTGGGCGAGATCGAAGACCGCCTCGCGGCGCTGGACCGTCTCAAACGTAAATATGGTCAGTCCGTGGCCGACGTCCTCGCTTTCGGCGAAGACGTAGCCCGCAAGCTCAGCGAAGTAGAAGATCGCGATGGGATGCTGAAAACGCTGCGTGCAGCCGTCACCACGACGGCGGCGGCCTACAAGCAGGCGGCCACTGCGCTGACCGCCGATCGCAAGGCTGCGGCTGTGAAGCTTGCCAAGCTGGCGGAGACGCAGATCAATGGCCTCGCCATGAAAGTCCGTTTTCAAATTGAGGTCGCTTCTTCTCAGCAAGAGAACAACTGGACCGCGCACGGCTGGGACACCGTCGAGTACCGCATCTCCACCAATCCGGGAGAGCCGCTCAAGCCCTTGCATGAGATTGCTTCAGGCGGTGAGATGTCGCGCGTCATGCTCGCACTGAAAGTCGCCGTCGAAGAAGGCTCCTCCAAATCGAAGAAGAACAATCCCACTCCACGTACGCTGGTTTTTGATGAAATCGACATCGGCATCGGAGGCCGTGCGGCCGAGGCTGTCGGTCAAAAACTCAAAGCTCTCGCCCGTGGCCAGCAGGTTCTCTGCGTCACCCACTTACCCCAGATCGCGGCCTTCGCCGGCCAGCATCTTGTGGTCGAAAAGAGAGAAGACCATGGCCGCACCAAGACCCAGATCCGCGTCCTCGACGATCGCGCCCGCATGCATGAGGTCGCTCGGATGCTCTCCGGCGCCAAGGTGACCGACACAAGCCTGCAGCACGCCGCACAGATGATTGCCGCCAGCCACTAGCTCCCACCCGCCGCCGCGACCCTAGTTCATCTCCGCGCCGTTCGATTTCTCTGGCAACAAGTCCGAGACCGTGTCCAGAATGAAGGTGGGATGGAGCGGCTTGGCCAGCACCTCGAACGAAGTCCCCTGCGCATTCGCGTCCGTCAGCAGTTCGCTTGTTCCAGGGTGGCCTGAGATCAGCAGAACGCGACACTCCGGGTAGTTCTCCTTCAGCACCTTGGCCAATTCGATTCCATTCATCTGCGGAAGCATGACGTCGACGATCGCCAGCTTCGGAGGCCAGGCGGCCATCACTTCAATTGCCTGTTCTGCGGAGTACACTGCCCGCACATCGTACCCGCGGGCCGCAAGAATCAGCTGCAGGGAGTCAGCGACGGGCGCCTCGTCATCCACAATCAAAATCTTCTGAGGTGCGTACCCCATCGGCATTACACTCGGCTCCACAGTTCATCGCTCACCAGCAGGCACTGCAGGGCCATTCTTGGGATACAGATTGTCGCGCGGCGTTGTTCCCCTGTTCCCCGATTCGCCGGACTACGCGCGAAGAGGAGGCCCCAGTCTCTCAGATGCCGAATGACCCTCCATATGATGCTTGGCCATTGCCTGCTACGATACTGCCAAAGCGCGCTAAGTTGCTCATTCAGCTAGCGTAATTTCACAGATGAAACACCTTGAGCGGGAGCTCGTTTGAGCGCACAAGACAGATCAGCGGAATGGGTTGAGCGCATACGTCGCTTGCTCGACGATTTGAAGCTGAGTCAGGCCGGACTCGCGGAACGCCTTGGTGTCTCGCCGCCGACAGTGTCGCGCTGGTTCCGCGGTCATCACGAGCCCACAGCGGAGAGTTACGTAGCGCTCGGCAATCTCGCGCGGCCTCCAGATGCAGTCTATTTCTGGGAGCGCGCCGGTCTCGATCCGGCGGGCCTGATGGAAAGCGGCTTCTTCAAGGAACAGACCTCCGCGCGTATCGGCCACCGCGACTTCCACGTCATCGCGGGCCGTCAAGCTTCCCAACATCTCGAAGGCAAGGGCAACGCTGTCGCCATTCCTCTGTTGAATGCGACTGCCTGGGGCGACCGCATCCCGCCTCACAAGAGCGTGAGCTTGTCGCAGGTTGACGTTGAAGAGATTCTTTTCGCACCACTCGATTGGTGCCCGCATCCTGAAAACATGATCGGCATGCACCTGGCCGGCGATTCAATGCAGCCCGCCATCCCGGCTGGCTCTATCTTGTTTGTCGACACCGCTGCGAAAGATCGCGAAGCGCTCCGTCAACGCATCGTCGTCGTGTCGCATCGCGACCTGGGCTTCAAGGTCGCGCGCTTTCAACGAATCTCGGGATCGGATTTGCTGGTCAGCGCCAATTACAAATATCCCCCCGTCGACGTCAGCAACGCCTCGAAGTGGAAGATCTTCGGCGAAGTGCTCTGGTGGGTTTCGCGCGAAACAGAAACCAGCGCGTGACGCGACGCTCCTGACTCGACAGCACACGCAACCGCGCTTGCGACAGGAACAACTCTTCATTTCAAAGGGCGTTTTCTGCGTTCAATCGCCTCGAACCAAGCCCACCCCGGCGAACCGTGTCCGGTTAACCATGTGTCGACCAGCCCTTGATCCCGGGCCCCTCCGGATCGGCAAATTGACGACACACAGGTATACTGTTGAAGTGACGACTTCTGTCCTCGAAACCACTCCCAACGGCAATCTGGGCGCCGCCACGTCCTCCGAGAAGCGGGTTTTGCTGCTGAAACCGCGCGGGTTCTGCGCGGGCGTCGTACGCGCCATCGACATTGTCAAAATTGCCCTCGAGACCTTCGGTGCTCCCATCTACGTGCGCCGCGAAATCGTTCATAACCGGTATGTTGTGAATGAATTAGCCGAAAAAGGCGCCATCTTTGTGCATGAGATCGACGACGTTCCCGATGGACAGCGCGTCATCTACTCGGCCCACGGCGTGTCGCCTGCTGTGCGGGACCGCAGCAAGGGCCGCGGCCTCAAGGTCATCGACGCCACTTGCCCGCTGGTCACCAAGGTGCACATCGAGGCCGTCAAGTTCGCCAAGCAGGGGTATTCGCTGGTTCTGATCGGCCACCGCGATCACGATGAAATCGAAGGCACTCTGGGCGAGGCGCCCGACGTGACACAAGTCGTGTCCAACGTCGCCGAAGTTGAAGCGCTGGTTGTACCCGATCCCGATCGCGTTGCCTACCTGACCCAGACGACGCTCAGTCTTGACGAAGCGCGCGACATTATTCACGCACTCAAGGTCAAGTTTCCCAACATTGCCGGACCGCACTCCCAGGACATTTGCTACGCCACAGAGAATCGCCAGGTCGCGGTGCGCAACGTCGCGCATAACGCAAATCTCGTGCTCGTCGTCGGTTCGACCAACAGCTCCAATTCCAATCGGCTGGTCGAAGTTTCTCGTAATCTTGGCACCGTCGGCTATCTGATCGACAACTCCCAGGCCATCGATCCCAAGTGGCTTGAGGGCGTATCGACCGTGGCGGTAACGGCGGGAGCATCTGCCCCCGAGATCCTCGTCGAAGACGTGGTGAATTATCTGAATCAAAACGGTTTTTCCAGCGTCGAAGAAGTTGAAGTCATGCCGGAAAACGTGCGCTTCGGATTGCCGCCGGAGATCATTCAGGCAATCGGTACAACAGGCGGCGGAGAACCGGTCTCGGTTCGATAATTCCGTCAGGCGCAGGCAATTGAATCACGAAGGCTGTTCCGATCGGGATTCTTGTTGCGCAGCGCAATCGATTGGTTTGCATCGCCGGATCGGCGAAAAAAGTCTATTTGGCTTCGTCCGACAGGGGTTCGAGAAGCCGGTACGCACTGTCCACTGCAGCATCCGCACGTGGCGTCGTTGCAACCGAGGCATTTGAATTCGCATGAGTCAGTCGCAACTGAAAACAACTCCCGCGGCACCAAGGTTCGGCCGCATCGATGAGGATTTGGCGCACGTCCAAAAAGCCATCCTCGGCGCGCGCGAATACCTTCTCTCGTTACAGCATCCCGATGGCTACTGGTGCGGCGAACTTGAAGCCGACGCCATGCTCGAAGCCGACTACATCTTTGTGCACACCCTGCTCGAGTCCGGCAATCCGGCTCGACTGCAGCGGGCGATGACCGAGATCTGGCGCTATCAGAACGAAGACGGCAGCTGGGCCATCTATCCCGGCGGTCCCGGCAATCTTTCGCTCTCGGTCAAGTGCTACTTCTCCGCAAAGCTCATGGGCGTCGCTCCCCACGATCCGCGTATGGCCAAGTGTCGTGCATGGATTCTTGCCCACGGCGGCGTCATCGAGTGCAATACCTTCACCAAGATGTATCTGTGTGCGCTCGGCCAGTACGACTACGATGCCGTCCCCGCCATTCCGCCGGAGATCGTTCTCTTCCCCACCTGGTTCTACTTCAACATCTACGAGATCTCCGCGTGGTCGCGCTCCATTCTCGTGCCGCTCGCCATCATCTACGCCAAGAAGCCCTTCAAGAAAATCCCGCCGGAGCAGGGAATTGAGGAGCTCTTCGTCGGTGGCCGCGAGAATTCGGTTCTGCGTGTGCGCATCGATCGCAAGCACTTCTTCTCGTGGCGCAACTTCTTCCTCGTGGTCGACCGCATGTTCCACCTGGCTGAAGCAGTGCACATCCGCCCGTTGCGCAGGCTGGCCCTCAAGCGTGCGGAGAAGTGGATGCTCGAGCGCCTCGAAATGACCGACGGTCTCGGCGCCATCTATCCCGCCATGCTGAATGCGATCATTGCGCTGCGCTGCCTCGGATACTCCGAGGACGATCCCCAGGTCATTCGTGCGCGCGACGAGTTTGAGAAGCTCGGTGTGGAACAGGCGCCGACTCCCGAGATGCCTGAGCCGACCTTCCGCATGACGCCGTGCGTTTCGCCGGTGTGGGATACCGCGCAGGCCGTCTACGCGCTGGGCGAAGCCGGCGTGCCCCGTACCGATCCGCGCATGCTCAAGGCCGCCGACTGGATGCTTTCGAAAGAAGTGCGCCACAAGGGCGACTGGGCCAAGAAGGTTTCCAATACCGAACCCGGCGGCTGGTACTTCGAATTCAACAACGAGTTCTATCCCGATACCGACGACACGGCGCAGGTGTTGCTTGCCCTCAGCAAGGTCGACAATCCGCGTGAGCGCTATCAGCACCAGGTCGCAGAGCGCGCCATCGCATGGGAATGGGCGATGCAGTGCCGCAACGGCGGCTGGGGCAGTTTCGACAAAGACAACACGAAGATGATCTTCCAGTACATCCCGTTTGCCGACCATAACGCGATGCTCGATCCGCCGACCGTCGACATCACGGGACGCATGCTCGAGATGCTGGCCAGCTACGGCTATACCCGCGAAGACAAGCGCGTGCAGAAGGCCATCGATTTCATCCTTCGCGAACAGGAGCCCGACGGCAGCTGGTTCGGCCGCTGGGGCGTGAACTACATCTACGGCACCTTCCTCGTGCTGCGCGGACTCGAAGCCATCGGCTTCGATCAACACGAACCCCAGGTGCAGCAGGCCGCGGAGTGGATTCGCATGGTGCAAAACCCCGACGGCGGCTGGGGCGAGCGATGCGGCAGCTACGACGATCCCGATACGCGCGGCGAAGGGCCCAGCACGCCCTCGCAAACGGCATGGGCGATTCTTGGATTGCTGGCGGCGGGCGACGATCGGTCTGACTCCATTGCCAAGGGCATTCGCTGGCTGCTCACACGCCAGGTCGAAGACGGCAGCTGGGAAGAATCGATGGGCGAAGGGCCGACGCGGCAGGGCATCATCACCGGCACGGGATTCCCCAAGGTTTTCTATCTGGCCTACACAATGTACCGGCAGTACTTCCCGCTGTTAGCGTTAACCACCTACAAGCGGGCAATGGAACGCGCGTCGTAAATTCGGCGCTGGAGGATTTTTTCGCAATGGCTATTCCGATTTCCCAGGTGTGGACGGTTGCCAGTTACGTGTGGAAGCAACGACTCAAGGGCATCAAGCGCTATCCAACAGTGCTCATGCTCGAGCCGCTCTTCCGCTGCAACCTGGCCTGTGCCGGATGCGGCAAGGTGCAATATCCGCCCCACGTGCTCAAGCGCATGCTCACCCCTGAAGAATGCTTCGCGGCTGTTGAAGAGTGTGGCGTGCCCATGGTGGCCATCCCTGGCGGCGAACCGCTGCTGCATCCCCAGATCGTCGAAATCGTGAATGGCCTGATTGCGCGCAAGAAATATATCTACATGTGCACCAACGCGCTCGAATTGAAGAAGCGCCTGCACGAATTCACGCCCTCGAAGTATCTGACGTTCTCTGTCCATCTCGATGGCCAGCGGGAACACCACGATTACGCCGTATGCCGCGAAGGCGGATACGACATCGCGATCGAAGGCATTAAAGAAGCCGTCCAACGCGGCTTCCGCGTCACGCCGAACTCGACCTTCTTCGATGGCACCGATCCCAACAGCGTGCGCGCCCATTTTGACGAGATGATGGCCATCGGTGTGGAAGGCATCGTGTTGTCGCCGGGCTACAGCTACGACAAGGCGCCCGACCAGACGCACTTCATGGGCCGTGCCCGCGTGCGCAAGCTCTTCCGCGCGATCTTGTCGAATCGCAAGAAGACCTGGAAGTTCAATATGTCGCCGCTCTTTCTCGAGTTCCTGATGGGCGACCGCAACTACGACTGCACGCCCTGGGGTTCGCCGGCCTTCAATATCTTCGGCTGGCAAAAGCCCTGCTACCTCCTCCAGGATGGCTACGCCGAGACATTCAAAGAGTTGATGGAAACCACGAAGTGGGAAGAGTACGGCGTGGGCAGCGGCAATTCCAAGTGCGCCAATTGCATGGTGAGCTGCGGCTATGAGCCAACAGCTGTCCTCGACGGTTTCCTCTCGCTCAGCGGATTCTGGGGCATGGTCAAAGGAACCTTCAGCACCTACAAGAGCCAACACGCGATGAATCAGCTCAACGAGTGGGGATCGCAGGCGCCGGGTTCGCTCGTCCAGATCGCCAGCTCCGCCGAGACCTTCGAGGAGACCAACGCATGAGCGCCGAGGTCCTGAAATACACGCGGGAGCAGGTGGAGGCGCTGGAGATTGCGCCCGGTACCGTGCATGAAAATCTCGAAGGCTGGGTGCCCACCCTCGCCAACGACGAAGACCTCCGCGTGGCCCTTGAAAAAGCCTTTGACTATCGCGGCGACGTGACGCTTACCCTCAAGTCCGGCGAAAAGTTCGAGGCTTACATCTTCAATCGCCAGACGGGCACCACACTTGCCGATTCCTATATCCAGTACTTCACGCCCAGCGCGACCGAGAAGCGCAAGGTCAACTACGCCGACATCGCGCGTCTTGAGTTCAGCGGCAAAGACCGCGCCGCAGGCAAGCACTGGGAAGACTGGGTGAAGGCCTACAACGAGCGCAAGGCCGCCGGCGAAAAGAACATCGCCCTCGTTCCCGACAAGCTGGAATAGCGAAATTCAGCGGAGGGAGCAGGGGCCTTCAGGCCCTTGAAACTCGCATTGCAATTGAAGAAAGCGTTTAGCCCCGGCGCCAAGCGGGCGGCAATGGATAATGGACACAGAAAGCGAGACTGGATCGGAAACGAAATCGCGTCCTGTCCACGGAACACTGTTCACTGTCCACTGCCTTTATGAAAGTCTTCCTTACAGGTGCAACCGGTTTTGTAGGCCATCATGTGGCCCGCGCGCTCGCTGCACAAGGCGCCGAACTTCGCCTCCTCGTCCGCAAGTCCAGCAACCTCAAAAATCTTGAAGGGATCGCAGGCGACACGGTTGTCGGCGACCTCGCCAATCCCGCGTCCTTCGCGCCCGCCCTCTCCGGTTGCGACGCCGTCATGCACGTTGCTGCCGACTACCGCCTCTGGATCCGCGACCCCGACACGATGTACCGCGCCAACGTCGACGGCACACGCGATCTGTTGCGTCTCGCCCGCGAAGCCAAGATCCCCCGCGTGGTCTACACCTCCAGCGTCGCCACCATGCACTTCCGCAAAGACGGTATCGTCATCAACGAAGACACGCCCGTATCGATCAAAGACATGGTTGGCCACTACAAGCGCTCGAAATTTCTCGCCGAGCAGCAGGCCATCGCCGCCGCCCAGGACGGCCAGCAGGTCATCATCCTCAATCCAACGACGCCCATCGGCCCCAACGACGCCAAGCCCACGCCCACCGGCCGCATCTTCGTCGACTTCCTCAATCGCAAATTTCCGGCCTACGTCGACACCGGCCTCAATCTCGTCGACGTCGCTGAAGTCGCGCGCACTCATGTCGCCGCGCTCACCACCGGAACACCCGGCCGCCGTTACATCCTCGGCGGAGAGAACCTCACCCTCAAGCAGATCCTCGACAAGATGTCGGCCATCACCGGCATTCCATCGCCCACAACCAAAATCCCCTTCGTCGTCGCCGCGACCTACGCGTTCTTCGAAGAAATCATTACCGGTCGCATCCGCGGCAAAGAACCCCGCGCTACGCTTGAAGAAGTGCGCATGGGCCGCAAGAAGATGTTCGCGTCCTCGGCGCGCGCGCAACAGGAACTCGACTTCCGCATCGTGCCCGTCTACCCCGCCATGCGCGCGGCGATCGACTGGTTCCGTACCAACGGCTACGCGCCATCCTCGTGAAGCCCGCCGTGAGGAAACTGCCATGAGCAAACTGCACCTCTCCACCTTCCAGATCGGCACACCCGCCAAGCCCGAGCAGGGCCTCCGCATTGGCGTCACGCGCCATCCGCCGCGCGGCGTTTCAAAAGACCGCTGGGTTCCCGACGGCTACTTCGATGTCTGGCTGCCCACTCTCGCGCCCGAGGCCAAGCTCGTCACGCAAATTCGCACGCTTGGCGCCGATAAAACTGTCCAGCGCAAAAAACTCTTCGACCGCTACGAGCGCGAACTACTGGCCGATGCCACGGGCCGCCAGACCGTCGAACTGCTTGCGAAGATCGCAGAGCGCACGCCCATCAGCATCGGCTGCTTCTGCGAGGATGAATCCGCCTGCCATCGTTCGCGGCTGTTCAAGATCATCCAGGACCATGTCGCATGACCCGCACCGCCCTCATCGCCGCCATGCCTGCCGAACTGAAGGCCATTGTCGTCGGCTGGAAACACACCCGCCGCGACGGCGTCGATCTGTGGTCCCATCGCGACGAGAATCTTTATGTCGCGGCCTGTGCCGGGACGGGTCAAGCCGCTGCCACGCGCGCCTTCGCTGCGGTCGAAGCCGACGCTCCCGTGGATCTGGTTTTTTCCCTGGGCTGGGCAGGAGCTCTGCGGGAAGGAGTTCCTCCGGGGTCTGCCCACAATGTTGCCGGCGTCATCGACGTCCGGACCGGAGAGCGTTTCCAGTGCGACGCGCACGCCGGATCGCTTTGGCTGGCCACAAGCCCGAGGGTTGCTGACGAGACTGAAAAACGCCGCCTTGCCGCCGCCTACCCCAATGTCGCCCTCATCGACATGGAGGCCGCGGCCATCGCCCGCCTCGCGCAGATGCGGGGCATTCCCTTCTATGCCATCAAGGGGGTCAGCGACGCCCTCGACGCCAAACTGCCCGATTTCAATCGCTTCATCGCCCCGGATGGCCGCTTCCAAACCGGCAGATTCGTGCTTTCTTCGCTCCTGCGACCTTCGTACTGGCCCTCCCTCATCAGGATGGGCGAAAATAGTAGAAAGGCTTCCCAAACCATCGCGGAATCGCTGCAGGCGTTTCTGCAATAAGTGAGGTCACGGCAAATCACCAATGGCTACCCAAATCTCTAGTGCTCACCGCTTGGTCGAAACCGGACTTCCTTCCACCATGCGCGCAGTGGTCTACCGCGGTATCAACGACATGCGCATCGAGACCGTGCCTGTCCCGCGCCTCGACGTCGGCGAATTGCTGGTCAAAATCGCCACCTGCGGCGTCTGCGGAACCGACCTCAAAAAGATCCACAGCGGATCGCATTCCGCTCCTCGCATCTTCGGTCACGAAATGGCGGGAACCATTGTCGCCGCCGGCGAAGGAGTCTCCGGCTACCAGGTTGGCCAACGGGTTGTCGTGCACCATCATGTGCCTTGCAACCAGTGCTACTACTGCCGCAAAGGAACCCCCGCCCAATGTCCTCTCTATAAGAAGACCGGTGTCACCGCGGGCTTTGAGCCTTCGGGCGGCGGCTTTGCCGAATACATCCGGGTGATGGACTTCGTGGTTTCGAACGGGGGAGTGGTCCCCATTCCCGACGGCGTTCCCTTCGAGCAAGCTTCCTTCGTCGAGCCCGTGAACACAGTCCTCAAAGGCGTAAAGCTCTTGAACCTGCAGTCCGACGACACCGTCCTCGTCATCGGCCAGGGACCCATCGGCCTGATGCACGCCGTGCTGGCTGGAAAGATCGCCGGAAAAGTCCTCACTTCAGACCTCTATCCCGAGCGGCACTCAATTGCAGCCAAATACGGTTTGAAACATCCAATTCATGCAGGCACTGAAAACGTGGTCGAAAGAGTTTTAGCCGAAACCGAAGGCCGCGGCGCCGATGCCGTCGTTCTCGCCGTGGGGGGTACTGCATTGATTCGCACGGCAATCGATGCTGCCCGTCCCGGTGGTAAAGTGATGCTGTTCGCACAGACGCAACATGCGGAATCGTCCTTTGACCCCGCCGATGTCTGCGTCGACGAGAAAACGCTGCTCGGGTCCTATTCGTCATCCTTCGACATTCTCGACGAGGTAACCGACCTCGTCTTCAACGGCTATCGCAGCGGATTTGATCTCACGCAGCTGATCTCGCATCGTTTCCCGATCGATGAGGCGGTTGAAGCAATCGACATAGCCTCGCACCCCAAGGCCGATTCGATGAAGATCATGATTGAACCTGTGCTTGGCGGTGGAGCGGCTTAGGGTTTTTGAATGGCAGGTACAGTGAAAGACGTCATCAAGCGTGGCCGCGAGACAGTTGAAACTGCGATCGAGCATGGCCGCGCCACCGTCGAAACTGCAATCGTGCATGGGCGCGCCACCGTTGACTCCGCTATCTACCATGGCCGCGCCACCGTCGAAACCGCAATCGAACATGGCCGTGCCACCATGCGCGCCGCGGTCCTGCACGGACGCGAAGATATTCGTATCGAGAGCGTGCCCGTTCCTCAGGCGGCCCGCGGTGAAATCATCGTGCAAGTGGGAGCCGCCCTCACCTGCGGCACCGACCTCAAGGTCTTTCGCCGCGGCTATCACGCGCGGATGATCGTGCCTCCCGCCCTCTTCGGCCACGAACTTGCCGGTACGGTTGTCGAGGCCGGAGAAGGTGTAGCCGAATTCACGACGGGCAACCGCGTCGTTGCACTCAACTCCGCGCCCTGCGGCGCTTGCTACTTCTGTGAACGCGGCCAGGAAAATCTCTGCGACGATCTGCTCTTCAACAACGGCGCCTATGCGGAATACATTCGCATTCCCGAACGCATCGTCGCCAAGAATACCCTCCATGTTCCCGATCACGTTCCTCTCGAGCATGCCGCGCTGACCGAGCCTCTTGCTTGCGCTGTTCACGGATTCGAAGACTCCAACCCGCGCCCCGGCGACGTGGTCGCTATCATTGGCGGCGGCCCGCTGGGTCTCATGATTCTCCACGTCGCAGCTCTTGCGGGCTGCGAGACCATCGCTGTAGTCAAGCACGAAGGTCAGGCAGAGGCCGCCAAGCAACTCGGTGCGGCGCACGTGGTGCAGACCAGCTCCATTCGGAAGGCGATTCGCGATACCCGCGCCCTTACGCCCAACGGTCGCGGCGTCGATATCGCGATCGAAGCCGTCGGCGTTCCCGATGCGTGGGAAGAAGCGGTCGAGATGGTGCGCAAAGGCGGCACCGTCAATTTCTTTGGCGGCTGTGCGGTCGGCACCCATGTCAACCTCGATACCAACCGCATCCACTACAGCGACATCACTCTGCGTGCCACGTTCCATCACACGCCGTCCATCTGCCGCAAGGCGCTCGCCCTCATCGCGAGCGATCGCTTCCAGGCCAAGGCCTTCATCACCGGCCGGGCTCATCTCTACGAACTGAATCGCGTGTTTGAGAAGCTGATGAAACGCAGCAGCGAGATCAAGACCGCGATCGTTCCTTGAGGTGCGCTGAATGACTGCGGCAATTTTGCAACCAGACAATGAGGCCCTTCTCAAGCGCGGCTGGGCTGCGCTCCCCGCGTCGTACCGCATGCCCGCCGTTGTGCCCACGCTTGCAGAAGCGCGGGCGTGGTGCAAGCAGCTCGCTGAATCGCACTACGAAAACTTTCATGTGGCGACCTGGTTCTTGCCCAAGGCCCTCCAACCCCATTTCCACGCGATCTATGCGTATTGCCGTATGTCCGACGATCTCGGCGACGAGGTTGGGGACACCGCCGCGGCCCTGGCGCTGCTCGATCTGTGGAACAGGGAACTGGACGCTTGTTATGAAGGACGCGCCCGTCATCCCGTCTTTGTTGCGCTGGCCGAAACAATTCGTGTCTGCTCCATCCCGAAAGAGCCCTTTGCGGATCTGCTGACCGCTTTCCGCCAGGACCAGACCGTGACGCGCTATCGCACCATGGAAGACGTGTTGGGATATTGCCGTTACTCCGCCAACCCTGTGGGCCGTCTCGTCCTCTACACCTGCGGCTACGCCGATGAAGAGTGCTTCAGGCTCTCCGACGCCACGTGCTCCGCACTTCAGTTGGCTAACTTCTGGCAGGACGTGCGCGACGATTGGAAGAAGGGGCGCGTTTACCTTCCGCAAGAAGACATGCAGCGCTTTGGCGTGAGCGAAGAGACGATCGCGAAGGGAATTGCGACCCCTGAATTTCGTGCCCTGCTCGACTACGAAGTTGATTTTGCGCGCCGTCTCTTTGAAGAGGGGCTGCCGCTGGTGGGCAGGGTCGGCCGTGACCTGGCCGTTGACCTCGATCTCTTCAGTCGCGGAGGCCTCGAAATTCTACGGGCCATCGAACGGCGCGACTACGATGTTCTCTCCGCCCGGCCTTCCATCTCAAAACGCACCAAGCTCGCATTGGCTCTGCGCGCGGTGAGCGGCAAGTTTCTGCCCTTCCTGCGCCTGGGTCCGCGTTAAAGGCAGGCAGCTGGTGCAGGGACCAACACTCGATTCTTCCTACGCAATCTGCAGGGCAATCGCCAAAAGAGAAGCCAAGAATTTCTACTACGCCTTTCTTGCCCTTCCTCCTGCACGCCAGAACGCCATCTGCGCGATCTATGCCTTCATGCGCAAAGCTGACGACCTGAGCGACGACGAATCCGTTCCCCATCACGAGCGGCGTCAGAATCTTGATACGTGGCTCGCGGCATGGCACGAGGCCAGTCGAGGAGCCGCCACCGCTGACCCGGTCTTCATCGCCGTCGGCGACGCCATCCAGCGCTTCAATATTCCGCTCACGTTGCTCGACGAACTCGTCGCCGGCACCACGATGGATTTGAAAGTTGAAGCAGGCTCTACGCCTGACACCTACGCCACGTTCGACGATCTCTACCGCTACTGCTATCTCGTTGCCGCTGTCGTGGGCCTGGTCTGTATTCGTATCTTCGGCTACACCGATCCGCGCGCCGAAAAACTTGCCGAAGAAACCGGCGTCGCGTTCCAACTCACCAACATCTTGCGCGATGTGCAAGAAGATGCTGCGCGCAACCGCGTCTATCTTCCGCTTGAAGACCTCGCAGCACACGAGGTTCCGCTTGAACCCTTTCTGCACCGGCGCCTCGGCACCGCACCCTCCGCACACGAACGCGCACTCCTGAAGGACATCGGCGAACGTGCCGAGAAGTTTTATCAGTCGGCGCAAGAGCTCTTGCCCTTGATTCATCGAGAGAGCCGTCCTGCGCTCTGGGTGCTCGTCTCCATCTACCACGCGCTGCTCAAGAAGATCGAACATGCCGACTACGATGTTTTCTCGCAGCGTGCCAGTGTTCCCCTGGCCCAGAAACTTGCCATTCTCGGTTGGGGAATGATGCGGGTGGTTCTCGCCAGAGCCGCTGGATAACGTCCAATGGAGAGAGGGTACGAATCGTTGTCGCAAGGTCTGAATCAATCCGTGATCGTCGTAGGCGGCGGAGTCGCCGGCATGAGCGCCGCGTGCGCCTTGGCCGATGCCAGATTGCGCGTCCAACTGGTCGAGCAGCGCGGCTATCTCGGCGGTCGCACGTCTTCGTACCTGCATCCCGGCGTCAACGAGGTTATCGACAACTGCCAGCACGTCTTGTTCGGTTGTTGCACCAACCTTGTCGGCTTCTACCAGCGCATCGGCGTATACGACAAGATTCATTGGACGCGCGAGATGACCATGATCGAGCCCGGTGGCCGCAGGACCATCCTCGGTCCTTCTTCGCTGCCCGCGCCTCTCCACGGTCTGCCAAAGCTGCTGGCAGCGCAGGCCTTCTCGCGAGCCGACAAGCTGGCCCTCGCGCACGCCTTCGGGCAGTTGTTGCTCCGCCCGGTCCCCCGCGATTCAACCGAGACACTTAGTGACTGGCTGCAGCGGAACGGCCAGACTAGCGGCGCAATCGACCGCTTCTGGCGCCTGGTGCTTGCCAGCGCCTTGAATGCCGATCTCGATTGCATCTCTCTCCCCTATGCGGTCAAGGTTATTCGCGAGCTCTTCATGAACTCCGCGGAAGCAGGCAGCATGGGCATGAGCTCCGTGCCGCTCAGCGACCTCTACAGCGGAGCGGCCCGCTTTCTCGAGTCGCGCGGGAGCGCGGTGGTCCTCCATGCCGGGGTCGATTCCGCGGCCTGGGATGCGGAAGCTTCGCAATGGAATGTGTCCACGCGTGCGGGAACGATTCACGCCGATTTCCTTGTGCTGGCGCTGCCATTTGAAGCAACCGCGAAATTGATTCCTGCCATGCCGCCCGCACCCGGCGTCTCCGCGCTCGCGGAACAAATCAGCCGCCATCGCCATTGGCCCATCTGCAGCGTTCATCTCTGGTTCGACCGCGAGATTACCGATCTCGAGCATGCCGTGCTTCTCGATCGTGAGATTCATTGGATGTACAACAAGAGTCGATTGCAGCCGCACCGACAGGGAACCGGCAGCTATCTTGAACTCGTCGTCAGTGCGTCGCGATCGTTCGCTGCACTCGCGCGGCAGCAGGCGATCGATCAGGCCTTGCGCGAACTCAAGGAGTTCTTCCCGGCGGTTGCTTCGGCCAAGCTCGAGAAAGCCGTTCTCACCAAAGAGGTGCACGCCACGTTTGGCGTCCCGCCCGGCATCGACAGTGCCCGTCCTTCTCCAGTCTCCGCATGGCCGAACTGCTTTCTCGCCGGCGATTGGGTCGCCACAGGCTGGCCGTCGACAATGGAAAGCGGGGTGCGCTCCGGTCATCTTGCCGCAGAGGCGCTCACCAGGGCCGCAGGCGAGCCGCGAAAATTCCTTGTTCCTGACCTGAAGCCGAAAGGCTTGATGCGCCTCTTCCGCAAGTTCTAGCGAGGCGTCACTCTCACGCTCTTATGCGCGTTAGCTGGGCCCTCAATGCGCCAGCAGATACACGCCTATGCAGACCAGCACAGCCGCAGTCCACCGTCGCCGATCCACATTCTCTTTCAGGAAGACCTTTCCCGCAACCGCATTGGTCACCAGCGTGAGAGAGGCTGACGCCGGCGCCACCAGGCTAAGATCCAGATGATTCAGCGCAAACAGCAGCGAGAAAAAGGCCAGGGTCAGGAACCCGATGCCCGCGAAGAAGAGTGGACAGGTAACCACCGCTCGTATCGCACCACCCAGACCCGACACGGCACGAATCTCGTCCAGATCTCCGATGGACTTCATCGCGGCAGCGGTCAATACCTCACCCGCGGTTGAGCTCACGACCACCGCGGCAATCATGCCCGCCGCAGGCCAGAATCCCGGAGTCGCGAAGGGAACGATCATCGTGCCCTCTCTTCAGCAACCGGGATACGCTCCACATCTTCGCTTCCCGCAGGCCGTTCCGTCAGAGACGGCCCCTTCGCGACAAACCCCACGCCCAGCGTGATCAGCACAATGCCCGCCCACCGCTGCGGCGAAATTGGTTCATGCAGCCAGAAATGCGCCAGCAGCGCCACGATGACATTGCCAAATGCGGTCGTAGGAAGCACAAAGGTCAAATCGGCCCACGACAGCGCCGTCAGATAGCTGGCGAAGAATCCAATCAGCAGCGCAATCCCCGCGGCAATCCACGGTGTAAAAACCGCGGCCACAAGCGTTGCCGGATGATGGAGCGAAATGGGCCCCACCTGGGTCATTCCGCGCGACAGGCACGTGTCCCCCAGCGGTGCGCAAAGTCCGACGGAACCGAGAGTCAGGTATTGTCGTGCATTGAGGGTGGGATGGGCCATGAACGCTTTTCTTTCAGATGCGAAAAAAGAAGGGCGGACTCGGTTTGAGCGCCGCCCTTCTTCAAAGTGTGAACCTCGACTGTGTCTAGACGCCTGCACCCACCGGCGTTGTCGGTTCAACCTGGCGGCTGCGCGCTTCCTTCACCATCCTGTTGCGTTGCGCGCGCAGCTTCATAAACGACTTGGCTTCGGTATAGAGACGGGGCACATCGCGATTCACGATGGCCTTCCAGATCACGCGTGCTGCAGCCTTCGGCCTGAAATAGTACTCGTCGTAGAACCGGTGCACCATCTCCATGACGTAGTCGGTCGGCAGGCCGGGATACTCGATGTGCGCCATCTGGTGTCCGCCGCCGTCTTCCATCTTTTCGTTGGTGATAAAACCACCCGCCTTGGCGTACTCGTAGAACTCCGTGCCCGGATACGCATGCGCAATCGAAACCTGGATCGTCTCGACATCCAGCGACTTGGCGAACTTGATCGTGTTGTTGATCGATTCCTTGGTCTCGCCCGGCAGGCCCAGAATGAAGTCGCCGTGAATCACCAGGCCAAGATCGTGGCAGTCCTTCGCGAAGGCGCGCGCGCGTTCGACTGTGGCGCCCTTCTTGATGTTCTTCAAGATCTGCGGATCACCCGACTCGAAGCCGACGATCAGCAGCCGGCAGCCGGCTTCCTTCATCGCCTTCAGCGTGTCGTGGTCGGTCGTTACGCGCGACGTGCAGCTCCACGTCAGGCCCAGCGGCTTCAGCTTTGCGCAAAGCTCGATGGTGCGCTGCTTCTGGATATTGAACGTATCGTCGTCGAAGAAGAATTCTTTCACCTGCGGGAAGGCTTTTTTCGCCCAAGCCATCTCGGCGGCCACATCGTCGCTCGAGCGCTTGCGCCATGCATGTCCGCTCAGCGTTTGTGGCCACAGGCAGAAGGTGCACTGCGCCGGGCATCCGCGCGTTGAGTACAGCGCGATGAACGGATGCAGCAGGAACGGCACGTTGTACTTGGTGACGTCCAGGTCCTTCTTGTAGACCTTCGTGGCCCACGGCATCGCGTCCAGATCTTCCACTTGCGGGCGATCGGGATTGTGAACGACCTTGCCATCCTGCTTGTAGCTGATGCCAAGAATTTCGTTCAGCGGCTTGCCGTTCGCATACTCCACAATCGAGTAGTCGAATTCGCGGCGGCAGATAAAGTCCAGCACTTCGCACTCGTTCAACGCGCGATCGGGGCTCGTCGTCACCGGCGGTCCAACAAACGCAATCCGAATAGTGGGATTCGCGTTCTTGATCGCTCGCGCCAGACGTTGATCGCCTTCCCAACCAATGGTCGACGTAAAGAGCACGAGCAACTCGTAGTCCTTCGCGATCTTGATCGTCTCTTCGGCCGAAACGTGATGCGGCGGTGCGTCGAGCAGTCGAGAGCCCTCCAGCAGCCCCGCCGGATACGTGAGCCACACGGGGTACCAGTAGGATTCAACCTCGCGGGTGGCAGGCCAACGGGATCCTGCTCCGCCGTCAAAACCCTCAAACGAGGGAGGGTTCAGAAACAGTGTTTTCAGTGGCATAGACATCCCTTCAAGTTTACCATCGAGCCAACTTTGCGCACGTCTAAAGGGGTTGCGCTTCGCTTAGGGGTGCAATTCGTGTAACCAGTCTTCCATGTGTCCCAGGGCGCGCAGCAGGCCCAGCCGCGCCTTCGCCAGTTCAAATCCTGCATCCAGCGATTCCGTGTGCCTCTGGCTCTGCTCAATCCGCGCCAATTGCTCCGCTTTGGGCGTCAGTTGCGGCGTCGCTCCAGGTCCCGAATTCCCATCGCCCAGGTCAAGCTGAACCACGACGCTCTTCAGCCTCTCATCGGCGATCTGTTGTTTTAGACTCGCAATTTCAGCCAGCGTGTCCAGTTCCCGCAGGCTTCCAGTCAGCTCCGCAATCTGAACTTCGTTCTGCCGCTCCGCCTGCTCCGTCTCTACCGTTGCCCGCAAAGCTTCAGCGGCCGACTCACGCGCTTTCGCCCGATGTCCCATGTTGAAAATAGGAATCTCCACCTGGATTCCCGACGCAAAATTGTTGGCCGGCAATGGATGAGCGAAGAAGTTGTTCACGTCATTCAGAATCGTCGTGTTGCGGTTGTACTGCGCCACAAAACTCATCTGCGGGTAGTAGTTGATGCCGTCATCGCCCTTCGCGACCTGGGCCTTCGACCGTGCCTGAAACTTTGCCGCCTCAATCCCCGCCAGGTCCTTCGAAATCGCATCCCCGTTCACCTGGGGAATCTCTGGAATGCTGGCGCGATCAGGCGCAATCGAGCCCAAAGGAAGCCCCGTCAGCGTTGCCAGCCGTTTGCTCAGTGTGCCCGCACGCGTCTCCAGATGCTCGCGTTTCAGCTTCACCTCAGCTGCGGTCAAACGCGCTTCGAGCAGATCGTTCGTCGGATCCACGCCGGCCTCCGCGCGGTCTTGTTCAATCGCAACCAGGCGCGCCGTAAATCCCTCTTCGCGCCGCGCTTCGTCCAGCTCACGGTTCACGGTATCCAGCTCGATGTAGGCTGTCGATGCCTCCAGCACTACCTGCTCGCGCGCATCCTTGAGGCTCGACGTGGCCGCTTGCAGGCCCAGCCGCGCCGCGTCGATGTAGTGCTTCTGCGGGATGCTGAAGACAAGCGACTCGACCGTCGCAGTCCAGATCGAGGGCGGCGAGCCCGTGAAACCCGTCTCAGGAAAAACCGGCAATCCCGTGCCGAACAGCAGGGAAGGAATCAGCACATCTTTACTTTGTGAAAGCGCGGCGTCGGCCTTCGTTACATCGGCTTGCGCAATCCGGACCGCCGTACTATTGCGCTGCGCGAGATCCACAACGGTGCCCAGCGATACCTGCGCGCACGCCGGCGTAATCGTCGCAACCACCGCGAGGGCGACGACCAACCAGCCCCGGAATGTCTGTCGGTTCTTCAAGCCATCCGTTTCCTTCAAAGCTTCAAATCAAGCGCGGGCTTGTAGTCATGCGCCAAGGCAATCGCTGCGTCACGTTGCTTGCGCGCGCCGTCCTTGTCTCCCATTCCTGCAAGAACTTGCGCCAAACGCGTGTGCGCCACAAACGCTGGTGCTTCTTCGGTCATACCGGGGCCGCTGAGATAATCCTCAAGCATCTTCGCCGCCAGCACTGGATTGCGGTTTGCGCGCGTCAGCACTGAAGCTCCGTTAAACAGCGCCACGCTCGCGATCCGATCGCGCTGTGCGGCTTTCACGCCATTCAGTACGGCCGCTTCCGCATCCGCGCCCCGTTCTCGCCGCCGGTAATAGCTCCCCAGCGTCATCCATTGGAACGCCGGATGCTTGCCCAGTTCAACGGCGCGCTTGAACTCGCGCTCGGCATCGTCATAATCCTTGTTGCTCTCAGCGATGCGACCCCGCAATTCATGCGCGCGCGCCGGATCGATCCTGTCCAGCTGCGCGACAACGCCGTTCGCTTTATCCTGGCCGCCCCCCACGATGCTTGGCGCGCTCGTATAGAACTCGCCCATATCGGCGAGAGCGTCCACATTCTGCGGGCCCAGCCGCACAGCCTCTTCGAATTCCTCCCGCGTGCGCTTCGCCTCAGAAAATGCACTCAAGAACGACGCCCGTGCCGCCTTCTCTCCCAAGGCTCGACCAAGCCACAAATGATCGTCGGAGTTTCCTCCATCCATGCGCACCGCTTGCTCGCACTCGTTCGCCGCAGCATCCCAGTGTTCCAGCGTGTACAGCACACGGCAGCGCAGATTGTGCGACTCAGCCGAAGAGGGAACTGAATTCAGCAACGAGAGCGCCTTGTCCGCAGCGCCCGACTGCAGCGCCGCATTCACCGCCGCCAGCGGTTCGCTCGACGACTCGGCATGAACGGCAAACACGCTTGCCGTCGACAACAGGAGAACGAGAGCTCTTCTCACTGCACCTGCTTGATCGGAACATCGGTCTGCAGGGGCAGCCCGCTGGTGGTTCCAGTGGCGACGATGTCTCCCTCTTTCAGGCCGGCAAGGATCGACACCTGGGTCAGGTTTTGCACTCCCGTGGTCACCGGCGTCTTGACCAGTTGATCCTTGACCACCTTGAACACATAGGTCTTTCCGCTTTCGGAGTAGAGCGCGTCGCGCGGAATGCTCAACGCATCCGCCTCACTCGCCGTGGTAACGGTCACGGTGACATTCGTTTCCGGCAGCAGATTGTCCTCGGCGCCATCCACGTCGATCAACACTTCGCCCACGTTGCGCGTGGTGTAGGTGATCACCGTAATCGGGATACGAACCACGTGCCCATGCCACGATTGCCCGGGTTTCGCGTCCCACCTGATCTGGATCGGCTGCCCCACCGAAAGCCGGCCGATGTCCGGCTCGTCGAAATAAGCCCGTACCCGCTCCTGGCGCAGGTCGGCCATCTGCAGCAGCACCTTGCCCGTTTCAGCAAATTCCGTCGGGTGCGCGTCCACCGTGTACACCGTTCCGGCAACCGGCGCTCTGAAAGACGTCTTCGCCAGCACATCGCGAGCCGCGGCCGCACTCGCTTCGGCATCCGCCAGAGCGGCACGGGCACGATCCATCTCCGCGGGGGAGTAGCGCGTGCGCGAACTCAACTCGACGGCATGCATGTTCGCCTGGGCCGTATCCACCTGCTGCTGCGCCGCCGCGACTTCACTTGCCGAGGCTGCGCCCGTACTCCGCAGCTTGGTCAGGGCATCGAGATTCCTCTGCGCCTCAGCCAACGTCAGGCGATCCCGTTCGAGCTCAGCCGTCGATGCCTGCCGTTGTTCCAACGTTCCATTCTGAATGACCGTTTCAAGTTGTGCCTGCGCCGCTTTCACACCGCTTTCGGCGGCCGCCAGGCGTGCCCTCGCATCGGCATCGTCCAGCACAACCAGCAACTTGCCCGCCGGCACTTGATCGCCAGGCTGCACGTAGACGGCCTTCACTGTCGTCGAAATCGGACTGGGATATTGGTAGTTCGCCAGCGGCTCAACGCGGCCGTTGGTGCTGAGTGTGCTGTTCAGCGGCGCATGCTCCGCTCGTGCCACTTTCACTGGCAATTTCTCGCGCGTAAATGCTCGCGCCGAAAAGAAAACCGCCGCCAGCAGGACCGCCACCCCTACCCAGAGCCACTTTCGGTCCAATCCCTTTGTTTCTTTCGTCATCCACTTAACCTGAGCCAGTATATAAGACTCAAACTCCAGCACCGAGGGAGCAGTTTTTTACAGCGCAGGTATATCTCACCAACACAGCCCCTTCATGACGAATTTGTCATAGTTGACTAAGTCAAGTAGTATGGTTGCTACGCAGAGGCTCCTATGACCACCGCTCCCGCCTCCGAAATCAACCGCGCCGTACATGATTTTCGAGGCTTCAATCGCTTCTATACGCGCTTCCTCGGGCTGCTCGACGAAGAGCTGATCAAGAGCGGCTTCTCCCTCGCTGAAGCACGCGTCTTGTTCGAACTCGCGACCCGCTCAGAAAGCGGCGCGACCGAAATTGCCAACGACTTAAGCCTCGATCCCGGCTACCTCAGCCGCATCCTCCGCAAGCTCGAAGAAGCAGGCCTCCTCGATCGCTCTCCCTCGCTCACCGATGCGCGCTTTGCTCTCCTGCGTCTGACCCGCAAAGGCAAGAATGTGTTCGCGGAGCTCAACCGCCGATCGTCCGCACAGGCGAAAGAGATTCTCGACAAGCTCACGCCCAGCCATCGAAGCCTTCTGATCCGTTCCATGAATGAGGTCAAAGGTGTCCTCGCGCAAGACCACGCAGACGCGACCGCCTTTGTCCTTCGCCCCCATCGGCCCGGCGACATGGGCTGGGTTGTGCAGCGGCAGACCCTCCTTTACGTCGGCGAGTACGGCTGGAATGGCGACTACGAATCTCTTGCCTCGCGCATCGTCGCCGACTTCATCGATCGCTTTGACCCGGTCCGCGAGCGCTGCTGGATTGCCGAGCGCCTCGGCGAACCTCTCGGCTGTATCTTCCTTGTGCGTCACCCGGAGCGCGAAGGCGTCGCCAAACTGCGCCTGCTTCATGTCGAACACGCCGCCCGCGGCATGGGCCTGGGTAAAGCGCTCGTCGCGGAGTGCCTCCAGTTCGCGCGTGTGGCCGGATACAAGACCGTCACCCTCTGGACCCAGAGCATCCTGCACGCAGCCCACAAAATCTATCAGGAGGCAGGCTTCCGGCTGGTTCTTGAAGAACCGCATCACAGTTTTGGCAAAGACCTCATCGGCCAGACCTGGGAGCTTGATCTTTAATCCGCCGCCCCCCTGCACGCATGCCCTGAGACCCGGGCAACGATCCTTGTTCCGTCGCTACAATATCTTTATGGCTGTTCAGACACCCCGCTACACCGACGACCACGCCAAGGCCGGCCTCGACTTCAACTTTCCCGCCATCGAGACCTGGCAAAACCAGTTTCCCGGCTACGAGATCTCCATCGACGATCCCGAGCTGACCTCGGTGTGCCCCAAGACCGGCTTGCCCGACTTCGGTGTCCTCACCCTTCGTTACATGCCGCGCGAGCGCTGCCTCGAACTCAAGTCCCTGAAGGAATACCTGTTCTGCTATCGCAACCTGGGCATCTTCCAGGAAAACATCGTCAATCAGGTTCTCGAAGATGTTGTCAAAGCCTGCGATCCAGTCTGGGCCGTCGTTCACGGCGTCTTCCGTCCGCGCGGCGGTATCGGGACGACGGTCGAAGCCCGCTGGCCCCGCCCACAGCAGTAACGGCCTCCCCGGCACAAATAAGCCGCCGAAACTCCCGCCGGCCACAAAGATGGAGTTCCAGTCCCCCCCGCGCGTGTGATCCCGCGTGGCATTCATCACACAGAGTGATAGGTGTCACACGACTCGCGCTGAACTTCGCCTACGCTGAATCAGCTCCGCCCCATTCTTCGTGCAAACCCAAAGTGGATCGGATTGGAATCAGCCCCGCGTGTGCCTGCGCGTCTCTTGCCAGGCCCGAGAATCTCAATACGAGGAAACCGATGCGACTTCACCCGCAGCTGGCAGCAAAGTTGGTCCACGGAAACCCAATCGGAAGCCTAGCGCAGACGAACGACGACCTGGCGCCGCACCTCAGCCGGAAGAGGACCCTCCTCGCCGGTCTCCTCCGCTGGATCACCGACGGACTCGTCGCGGACGTTCCCTCAGGCGATGCAATGTGCGAATTCGACTGCCGAAAAACACAATGCACCCGCGGCGAATGGGCCACCTGCAGCAGGCGTCTTGCGCAAGCCAGCGGAGAACTGTCGCCGACGACAGAGGATGACGAAGCGCGCACCCGCGCTGTGGGATAATCGTTGCGGCTCACGACTTCAAACCAGGCGAGACGGATTGGCAGACTCTTCCCAGACTTTGCGCCCCCGCATCCACCCCGCTCTCGGCACCTTTCTCCTGCTTCTGGGTCTTAACCTTCTCAATTACATCGACCGCTACATTCTTCCCGGCGAAGTCTCGCTGATCCAGCGCGACTTCCGCGCAACCGACCAGCAAATGGGCGCGCTCACCACCGCGCTCTTCATCACCTACATGCTGATTGCCCCGCTCACGGGCTGGCTCGGCGATCGCTTTCCGCGCAAACCTCTGATCGTTGCCGGAGCTGTGTTGTGGAGCCTCGCCACGCTGGCAACGGCCTGGGTGCACGACTACTCGACGCTCTATCTTCGCCATGCGCTGGTCGGCGTAGGCGAAGCGACCTTCGGCATCTATGCCCCCACCGTCCTCGCTGACTTTTATCCGGAGCGTGAACGCAACCGCATCCTGTCGATCTTTTACATCGCGATTCCCGTAGGCGCCGCTCTCGGCTACCTCGCCGGCGGGCAGATGGGAACGGCTTGGGGCTGGCGCGCGCCCTTCATGATCTGTGCTGTCCCCGGCCTGGTCGTGGCAGCTCTCTACCTCTGGATCGGCCGTGAACCCGCACGCGGGTCGAGCGACCACCTCAAGGCCACCGCCGACCGTTCCACCTTCTTGGGACTCTTTCGCAATCCCGCGTTTCTTACCGCCACCTTTGGCCTCGCCGCTCTCACCTTTGCCATGGGCGGCATCTCGGCATGGGTGCCAGAGTTTCTGCGCCGCTCCGCAGGCTACTCGGTCGGCCGCGCCAGCCAGATCGTGGGCGCCAGCACCGTCATCGACGGCATCGCGGGAACACTGGTCGGCGGCATGATCGCGCAGCGCTGGCTGCGAACCAACCACCGCGCGCTCTACCTGCTTTCGTTCTGGAGCGTCGCACTTACCTTGCCCTTCGGTGCGCTCATCTTCTTTGGCCCGAAGGTCTGGACGGTTCCTTCGCTCTTCGTCGCGGAATTCTTCCTCTTTCTCAACACCGGACCACTGAACACGGCCATCGTGAATTCCGTCTCCGCGCAAGTCCGCGCAACAGCCGTTGGATTGAATCTCTTCATCATCCATTGCTTCGGCGACACGTTCTCCCCGCAGATCATTGGCGCCATCAGCGACCGCACCAATCTCTCCATCGGACTCGGCTCAACTCTGATCTTCCTCGTCATCTCCGCCATCATCCTTCTCGCCGGTGCGCGCGTCGCGCCGTTGATCGACGAAGCATGATCCATCCCGGAATCGCACGCGACATCCTTCTCGTTCTGGCCTGGCTGCTCGCGTTCGTCTGGCTGCGCTGTTCCTTCGCAGCGCTGCGCGGAATCCGCGGCATGGTCGACTTGACCCGGATCGATCGCAGCTCTCTTCCTCAACTTCCGCAGGACGAAACCCCGCACGCGACCGTCATCGTCCCCGCGCGGGATGAAGCCGACACCATCGAAGCCACGCTCCGCTCGCTGCTCGCGCAGACTGGAATCCATCTCCAGATCGTCGCCGTCGACGATCGATCCACCGACGGTACATCCGAGATCATCGACACATTGGTACACGAGGCGAACGCCAGCCCGCACCAGCTTCAAGCGCTTCACATCCTCGACTTGCCTCCCGGCTGGCTCGGCAAACCGCATGCTCTCGCGGCCGGAGTGCAACAGGCCCGGGCGCCGTGGCTGCTCTTCACCGATGGAGACGTCCTCTTCGCGCCCGAAGCTCTGCACCTGGCCGTGAGAACCGCGATGCGTGAACATGCCGATCACTTTGTGCTTGTTCCCACGCTGCTTTCGGAGACGCTCGGCGCGGCGGCCGTACAGGCGACCTGCCAGGTGCTGGCTCATTTCGTTACGCGCGGATGGAAGATCGCGGACGACAAAGCCAAAGACGCGTTCGGCGTCGGAGGGTTCAATCTCGTCCGCAAAGATGCGTTGATTGCTCTCGGTGGTATCGAGCGCCTCCGCATGGAAGTCGTCGAAGACGTGGCCCTGGGATGGCTGGTCAAAAGGGAACTGGGGCGCCACTCATTGATCGCGCTCGGCCTCGGCCTAGTCAAGCTTCAGTGGATTCGCGGCATGTTCGGCATCGTGAAACTTCTTGAGAAGAATGCCTTCGCCGGCATGCGCTACAACGTGGGAATGGCGCTCGTCGCCATCCTCAGCCTGACGCTGCATGCGCTCGTGCCTTTCGCCGCTGTGAATGCCGGTCCATGGGGAATTGCAGCGGCGGCTCTCACCTACGTCGGCATCTTCGGATCATTCGTTGCCACCCGCAGGCTCAACGGGCTCTCTCCGCGGTTCGCGGCCGAATTCGCCCCGTGCGCGCTCATTGTTGCGTGGGCCATGCTGCGATCGATGCTGCTGACCTTGGCGCGCGGCGGAGTCGTCTGGCGCGGCACCCTTTATCCCCTGGCTGAGCTGAAGAAGAACATGGTCCGCTTCCGCATGTACTGAGAGTCCCTCGTCCCTCAAGACCTTGCTCCCTCGGTCCCTTGTCGTTCTTACCGCGCCCCCACCAGCTCCCCGCTCTTAGTCTTTTCTCCGTAATGGCTTTGCACGTAGTTGTCGAGAATCTGCTTGAACTCTGCAACAATCCCATCGCCGCGCAGCGTCGTGTACAGCTTGCCATCGACATACACCGGCGCCTTCGGCTCCTCGAACGTTCCCGGCAGACTGATACCCAGGTTGGCGTGCTTCGACTCGCCCGGTCCATTCACCACGCAGCCCATCACGGCCAGCTTCAGCTCTTCCACGCCCGGATATTTCTTTCGCCACTCCGGCATCGAAGTTCGTAAATAACTTTGAATTTGCTCTGCAAGTTCCTGGAAATACGTGCTTGTTGTCCGTCCACATCCGGGGCAGCTCGTCACCTGTGGCATAAAGCTGCGGATTGAAAGCGACTGCAGAATCTGTTGGGCCGCCTGCACTTCTTCCGTCCGGTCGCCTCCCGGTTTCGGGGTCAGGCTCACGCGGATCGTATCCCCGATGCCGGCCAGCAGCAGCGGCGCCAGCCCCGCGGTCGAGGCAATCAAGCCCTTGGTGCCCATGCCGGCCTCGGTCAGCCCCAGATGCAGCGGATAGTCGCAGCGGGCCGCAAGGTTGAGATACACGTCGATCAGGTCGCGCACACCCGAAACCTTCGCCGACAAGAGGATCATGTCGTGCCCCAGGCCATAGTGCTCGGCAGCCTTCGCCGATTCAAGCGCGCTCACCACCATCGCTTCCATCATCACGTCGCGGGCGGGCAGCGGTTCAGGCGATTTGCTGTTCGCATCCATCATGCGGGTCAGCAGGGCCTGGTCCAGCGATCCCCAGTTCACGCCGATGCGCACCGGCTTCTGGTTCTCAATCGCGCACTCGATCATCACCTTGAAATTGTCGTTGTCCTTCTTCCCAATCGAGGCGTTGCCGGGATTGATGCGGTACTTGGCCAGCGCCTTGGCCGTCTCCGGATACTTCTTCAGCAGCAAGTGGCCGTTGTAGTGGAAGTCGCCGACGATCGGCACCCGCAACCCGCGCTTTTCCAGTCCCTCCGCAATGGCAGGGACTGCAGCCGCAGCCTCCTCGTTGTTCACCGTGACCCGCACGATTTCAGACCCCGCCAGGGCCAGGGCCGCCACCTGCTCAATGGTCCCCGCCACATCGGCGGTATCGGTATTGGTCATCGATTGAACAACAACGGGAACTTCCCAACCCACGCGTACATGCCCGATCTTGACCGTAGGTGTCTTTCTGCGCTGAATTTCCGGCATATCGACCTCACCCCTAGTTTACCCGTTTCCTGGATTCTGCCGAAATCACGCCTGATTCGTCCAAACAGCAAGCAGGTACAATAAACCCATGCTGTCCCGTCGCCTCAGCCGCCTGATTTCCGCCCTCTTCCTCCTCGCAATTTGCGCCACTCTTGTCGTTTCCGCACAGGAGACGAACCGCCGTGGCCGCAAATATAAGGCTCCAGCCCCCAACTCGCGCATTGAGATCACGATCCTGCGCGCTGAAGACGACAAGCCCATCGAAAATGCGGCCGTCATCTTCACCCTGGTCGGCGACAAGGGCAACATGGAACTGAAGACCAACGAAGACGGCAAGACCATGATCGATGTGCTGCCGACCGGTTCCAAGGTGTTGCTGCAGGTGCTTGCCAAGGGATACCAGACCTACGGCAAGGACTACGACATCGACAAGAGCCAGATGTCTTTCGAAGTGAAATTGAAGCGGCCGTCGAAACAGTACTCCATCTACGAAAAGCATCCCGAGGCTGCAGAAGGAAACGGAGCAGACAAGGACAAGCCCGCAGATCAAGATGGTGCGGCAAAAGATGCGCCCAACGGTGCTGCAAAAGATGCGCCCAAGAGCGATCCGCCGTCCGAGTCTGCGAATCAGTCCGACTCCAAGCCCGATGCAAGCCAGCCCCAGCCGCAATAGGTTCAGGCCGCCGCTCGTATCCAGACGAAACGCTCCGACAATTCAGCTATGTCTTCTCTTGCCTTGAGTGGAAAATCCGCGCTGGTGACTGGTGGTGCACGCCGCATCGGCCGAGCCATCGCGCTCTCCCTGGCCCAAGCCGGCGCCGATGTCACCATCACCTATCGCTCCTCCGCGTCAGACGCCGAAGAGACAATCCAGCAGATGCGCAATCTGGGGCGCAAGGCGCAGGCACTTGCATGCGACGTGCGCTCTGAGACCGAAGTGCGCGAGGTGGTTTCCAAGACCGCAGCTTTCCACGGCCGCATCGACCTGCTCATCAATAACGCCGCAATCTACGAGGCTACTGCCCTCGATCAGATGACCGTTGAGCAATGGGATCGAATGTTTGAGACCAACACCCGCGGACCCTTCCTCTTCGCGCGCGAGGCCCTGCCGCATCTGCGCGCCGTAAGTGGCCGCATCGTCAATCTAGGCTCCCTCGGCGGACTCAACGCCTGGCCCACCCACGGCCACTACTGCGCCTCCAAATCCGCTGTCCACATGCTGACCCAGGTGATGGCCAAGGCATGGGCTCCATCGATCGCCGTCAACTGCGTTGCACCCGGGTGGATCGATCAGAATGACAAAGGCGAAGAGATGGCCGCGCACTACGCTGCCAAGACACCGATGCGCCGCAACGGCACAGCAGAAGACATCGCCGAGGCAGTCCTCTTTTTCGCAGCGCAGGCAAGTTTTGTTACTGGACAGATCCTCACCGTAGACGGCGGGCTCTCTCTCTAGGTTCGGGGAATCTTAAAGCGGCAACAGTCGCTTCCAGAACGGCCGCTTCTCGGCCTTCTTCTCCGCAGACTTCACTTTCGGCACCGGTCGTTGCGGATCGAACTTGATCGGCACCCGCTCCAAAAGCCCAACGGCCTCGGGCTGCTCCGGCCACGGCGCACCTTCTATTGCAGCGCGCGGATTCGTCCCACACAAACGCTCCGCTCTCTCCACACCGCAGCGGTCGGCCACATACTTGTATCCTTTGCGCAAATGCAGCGGCCGACGCTCAGGATGATGCGCATCGCTGGCCAGAAAATGGATCCAGTCGCGGTCGAGCAGGGCATTGGCAAACGCTTCTGCCGCGCGTCCATACCGTCCATACAGCGACGCCGACGTCACTTGCACCAGGCATCCTTCGCGCATCCACTCGGCCAGCAGCTCGGGGTTGCGGCCCATCGCAGAATTTCTCTCCGGGTGTGCCAGGATCAGCGTGTACCCGGCCGCCTGCATCTGCTTCGCCGCGTCCATCAGCTGCGGCGGAAGAAGCGCGTCCGGCAGCTCGATCAGCAGATAGCCTTTGCCGTTGAACGAGTAGCGCAGCGGATTCTCCAGCGCCTCGGCGATGTTCTCCGCGGTCATGTGATACTCGCAGCCCAGGCTCAGCCCAACCACATCGCGCAGCCGCTCGCTCAGCTCCGCGAATCGTTCCTGCACTAGGTCCGATCGATAAGGGTACTCATTGCTCGCATGCGGCGTGCAGACGATGTGCTTCACGCCCTCCTCCGCGGCTTCCCGTGCCATGGCCAGCGAAGTCAGCAGATCGGGAGATCCGTCGTCAATTCCATAGAGAAGGTGAGTATGAATGTCAATCATCGTCGAAGTGGGGCCCCGTGGTGTTCCTACTTCACTGCCAATGCTTCAAGCATCGAAGCAAAAATCTTCCATCCGTCGGCGGAACCCAGAAGACTCTCGCTGGACCGATCCGGGTGCGGCATCATCCCCAGCACATTGCGCTTTTCGTTCAGGATGCCCGCAATATTCTCGAGCGATCCGTTGGGGTTCGCGTCCGTCGTAACTTCGCCTTTTGCAGTCGCATAACGAAACGCAATCCGATCCTCTGCCTTCAGCCGTGCCAGGTCTTCGGGTGTACAGAAGTAGTTGCCCTCCATGTGCCCGATCGGAATCTGCAACACCTCGCCCTTGGTCAGCTGGTTCGTAAAGGCGCTATCGGTCGTCTCCGTGCGCAGGTGCACCTGATTGCAGATGTACTTCAGCCCCGCATTGCGCATCAGGGCTCCCGGCAACAGGCCGGCCTCGGTCAGAATTTGGAATCCATTGCAGATGCCCAGAACCAACCCGCCCTGGTCGGCAAACTTCTTCACCGATTGCATCACCGGCGAAAAGCGCGCGATGGCGCCCGTGCGCAAGTAGTCCCCGTACGCAAAGCCGCCCGGCACCAGGACCGCGTCCACGCCCTGCAGATCTTCAGAATCGTGCCACAGAAACGTCACTGGTTGATGAGCAATTGCGGCAATCACGTTGTAGGTGTCGTGATCGCAATTCGATCCGGGAAAGACCAGGACGCCGAATTTCATGCCTCTAGGGTATCAGCCACGCGCAGACGGCCGTTCGTCTTTCGATTACGGTCGTCTGCGTAAGCCGAACTTCTCAATACACCAGCTGCAACTCCAGGCCCTTGCCGTCATCGGGGACAAGCGCGTCGATCCGGTGATGTTCCGAGTCGTACCCGGTAGCCACCGCGCCCGCGTTCGTCCCGTCCAGGGCCGAAGCCGTGCCGCTCGCGGCCGGTTTCGCCGCTCCATACACCTCGATCGCCAGCTGCTTCCACCACGGCGCAAAATCTCCTTCGCGTGGAGCAACCGTCACCACAACTCCCTGCGCGCTCATACGGCAGGTGAACTTCTCGCGCAGATATTGCCCCTTTTTGAAGTCGTAGCTGACCCCATCGTCGAGATACACGCTTCCGCCGCAATCATTGCCGACCGCGGTGGGAGGATAGACCCGCAGCGTCAACGGTCCCTGCGGCTTTTCGTCTGTGCTTTGCACCAGCGGCTGCTCCGGCACAATCGCCCCCGCCCGTGCAAACACCGGCAGAGTGTCCAGCGTGCGATGGATGCGCACTTCCGGCTGCGCCACCGCGGAGTTGTCAATCGCTTTGCGTCCCGTGCTCGCATCCACGCGCGCCCCCGTCCAGTAGTCGTACCAACCCACCGGCGGCAAGCCCACCGTGTAATCGTCCACCTCATCCGGGAACGGACTCTGTGCGATCAGCAGGTCACGCCCTAACAGAAACGCTCCACTGTTCGCCAGGTCCAGCGGCTCGCCATCCACCGAGCCGTTGGGGAACTCGAGAAACAGCGGCCTATCGATCGGCATCCCTGTGCGGCTCATCTCCTCTGCCGTCGTATAGAGATAGGGCAGCAGCCGGTAGCGCTCCTCGATGTAGCGCCGTCGTAGATTCACATCTTCCGGCGTCCCGTTCTCCCACGGCTCCTGCGGTCGCGTTCCGAGCGCCGTATGATCGCGATCAATCGGTTGGAACGCCGCCACTTCAAGCCAGCGTGTCAGCAATTCCGATTGCGGAGAAGCGGCAAATCCACCCACGTCCGCGCCTGCCATCGCAAAACCGCTGAGCCCTAGATTCAGCAGCTGCGGCACAGTCTGCCGCAGATGGTTCCAGTTGCTCGAATTGTCTCCGGTCCACGTCACGGCATAGCGATGGCCGCCCGCGTAGCTGGCGCGTGTCATCACAAACGGCCGCAGGTTCGGCTGCAGTTTCAACAGGCCCTCGTACGTGCCGCGCGAATTCTGCATGCCGAAGATGTTATGTATCTCCAGATGCGTCGCGGTCCGCGTAACGAACCCCGGCTCTTCGATACGATGTTGCACATCGTCGGGCATCGTCTTCGAAGCCACCTGGAAAATCGCCGGCTCGTTCATGTCGTTCCAGAAACCCGCTGCTCCCTTGCTCACAAAATCCGCGTAGAGCGTTCCCCACCAATCGCGCGAAGCCTTTTGCGTGAAATCAGGAAAGACCGCTTTCCCCGGCCACACCACGCCGACATAGGTCGACCCATCCGGGTTCTTCACAAAATGATCGCCCGCGGTGCCTTCGTCATAGGGCTTGTAACCGGCATTCGGCAAATCTGCAATATGCAGGTCCGTGATCAACACCGTTTTCAGATGCTCCGCCTTCAGATCCTTGATCATCTGATCGAAATGCGGAAAGCGCTCCGGGTCCACCGTGAAGGGCCGGTTCTTGAGCTGGTAATCGATATCCAGCCAGATCACGTCCGACGGAATCTGCTCGCTGCGCAACATCCCCGCAATCCGCCGTACCTCGCTCTCGGGGTAATAGCTGTACCGCGATTGCTGATAGCCCAAAGACCATAGCGGCGGCAGCGGCACCGTTCCCGTCAGCCACGCCCACTCTTCCACCACGGCCTTCGGTTCCGGCCCATACAGCACATAAAAATCCAGCGGCCCGGCCTCCGACCCGAACGAGTAGCCGTCGCGATATTCCTTGTTGAATTCAAAGCTCGCGCGCCACGTGTTATCCAGAAACACGCCCGCCGACACCCCCTTGCGAAACGTCACGAAGTAGGGAATTGACTTGTAAATTGGATCGGTCGATTCCTGCCATCCGAACGCATCGGTATTCCAGTCGACAAACGCTTCATTCCGGCGATCGAGCGGCCCCGGCTTGTCGCCGAGTCCAAAGTAGTGCTCATCGGCTGGCGACTTCATGAAGACGCGAAACGACGTCCCGTTGTACTCGATGGGGCGTCCCGCAAGCTGCTCGGCCAGCGCGTGTCCTTGCAGATCGGTCACGCTCAGCTCCAACGGATCTCTGCGCACCGTCACATGGAGCTTCGCCGTCTTGAATCCGACCGCGGTTCCGTTCGAGTCCTGCGTCACCGCAACCGATGCCGTGCGTGCGGATGCCAGCACCGCCCACGAAGCATCTTCCGGCAGTTGACCCGCCGGTCCTACGCGTATGCGCACCACATCCTCGCGCAACGCGGTTATCTGCATCACGGCAGTGCCGGAGCGGATCTCAATTCCGTTATTGATTGGCCGGGAAGCGGTGACCCGGTCCAGCCGGACAAAGGCCGCCTTCTGCGGGGCCTCTCCGGTTGCTTTCGCTTGTGTCGTTGCGGCTAAAAACAAGACTGCAGGTACAGCAAACAGGAAAAATCCTGTCTTGGACACGGAGCACCTCTAAGGGAGCTGTTTTTGTATTGCCCAACAGCATAATCCCTCTGCCGTGCTCCTGGGAATCGATTGCTCATTCCCCAGTCCCCAGCCCTCTGCCCTGAGGCGTTTGCGCGGGTGCCTTCTTCTTGCGCGCTCCTGGCGGCCTTGGTGCGAAAGCCATCCTTACGCCCCCTTCAGCGCTTCAGCCCGCGCCCTCGTGCGCGCAATAAAGGTTGCGTCCCCCGCCGGCTCCTGCGCCAGTGAGTCCAGATTGATGGTCACATTGGCCAGAGAGCCTTCCAGGGCGGCGTTCGCCAGCGCAAGCGCCGTGGTCAGATCCGAGCTCATGTTGGGATTTGTCACCGGCTTCAGTCCCTCGGCGATCTTCCGTATCTCCGCCGCGCGCTCAGCCACGCTCAACGGCACGCTCGTTGCTCCCTGCAATGCAGCCGCAATCAGCTTGCTTCCATCAGACGACTCCTTCGCCGCCTTGTACGCTGCCCGTACCTGGTTGTATGAAGCCGCATCCTCATTGATCGCAGCCTTCAGCTCCTCGCGCAGTTGACCCAGCCGTGCCAGCGCTTCGCTGAGCTGGCTTTCATACAGCACGTAGGCCTTCTTGCCGCGCGACATCCCCGCGACCATGGTCGCCAGTCCTGCCGCCATTGCACCGCTCGCCGCCGCCGCACTTCCACCCCCCGGCGTTACTGTCGGCGCAGCCAGCTGCTCGATAAAAGGCTCGATCCCCGCGCGCAATCCGGCATGCGGACCGCCGGGCGCCATCTTGCCGCTCATCACCGCCGTCAGACGATTTTCAAGAATCAGTGACGAATCGAAGTTCTCCACCTGCAGAAACCATTCCGCGGCCTGCTCCAGCGCAGCCTTCGGAATCAGGCCGACAATTTCGCTCGACACCGCCGCCACGCCGTACCGCGCCGCCTCGCGCTTCACAAACTCAAAGACCCGATGGACAGGCGTCTGCTCAAAATCCGTCAGGTTCATCGAGACCTGCGCCTGCCCGCGCACCAGGAACCCTGCGCCCTTCACAAAGCGCAAGCCGCCCGTCGAAAAGCGTACTGCCTTCGCAATCTTCTTCGCCACGTCCACATCCGGCGTGTTCAAAAACACGTTGTAGGCAATCAGCGCCTTGCGCGCGCCCACCACCGTGGCTCCCGCCGTGGGATGAACCCGCAGCTCACCAAAGTCCGGCTTGCGCGCGGGATGCGTCCCGATCTCGTCGCGAATCCCTTCAAACTGCCCGCGCCGTATGTTCTCCAGATTCTGCCGCTCCGGCGTCTTGGCCGCTGCCTCGTACAGGTACACGGGAATCCCGAATCGCTTGGCAATCTCCGCGCCTACACGGTTGGCCATTGCGACGCAATCCTCCACGGTCACGCCTTCGATTGGGATGAAGGGAATCACATCGGTTGCGCCCATACGCGGGTGCGCGCCCAGGTGCTGCGTCAGGTCGATCAGCTCGGCAGCTTTGCCCGCGCCGCGGATCGCACCCTCTTCCATCGCCTCGCGGTCCCCCACCAGGGTGATCACGCAGCGGTTGTGGTCGGCATCCATCTCGCGATCGAGCAGATAGACGCCCGGCACCCTCATCGCTTCGACGATGGCATCGACTTTGGCCGCATCGCGGCCCTCAGAGAAGTTCGGTACGCATTCAACAAGTGTGTTCGGCACGAACAGAAGAATAAATCAGCGAGGCGCGCCGACCGTTGCCGCGTGCCCCCGGTCTCGATGCCGGGGTCCCCGCCGACGGGTCTTCGTCGGTGGGGTGGTCTGAGACCTGCGAAAGCACGAACCTGGCCCGTTCTTCAGGGTGGCGCTTCAAACTCGCTTCTCGTCCTTACCGCGCCGTCACCTTGTCCGAGATCCGGTCGTACTCCGTCCCCGACACCACGTGCTTCTTCACCAGGTCGCTGGCATCGTTGTAGGGACGCCCGTCAATGATCTTCCGCGCATGCGCATCGTCCACGCCTGGCAGGCTCTTCAAGTCATCCGCCGAAGCCTTGTTGATGTCAACGCGCCGGTCCTTGTCGGTCTGCTGCTTGATTCCATCGGCCACACCCTTCGCAACCGCTTTGGTATCGCGCACCACCTCGCGCGTGGCCTTGGCTGTGTTCTCGCGAATCTGATCGGGCGAAGGATTCGACGGGGTCGTCGTGCAACCCACCAATCCGAGCAGAGCAATCGTTCCTAAAATCATCGTCTTCATACTCTCTTCGATGCTTTCAGGGGCTCCTCCGCAAGCCCAATACGTCCAGAATTCATCTCCCACTGGCCCGCGCGGGCCCGCGGGCGCTATCGTCTTCTTCAGGAGCTGCTTCCATGACCCTCGCCACTCCCACCATTCGCGCCCCCCGCGGCACTCAGCTCCGCTGCAAAGGCTGGCAGCAGGAAGCTGCACTGCGCTGCCTGATGAACAATCTCGATCCGGACGTTGCCGAGCGCCCCTCCGACCTCGTTGTCTACGGCGGTATCGGCCGCGCCGCGCGCAATTGGGAGTGCTTCCACGCCATCGTGCGCGAACTTGAAAACCTCGGCAACGAAGAGACTCTGCTCGTCCAATCCGGCAAGCCTGTCGCTGTCTTTCCCACCCACGACCTCGCCCCGCGCGTCCTCATCGCCAATTCGAATCTGGTCGGCAAGTGGGCCAACTGGGAACACTTTCACGAACTTGATCGCAAGGGCCTCATCATGTACGGCCAGATGACCGCCGGCTCGTGGATCTACATCGGAACCCAAGGCATTCTGCAAGGCACGTTCCAAACGTTCGCAGCGCTTGCCGAACAGCACTTCGCCCGTCATGGGGAGCCGGGTTCGCTCAGAGGCAAGCTGGTCGTCACCGGCGGTGTCGGCGGCATGGGCGGCGCGCAGCCTCTCTCCGTCACCCTCAACGGCGGCGTGGTTCTTGCCATCGATGTCGATCGATCCCGCATCCAGCGCCGCGTCGACACGCGCTACTGCGACATGCTCGTTGAAGATCTTGACGAGGCGCTGTCTCTCTGCGAATCCGCCCGTCGTGAAGGCCGTGCTCTTTCCGTCGGCCTCGTGGGCAACTGCGCCGACGTTCTCCCCGAAATCGTTCGTCGCGGTGTGCAGGTCGACGTCGTCACCGATCAGACCAGCGCCCACGATCCCCTCAACGGCTACGTTCCGCAAGGCCTCTCCCTCGAGCAGGCGGCGGCTCTCCGCACACAAGAGCCTGAAGAATACGTCCGCCGCTCCACCGCCTCCATGGTCGTGCACGTCAACGCCATGCTTGCCCTGCAGCGCGCCGGAGCCATCACGTTCGACTACGGCAACAACATCCGCCGCTTCGCCTTCGACGCCGGCTGTGCCGATGCCTTTCTCATTCCCGGCTTCGTCCCCGAATACATTCGCCCGCTCTTCTGCACCGGCCAGGGTCCCTTCCGTTGGGTCGCGCTCTCGGGCGATCCCAAAGACATCGACCGCACCGACCAGTTGGCGCTTGAACTTTTTCCGTACAACGAAATCCTCACGCGCTGGCTGAACCTCGCCCGCGGCCGCTTCGCTTTCCAGGGACTTCCCGCGCGCATCTGCTGGCTCGGCTACGGCGAACGCGCCGAGATGGGCCTCGCCATCAACGACCTCGTACGCAAAGGCGAAATCTCCGCACCCGTCGCCATCGGCCGCGACCACCTCGACACCGGCTCCGTCGCCAGCCCCTATCGCGAAACGGAAAAGATGATCGACGGGTCCGATGCCATTGCCGACTGGCCCATCCTCAACGCGCTGCTCAATACGGCGTCGGGAGCCTCGTGGGTCAGCTTCCACCACGGCGGCGGAGTCGGCATGGGCTATTCGCTCCACGCCGGCCAGGTCACCGTAGCCGACGGAACCGACAACGCCGCCCGACGCATCGCCCGCGTCCTCAACAACGACCCGGGCATCGGCGTCGCACGCCACGTGGATGCCGGCTACGACACCGCCCGCCAGACAGCCCGCGAAAAGAACATCCACATACCGATGGCAGGGAAGTAGGCATGAATGCTCGCCGATCAGAAGCTAAGCTGTTCGCAGCAGGGACGCTCCTTATCGTTTCACTCGTGGGGCTTGGTCTGTCTAAGCTGCTCCAGAGGCGCGCTCGAAGCTGGCCAAAGGTCTCGTCCACCATTCACTCTGCCGCGATCGAAACGATGGATCTGGATAACAAAAATGAAATCGATCTGCCTTGCTTCGCATTCTCATACGCAGTCGCCGGCGAGAATTACTCCGGGCGATTTTCTCTTTTCACTGATGGGCGCGAAGAAGGCGAATCAATAGCCAAGAAAATGATTAGACACACAATTGAAATCCAATACGATCCGAGACGACCTTCGACTTGGTACATTCCAGACAAGGAGATTGAAGGATACGAGGTCGAGCAAAAAATGTTCTCACGCCGGTCTCTCTATCCAAAGGATTGACCTTTGTTTTGCTCGCGCCGCTAGCTCCGCAGGCTTCACTAACTCCGCTAACTCCGCCAGCTCCGCGAACACCGCTAACTCCGCTAACTCGCTAACTCGCCAGCTTCCCAATGACTACCGCCGTCCTCAATATCGGTCAACTCGTCACCCTCGCCGGGCCCGCACGTCCGCGCATCGGCGCCGAACTCAGCGAACTCGGCCTCATCCCCAACGCCGCGATGCTCATCGAGGACGGCCACATCACCGCGACTGGTCCCTACACCGAACTTGTCGCCAAAATCCCGCCCCACGCAGTGGTCATCGACGCTGGCGGCGGTTGCGTCACCCCCGGCTTTGTCGACGCACATACCCATCTTTGCTTCGCCGGCAATCGTGCCGCCGAATTCGAACAGCGCATCGCCGGCGCAACCTATCAGCAGATTGCCGCAGCCGGCGGCGGCATCCTCCGCACCGTCGCTCTCACCCGCGCCGCGACCGAAGAGGAGTTGCTTGCCTCCACACGCCAGCATCGCGACTGGATGTTGCGCTCCGGCACCACCACCATCGAAGCCAAATCCGGCTATGGCCTGGATCGTGTCACCGAGCTGCGCATGTTGCAGGTCCTCGCCCGCCTCAACGCCGAAGGCCCCGCCCGGATCATGTCCACGCTCCTCGCCGCCCACACCGTTCCGCCCGAGTTCGCCAGTCACCGCGATGACTACATCCGCTGGATCACCGACGAGCTGATCCCCGAGGTCGCCCAGGCTGGCCTCGCTCGATCCTGCGACGCGTTCTGCGACGACCATGCCTTCACCGTCGCCGAAACCCGCCGCGTCCTCACTGCCGCCAAAGAACATGGCCTTCGTCTTCGTCTCCACGCCGAACAGTTCCGCCCCGGCACAGGAGCTGAACTCGCAGCCGAACTTGGCGCGGCCACTGCCGACCACCTCGAGACCATCACCGACGAAGCTCTGCAGAAACTTCGCGCAGCCAAGGTCCAGCCCGTCCTGCTCCCCGGGTCTGTCTTCTCGCTGGGTCGCACGCAATATCCGCCCGCGCGCCGCATGATCGAGCTTGGTCTCCCCATCGTTCTCGCCACAGACTTCAATCCCGGCTCATCGCCCATCGCCTCAATGCCGTTCATTCTGTCGCTGTCGTGTCTGCAGATGGGCCTGTCTCCCGCCGAAGCCCTCGTCGCCGCAACCATCAACGCGGCGCATAGTCTCGATCTTGGCAGCACCATCGGTTCGCTCCAAGTCGACAAGCAGGCTGACTTTCTCATCCACGAGTTCACTGACTATCGCGAGCTGGCCTACTTCATCGCCGCCCCCGCACGCCCGCGCGTCTTCATCGCCGGCAACGAAGTCACACTCTAGCCGCCCTGAACGAAGTCGAAGGGGATCTTCTTTTCGCGACAGATCAAACAGGACCACGCCGGGTGCCCCCTCCTTGCGGCGTCTTTCGCCGAAAGGGTGGGAAGCGACGCAGCCTACCCAACAGACGCGCTCACCCGCGCCTTCCTGCGCTCGATCACAAACACCACCACCCCCGCACCCACCAGCAGGGCGGTTCCCCCCAGCACTTTCGCAACCGCCAACGGCTTGTTGGGGTCATCGCTCGCCGGAAACGTCGACAACACGATCGTCGTCGCCGTGCTCACCAATCCCAGGGCCGCCAGCAGAATCGCGACGCGCTTTCCGCCGGGCACGCGTCTCACCTCGGGTCCTGCCGCGCGTCCCTGCAGCTTGATCATCGCCGCAAACAGAAACAGGTAGGGCAGAAAGAACGAGAGAATGCCCATCGCCACCAGCACATCGTAGGCGCCGCGCACCGTCGTGCCTGCCTGGCCTGCCAGTGCCACCACGATCCCGGCCAGTCCGTACACGCCGATCGCGACCCACGGCGTGCGATAGCGCGGATGAATCTTTCCAAACGCCGCCGGCAAATAATGATCGATGCCCGCAACAAACGGTAGCCGCGAGGTCGAAGACAAATACGCCGCAGCGCCTCCCACGGCATTCAGTCCCACCAGCAACGCGATCGGAGCGAGCAACCATTCCGCCCCCACCCGCGAACTCAGCGCGCGAATTCCGTTCACAAATCCGTCCGGTCCGCCCACGGCATCGGGAGGTAGCGCCGTCAACAAGGCTCCCGTGCCGCCGATATACGCGAAAGCCAGAATCGTGCCGCCCACAAGAATTGCCCACGGAATCACCCGCCGCGGATTCTCGATCTCGCCACCCATCGCCGATGCCGATTCCAGGCCGCCGAACGCGAAAAACACGCTGGACCAGAACACCGCATTCTCAAGCGTCCAGTGCGGTGCAAAGCTCGCCACCGGATACTTCATCACCGGCCCAAACTTCCAATACGACACGCCGGCAAGCAGCAAAAGCGCTGTCATGGGGACCAGGCCGCCGAGCGAGCTCACATTGTTCAACCATTTGCCGGCATCCACGCCGCGAATGTTCAGCAGTGTGATCGCGCCCAGCCACACCGTCGCGAAGACCAGGTAATACAGCGGACTCGTGCGCAATGCCTGGCCGCGCGCCCCAAACGCAAACAACGTCGATGCTGCGCCAAAATAAAGCACGCCGGAGAAGTAAGGCAGGTTGCTCATCCAGTAAGTCCACGCCGCAACAAAGCCGGCAAAGTCGCCGAAGGCTTCGCGTGTCCATACGTACAGGCCGCCCTCGTCCGGCAAGCGCGACGACAGTTCCATCACGCTCGCGGCCAGGGGAATAAAAAAGCACGTCAGCGCCGCAACCCACACCAGCAGAATGCTCGGCCCGGCAGCCGCTGCCGTGGCCGCCCAGCGCACGCTCAAACCGCTCACCACGTAGAACAGAACAAGATCGCGGAAGCGAATGCCCCGTTTGAGTGTCGGTGCTGGCTGGGTCATGTACGGCGGAGAATAGCAGAGCGGCAAAGGCCGAACAACGCGAAATCTCGCGGCCTGTGAATCTGCTCTTCGGCTCGAACCCTTGTCGCCTCCGGCAACCCAGCCATCAAGGCCAACTTCGACACCGCACACGCAAACCGGACGCCTGATTCAAGTTATGCAATCTGCGCCGACCGAGGCTTGCACTTGCCTCTCGGCGATTGGGTAGGAAAGTGTCATTACTTAAGGTTTTGCAGCGCCGACTCAGCCATGGAGATTCGGACGAAGTTTGAGAGAAGATTGACTTTAGCCCCTTTTCCGGCAAGTCGCCTATGCGAAATGCCAGGCTTCCCCTGAGATTCTCTCGTGCAACCGAGAGCGGGGCTCGCACCACCCCGCAGACCTCGCCGCGGAACTTGCACGGGCCGCATCGAAGTTCTGAGAAGGTTTCGCAGAGCGATGGCGCGACAGGACACAGGTTGTTTCTTGGGTATGCACGGCAACAGCCGGCGACCAACAGAAGGATGTAGGTAGAACAGGGATGCAGGCTCTCAAATTGGACTTCAGAAAACGCGGCTTTCGTTTCCTGTTTTTCGCCTGCTCCGGATCCCTCGCGCTGCAGGCAATCAGCCTGATCCTCGCGCCACAGAAACCCCTTCTTTCCAACGTCCTCATCGCCGCGATGGCCGCCATGGCAATGGCCGGATGCATTTGTGCCGCTGCGCGATCGGCCGATGCCAGAAAACTCTGGCTTCTTCTCGGCTTCGCGTTTCTCCTTTCCGCGGCAGGCCAGTTCTTCGCCACCTACTACGAGCTGTCCACCGGCAACAACACGCAGACCACCGCCATCAATCCTGACTTCCTCTTCTTCGCCTACGGCATTCCCATCCTGCTCGCGGTCTGCTCGGGCAGCAACGAAGAAGGGCTGCGGTCTCTGCTGTGGCTCGATGCCGCGCAGGCCACCATCGCCGCGACCCTCACCTACGTCCAGATCTTTTCTGCGTTGCCCGCGTTCGGCGGTCGCATTCCCATCTCCGCAACGCAGTTGATGTACCTCTACAACTTCGAGAACTTCATTCTCGCGGGAGCCGTCTCGCTGCGCCTCCTCGCCAATCCGGTCCCCAGAAAACGGCGCTTCTACGAAAACCTCGCCGCCTACCTCTGGACCTACGCCTTCGTCGCGCTCATCAACGGCTATCTCGAACTCCGGCTCACGCTGCCCGACGGCGTACAGGACACGGCGTGGGGCCTGCCCTACCTCGTCCTCCTCGGCCTGCTCGCGTTTCGCGGAGAAGAAGATGCCACTCCGGCGGTCGCGCCTAAAAAGAAGCAGACCCTTGACCTGCTCATCGACAACCTCAGCCCCATTCTGTTCACCCTCGCCATCGCCCTCATGGGCGTCGTGGTCGCGGCAGGGCATCAGCTCTTCGCCTTCGGCTGCATCGCCACCGTCGTGCTCTTGTACGGCATCCGTGCTGCGTTGCTGCATGGCAAATATGCGCGGTCACAAGAGGAACTCACCAAGGCCGCCACGGCCCTGCTCGAGGCCAACGACCAGCTTCTCACCATGTCCATTCGCGATAGCCTCACCGGAATCTATAACCGGCGTCACTTCGACGAATCTCTCCTGCAGGAATGGAATCGCTCCCGCCGCATCCGGCAGACGCTCTCCCTGCTGATGATCGATGTGGATTGCTTCAAGGCATTGAACGACCGCTACGGCCATCAGACCGGCGACGAATGTCTGCGCACCATTGCGTCGGAGATTGCAACCCATCTCAAGCGGCCCGATGACCTCGTCGCCCGCTACGGTGGAGAGGAATTCTCCGTCATCCTTCCGGGAGCCAATCGTGAGGGCGCACTCACGGTGGCCGAAGGCATCCGGACAGCGATCGAAGGCATTCACTTCTCCAACGAAGATTCCCTCGTCAGCCGCGTCGTCACTGTCAGCGTGGGAATCTCCACCGAAGAAAACTTTATCGACGCCGATGCGAGGTCCCTGCTCAAGCGAGCCGACATCGCCCTCTACGAGGCCAAGACAAGCGGCCGAAACCAGTGCCGCTCCGTCGTGGAACCCTGGAGTCCCATCGCCCCTGTTTCCCTGGGCGATAAACCCTCGTCCGAGTCTCCCTGCACGGTCGTCTGAACCCGCGCCCGCCGCAGCCGTCCGCCAACTCCAGTTCGCATTCAATCGCCTGCGAGACCAGCACTCGCACAGGCACGCGACTACATGCCCAGATCTTTGAGCACCGTCATCGCCGCATTTCTTCCGTTGATCCCGATCACGCTTCCGCCGGGATGCGTGCAGGCCCCGCACAAATAAAGCCCACGCATCGGTGTCCGCGCCGCCAGCCGGTTCGACCACATGTACGCCGGCAAGCACTCACCTTGAAAAATGTGCCCGCCTGTCAGTCCCACTTTCTTCTCGATATCCGGTGGTCCCAGCACCTGCGCATCAAGCACGGCATCGCTCCCCGCTCCATCCGCGCCAATGTTGCTGCAGAAGCGGGCAAGGGAACTGAGCGCCAGCTTCCGCACCTCATCCCGCCTCTCGTCCCACGTCCCGCGCGCCAGCGTGTACGGCACGTACTGGGCAAACACGCTCATCGTGTGCGTACCCTCCGGCGCGACCGAGCCATCATGAACGCTCTGGAAATAAAGCTCGCACCAGAGATGTTCCGGCAGTTCGCCCCGTCGTGCCGCGGCGTAACCCGCCTTCCATTCTTCCTTCGTCAGCGGCGCATTCACCTGCCCGTAGTGGTGCGGCTCATCGGTTCCAGGCCGCGCCGTAAAGTTCGGCAGCTCGCGCAGATGCACATTCAGCTTCACCGTGCATCCCTCCATCGGAATCTGCTCGACCCGTGTGCGCCATGCTGCATCGACAGCATCCCCCAACAGCCGCATCGTGACCCGCGGATCGGCATTCGACACCACGACCCGTGCACCAATCCTCTCGCCGCCCTCCAGCACCACACCCTCGCCCGGCAGAATCTGCGCCACCGGCACGCCCGCGGCCACTGTCGCTCCCGCCTCGCGCGCGGCATCGCAAAAAAAGAACGACACCATTCCCATCCCGCCCTGCACGTAACCCCACATGCCCGGCATGCCGCCGAGTCGCCCTGAAGCATGATGAAAACGGATCGACGCCGTTCCTTTGTCGAAAGGGCTCGCGTTCGTGCCAATCACGCCCTGCCCGAGATAGGCAATCTGCAACCGCTCGTCCTTCAGATACCGCTCGACCAACTCCGCCATCGACCAGTCGAACAGCAGCGAACGCGCCTCGTCATCGTTCCCGAGACGTTCCTCGATCTCTTCGCGCGTCGGTGCACTACCCACCCAGGCATCGCGTGCCCATGCCACGCCCAGACGTGTCGCAGGGTCGCTTCGCTCACGCTCGCTTCCACCCTTGGGACCAGGCCGCAGCGCATCACGTAGCCGGCGCACCACATCGCTCATCGCGCGAAAGCCGTCCAGGTCGCCGGGACTCAGCCTCCGCACTTCTTCCTCGCACTGCGCGTCATCGTCCCACAGCTGAATGCTCGTGCCGTCGAGGAAGGGAACAAACAGCCCGTTCACTGCCGGCGTCCACCGAAACCCTCGACGGGGCAGCTCCAGCTCTTCCACCACCAGCGGATGCAGCAGTCCCGCAAGATACGCGCAGGGCGACATGCGTACGCCAGGAAAAGGTTCTTCGATGGTGCAGGCTCCGCCGACACGTGCGCGGCTCTCGAGAACCAGCACACGCTGGCCGGCTCTCGCCAGGTACGTCGCACAGGCCAACCCGTTGTGGCCCGCGCCGACGATGATCACGTCCCAGGCCTGCGCGGCAATCTCGCGGATAGGCGCCGGCAATCCCACTTCGCCGAGAACTGCGGCGGTTGGAGAGGTCATAAGTGTTTCTACGCTAACATCTCGCCGTGGCATTGGGACCCATCCCAACAACCATCCTCACCGTGCGTTCACGTCCAGCGAAACTCGTTCGCCATGCGCCTCGAAAAGCGCCGCGTCGTGCCGCTTCTCAGGCGCGCGCCAGCAGTCATGGCAGGCTACTTCACGCTGATGTCGCCATCCGCATCCACTACCAGGTCATCGCCCTGAATCTGGACGGAGTGAATCTTCAGCTTCTCCAGGGTCACTTTGTAGCCCGACGAGGCGGTCGACCCCTCCAGCGCCTTGCGCAACAGCTCCGCGGCATTCACCTTCATGCTCGACGGAACCTGGTGGCTCAAAAATGGGCTCAGCAGAAAGTTCAGCTCGCGGCGATCACTCACCTTGATCACCTCGGCATTCCTGAAGCCGATCGTCTCACCCTCCCCATAGGGTTCCAGGGCCACCTCCGAGGTGGGCGCCAGCGAGAAACCCAGGCAGGCTCCCCCGACCGCCTGCCCCAGACGCGCATGGGTCTTCACGCGCACCAGGATCCGGTCCTGATCAAAACGCAGCTCGGCATCGTCGGCATAAACCCAGCACGACGAGTGCGCATTGCCCTTCAGGAAATACTTTCCGTCCGGACCGGCAAACAGTTGTTGTTTCAGAGTTCTCTGCAGCGCTTCGCGGCCCACCTTCAGTTCCACGGCTCGACAGGGCACAAGGTTTGAAAGCGCCAGAGCCGTGACACATGCGAAAGTCATCCAGGCCCGGTTTGTTGTCATAGGAGTAATCATCTCTCGCTCATCTCGGGAGGCGAGTTTTGCACAACTTTCGTCGCCTCAGAAACGCACAATTGCCTGTGCAATCTTAAGTAACTCTTTGCCGGAGAGGGAGATAGGCAGCTGCGAAGCTGCAAATCACGCTTGGATCGTAATTGCATTAAAAACAGCGGTTTACTATTGATTTTTGGAGAAAAAATCCGTAAAATAAAACCATGTAGTCCTCCTCCCGACCCAGAGGGATCCCCAGCCACCGTCGGAGGAAGTCCAAGCAAGAAACTCCTTCTTTAAGGACAGCAAAAACAATGGCAAAGCGTCGTGGAAATCCAAATTGGGGCAAGCCGGAACCCATCGGGCCGGTTGTGCCTACCGTAACCTCCTTTGAGCAGATCGTAAAGGAGTTCAAGCTCACACCGGATCAATACATCCGGTCGACCCGCCTCCGCGAATGGGCTCGCCGGAATAAGAACTCAAAGTATATCCCTGAGGCCCTCCTTGAAGCCTGGGGCTTTGAGATTGAGTCGACGTTGTAGAGTTTACGTCAGTCAAGCAAAGCGCCGCCCTCGAGCGGCGCTTTTGCTTTCTGGCCCCGATCCGCCCAACCCCTCCGCCCATCCCTCCCGATTACCTTCTGAACTCCTCCCGCCCTGCTCCACCCACAGACCTTTGCGGTCGCCCCCCTCCATCGTTCAGAATGTAGGTGCGCCATGCCAGACAGCCCCCGCAGCTTCGAAGCTCCCTTTACCGACGTCCCCGGCGCCCTCGCCGACATTCAGGCGGGCCGCATGGTCGTCGTCGTCGATGACGAAGACCGCGAGAACGAGGGCGATCTCACCCTGGCGGCCGATTACACGACTCCCGAAGCCATCAACTTCATGGCCAAACACGGCCGCGGCCTCATCTGCCTCACCCTGACTGAAGAACGCGCCGACTACCTGCGTCTCTTCCCCATGACCCGGCAAAACACCTCGCGCTTCGGCACCGCCTTTACCGAATCCATCGAAGCCCGCGAAGGCGTCACCACAGGCATCTCGGCCTTCGATCGCGCCCACACCATCCGCACTGCCATCGACCCCCAATCCACACCGGCAGACCTTGCCCGCCCCGGCCATATCTTTCCCCTGCGCGCCCGTCGCGGCGGCGTGCTGGTGCGCGCCGGCCAAACCGAAGCCTCCGTCGACCTGGCCCGCATGGCCGGCCTCACACCTGCCGCCGTTCTGTGCGAAATCATGAAGGATGACGGCACGATGGCCCGCATCCCCGACCTGATTCCGTTCTGCCGCGAACACGGCCTCAAGATCCTTACGGTCGCCGAACTCATCCGCTACCGCCTTCGCCACGAGCGCTACATCGTGCGCGCCGGCGAAAGCCTCATCCAGACCGCCCACGGCGAATTCCGCATGATCGCCTACGAGAGCGAAGTCAACGGAGGCGAAAGCCACATCGCGCTGGTGCGCGGCGATCTCTGCCCCGGCTGCCCCGCCTTCCATGACGGACCCAGCGGCTCTCCCACCAGTCCTTCACCAGCCAGCCCTTCCACCCGCGAAGGCTCGGCACGTCCTCCCTGCGCGCATCCGGTTCTCGTGCGCGTGCACACCCGCTGCACCGCCGGCGATGTCTTTGCCGCCGACTGCCACTGCCGCGAAGTCCTCGACGAATCCATGCGCATGATTGCCGAAGAGGGCTGCGGCGTTATCCTCTACCTCCACAACACCTCGCGCGGCTTCGAGATCGACCGCACCCCGGTGCCCGAGCCTGCGACCGAAGAGGCCTTCAATGCAGCTGGAGCCGTGATTCCCGACCAGGCTGCCGAGGGCCGTACCCCTCCCCTCGTGCTCCATCAGGCGATGCGGGCGCGCGAAGGTTCACAGGCCCGCACCGGACGCATTCTCCGCGCCATCGGCCTCGGCGGCCAGATTCTCTCCGATCTGGGCATCGAGCGCATTCGCCTGCTCTCCAACACTCCCATGCATATCCCCGCGCTTGAAGGCTTCGGCCTCGAGATCGTCGAACAGGTTGCCATTCCTGTCGCCGAATGCACGCGCGTCTAGCGCCCCTCAGGCCTGCACGGCTTGACGCCGCAGAGTGCCTGCATACGGCGCACCGGTCCGGAAGGCTCCTCCACCCTGGCCCCCGTCCTCCAGCCGAAACTGTTGAATCATGGCCTGGAGATCGTTGGCCAGCGAGGTCAGGTTCTTCAATCCCTCCGACGTCTCTTCGGCGCCTTGCGTGTTTTCAACGGCCAACTGCGAGATCTGGCCGGCGGACTCAGAGATCTCTCCCGAGGCCGCAGCCTGTTCGGTCGCTGCGGTCGCGATCAATTGAATCTGGTGCTCCACATTTTTCGACGACTCGATGATGTCCTCCAGGCTCTTGCGCGCCCGCGCTGTCTCGCCCATGCCCGATTCGACTGCCGCACGGCTGTCCTGCATCACTTCGAGCGTGCTCCTCGTCTCCTCCTGGATACTGCGGATCGTGCCGGCAATCTCCTCGGTCGCGGTCTTGGTACGCTCCGCCAGCCGTCTTACCTCGCCGGCTACCACCGCAAAACCGCGTCCGTGCTCCCCGGCGCGCGCCGCTTCGATGGCGGCATTCAACGCCAGCAGGTTGGTCTGCTCGCTGATCTCCTGAATCACACTCACCACCTGCCCGATCTCCTCCGAGCGCTGCGCCAGCGACGTCATCTTCTCTGAGACCGAGCCCGTAGCGGCCGCAATCTTCTCCATCGTGGTGGACGCAGCATGCATCACTGCGCCCCCTTGTTCGGCCGTCTCTGCCGAACTACGGCTCGACACTGCGGCACTCTCCGCGTTGTGGCTGATCTCGCCAATCGTCGCGGTCATCTCCTGCGCCGCCGCGGCAATCTGGTTGGTCTTGCCGGATTCCGTCTTGGCGTTCCCCGCCGACTGCACCGCCCGGGCGCTGATCTCGACCGTCGCGCTCGATAAGGTTTTTGCACTTTGCGCCACCGCCTGTACCACTACGCGGATCGCGGCAGCACACGCGTTTAACGCCACGCCCAGCTGGCCGATCTCGTCGGTCCCGGTCACCGTAACCTCCACCGTCAGGTCTTTGGCGGCAAGCCGCTCCAAGGCGGCTGCCACTCTTGCCAGGCGCGGCGCAATCAGATGATTCAGGATCACTCCTACCAGCGCGCACAGTCCGACGATCAAAAGGGTCACGACCAGGTTGATCCAGACGCCCCTGCGTGCCATCGACGTCGTTTCGATCGCATTCTGCAATCCGTACTTCACGTTCAGGGCAAGATCATCGTCCAGCGCAGCGCGCGCGTCATCCAACGCGGACGAGCTCGCCGCCGAACTGACCAGGTCAAGCGCATCGCCGTTCTTGCCTGCCGCAAGCAGTTCCAGTGACCGGTCGCTGACCTGCCGGTAACGAAGAAAGGCCCCGGTGAAGCGCGTATAGATTTCGCGTTCTCCCGGATAGCTGATGGTCGGCTCATAGCGATTCAACGCCTGTTGCAATTTGTTCAGCTGCTCCACGCGAACCTGCTTTTGCGCGGCGACGCACGCCGCATTCTGACAAAGCAAGAGCTGCAGATCCACATGCGCGACCCGGTTGAATGCGCCGCGGGCTTCAGCGAGGGCGATCGCCCCCGGGAATCCGTTCGCGCTCACATCCTCGCTCAAAGCCGCAATGCCTCGGAAGGCGAGAAACGAGTAGGTGCCCAATCCAAGACACAGCAGGCATACCAGGCCAAAGGCCAGACCAAACTTCCGGGCGATCGGGAGATTGCGCGCAACAGACATGCGAACTTTCCTTTCTTATGGCGAACGGAGATGTCTCCCCAGTGCGCCCCCGGCGCGCTGGCAAAACGTTTACAGGTTGGTTCATCGGCGAAAATCAAAAGGAGGTTAGAAGCAGTTGGAACCATGGAGCTTTCGCCCCAATCCGGCCTCCAGAACAGGGTCCAATCCGCCCGCACATGCGCGATTCCAGGCCCGATTTCCACACCATTCTGTATGATTGGTACGCAAGTCCTCGGGACGGCTCGCAGTCGGCAACTTCACCCCCTGTTGTAGACGCTCTATCGGTCCACAGTACCCGCGCGCTTTACTGTTCTAAGTTCGAGCAGAGATTGGATTCGATGAGCGTTTACCTGGTGAACCCCAGCGACAATTCCTTTGGTACGGCCGTGATCACGCCTCGCTGGCTCTTTGTTCTTGCCGCTGCGACACCCTCCACAGCAGGCGACCCCATCCTGATCGACGAGTCCCTCGAGCAGATCGTCCCCGAGTCCATTCATCCCGGAGACATCGTCGGCATCAGTGTTCATACCGGCAACGCCTTGCGCGGCTATCAGGTGGGTCGCATGGCCCGCAGCCGCGGCGCCTGGGTCGTCTATGGCGGCATCCATGCCACTCTCTTCCCTGACGAAGTGTTCGAGCGCGGAGAAGCCCATGCCGTCGTCACCGGCGACGGAGACCTTGCCTGGGCCAAGGTCGTCAACGATTGCCTGGCCGGCAAGCCCGAGCGCGTCTATCAGGGCGGCCGCATCGACGGCAGCGAATTCATCCCCGCACGCTGGGATCTGATGGACCCGCAGAAATATATGTGGGCCTCCGTGCAGACCCTCCGCGGATGCCCCAAGCACTGCTCCTTTTGCAGTGTCTGGCGCACCGATGGACAGAAACCCCGCCAGCGCAGCCATCAGCGCGTAGTCGACGAGATCGTTAACCTGCGCCGCCTCGGCTTCCGCTTCATCGCGCTTGCCGATGACAATTTCTACCCCGTCACGCTCACCGATCTGCGCCTCGCGCGCGAACAAAACAACCAGGCCAAACTCGAAGAACTCATGGCCATCCGCCGCGAGCGCTTCCAGCTCATGGAAGAACTCGCCAAGCTGCCCAAAGACATGGTCTTCTTCACCCAAATCACGATGGAAGCCGGCGAAGACGCCACCTACCTCGATGCCATGCGCAAAGCCAACATCAAAGGGGCCCTGGTCGGCGTCGAAGCCGTCACCCCCGAGGGCCTCAAGGCTGTCTTCAAGGACTGGAATTTTTCCGGCGAAGCCCTCGCCAGGCAGCTGCAGACATTCCGGCAGCACGGCGTGCACGTCCTCGGCTCGTTCATCTTCGGCCTGCCGACCGACACCCCCGCTACCTTCGACGCCACCGTCGAGATGGCCCTCAAAGCCGGCGTCACCTTCGCCCAGTTCGTCATGATGACCCCGTTCCCCGGCACCGTGGACTTCGGCCGTTGGGAAAAAGAGCAGGCCAAAGATCCGGCCATGGTCGGCGACGTGCCTCTCACCCGCTACTGGCTTATTCCCACCGAGGTGCGACCCAAGATGTTCACGCCACACCCCTCCATGAGCTCCGATGAAATTCGCGAGCGCACCCAAAAGGTGTGGGACCGGTTCTACACCTGGGGAGCGATCTGGCAGCGCTCAGCCTGCACGCCCACACTGCGCGCGCGCCTGGGCTTCATCTTCCTCTCCAAGCTCTACCGGCAGATGTACGCCGGCACCGGCATCTCCACCGACAGCGCGCGTCGCAAGAAATCGAAGCGGTGGGCTCGCTGGACCGCGCATCAGTGCAAGAAGCTGTTCCGCGCCGCGCCCATGCCCGATCTCGCCGGACCGGTGTGGCCCGAAAGGCAGCTACCCTCGATCAATCAAGCGGTCTTCGCCAGCGCCGACGGCGGGTCAATCCCCAGCCCCTTCATCGTCATGCCCGAGAAGTAAACGCGCGCGCCGCGCAAGCTGCATCCATCCCGAAGACCCTGGGTTCCCCAGGGTCCGGATTCTCAGACCGGTGAAAGCGCAAATTCTTAACCTCGCGCCGGGTGCCCCATGTCTCGATTCTGAGAGGTGGGAAAGCAACGAACCCAAACGCTGCGACATGCAATGCCCGCGCCGGTCGCGTCAGCCCCACAGCAGACAGCCGCCTGCATCGCAGGATCTCCCAAGCAGAAGGAACTCGATGGCGCGCAAGCGCAGGTGGCTGGGTGCCCCATCCTTGCCGCGCAAGGGTGGGAAAGCAACGAACCCAAACGCTGCGACATGCAATGCCCGCGCCGGTCGAGTCAGCCCCACAGCAGACAGCCGCCTACATCGCAGGATGTCCCAAGCAGAAGGAACTCGGTGGCGCGCAAGCGCAGTTGGCCCCACCGCAGGTGGCTGGGTGCCCCATCCTTGCCGCGCAAGGGTGGGAAAGCAACGAACCCAAACGCTGCGGCATGCAATGCCGCGCCGGTCGCGTCAGCCCCACAACAGACAGTTGGCTGCATCGCGGGATTAATCTGCAGGAACTCGGTGGCGCGCAAGCGCAGTTGGCCCCACCGCAGGTGGCGCATGTCCTACCACCCAAGCACGTACGCAAACACCAGCGGAGCCACAATCGATGCATCGCTCTCGATGATGAACTTCGGCGTCGTCTCGCCCAGCTTGCCCCACGTGATCTTCTCGTTCGGCACCGCGCCCGAATACGATCCGTAGCTCGTCGTCGAATCCGAGATCTGGCAGAAGTACGCCCACAGCGGCACATGCTCGCGCTGCAGATCCTGGTGCAACATCGGCACCACGCAGATCGGAAAATCACCTGCGATGCCGCCGCCAATCTGGAAGAATCCAAGCGGCGACTTCGCCGTAAGACTCGTGTACCACTCGGCCAGCTCCATCATGTACTCGATGCCCGTACGCACCGTGTGCACCTTCTTCACATCGCCGGTGATGCAGTGGCCGGCATACATGTTTCCCAGCGTCGCGTCTTCCCAACCCGGCACAAACATCGGCAGATTCTTTTCGGCAGCTGCCAGCAGCCAGCTGTTCTTGGCATCGATCTGGTACGACTTCTCCAGCACGCCCGACAGCAGAATCTTGTACATGAACTGATGCGGAAAATAGCGCTCCCCGGCCTTGTCTGCCTTCACCCACTCCTGCAGCACTTCGTTCTCGATGCGCCGCATCGCTTCCATCTCGGGAATGCAGGTGTCCGTCACGCGGTTCATATGCCGCGCCAGCAGCGCGGCCTCATCCGCCGGAGTCAAATCGCGATAGTGCGGAACTCTCTCGTAATAATCGTGGGCCACCAGGTTGAAAACATCTTCTTCCAGGTTCGCGCCCGTGCAGCAGATGCCGTGAATCTTGTCCTGGCGAATCATCTCCGCCAGCGACAAACCCAGTTCCGCCGTGCTCATGGCGCCAGCGATGGTCACGAACATCTTGCCGCCGTCGGCCAGATGCTTGTTGTAACCCTCCGCGGCATCCACCAGCGCCGCAGCATTAAAGTGCCGATAATGATGCTTGATAAACGATGTGATCGGTGCTGACATGCTCTTCTCTCTTCACTCCCGTTCAATACGCTACCACATTGAAATCAGCAGAAAATGAATGCCGGCGCGGCCCTCACACTCATCAGCGATAATGCAGATCGTGCTGTGGAAATCCCTGCAACTGCACGCTCAGGAGCCGACTCTGCGCCAACGCCTCGAAAATCTCATCGCTCAGTTCGAGCAGAATTCCGCTCTCTTCGAGCCCCTCAGCCTGCGCGACCGTTTCGATGCACTCGACCGCCTCGACGCCCTGCTCGGAGACGACGTCGCATCCTCGGCCGCTGCCACCGCAGTCGATCCCGCTGCTCTGCACCGCGCGCAGTCGCTGCGTCACCGTCTTGAAGCAATCAACGCTGAACTCAGCCAATCCATCCGCGTTGAAATCCGACAGGGAACTCGACCCGCACTCTTTGCGCAATGGCTTCAGTCCAATCTCGTCCCCGCTCCCGGCTTGAGCTTCGATTCCCTCGACGAAAGTCTCAGCGTGGTCCTCGCCCTCGAAGAGCCAGACCCGCCCCCCGCTCATCCGCCCGACGGCATGGTCTTCTACCAACCCACCCCCACCCGCCACATCTTTCATCTGCTGCACATGGCCGCGCTCTCCACGACAGACGTCCTCATCGACCTCGGCTCCGGCCTCGGGCATGTCCCGCTGATGGCCTCGCTCTGCACCGGCGCCCGCTCCATCGGAATCGAAAGGGAAGCGACCTATGTCGCATCCGCCGAACACTGCGCCCGCCAACTCAATCTCGACCGCGTTTCATTCCTTCAGCAAGACGCGCGCGAGGCCGATCTCTCCAGCGGCACAGTCTTCTATCTCTACACGCCTTTCACCGGACCCATTCTTGCCGCCGTCCTCCACCGGCTTCGTCAACAAAGCGCCCAGCGCCCCATCCGCATCTGCACCTTCGGTCCCTGCACCCAAGCCGTCGCACAAGAACCCTGGCTCGAGATCTCCGCCCACCCCGACACAGACCAGGTCACCCTCTTCTCCTCGCGCGCCTAATCGTCTTTGCTTTTCCCGAAATATCGGCCTACGAGGCCTTCCGCTCAAATCGCATGTGATCCAGTCGATTCCTCCTTGTGACCCGAATCACCGCAGACTGTCCCACAACAGGGCTCTCCTAGAGTGTGCATCCTGCCAGACGAATTCTTGCGTCCACGCTGGCCCTCACGTTTCTTGCCTTGGGCCCCGCGCTGCGCGCCGAACATAAACTCAAG
>DATAVC010000019.1:0-2049 GCA_036267935.1 Occallatibacter sp. | reverse complement strand
CGGCAAGTATCAGGTGCTTTGGCGCGTCGATGGCTTCGACTTTACACGTCAGGAACAGACGCTCAAGCTGCTCGCTATCGCCTTCGGCGGCGATCCCGCTTGCACCGATTGCAACCGTGTCCTGCGCGTCCCTGGTTTCCTGAATAGGAAGTACGATCCTGCATACAGAGTCACGGTCCAATATCCCGATGATTCCATCTGGACTCCCGATGACTTCCAGATTGACGCTGGCGCGGTCGATGCCATGCTCTACGACCATGCGATCCTGCCACGCAATCAGACTGGAAAACACAGCCATTCAGAGAGCGATTGGGCTTGGGTGTCTGTAGATGATCAAGAGGTTGTACCGGTGTCGGAGCGGCTGATGGGCGGCTTGTAGTTGAGGCTACCATGAGGTCTTTCGCGGTTGTAGTAGTCGATCCACGGTTGCAGGTGTGCATCTCTTTGCTCGGAGTCGTGCCAGTGTTTTGCGTAGGCCCATTCGCGCAGCGCGGTCTGGATGAAGCGTTCGGCCTTTCCGTTTGTTCTTGGCGTGTAGGGTCTGGTGCGTCTGTGTTTGATGGCCATCTGCTGGCAGGCGTGGCGGAACAGTTGTGAGCGGTAGCTGGATCCGTTGTCTGTCAGCAGCGCGCGTATGCCGATGCCGTGGCGGGCGAAGAACTCTACCGCCGAGTTCAAGAAGCCGATGGTGGTTTCGGCTTTCTGATCGGGCAGCATCTGGGTGAAGGCCATGCGCGAGTGGTCGTCGACGGCCACATGCAGGGCCAGGAAGCCGGGATGTTTCTGCCTGCCGCGCAGCCTGCCGTCGCCGCGCAGCCAGACCTGGCCGAAGCGCGTCATTCCCTTGATATCCAGGTGTAGCAAGTCGCCCGGCCGTGGATGTTCGTAGCGCTGTATCGGCGGCGGCGGATTCAAGTCGCGCCATCGGCTCAGCTTTGCCCGGCGCAGGATGCGGCTGACCGAAGCCGGACTCAGACCCGTGCGCTGCGCGATCTCGTGGCCGGGCATGTGTCCGCGGCGAAGAGCAAGTACCTGTTCCACTAAGAAAGAACTGGCCTGACGCGGGCTGTGGTGCGGACGCGAACTGCGATCGGCCATGCCCGCAGTTCCAAACTGCCGATAACGACCCACCCATTTAGCTGCCGTCTTGGCGCTGACACTGAACCGGGCCGCTGCGGCCCCCAGCCTTACGCCGCCTTCGATCACCAGGCGGGCCAGACGCTCTCGACTCACCGCCGTCCATGGGGCATTCTTGTGATAGTCCATTCGGTCTCCTGAGTTGCTGCTTGCTCGTCACAAACAGCTTCTCCGGTCCCGATCGAATGGACAACCTCTTGAAAGATCACAGGTGCCCCACCCTCGGAGGGTATTTGTTTTTCCGCTTGGGGTGGAGGCAGGACTCAATTTCCGCACAGACTTCGTTCTCGTGAGAATCAACCGCAATTGCCGATTCAACGCAATCGAAGCTAATGGCTGGAAGTCAGTAGCTAGAAGCTACAATGATCCTGCACCAGTTTTCTTTAGGAAATCCTCTTCATGGCGTCCGATCTGAAAACCTCTCTTGTTTCCTCGCTCGAATCCGCCGCCGAAAAGGCCGGCCTCGTTCTCGTCTCCGTCAGCCAGGGCACTGACACCGGCGGCCATCCCACAGCCGTCTTCCAGCTCGGCCTGCTCGGCGACGACACCATCGGCCGCTCGCTCCGCCTCGAGCTCAGTGACACCTTTGCCTTCGATAAGCCCGAGTTGCTCACCGCGATGACGGCTCACCTTGCCGGCGAAGCCAAGCGGCTGCGTAACCCGCGCCCCGATTGCTACGTCACCCTCGGCGGCCTGCCTCTCTCCTTCGACAAGTTTCAGTGGCCCTTCCACACGTCTGTCTCCGGCGCGGACACGCATATCGTGCACGGCGAAATCCACGTGGCCGACGGAGGCACGCACGACCTGCACGCCAAAATCGCAGCCAGCGTCACCCTCACTTTTGCCGAGATCGTGCCCGCCATGGAGCAGCCGTACGCCGAGACCTTCATCTACAACGCCGTGCGCAAGACG
>DATAVC010000018.1:0-21333 GCA_036267935.1 Occallatibacter sp. | reverse complement strand
TCCGGCTCAATGACATGACGCAAGGTGCGATTCAAGCCCGTCAGCGTGAAGTCGCGTTCGACTGCCGGCGGGCGTAAGTCCAGCGAGGCTTCCACATCGGAGCGGTTGAGCGGATCGTGGCTGGCGGTCGGTGTACCTCCGTTGGCGCCGGTCAGATCGGGTGTCTCGCTGCCGGAGTAGATGGTCTCGCGCAAAGCCACCTCCGGCACGATGCTCCAGCCGCCGGCCACGATCGGCAAAGACAGGTGAGGATAGATGTCGGTGCGGCCGACGTTGTGGGCATGGAAGTTCGGCTCGGCGCGGCTCAAGTGGCTGATCGAAGAGTTGAGGCCCCAATAAAGATCCGTGTCGCCCAGCGGCCGATCCAGAGCATCGAAGCGCAACGTGGGCAGATGCAGAATTCTGGCTTCGTTGCCGGGCGCCGTGCTGGCAAATGTCTGGAGCCGGCCGAAATAGCCCGACGCAACGAACCCTTTGAAGTCATGCGTGAGGCCCAGCGTACTCAGCACCTCTGAATTGACTGCCTGGCTGTAGTTGTCGTCGAAGACGAGCCGGTAGACATAGCTCGAAAGGTATTCGACATTGCCGGCGATGCGCGTGTTGGGCGAAAGGTCTTGACGCCCCGTGGCCGAAATATCCACCCCGCCCTGATTCACGATGCCGGTCGCAGGAGGAGTCGCCGCAATGCCGCGATCGAGCAGGGCATTCCAGCGCACCAGCAGATGATCGGCGCCGACACCTTTGTAGCGAAAATCGCCGTTGGGTGCAAAACCGCGCTTGGAGAAATACTCCGCCCCGACCACCATATCCATGCTCCGATTGATCACCAGGTAAGCCTGTTCGCCAAAGGTGTAGCCGCGAATCGAAGAGCCGTTGCTGACCACGGGGATAAGGAATCCGCTCTCGCGGCCGGTTTCGCTCACTGGGTGGCGCAGGTAAGGCAGGTAAAAGATCGGGACCCCGAAAAGCTTGAAGAAGGTGTTGGAGGTGGAGGCCTCGCCATTCTCCATCTTGATGGCACGCGAAATCAGCTGCCAGTCGGGACGAGGCAGACGGCAGTTGGTCATGGTGCCGTCGATGATCCTGTACTTGCCTTCTCCGGTCTGCAGCACGACGCGCCCCGAAAAGAGAAACGGGTTCGTGGTGGAGTAGACGAGCACCACGCCGCTGCGGCGCACGCCGATGGAACCGGTGACGTCATAAAAACGCGCGGTGTGCATATCAAGGCGCATTTCTCCCCGCGAGGCGTCGATGTGCACATCCTGCGGTCCACCGGCTACCTGCAAATGCCCGTCGGCATCCAACTCCGCAGTAGACTGGTGATAGACAACCTTGTCGGCGCGAAAGATGTAGTCGCGATAGTAGACGACAACATCGCCGGTAAGGGTCCATGTGTCGCCCTCGCGGGACTGGTGCTGTGCTTTCCAGGTGATCGGCACGCCAGTAGGCGGCGCGGGCTCCGGTTGCGCTAAAGGAAGCAATTCTCGGCCCGGTTCGTCCGGCAGAGTGCCGCCTTTTCCACTGGCCTCTTGGGATCCGCTTGTTGCCTGGATCACAGGAGGGATCGCATTGGTCAATATCTGTCCGCGAAGTTGCGGATGACAGAGGGCCAACAGCGTGATAAACACGAAATTGCGAGGATGCATCCTGGGACCAAGGCCAGCATAGCAAAGCGAGCCTCGAAGTCTTGGACGCAGGCCGCGAGTCTCTGAGAACAGAGAACATCCGAAAATCGAAGCGCGCAGAGCGTATTTTTCGTTCTTTTTCCCATCGCACGATGCGCGGCAGTTTTTTAGTTCTATGAATGGGCTCGCCGAGTCGGATAAAAGGCTTGAGCGATGCAGCAAAGGGGTTTGAAAAAGTTGAGCACACGCGGAAGCCAGGCCGTATCGCAGCCATCGTGGAAAGAAGAAGTCAACCGGCGGCTCGCTGCTCATCATTCCCGCAAGGGTTTGGCGGTGGTCGAGGAGGACTCGGCCCACCAGGAGCAGGGGGGCGTGAGCGATCGTGCGGCAAAAGCCGCGGCCCGTGTTGCGGCCCGTTTTTCAAGTGCTCCCAGTTATGCGGAGATGCAAGCCGCCGAGGCGCGTTCCGCGCTGCGCGATGCCGAAGTAGCGACGCGGGCGGCGCTTGAAGCCCAGGCAGCGGCCCATGTAGCTCTCGCGAATCTCGAGCGCTTTGCCGAAGATCAGGCTGAGCGCGAGCACGAGCGGTTGCAACAAGAGGCAGCAGAAGTCCGGATTGAAAGCGCTGCAAAGCCAGAAATGAACGTTGCAGGCGACCGTGATTTCTACACCACGGCCCCGGAAACGGCGCCGACTGCGCGCGCCGACGAGGCGCCGGTTGCGATTCAGGAGTACAAGCCGGTCTCTCGGCCTCAAGAGGCGATGCAGGCCAGGCCGATCCACGCCAATGTCATTCATTTCCCCCGCGAGCTGGTTGCGACCCGACGGATTCGTCCCCGGTTGAGTGGCACGGAAGAGCTTTCGGCCGAAGAACAGCTTGGCCAGCTCAGCATCTTCGAAGTAGATCCTAATTCGATCGCGATCGGGCCTGTCGGCTCGGTCATCGATGTGGCGCCGGCCCCTTCGTGGAGCGGGCCGGAGTGGACCGCCTTCGAATTGGAGCCCGAACGGTTACGCACGAAGGAGTTTGACGGCGAGCCGCCGGCAATCGTGTCGCGGATCGAGCTCGCACCTCTGCAACTGCGGTGCATGGCGGGGTTGATTGATTTCTCCCTCATCGTGGGTATGGTGTGCGCAGCCGGCGCAGGAATCGCGGGTCACTTTCAGCATGCTCCGGCGATGAAAGCGGCCGAGGCAGGCGTGTTCGGCGCTGTCCTGCTGATTGGAATTCTGTACTACACATTCTTCTTGTTGGTCGCGATGTCGACGCCGGGCATGATGTATGCCCGCATCGGGCTCTGCACATTCGACGACGAGTATCCGACCCGGTCGCAAATGCGTGGACGGCTCGGAGCGCTTTTGATTTCGGTGCTGCCGGTCGGGTTGGGGATGGCCTGGGCCATCTTCGACGAAGATCACCTGAGCTGGCACGACAGGATTTCACGGACCTATTTGCGGAGATGTTGAGCGGTGAGTCTTGAGCTGCTGAACTTGGGGGCGCGGTTTTTTTCCGCGCCCTTTCTTTTTTGCTACCAGGTGAGCGCGCGCAGGGCGCTGACGCCGGCGCCGATCAGGGCAGTCTCGTCGTCGGGCTCGAGAATTTCAAGGGAGAAGCTGAGCAGGGGACTCATCTTCACCATCGATTCCAGATTGTTGCGCAGCATCGGCAAGTCCACAAAGCCCACGTTGTGCCCGGTAAAGTAGAAACGTCCCGGCCCCGCCAAATGAATGAACGATGCCGTCGCGGCAGCCAGAGCGCGATGCCAGAGTTCTACGAACTCGCGGCAGCGTGTGTCTCCCTTTTTGGCCTGCTCAAACACCTCTTCCGGCTCCAGGTCGAGAAAGCGCATCCGCATGGCGCGATAGCCCATGATGCCTTCCAGGTGGCCCGCTCCGCCGCAGCCGCAGAAACGCTCCTTGGGATCGAGGGTGACGGTGACGTGCCCGCCTTCCCACACGCCCTCAACGTAGGGCCAGCGGCCGTAGCCGATGCCGTTGCCGATCGTCCACACGCGGGTGAGCTTGTTGAGCTGGCCGCGCGTGGCGGCCACTCCCGCGGCGATGGCGTCGGCATCGTTGGCAATGTAGACAGGAACCGATATTCCGCGACCGCTGAGCACCTTGGTCAGCTCGTCGGCAAGCCGCATGCCTTTAATCTGCGGCAGGTTCGGAGAGTCTTCGACAACGCCGTGCCGGATCACGCCAGGCACCGCGACCCCTACGCCATCGAGCTTGTTCTTGATGCTGCCTGCCAGGGTGCCGATCTGCTCCGCCAGGATCTCGATGATTTCTCCACCGGGAACGGCGGCCAGCGCTTCCGTCTCAATATTGCGCGGGAACCGCAGCGGCATTCCCACCGGCTTTTGGTCTTCAAGTATGCCGGCTACGATGTGTTCCGTCATGACAACGCCAATTGCGGTGCTCATGGCATCAGTCCTCTCATCCAGCCTGATAGCGGCTCAGTCGACCCAGGCCGTTGAAGGCTGCAGTCTTGTAGCACTCGGCAAGCGTGGGGTAGTTGAAGACCGTTTCGACAAAGTAATCGACGGTTCCCCCCAGCGTCATCACAGCCTGGCCGATGTGCACCAGTTCACTTGCGCCCTCGCCGATGATGTGCACCCCGAGTACCTTGCGCGTGTCGCGATGGAAGATCAGCTTCAGCCGTCCCGTGGTGTCGCCTCGAATCTGTCCGCGCGCGACCTCGCGATAATACGCCATTCCGACTTCGTATGGCACATCCTCGTCGGTGAGCTGCTCCTCGGTTTTGCCGATGAAACTGATTTCGGGGATGGTGTAGATCCCGTAGGGATAAAAGCTCGGATTGGATGTGGTGGCGTGATCGTCAAACGCGCGTGCCGCGGCAATGCGGCCCTGTTCCATCGACACGGAGGCTAGTGCAGGGAACCCGACCACATCGCCCACCGCGAAGATGTGCGGCACCTTGGTCATAAAGTGCTCATCGACCGGGATGCGGCCGCGGCTGTCGGCCTCAAGGCCCGCTGCCGCCAGGTTCAATTCATCCACATTGCCTTGGCGTCCGACGGCAAACAGAAGAGCGTCGCCCGAGACTTTTTTCTTGCTCTCAAGATTGGCAACGACGCCGCCGTCCGCCAGCTCTTCTACGCTTTCTACTTCTTCGCCCAGCCGCATGGTCACGCGGCTGTCGCGCAGGTGATAGCTGAGCGCCTCAATAATCTCCTGGTCGGCGAACTCCAGCAGCCTGTTGCGCTTTTCGATCAGGGTGACACGCACGCCCAGGATGGCGAACATGCAGGCATATTCCACGCCGATCACGCCGCCTCCCACCACGATGAGGGTGCGCGGCAGGCTGGGCAGCTCAAGCACCTGGTCGCTGTTGATGATGCTGCGGCCGTTGATGGGCACTTTGGGCGACGATGCCGGCTTGGTGCCGACGGCGATAATTACGCGGCCCGTTTCAAGCGTGGTATCGCCCTGGTTGCCTTCGATTCGAATCTGGTGGGGATCGACAAAATGGCCGATGCCCTGAATCACGTCGATGCCGTTGCGCGAGAGTTGCGCCTCAGTCACATCGACTTCGGTCTTGATCACCGCCTGTACGCGAAACGCGAGGTCGGCCATGGTGATCTTTTCTTTGACGCGGTAGTTCATGCCGTAGACCGAGCGGTAGCTGTAGCCGGACAGATGGAGCACGGCTTCGCGCATGGTCTTGGAGGGAATGGTGCCGGTGTTGATGCACACTCCGCCGACCACGGCGCGCGCTTCGACCACGGCGACGCGCTTCTTCATTTTTGAAGCGGCCACGGCTGCGCGCTGGCCTGACGGTCCGGAGCCAATAATGACGAGATCGTACTTGACGGCGCTCATACAATTGTCTCCCGGAGTACGGTGCCGTACGGCTGCGGCCTCCAACCGGAGGCTAACATACTGCACTGCGCAGGGAATAGCGAGGCCCCGTGAATTTCAAGCAGCTGAGGTCGAAGGTCATGGCAATCGAGATGCGCACCGCGCTGCGCCAAATCTTGGAACGGGGCCCATGTCCGCTCTGCGCCTGTGCTGAAGAATGCGTCGTCTCCACAAAAGCCTGCCGTGACCAGAACGCAAGCACCGCATGCAGCGTCGAGTTCTATTCATACGACAGCAAGAGGGCCGACAAGACACGAAACTGAATGCATCCCCTCCGGGCCGACCGAGCCGCCGAGGCTTGTTGGACGACGGCGGCCCGCAATCTTCTCGCTGCACAATCATTGCTTGCCACTCCTGAAGTAAATCGATATTCTTGGGCCGCTCGTTTGTGTCCCTTTCTGCCTGGTACAAGAGGTGCTGCAATGTTTGCGAAGAGATTTCCGGCCATTTCGATTCTCGTAGCGGCTCTGTCGGTCACGATCGTTCTTTGTGCTGCGCAAGCCGCTGCGCAAAATTCCACTCCTCCGCCACCGCCGCCTCCCACGCGCCCCGCGCCGACTCCAGAAGAGCTGGCCATACAGGCCGCATCGGCAAAGGAGCACCAGCGCGAGATGGACGAGCTCGGCATCAAGACGCTTCGTCATGGTGCAGACGGCGATCCCAAGTCGCCCTACGCGGCGAACTACGACGAATCGAAAGCGGACCTCTATCCCAAGCTCCCCGACCCGTTGCTGTTGAACAATGGCAAGCGTGTCACGACGGCAAAGATGTGGTGGTCCAAGCGGAGGCCCGAGGTCGTCGAACTTTTCGATCGGGAGATCTACGGACGCACACCGGCGAATCTGCCCAAAGTGAGATGGGAGGTGGTCAGCACCGTCCACGAGAAAAATGGCGACGTGCCAGTGATCACCAAAACGCTTGTGGGGCATGTCGATAACTCCGCCGATCCTGAAATCACCGTGAATATTGAGCTGACAGTCAGTACGCCCGCGGAAGCCAAGGGGCCGGTCCCCGTGATCATGGAACTCGGCTTGAGTAAAGAGTTCATGGCAATGCTGGTCAAACGCTTTCCGCAGTTCGCTGCGATGAATGGCAAGGGGCCGACGTGGCAGCAGCAGGTGCTGGCCAAGGGCTGGGGCTATGCCGAGTACATTCCCACAAGTGTGCAGCCGGATAACGGCGCCGGACTCGCGAAGGGCATCATCGGATTGGGGAATCAAGGACAGCCGCGCAAGCTCGATGATTGGGGCGTTTTGAAAGCGTGGGGATGGGGAGCGAGCCGCTGCCTCGATTACTTTGAAACCGACAAGGATGTGGACGCCAAACAGGTGGGCATCGAGGGACACTCGCGCTATGGCAAAGCATCCCTGGTGGCCATGGCGTACGATCCGCGCTTCGCCATCGGCTACATCAGCTCTTCAGGCGAAGCAGGCGCAAAACTCTACCGGCATATTTTTGGCGAGCAGGTGGGCAATATCGCGGGCGACGAATATTACTGGATGGCCGGCAACTTCATGAAGTATGCAGGTCCGTTGACGCCCGCCGATCTGCCCGTCGATGCCCACGAGTTGATCGCGCTGTGCGCGCCCCGTCCGGTCTTTGTCAGCGGCGGTGCGGTGGAAGGCGACGGTTGGGTCGACGCGAAAGGCATGTTTCTGGCCGCAGCCGGCGCCGGCCCGGTCTACACCTTGCTGGGAAAAAAAGACATGGGAACGACGACCTTCCCGCCGATCGAAACCACGCTGATTGACGGCGACATTGCGTTTCGCCAGCACACCGGCGGACATACCCCTGGTCCCAACTGGCCGACGTTCGTCACCTTCGCGAGCCGCTATCTGCATGCGCCGGGAGTCGCCACAGCTGCAGGCTCTGGAGACGGATCGCCAGTGCATCTCACCGCCGTGGAAGACCGCGAACGGATGCTTGGTCTACTTGGCTTGAGAGATGCGGCCATGCGGCCTCGCCCGTCAGGCGACGCAAAGGCGCCCGATGCGACCAACTACGACGAATCCAAAGCCAACGTCTATCCGAATCTTCCTGATCCTCTGCTGCTGAAGAATGGCCAGCCCGTCACGACTGCACAGCAATGGTGGACCAAGCGCCGACCGGAGATTGTTGCCGACTACGAACGCGAAATTCTGGGCAAGGCTCCTGCACATCTGCCGAAAGTGACATGGGAAGTGACGCAGACGGTTCCCGAAAAATATGGCGAGGTCGACGTCGTTGCCAGGCGGCTCGTAGGACACGTCGACAATGCAATCGACCCGCACATCGAAGTCAATATCCAAATGGTCCTCATCACCCCGGCACATCGATCCCATCCAGTTCCCGTCCTCCTTGAACTTGCCTTCGATCCGGACTTCGCAGTCGCCATGGAACCGCCCTCCGCCGATGGCAGCGCGCCGAAGGGTGCGCACTACGGCGTCGAGGGAGGACCGCTGCTCGCGCGCGGATGGGGTTTCGCAGTGCTGTCCCCCACAAGCTTCCAACCCGACGATGGAGCCGGTCTTACCGAGGGCATCATCGGATTGATGAATCACGGCCAACCACGTGCACTCGACGACTGGGGTGCCCTGCGCGCCTGGGCCTGGGGCGCAAGCCGCGCGATGGACTATCTCGCCACCGACTCTGCAATCGATGCAAAACACGTCGGGCTCGAAGGCCACTCCCGCTTTGGAAAGGCCGCGCTGGTCGCGATGGCCTACGATCCAAGATTTGCGATCGTCTACAGCAGCTCCTCAGGAGAAGGCGGCGCCAAACTGTATCGCCATATCTTTGGCGAGCAGATGGCCAATGTCACGGGACCGTCGCTGTATCACTGGTTCGACGGCAACTTTCTGCGCTACGGTGGACCACTGACTCCGGGCGATCTGCCCGTAGACAATCACGAGTTGATTGCCTTGTGCGCGCCCCGCCCGGTGTTCATCGGTGGCGGAGCGAGCACAGGCGATGGCTATGCCGATCCGCGCGGCGATGCGTGGGCCGACGCAAAGGGCATGTTTCTCGCGGAGGTGGCAGCGGGGCCCGTCTATCGCCTGCTCGGCGCCAGGGATCTCGGGACCACGGAGTTTCCGCCGGCCGAAACCGCCGTCGTGAGCGGCGATCTCGGCTTTCGGCAACACGCCCTCGGCCACACACCGGTGCCCAATTGGCCCCCGTTTCTTGATTTCGCGAGCAGGTATTTTTCTTCTTCGTCTGTGACCGGCGGCAACTAGCCGGCCTTATGCCTTCGAGAGGCCTCGCTCCTTCAGCAGTGCCATCACGTCCTGGTGCGCGAGGTACAGCACGATGCGGAATCGTTCCGCGCGTGTGTCCACCACAAAAGTCGAATCGACGAAGAGGTCCGGACTCGACATCTCAGCCTCGGTGAACTTCAACTTCCATCGCGTGTACGCCATCGCATAGTGCCCCCCGAGCTCCTGCGCATCGACGCTGACCAATTGCATCGAGTCGCAGCCAAAGCTCTCGAAGAGCTGTTTGCGCTTCGGCAGCGCCAGCGCGAAGTCGCTTGCCTTCACGCATTGGGCGCCTTGCGGGCCGGCTGCCACAAACGTATCGGCGAACTGAGCGACTGCGGCAGAGAAATCGCTCTGGCTGTTGTTGTGTTCGAAACGGCGCAAAAAGTCTTCGACGGTCTTGCGTGTGTTGTTCATACATATCCTCTGATTCTGTGAGATAGACGGGGACGTCTGGGTCCAAAGTCCCTTTAGTATTATATCAAAATCAAGAGGATAAGTCAAGCTTTTTCTGTCGCTTACGACATAAGCGCTCCCTTCATTCGACACCGTAGATGCGCGCGCAGTTTCCTCCCAGCACAGCTTCCCGTTCGCTCGGCTGCAGGGTTTCCAGGCGCTCGCGGACGATGTCCATCGTCCGCGCATAATCCGCCGACAACGTGCAGACGGGCCAGTCCGAGCCGATCATCAACCGCGCAGGCCCAAACGCATCCATCACGACATCGAGATAAGGTGCGAAGTCGTCGACCGTCCACTTCTGCCAGCGCGCTTCGGTCACCATCCCCGAAAGCTTGCAGGCAACATGGGGAAACTGCGCAAGCTCCCGAATTGCGCGTGCCCACGGCTCGAGAGTGCCCTCTGCGATAGGTGGTTTGGCGATGTGGTCGAGAACGAAAGGCTGGCTCGAAAACGCCCGCACGAGTTGGACAGCTACGGGCAGGTGGCGCGGATAGAGAAGAAGATCGTAGACCAGGCCGAACTCGGCGAGCTGTGCAATGCCATGCCGGAATGCCGGCTGCAGCATGAACGCGTCGTCGGGCTCGTCCTGCAGCACGTGACGCACGCCCACCAGTTTCTTGTTGGAGGCATAGGCGGCAAGTTGATCGCGCACCGCGCTCGAGCAAAGATCGACCCATCCCACGACTCCTTTGACGAAAGCATTTTGTTGCGCCAGTTCCAAAAGCCAGCGCGTCTCTTCCAGGCTTTGGCGCGCCTGCACGGCGATCGATCCATCGAATCCATTGGCCTGGAGTAAAGGCTGCAGGTCCCGAGGAAGAAAATCGCGGCGGAGAACGGAAATTGGGTCGCTGATCCACCCATACTCCGCTGCCGAGTACTGCCAGAAGTGCTGGTGAGCGTCGATCTTGAGCATGGAAGCATGATCACCGTTGCAAGGACAGCGCGCAAGCGGCGCAAACCCGAAAGACCCGCGTCGGCATGCGGGCCGATGGAGGCAGGTATAGTGCAAATATGCGTTTTCGTACGTGGCTTGTCCTTCCTGTTTGCCTTGCGCCTGCGCTGGCGCTCTCGCAGTCGGCAAAGCCGACCATCTCGCTGGATGAATACCTCAACACTGCGGACATCTCCTCCGCCAGGCTTGCGCCCGATGGCACCTCCGCGGTGATTGCGACCGATCAGCCGGACTGGAAAAACAGTGTCTACCGGCACGACCTTTGGGTCTGGAACGCCGCGACGGGGTTGCGTCCGTTGACCCACGCTGGCGACGAAGAAGACGCGGAGTGGAGTCCCGACGGCAAGTGGATCGCGTTCATGTCCGACCGATCCCTGCTCGGCGACGATGCGGCGGTCGACGCAGAGATGGGAACCGACGCCACAAAGCCCAAACGCGTCTGGATCATCTCCGCGGCCGGCGGAGAAGCTCTTCCGCTCTACAGCGAAAAACTCGATGCGCACACCTTTGCCTGGTCGGCCGATAGTGCGGCAATCTACTTCTCGCTGCAGCAACCGCTGGATCATGAGGAAGCCGAGTCGCGCGCAACCGAGTGGCAGGATGTGATTCGCTGGCGCGAACAGAATCGCGGCGACCTGTTGGTGAAGATTGAGATCGACCCGGCACTCGCCAATGCGATCGCTGCGCCTCTGCCGAATGGCGCAGCCGCAGCCAAGACCGCCAAGGGGCGCGCCGACACAATTTCTGCTCCGATGCTGCCCACCACGGCGAGTGTCTTGACGAAGAGCACTCTTGCCATCGACGAGATCGCGGTCAATCCCAACGGCAAGTCGTTGGCGTTTATGACGGGGCCGGTTCATCACCGCATCGAGAATCCCAGCGACTTCGAGATCTACACCCTCGACGCGAATGGCGGCGACGCGCGGCAGCTGACGCACAACCAGGCGTTGGAATCGCGCATTACGTGGGCGCCCGATGGCCGTTGGCTCTATTTCATTGTGTCCGCGGCGGCAGGGTCGCTCGAAGAACCCTATCGCGATGTCGAGGGGCGTCTCTATCGCATCGATCCAGACACGGCGCAGTCGGCCAAGCCCGAGCGGCTCGGTGCCAACTTCGATGGCTCATTCGATCAGTTTGCTCTGCTGCCGGATGGTCGTGAGCTAGCGCTGGGCCTCAAAGGCGTGCAGACGCAGCTTTACCTCGTCGAAGGCGACAAGGCGACCAAGCTGCCAGGCCTGGCGGGAACCTATGCGGGACTTGAAACAGCAGCACGATCGAATCGCATCCTGGTGCGCCATTCAACCTTGAACGATCCCACGCAGGTCTATCTCGCGGCCGATCCGCTGCATCCCGATCAACTGCAGGCATTGACGAATCTCAACTCGATCTTCAGCGAACGCGCGCAGCCCGAGTGGAAGCCCTATACCTGGACGGCGGACGATGGACACAGCGTCGAAGGCGTGCTCATCTTTCCGCCCGGAATGAAAGACGCGAAGCATCTACGCATGCTGACCCTGATTCACGGCGGTCCCGCGGATGCCGACGGCGATCGCTTTGGCGCGGACTGGTACGACTGGGCGACCCTCGCTGCGGATCGCGGCTGGCTCGTCTTCCGGCCCAACTATCGCGGCTCCACCGGCTACGGCGACGACTTCATGCTGGGCATTGCCCCTCATCTGGTCTCCAAGCCCGGGCGCGATATTCTCACGGGCGTCGACGCGCTGGTGAAAGACGGCTACGCCGATCCCGATCATCTCGCGATTGGCGGTTACAGCTACGGCGGCTACATGACCAACTGGCTGATCACGCAAACCACGCGCTTCCGGTCTGCGGTCACCGGTGCCGGCGCCGTAGAGCACGCAGCCAACTGGGGCAACGACGACGAGACATGGGACGATGCGTGGTATCTCGGTGGCCAGCCGTGGCAGAATCCCGAGCTCTACCAGAGCGAAGCAGCGCTCTTCCGTTTCGACAAGGTCAAGACGCCCACGCACCTGGTGCAAGGCGGCGCCGATGTCCGCGTTAGCTACCTCGAGGGAGTGACAATGGAACGGGCGCTGCAGGCCCTGCGGGTGCCCCATGCTTTCCTCGTGTTTCCCGGAGAAGGCCACAGCCTGGACAAGAACCCATGGCATGGCTATATCAAGCTGCGTGAGGAGCTGAACTGGCTGGAGAAATATGATGGTAAGTAGCCGTTGGCGGCTCCAGCCCCGCGGTGTCAAAGAAATGTCGGAAGCGGCACAGCGATCCGGCGCATCTTGTAAGCAGTGGTCCTCATGAATCCAGTCGAACAAGCCCGGCAGATCGCCTTCCAGCAGACGCTGCTGAGCGCCCGTCGCACCATGTTGATGAGCGAGATTCTCAAGCTGGCCATTGACAGCTTTCGCGCATCGAAGCTGCGCTTTGCGCTGACGGCTTTGGGCATGGTCATCGGCACGGCCTCCGTCATTCTGGTCGTGACCATTGGCATGAAGGGCAAACAGTACGTCCTCGAGACGCTGCAGAAGATCGGCACCAATTCCGTGGAGATCGAGTATTCGGGCGGCGGAGCCACCGGTGCCGAGCGCGTTCTCTACAACGATTACCTGACGCGCGATGACGAGCGGGCCGTCGATGCTCAACTGCCGGGCGTCATGTACTCCTCGCCGATTCTCGAGATGCACACGCGCATCAGCTTTGGCGGCGGCGTGGTCAAAGACACGCTGGTGCTCGGCGTCAGCCCGCAGTATCGCAACATTCGCAACCTGTTGGTTCCCTACGGGCGATTTCTCGACGAGGTCGATGACTCGTCGCACACCCATTGCGCGGTAGTGACCGAGGAGTTCGCGCGCGAACGATTCGGCAGCGTGCCGGCAGCAGTGGGGCAGACGTTCGAGATCTACGGCATTCCCTTCACCATCATCGGCATCTTTAAAGAGAGCACCGATGACATGGGCCAATCGGAGATCGCGGATCAGACCATCCTGATGCCGTATTCGGTCGCTCGGTTCTTCACCGGCACCGAGAACGTGAAACAGATCTACTTCTCGATGCGCACCATGAACGAAGTCCCCGACGGAGCCCGGGAGATTGTGCGCATCATCCAGTCGCGCCACCGCGCGGGTTCCGTCTACAAAGCGCAGACGCTGACCGAAGTGCTGACCTACGCCGCGGAAATTGCCAACGCGCTGACCGCCGTGCTGGTACTGGTTTCGGCCATCACGCTCGCCGTGGGCGGAGTCGGCATCATGAACATCATGCTGGCCAACGTGCGGTCGCGCATCCGCGAGATCGGTATCCGCAAAGCTCTGGGCGCCACCTACCGTGAAATTAAGCTGCAGTTCATGGCCGAAGCGGTCATCATCTCCCTTGTCGGCGGACTCGCCGGCGTCTTGTTAGGGCTCACCGTTCCCTTGTCGATTCGCTTCTTTACCGACTACGCATTGCCCATCTCCGGCGCCTCCATCGTGATTGCACTGGCAGCGGCAACGTTGGTGGGAGTCATCTTCGGCACGGTCCCCGCGACGCGCGCAGCGCAGATGGATCCAGTGGAAGCGCTGAAATATGAGTAATGAGCAAGACGGGCGCAAAGACGATCGCAGCTCCCGCGGACCGAATCTGACTCTTCTGTTCACCTTGATCGGAGTCGCCCTGGTCATCGCCATGGGGATTGCTGTGCTGATTGTTTTGCCCTTTTATCGCCATCACTAAACAGGAAGAAGCGTATGCCTACACAAGCAGAGAAAGCTGCCACGTTTCAGGCGCTGCATCAGCGGAACGACATTTTTGTCCTCGCCAATCCCTGGGATGCAGGAACGGCGCGTGTGCTGACTGGTCTCGGCTTCGAAGCATTGACCACCACCAGCGCGGGGTTGGCCTTCACGCTGGGTCGGCGCGACGGCACCGTCACGAGAGACGAAGCGTTGGCCAATGCAAGGGCGATCATCGACGCAACGCCTTTGCCGGTCGCGGCTGATCTCGAGAACGGATACGGCGATACACCGCAGGACGCTGCCGAGACGATTCGACTTGCTGCCGCGGCCGGCCTCGTGGGCGGATCGATTGAAGATGCGACGCGCGATCCAAAGCAGCCCATCTACGACTTTGATCACGCGGTAGAGCGTGTGGCCGCCGCCGCCGAAGCGGCTCGGGCGTTGCCGTTTCCCTTCATGTTTGTAGGACGCGCAGAGAATTATCTGCATGGGCGCCGCGATCTCGACGATACGATTCGCAGGTTGCAAGCGTACGAGAAAGCCGGAGCCGCAGTGCTGTATGCGCCGGGCATCACCGATCCCGAAGAGATTCGTACGGTGTGCTCTTCAGTCAGCAAGCCGGTCAACGTGCTGGTAGGGATGAAAGGTGCGCCGCCGTTGACACTGAAAGATCTTCACGGACTCGGCGTCAAGCGTGTGAGCGTCGGTTCGGGATTCAGCCGGGTCGCGCTGACAGCCTTCTTTCATGCGGCGCGCGAAGTGCGCGATCACGGCACATTTCAATTTGCCGATGAGGCGCTGTACATGTCGGAGCTCGCAGACCTCTTCCGCTAGATTTATTCGCGGCCCAGGGATTTGTGGAAGGTCGTAATGAACTGGATGCCGAGCACGTTGTCGTTCTGCTCGCTGCCCTGGCTGTAGTGCTCGATCTCGTAGCCGACTTTGATCAGTTGGAATCGGTCGGGACGAAATCCTGCAGCCGTCTCCACGGCCTGTGTTGTGCCTGTCGCGCTCGTCTTCGACCATCCGTAGCGCCCGGCAACATACCAGCGTGGACTCAGAACCTGCTTCACTTCGGCGTATCCAACTTTCTCGTGAAAAATCGGAATTACGGTGTAAGGCATGGTGAACTTCTGCAGTTCGCCTTGCACGCTGGTGTGTCCATGCGCCCAGCTTGCATCCAGGCCAAGCGCGTGTGCAGGCAGTTTGCTCGGGTCCACTTCACCGGGAAAGAAGTATTGATACTGCCGATCGAGATAGGGCCCTCGATAGCCGGAGACGCCGACACGGAATCCCTGGCGAATCGTGTAGCCAAATCCCCCGGCCCAGTTGCCGTATTGATCGCGCGCGAAAATGCTTCTCGGATTGGCCGGCGACGAGTTTGCAAACTGTGCTCGCCCATCCCACTTGCCGCGCGTGGCATCGATTTGTGCGCCCGCGACTCCGCCGATCGAGATAGGGGAATAGTAGTAGCCGTATTCGATAGGAAGATCCACCAGTGCATTGTCTGCATCGTCGTAGTGCAGAACGAAGGAGCCGAATGCGGTCGACATCTCTCCGGCGCGGACGAGCACCGATCCGTTGCGCGACACGTGCGCGTAGTTCAGCGTCGCTTGCAGCACCTCTCCCTTGGCGCCGTAACCGGGCGTCGACAGGTCCCAGTAGTAGTAGGGACGCGAGGTGAGTTGCAGTGCGGCCGTCGCAAACCAATGATCGTTGACCTTCCAGGTTGGATAGACAACCGAGTGCGAGCCCACAATCATTGGTGCGCCAGAGCGTGGGGCTTCGGTCAGCTCGTTGGATGCGACTGCCTCGCCGGTGAGTGTCGCGCGCAGATCGAATCCCGAACTTGCTTCCTGCGCAGAAACCGCCGTGGGACAAGCCGAGCAGCCCACCAGCAGCGCGAGCAGAACTATCCATGAACGGTTCATACAGCCACCGCCACTTCCTGTTGTTCCGCTTCGATCGCTCTCTCCGTGCCATGCGGTTCCCGCGTCAGGACCTCCCGCGGCAAGGCAATAAACGTCGCCACGATCCGCGGATCAAATTGAATCCCCGAGTTCTCCACCAGGATTGAAATGGCCTTCTCATGCGACATCCCGCGCCGATACGATCGGTTGGTTGTCATCGCGTCGTATGCATCCGAAACGTGAATGATGCGCGCGTCGATGGGTGTCTCTTCGCCGCGCTGGCCCTTCGGATATCCCGTGCCATTCCAGTTTTCGTGATGCAGCTCCACCGCCGAAAGGAAAGGCGCAAAGCCCTGCACGCCTTCGAGAATGCGACGGCCAATGACGGGGTGCTGCTTCACCAGGGAGAATTCCTCGTCGGTCAATCGACCGGGCTTCTGCAGAACGCTGTCCGAGACGCCGATCTTGCCAATGTCGTGCAGCAGCGCGCCGATGCGGATACGCTCCACGTCTGTCTCGGCCAGGTGCATCGCATGCGCCGTTGCACACGAAAACTCGCTCACCCGCCTGCTGTGGCCTGCGGTGTACGGATCGCGTGCGTCGAGCGCATTAGCCAGCGATCCCACAAATTCCAGATAAGCTGAGGCCAGGTTTTCACCGGCAGAACGTACCGAGAGCGCAGCCTGGTTATAGATCTGTGCCAGTTCGTGAATCTCCTGGATCGACGAAATCTTGCCTTCGATTTCGGCCAGTTGGCCGGTCTTGGCGGCAAATTGCAGATGGGTCACGATGGCTGCTATCGGTTTGGCGATCGAGGAGGAAGAACCAATACTGCACAACAGGGCGATCAGGATGGCGGCGGCCGCGAGCGATGCGAAAAGCTGGCGGAGCCGCGCTTGAATCGGTGCAGTCGCTGTGTCCACGTTGTCCAGACTCAGCAGCGTGTACCCCCCGGTATAGGAGTGCATGGGCAGCGAAATCCAGTCCGCGCCTTGAAGGCGAACATCGCATTCTGCGCGATCACAGCCCGCGATGGCCTGTTCCAACTCCGCAGGCAGCGCGTGCGGAACGTTGGATTCAACGACCTTTCCGTTGTGGAGCAACACCATGGGCATGCTCGTGCCCGACAGCGTGAACGACTCCCCGACGGAAAGAAGAGCGATGTTTTCGTCGTCTTCGTCTACCGGAACCGATGCCACCTGCAATGTGCGGCCCTGCAGAAACACAAAATTACTGCGCGTGTGGTCGAGCAACGAAAGATCCACGGGAACCAGCTGCTCTTTTGCGCTTCCGTTGCCGGCATGGCCGCGCACCACAGCAGCAAGCGGCGTGCGATCGGGCGCAGAAACAACCAGGAAATCGAAGCCCATGTGCTCGCCTAATTCGCGCAGCTGATCTTCAACCGTGTTGCGGGCACTTTCGACGTTGGGATGAGCAAGCAGAAGCTGAATTCCAGCCTTAAGCGCACTGTTCTCTCCGGCGATTCTCAAAAACTGGCTTGTCTGCTGCTCGTTCTTCAGATGCATGTCGGCGATCTCAATCTGGTTCCGGCGCAGAGATGTGCGGAGCCCGTCCCGTACCGTCGACTGCACGAAACGTTGAATCATCCAGAAGCTGGACGTGAGCAGCAGCGCGAACGGTACGAAGCACAGCAGGAACGCGCGCGACTTGAGAGGCGTCTTCACTGGGTTCGAGCCACCTGCGCGGAGTCTCCATCGTCGGCTCCATCTTTGGCATCCACATCGAGCGGTATGAAGAACGAAGCCGTGGCGTCGTGTCCCGCTTCGACCGTGATTTTCTTGCGGAAAACGCCGGCGGATTTATGCCACGCAACCACCGTGTACTGTCCCGGCGGAACATCGGGAATGCGATATTGGCCGGATGCATCAGGCCGCGCGTACCAGCGGCTGGGCGTCACCAGCACCGTGGCAGACATGTTGGGATGCAGGTGGCAATAAATCTCGACGATGCCGGCTTTGGGAAAAGTAACGGTGCGCGTCTGGCCTCGGTCGTAGCTGCCCAGGTCGAAGCTCTTGGGCTTCGAGAGCGAATAGATGTTGTGGAAGATCGGATCCATGTTCGGGAACGACACGGTCGACCCCGCGGGAACCACGACAAGATCCGGAACAAACCTGCGATCCTGCTGCTGAATCTGCGCGGTCACCGGGGGCTGCTTGTCGCGCCCAGCGATGCTTGCGGCCGATTCCAGGTAGATCACCACACGCGACTGCTCAAACGCGATGGGGTCCTGGGCGGAGTCCTTGCCCAAAGCGACCGTTGTGCCGCGCTGATAGACCGATACCGCCGCGGTGACGCCGCGCTTGGTCAGCCGTTTCTTAATGAGAATGGTGCCGGTCACGTCCTGTGCGGCCGCGAGGCCGGCAAAAAGGACGAGGGCGCTGAGACCAGTGAGACGGGGAAGTCGCATAACCCAAATGCCTCTAATTCAATGACCTTATCGGTCTCTTTCGCGTGCAAGAACCTCCGCAGATTGGGGAAAACAATGACCTAAGTAATCACTTCTGGGGTGACCTGTCGCCGAGTCTAGTGCCGTGCGACGCAGGGCGAAATAGCACTATTCGCGGGCGGCGATGGCATGAAAGGGGCAGGCAGCCCTAACCCTCAGAGGCTCAGTTCCGGCCTTCAAGTTCAGACGATTGAGGGGAAGGGAATCTGCGCAAGGGTCTCCGGATGATCGATTCCCTTAATCCATGTCTGCAGGCTGCTCCGCAGGGCATCCACGGAGATGCCGCCGAACTCCGCCGGCAACGGATCGAGCCGTCGAAGAGCGTTGCGCAGTAGAGACGCCATGCCGACCAGGTTCCCGCGTTGGAAATGGTGAAAAGCAGCGGTGGTCTGAATCAAGGCTTGAAGAAAAGTCTTCTCCTGCCCCTGCAGTTGCAGCCAGACGGCTTCCCAGTGCTCATGGGCCGACCAGAACTGCTGCGCGCGATAGCATCGCAGCCCTTCGGCAAGCGGACCGGCGCTCCACTCAAAGACCATCATTGCCGGTCGACTCAGAACCAGTTGAGTCCTGGCCGGCAGATCCAGATCCGTCAGGTGCAGGCGGGAGTGCGCGTTCAGGGATAAGGACAGGAATGTCGTCGACGATCGGATAGCTGCGGCCGCAGCCCGTGCAGCGCACCCACTCCCGGTCGAAATGGAGGGCTTGATGGCACACAGGGCAGGCAAGATCGCCGGTCCAGCTCAGGGGAGTTGTCATGCGAGGTATTGGGACGAACGAGGTCTGCGCACAGGTCGCTACTGGATCGTCGTTTCGGGGCCATCTTCCGCGGGACGGCGCGAGGGACGGTTGGCGAATTCACGTTCGATGCGCTCATTGGTGCCGGCGCGCGCAAATTCATACGCGACACGGACGCCGTTGAAGATGGCGTTATCGTTTGAAGAACCGTGGCCGATGATGCACACGCCGCGGACACCCAGCAGCGGCGCACCCCCGTATTCGGTGTAGTCGAGGCGACGGCGAAATTCGTTGAAGGCGGCGCGTGACAGCAGGGCGCCCACCTGCGCGGTGACGGTGCGGGTCAGCGACTCGCGCAGCACATCGCGGACAAAGCGGCCCACCCCTTCGCTGGTCTTGAGAGCAACGTTGCCCACAAAGCCGTCGCACACAATCACGTCGGCCCGGCCGTTGAAGATGTCGCGGCCTTCGACGTTCCCGATGAAGTTGATGGGTAGAGCCTTCAGCAGGGGCTGGGCTTCACGCGTCAGCTCGTTGCCCTTGGTTTCTTCTTCGCCGATCGAGAGCAGGCCGACGCGCGGCTTGTGAATCTTGAGCACGCTGCGGGCGTACATCTCTCCCATCACGGCGAATTGCTCGAGGTTGTAGGCCTTGCAATCGACGTTGGCGCCCACATCGAGCAGCACGCAGGGATTACCTTTGGCCGTGGGCATGGGCGTAGCCAGTGCGGGCCGATCGACGCCGGGGAGCGCGCCGAGAACACCTTTCGCAGTCGCCATGGCTGCGCCGGTATTGCCGGCCGTCACGAATCCCGCGCACTTGTGCTCGCGGACGAGCTTGAGACCGACACGCATCGAGCTGTCTTTTTTGGTCCGATACGCATGCGCTGCCTTCTCCTCCATCCCGATCCGCTCCGAGGCGTGATGGATGACGATGGGCAGATCCTCATTCTCGAGATGCTCATCGAGAAGATCGCGCAGCTCAGGTTCGGGGCCGATCAGGTGAACACGCACCGGAAGAGTGCGGCAGGCGAGGATTGCACCACGGATTTCAGGTTCCGGCGCCTTGTCGGAACCCATCGCGTCCAGAGCAATATCAGTTAGCTCGCCTGGCTTAGTCAGAGAAGAACCTCTCACAGAGCAGCAGCGTTGCGTTGGCCCGGTCTTCCGCAAACGCCAGAAATCGTACAAACCGACCCGGCTCTCGCCCTGTGCGAGCGCGGGTTCAGATTACTTTGCGGCTTCTTTGCTGTCCAGCACCTGGCGGCCCTTGTAGGTGCCACACTTGGCACACGCATGGTGGGGCAGCTTTTTCTCGTGGCAGTTGGGGCACTCCGAGACGCCGGTGGCGGTAAGGAAATCGTGGGAGCGGCGAAGAGCAGTGCGGCGCGTCGAGTGGCGTCGTTTCGGATTCGGCATGGTGCAATTCCTTTCGGTGTCGTTGCGCGTTGCAAGCCGCAATCGTCTGTCACGGCAATCCGCCGCAGCACGACACCCTCAAATCTTGGGGTGAATTCAGGACTTTATCCGGCCACGAAGACCCGCCAGCGCTTCCCAGCGGGGATCCGAAGGAACCTCTTCGCAGGAGCACGCCTCAAGGTTGCGATTCTTGCCGCAGCGCGGGCAAAGTCCTTTGCAGTCAGGCTTGCACAGCGTTCTGACAGGCAGGGATAAAAGCACCTGCTCGCGCAGCACATCCTCAAGCAAAAGACTGTCTCCTTGATAATAACCGATTTCGGTTTCGGGTGCCGAGATGGCCCTCTCCGAGGCGCCCCCGTCCACTCCGAGAGGACGGAAAAGCAGGTCAAACTCGGCCGACAGAGGAATGTCGACAGGCTCGACACACCGCGCGCACGGCACCTCGAACTTGCCGGCGAAACTCCCCTTCAGCCGGATATCGGCAACAATGTCCTTCGGACCACGATGCTCGTGGATGACTTCGACGCGGCCGGAGGTGGCCAGGTCGCCCTTCTGCTCCGCTTCGGGTCCGTACTCGATGGCTCCAGCGTGTACCTGGAGATCGAACTCGATAGGTTCTTTCTCGAGTTCGCTAACCTTGAATTCCATAGATTTCAGCCTAAGGCGCGAGGGGTTGCGCGTCAATTCCAACCTGCTGTCATCCCGTCCACCCCGTTGTCATCCTGAGCGAAGCGCAGCGCAGTCGAAGGATCTGCGGTTGTACGGGGCGCTTCAATCCGCACGACCAAGGGTGCCCCGGTCTGGATTTTCAGACTTGGGAAAGCACGAACCCCACAAGCGTCCTTCTGGTTCACCACGCCTCATCCCGCAACACAGTTGTCATCCTGAGCGAAGCGCAGCGCAGTCGAAGGATCTGCGGTTGTACGGGGCGCTTCAATCCGCACGACCAAGGGT
>DATAVC010000017.1:0-4041 GCA_036267935.1 Occallatibacter sp. | reverse complement strand
GAAGTCCGTGCAGTGAATCCCCGTCACCACGCGGTCCGGGAAGCACTCCGCGAGGGTGTTCAGCGCGATCCGATCGTTCGGATCATTGAACGTAGGCACCAGCACGAGACCGTTCGCGATGTAGAAATTCGCGTAGCTCGCGGGCAGCCGCTGGCCCTCGAAGACGACCGGCACCGGCATCGGAAGAGTCTTTATCTCGAACGGCTCACCGCGCAGATTGCGCGCCGCGTGCAGCCGCTCCAGATTCTCCGCCAGGGACAGATGGTTCTCGTCGGCGGTGTTCTCTTCAACCGCCGTGAGAATCGTGTTCTCGCCGACGAAGCGGGAGATGTCATCGACGTGCCCGTGGGTGTCATCGCCCGCGCATCCCCGGTTCAGCCAGATCACCTTCTCGATTCCGAGATACTCCGTGAACGCTTGCTCCAGTTGCTCGCGCGAGACGCCGGGATTGCGCTGCTGCACCTCGCTCAGCAGGCACTCCTCGGTGGTCAGCAGGACGCCCGCTCCATTGGTGTCGATGCTTCCGCCCTCGAGCACGAGTCGATGTTCGGAGCCGTCGGCCAGCGTCACGCTCGGCTCAAAGCTTCGCATGCCATACAGCTTTGCCACATGCTCCGGAATCAGATCATCGTTGTGCCAGTTGTCGTACTTGGCCCACGCGTTGAATCTCCAGTTGGTGATCGCCAGCTTGCCGGCAAGATCTTTCACAAAGATCGGCCCGGAGTCGCGCAGCCACACGCGATCCGTGCGCCATGGGTGAAAGTGCAGCCGCGCCAGATTCGCTCCCTGCCGCCGCAGCATGTTGATGGCGCGCTTCTCCGCGGCCGCATCGTTCACGAGGATATGCACATCCTCGACGCTCGAAAGCCAGCGCACGATCTCGCAGTACACCCACGGGATCGGCTGAAACTTGTTCGGCCAGTCCTTAGGATTATGCGGCCACGCAATCCACGTGGCAGCATGCGGAGCCCACTCTGCGGGCATACGATAGCGGTTGTTTTCCAGTTGCGGCATTCACCTCTATTTTCGCAGAGCAGGCGCCGCGAAGATGCACGCCAAATGAAAACGCCGTCTGCAAATCGCAAGCGGCGTATCTCAAAACGCTCTCATTACTTCGGAATCTTCTTCGTATCTTCCGGAACACGCGGGTTGTACCTCTTCGCCAGCTGCGGCGTCGAAACCACCTCGCCCGGCTTCGGGTTCACAGCCTTCTCCACCTCAACGCCCAGCACATACGCCGGACCGAACATGTTGCTGGTGAAGAACACCATCTTCGCGTCCGGCGAGAAGCGAACATTTGGCTCCAGGTGGTAGTCATGCCATGCCATATTCACCAGGTGCTCGCTGGTGAAGTAGCCGGGCTGGAAGAAGTCGGGATCGTTCAACGCGCCCGTGGTGGGAACCATGTGCGGATGGAACAGCTCGATCCACTCGCCATCCGGCGCCTTCGCCACCTGGCCCGGATCGCCGCCATCGCCGCAGAACAGGCTGAGGTCCTTGGTCAGGTTGAAGTGGATCGACCAGTCGTTCCGCTCCAAATGGAACGCCGTCCGCCGTCCGTTCGCGAGATCGTAGCCGGCAAGATAAAAATCCTGCCCTTTGATGGGCTGCCAGTCGTACCAGATTGTCTTTCCATCCAGGCCCCAGAACTCATGTCCCGCGATCTCCATGGCGATGCGGCGATGGTGAATCAGCGTGTTGTGCGTGCCGTCGGTGTGGATCATCCAGATGCGGTCCACCTTCTGCCACGGTCCTTCGTGGCAGTACATCAGGAGCGTCGGGTCAGTCGGCGAAAACAGCAGGTGATTGATCCAGTCGGTCGAGTGCAGCAGCGGATGCAGCTTTCCGGTCTTCAGTTCAATCGTGTACAGCGTCAGCGGGATGCGCGCCGCCAGCCGCTGTTCCATCATCTGGCCCTTGTTCAGCGGTTGCACCAGCGGCCCTGATTGCCCCTTCGGGTTGACGCGACGCTGTCCGTAGTCCACCGCATCCGGCTTATCGTTCAGCGTGCCCGCGCCGAGCGTCTCGTCGGCGTTAATCGTCACCACGTTCATGCCGCGCGGCATATCACAAAGCTTCGTAATCTTCTTCGTGTAGACATCGGCCTTGTAAAGCGAGACTACGTGCGTGTCCGGGTCCGCCTTGCTGAAGAACACGGAGTTCGTAACCCGGCCGGCGATGATTGCGTGCACTCCGCCAAACCGGAACTGCTGTCCCGCCTCATCTTCAAGCCGCGGCGGATTTGGAACGATCAGCCATGTCTTTTTCGTCGCCAGATCCAACCCGTGAATGCCGTCCGGGGCCGAGTAGATCATCGTCTTCAGGTCCGGCGTGTAGGCATTGATGTTGAAGTAAAAGCCCGAGGAGCCCGGCTCATCCGTCATCCGCCACACGCGATGGCCCGTGTCCTTGTCCACCCATGTCCGCGGCGGAACTGCGCCGGTCGCGCTCGGCTTCAACGGTTCATTGTGTGCTCGGGCCTGTTGCGCGTAATTCAGCGCGGGAACGGTGAGCAGGGCGGCGAGGACAATAGCAAAACGGCGAATCTGGATTTTCACGTTCAGTACGCTCCAGTCGTGGCTCATTCCCGGGAAAAATCTGCGCCCCACGCTTTCCACAGCGGCGCAGAGCAGATTTATCGGGCGACAGCTTTATACACGGTACGAGGGTTATTTGGAAATTGTTTCACATTTGGAAAACTCGACCTGAAACCCTCTCGCTTATGCGGCACATGCCGCACATGCGGATAATTTTCAGCGGGCCTGGCGATGAGACAATCGCTGAATGGGCTCGTGCGGTCGGTTGCTTGTTCTGTCGCTTCTTCTGCACTCGGTGGCGATTGCAGCGCAGAGTGCTCGAACGCCCGACTCCGACAAGGACGGCATTGACGACAGCGTCGAGCAGTCTCTGCTCACACAGTTCTCGCCACACTTCTACGTCGACCAGCATGATTGTGCGGGGCTTCCGGCGGTCTTCCAGGCGGGACTGTTCCAGCCTGCTCCTCAGGCAGAGGACGGGACTGTATATGGACAGGTTTTCCCGGTAAAAATTGCTGGAGCGACCGAGCCCATGGTGGAGATTCACTTCTACGATCTCTGGGACCGCGACTGCGGAGCGCACGGCCATCATCTCGATACAGAGCATGTGGCTGTGCTCGTGAAGGCCTCCAGCAACGACCTCAGCAAAGCAAAATGGAAAGCCATCTACTGGTACGCCGCGGCGCATGAGAACACGGTGTGCGATGTTAGTCAGCTTGCGCGAGCATCAGCTTTAGGAGCCGAAGAGGATGGTGCGAAGGTATGGCTATCGCCCGGCAAGCATGCCGCATATCTTGCAAAGTCGCTGTGCAATCACGGCTGCGGCGCGGACAACTGCGAGGCCATGAGGCTGATGCGGACGAGCCGGATCATCAACCTCGGTGAGCCAGGGCATCCGATGAATGGTTCAGATTTCATTGCATCCAACGCGTGGCCGCTCGAGCAGAAGATGAGCCATACAGACTTTCCTCCTGAACCGATCGCGAGGCTGAACGCGTTGCCGCACGACGACATCGCATGGTTCAACGCTGGGCGGCATCCGGCGCAGGGCGTCATTGCGGTCAGCTATACGACGGGAGAGGCGATCGCCGGCAGCGGCGAGAACACCGATGCGGCGTTGGCACTGGCTTCCGGCAAGACCGGGAATGCGCTCGGGAAGAGCTATCGCAATACAAAGCACGCGTTGGGAACGACCGCGCGCGACGTCGGCAAAGCATTGGGGGTGAAGAATGCGAAAACCCCAAACTCGACGGCGCCACAGTAGGGGCATCGCAACTTCGTGCTGAAACTCAATCCAGGAACCGGCTCGTAATCCCGCCATAGGCATCGATCCTGCGATCGCGCAGGAACGGCCAGTGCTGCCGTGTCACCTCGACCTCCTTCGAGTCGAGCTCCGCATACAGAATCTCTTCCTTATCGTGCGATGCCTTGGCGATGATGCGCCCAAACGGATCGGCGATGAAGCTGCCACCCCAAAACTCGAGCCCAGCGCTCTCCGGCCCTT
>DATAVC010000016.1:0-54650 GCA_036267935.1 Occallatibacter sp. | reverse complement strand
GCAGAGGGGGCGCGCATCCTCACAGAGATCAATAGATTAACACAGCTAAGCCGGCACTCGCCAAGCAATTCAATCGATTTTCCAAGGCCTCTGGCGCTTGCTTCCGAGCGGACTACCGAATCGGGACAATCTCGCCCAACTTGCCCGTTTCGCTCTCTGGGTATTAGACGCAAGAAACCCCCTCTCTGCTGCAAAGAGTGGCCCACAAGCCGGAACGGCGCTTGGAACTGCCGGCGCTTAGCTGTGCAATCGCCGCAGAGTTCTGTCCAGATCCAGCTTCTTCTGGGTCAGGACCGTAAGCTCGGCATGATCGGCACGCCGTTCTGCTTCGGCGATCCGCGCCCTGAGATCCCGTAACTCATTCTCAATCAATCGTTTCTGCCGACTCGCGATCGCGCCCCGGACGGTGTCGACCGACGGAGGCTCACCTTCGCCCAGCAGAGCTTCGGCCAGCAGCGCCATCTGTCCTTGGTCGGTCACCATCTCCATCGGATCGCGGGCCCCGCGCTGCGCCAGCGACTGCATTGCTGAAAAGGACGCAAGTCCTTCGAAAATAGCGGGTTGACTTGTCGCCGCGTCGACGGCTGTGCGTCGCGCCTCCTCATGCTCGGGACTGGTGATTGCCAAAGCCCGCAGCAGCACCCGCTCGACCTCGGTCAGCCCGGAGGTTCGAACCTCAATGTGGTCTCTTCGCTTCAGTGCGGCCTGCCGCAACTCCTCGCGCAACACGGCCGAGTCGATCCCCAGCTTCTGCGCTGCATCTGCCGCAAACTGATCCCTTGCAAGCTTCTCGGGAATCTGCCGGATGTGCGGCAAAAGGAAATTCATGGCCTTCACCTTTTGCTCCGCGCTGGCCCCCGGAAACATCTGCCGGGCCCGCTCAATCAGGTAGTCCGACTGGCGACGCGCACCGCGCACGGCCGTCATATAAGCCTCGACACCCCGTTCGCGAATATAGCGGTCCGGATCAAGGCCCCCATCCAAGGTCACGATCTTGATCGCGAATCCTTCTTCGGTTAGCAGGGCAATCGACTTCTCGGCAGCATTGGCCCCCGCTGTGTCGGGATCGAAGTTTACCGCCACGTTCGACGTATGTCGCTTGAGAATTGCAACCTGCTGCTCGGTGAAAGCCGTGCCGCTGGTCGCGATCACATTCTGTATCCCCCGCAGATAGACGCTGATGCAGTCCATCTGTCCCTCGACCAGCAGGGCGAACTCGGCCTGGCGGATCGCTGTCTTGGCCTTATCCAGATTGAACAGGACAAGACTTTTCGTGTAGAGCGCGGTCTCGGGGGAGTTGAGGTATTTGGGGCCGGCCTTCTCGCCCGTCTCCAGCGTGCGGGCCGTGAACGCGATCACCCGCCCGCTTTCGTTGGCGATGGGAAACGTAATGCGTTTGCGGAAACGGTCGTAGAGCGCCCCGAATTGCGGCTGGCCATCCGGTCCGGTCCCGGTTTCCTTCGCACTCACCAGTCCGCTGGCGCGCAGCGTCTCGTCGTCGGCCATCGCGCGCAGGCGATCGCGCAAGCCGTTAAAGCCGTCGGGCGCATACCCGATCCGAAATTTCTCAATTCCCTTCGCGTCGAGCCCCCGGCCCGCCAAGTATTCCCGTGCCAGCGCTCCCTCGGGTCCGCGCAGCTGCTCCTCAAACCAGGCAGTGGCAGCTTCATGCAGATCGAGCAGCTTGCCGCGCAGCCGCGCTCCAGCGGCTTCTTCGGGAGACGAATACTCCCTTTTCGGCAAGGGAATACCGCACTTCTGCGCCACGATCCGCACCGCTTCGGGAAAGCCGACGTTCTCAATTTTGCCCACAAAGGAGAAAACATCGCCAGAAACGCCACACCCGAAGCAGTGATAAAACTGCCGCACCGCGTGCACCGAGAACGAGGGCGACTTCTCTTTGTGAAACGGACACAGGCCGGAGTAGTTCTGTGCACCTGATTTACGCAGACGAATGTAGGCCTCGATCACCTTGACGATGTCGGCCTGCTGTTTCACGCTTTGCGCAAAATCACTCACGGAGAACCATGTCAAGGATACGGTTCGCAGCGACGTGAGCGTGTGGAAGCGGTGGAAACCTCGCCGGGCAAGGGAACTGACTCCAAATGCATTCCGTACTTCAGTCCGTATGGTTGCGCTCTACGACAGTGCCTGGGTCGCTGCAGAAGTTGATCGATGCGCTGCGCTGTGGCGTGCGTGCGGCGCTCATCCCGAAGATCTGACCGCCGAATATAGCCTCCGCGATCATGAGTCTCGGGAACTTGCCTATGACATCAGCCTCCGCGAAGTCGAGGGTGAGGCAAAACGCGCCACGCGCAATGCAAGTGACCGCAGGGCTGCCGAACAGCGCATGATCGCCTCGTTCGCGCGCTTCGCTCAAAATGCTCTAGACCTCGACGGGCTGCAGATTGGGCTTCTCACCGACGATTTCATCCCGGTAGGCATTGAATTTGCGCGTCGTGCGCGAGCTTTCGATCCCGACCTCAGCCGCGAAGACACGATTCAGGCCTGCCGCAATGCCTGGACCGCGTGTGGCCTGCAGCCTCTGCTGGGCGCGCCGTGCGAGGTGACGCCGGCAATCCTCGGCTACAGCCTGCTCTATCCCTATACCGACAACTATCTCGACAGCGCCGCAGTACCCGCATCCGCCAAGCTCACCTTCAGCGCGCGCTTCCGCAATCGTTTGCGCGGTCAGGTCGCACCCATTGTGAATGAGCGGGAGCGGGCCGTCTGGGCCCTGGTCGAGATGATCGAAGCACAGTTTCCCCGGGCAAATTTTCCTGCGGTCTTTGCATGCCTGCTCGCAATCCACCAGGCGCAGGAGGACAGTCTTGCGCAAGGCAACGACCAGGCGCCGCTGGACGACGCAAAGCTGATGCGGCTGAGCCTTGCCAAGGGGGGCACATCGGTTCTGGCCGATGCCTGCCTGGTGCGCGGAGAGATGACGCCTGACGAGGCTCGCGTTGCCTTCGAGTGGGGAGCTCTCCTGCAATTGGGAGACGATCTGCAGGATCTTCGCGAAGACCGCTCCCACGGCTCGGTCACTGTGTTCACCCGCGCCCTCGATCAAGGCGAATCCCTTGACGCTCTCGTCCACCAGTTGCTGGCCTTCTGCCGCTGCGCCTCCGCGCACATGGACGCATTGCCCGGTGGACCCCAGGCGCTCAAAGACCTTTTGCGCTCCAGTTGGCGCTCATTGGTCATCGCGGCCATTGCCGAGGCCCACGAGTTCTTCTCGCCCGCCTTTCTGCAACAGGCGGAACGCTGCTCGCCCTTTCGTTTTGACTTCTTGCGTCGGCGTCGCCGTCGACTGGCTGCCCGCCAAGGCACATTCACCGTTCTCTTTGATCGATTCGTCGAGGAAGAGGCAATTGCGACTCCTCCCGCAGTCCTTCGGCAAAGAGGGGTCCAGTCCCCATCCTTTGAAGCAGCGCCTTAAGGGGCTCTGGGTGAGCCTTCCGTGAGTCAGTCGGCGCAGCGATTCCAACCGTGCAAGCAGTGATCGGCACCCGGAAACCAAAGCGGGCCCCCATCCCTGTTCAGGATGAGAGCCCGCGATGGTCTCCGTTTGTAATGTATCTATCTAAACCTCAGGAGAACTAGGCGTCAGGAGAAGCTGGGACTAGTGACCACCGAAGCCGCCTCCGCCGCCGTTGCCACCGCCACCACCGTTTCCACCACCACCACCGTTGCCGCCTCCGCCGCCATTTCCACCGCCGCCGCCGAAGCCGCCACCACCACCGCCGTTGCCGCCACCACCACCCTGGCTGCCACCGCCGCCGCCCTGGCTACCGCCACCGCTGCCGCCGCTACTGCCGGTGCCAGTCCCAGTCCCCGTACCGGATCCGGAGCTAAAGTTTGCCGCAAAGTCGGACGAAATATGGTCGTAGCCCGTGGTAATTTCAGTAGCCACTCCCTTATAGCCAGCCGTTGCGCCGAAGGCGATCAGGGCGCAAAGAAGAGCATATTCGGTCATCGACTGACCGCTATCGGCAGACGCAATTTTTTGAAAAGTAGTTCGGAAACTGGGGATTTTGATTTTCATATGTGCTCCCTCCGAAAGATCTTGTAACTATCTGGAAATCGTTAGAACGCTTTCAACGCGATGTGTTGCTTCGGGGGAGTTACACCACAATTAGGAGAATGACGGCCGCGTGCGCCATGTGCAATCCCCCCTCTGATTTGCAATCGAAGTAAATCGTAACCGCGCGCAAGATTACGGACGTTGTAAGCAGGTAATCGATGTCTCGTGCTTCCCGTGCCACTTTCATCCCGCCCTTTCCGTGCATTTTCGATCCCGATTCCGCAGTCCATCGGTGCCTCGGAAGCACCAATCTCCCGCCTGTATAATCACCGTCAGTTCGGCCCAAATCCCCCTGGAGGTCGTACGTTATGTCCCCTGAACGATTCCGTATCGTTCGCGCTGTGACCGCTTCTGCCCTCGTCGCGCTGTTCGCCATTCCACAGAACCTTGTCGCGGAGGTTACCGACCATCTGGTCACGCCTTCCGATCTGCAGCAGGCTGCCGTCAATGCCTCGCGGGCCCGTCAACAGAATCTCGAGTTGCTGACGTCATTTCTTGGTACCGATCAGGCGCGCCGCGCGATGGAAACCGCGCACATGAACCCAGATCAGGTACACAAGGCGGTCGCAAGCTTGAGCGACGAAGAGCTGGCGCAGTTGGCGAAGCGTGCCAACAAGGCCAAGGCAGACTTTGCTGCGGGCAGCCTGAGCGACCGCGATCTGATCGTGATTCTTCTCTTGGTCGCGGCACTGATCCTCATCATCGTGGCGGTGCGCTGAGCGCTACTGCGTGGCGTACCGAATCACAGTTTTCTTGCTCCTTCTCCTGTCCGCTCACGTTCTGCTCGGTGAAGACGCGAAGGGTCTGTGGATCGATGTGCCGTTCGTCGCCCAACCCAACGAGGGCTGCGGCGCGGCGAGCATCGCGATGGTGATGCAGTATTGGAGCCGTCACGATCGTCAAGGAAACGGTCCGGATGTGGAGCAGGTCTTTCACGCTCTGCATTCGGATTCCGCGCACGGCATCTACGCCAGCGACATGGTGCGTTATTTCAAACAAAGCGGCTACCGCACATTCGCCTTTGCCGGAGAGTCGGCCGACCTGCTACAGCATCTCGCCAAGGGCAGGCCCTTGATTGCCGCGCTCAAGCTCGGCGCCGGTTTGCCCCTGCACTACGTCGTCGTGGCAGGCGTCGATCCGCAGGATCACACTGTTCTGCTCAATGACCCCGCACAGCGCAAGCTGCTGAAAGAGGACGATGCGCGTTTCGAGCGAGAATGGAAAGCTGCGGGCCATTGGACGTTGCTGGCGCTGCCTGTGTCGGCGCCGCACTAGAGCACGCTACGCGCACTCCTTGGCACGTACTGATCAACCCCGCCGCATCTTTCTTCGCTCAGCCGCGGGCGCAATGATTGCAGCATTGCTTTTGCTCCGCACTTCAGCACATGCGCAATCCGACTCCGCGACAAAACAGATCGAGCAGCTCGTTGCAGCGCATCAATGGGACGAAGTCGTGCGACGGATCGAGTCCATACCAGCCCGCACAGCTGCGCTTGATTTCGACTACGGATCCGCACTCGCGCATCTCGGCCGCCTTGACGATGCAGACCGGGCCTTGTTCGCCGGGCAGCGGCTCGCTCCGCGCGATCCCCGCTTTCCGACAGAGCGCGCTGGACTCGCCTTCCAGCGAAAGCACTACGGAGATGCCACCCGACTACTGCATCGGACGCTGCAACTGGCCCCCGGCGATGCCTATGCGGATGACTTTCTCGGCACGGTCTATTTCCTCGAAGGCAATCAGGACGCTGCGCTCAAGTTCTGGAATCGGGTGAACAAGCCACACATCATCGCCGTCGGGCTGGAGCCGACGCCGCGTGTCGACCCGGCCTTGCTCGATCACGCCTTCACCTTCGCGCCCGCGAGCAAACTCACACGCGAGCAACTTCTCGACTCTGAAGCGCGCGTCGACGGTCTTGGAATCTTCGCGCAGCACCACTTCGATCTGCGTGCGCGAGCCGATGGCAGTTTCGACCTGTCCTTCCGTAACCAGGAGAAGAACGGGTTCGGCGATTCCAGGCTCGAGGCAGCGGTATCTTTGCTGCGCGATCTGCCGTTTCAGGGCATCACGCCCGCATACGATAACATCGCCCGCCAAGCAATCAACTTCACGTCGCTCTTCCGGTGGGACGCTCAGAAACGCCGTGTCTTCGCCGAACTCTCCGGGCCCTTCGAGCACAGTGCCACTCGCCGGATTTCGATCCAAATCGATCTTCGCAATGAAAACTGGGCGCTGCGCAATGCATTCACAGGGACGGCCCCGGTTGTCGCGAGCCTCAATCTCCGCCGCGAAGCCGGCTCCTTCGCTCTTGCGTCCAATGCCTCCGATCACCTTCGTTGGACCATCGGCGCTGAGTTGTCTGATCGTGACGAGCGCAACGTTGAGCCGGGAACGGCGCTCACCGCATCTCTCCTTGCGACTGGCTTTCAGCTCCAACAGAATGCAGAGGTCCGCAGCACGCTCCTGCGCATTCCCGAACATCGCTTTGCGCTCGATGCGACCGCGTCTTCGCAAGCCGCTCGACTCTGGTCTACGCCCAATGAATCGTCTGAGAAGCTTCAGGGCTCACTAGGCTGGCATTGGTTTCCGCAAGCGCAGGGCGATGACTACGAGATGCGAGAGCAAAGCCGTGCCGGCAAGACCTTCGGCCAGGTTCCGTTCGATGAGCTCTTCATGCTCGGCCTTGAGCGCGATAACGACCTGCCCCTGCGCGCGCACATCGGAACGCGCGATGGCCGCAAAGGCTCTGCACCGATCGGCCGCGACTACTTCCTTCATTCCTGGGAAGCGGACAAGAACCTCTACAGCAATGGACTCGTGGCGGCGAAACTTGGCCCACTTCTCGACATCGGCAAAATCACCGATCCAGGAACTTCGCTGGGCTCGCAACGGTGGCTCTTCGATCTGGGTGCGCAGATCAAACTCCGTGTCTTCTCGACCACGGTCGCGTTCTCGTACGGTCGCGACCTCCGCGCAGGCCACAACGCCTTTTATGCCCGCCTTCTGCCCTGAACCCTAATTGTCTCGAAGCGCGATCATGGGGTCGATGCGGGTGATTCTGCGCGCCGGCAAGAGACATGCGATCGCAGAGGCCAACAGAAAGACTCCTGCAATCCCGCCGAGAACAGTAACATCTCGCATGCTGCTCTCTGTCCAACGCTGCACCTGGTCGCTCAACGCGACGCTCAGCAGGATGCCCAGAACCAGCCCCACCCCGGTCGTGCGTGCTGTTGAAGCCAGCGTGAGAAACAGAACATTCCATTGCGGCGCGCCCAGCGCCATGCGAATGCCGAACTCGCGCGTGCGCTGCTCCACTGAATAGGCCACGACGCTCGAGATGCCAATCGCCGCCAGTCCCAGAGCGACAAACGAGAACACGCCAAACAACGCCGCGATGAATTTCTCATGCGACCAGACAAACATCGAGAAGAACTCGTCAAAACTCGTGGCCCGAGCGACTGCCTGATTCTGATTCAAAGAGCGGATATTGACACTGATCGGATGAACCAGAGCCTCTGGGGCACCCGGCGTCCGAACAAGAAATGTATCTCCGCGAACTGCGATCATCGAAGATGGCAGATAGACTTCGGGCAAGATGGGGCGGTGCAAACCGTCGTTCCGCACGTCGCCCACCACGCCAATAATCTGAAAGGGCTCCTTTAGATTCGGATCCGCGAGCATTTCACTCGGCAACTCAGAAAAACGGGTAGGCTTAACCATTTTTCCAATCGGATTGGCGCCGCCAAGATAGCGATCGACAAAGGTCTTGCTCACACAGGCAACATGCGTCCCGTGCAGGATCTCTTCGCGGGTGGGAATCCGTCCTGCCAGAATTGGAATGCGCAAAACGGAGAAGTACTCGGCGCTGACCATCGCGACGTTGCTCTGCAGGCCGTTGTCGAGAGCGGCACCAACCACCTGGACTGGCTGCAACCAGCGACCGATCGGCGGTGTTCCCGTGACCGTACTCGCGACCTCGCTTACACCCGGCGTCGACCTGATCTTTTCGAGCAGGGCGTCGTGATACGTTACGCCTGCCTGCCAGGTAGTGAAGGTCTTATCGGGAAAAGCCAGGTCGAGCATCAGGATATGGTGCGTATCGAAACCGAGCTGCGCTGCATACGCCTGCATAAAGTTGCGCATGGCCGCACCGCCTCCCGCCAGCATCAGCACGGTGAGAGCAATCTGCGCTCCAATCAGCATCGTTCGGGTGCGCGCCCCATGCGATGTCGTGCTGCGTGTCCCAGAAGATTGCACCATCTGGCTGATATGAGGACTTGAAAAATGGAGTGCCGGCGATAGCCCGGCAAGAACTCCCACCAGGATCGATACCCCCGTGCTGAAGAGCAGCACCGGCACGTTCAGTTGAATGACCACCTCATGCGGAATGGAGTACTCCGGCAACAAGCCCACGATCAGGTGAATCGCCGCATAGGCGAACGCCATTCCGACGACTCCGCCCGTGACCGCAAGCATCACAGCCTCCGTCAATAGCTGGCGCACAATTCGTCGGCGCGAAGCACCAATGGCAAGCCGAGTCGCCAGCTCCTGCAAGCGAGCCGTTCCGCGTGCCAGCATCAGGATCGACACATTCCCGCAACCGATCAGCAGCAAGAGCGCGACCGCCGCGAACAGCACGAGCAACGTGCCCTTGAATTGGCCCAGGAGCCAATCGTTCAACGTTTCAACCTTGATCGTATAGGCGCTTTGCCGCACCATCGTGGGTTCCGCATGGGCAAACCGCTGAACGAATCCCGTGAGTTCGTCCCGCGCAGCATCGGTAGAAACACCGGGTCTCAGGCGCACAAGTGTCTCGAAGCGGTGCTTGGCGTCCATACCCGCCGGCATCGGTAAATAGACCTCGGAGTCGTGCCAGGTAAAGCGCGGGCCGACCACGCCGATCACGGTGTATTTGTGCTGATTGAGGTCGAGCGTCCTTCCAACTACATCCGGAGCAGATGCAAAGTGAGACTTCCAAAACAGGTAGCTGATGACGGCGACTGGAGGTGGGGCAACGCCTTCAGGGGCCTCCGACGCAGTGAAAACCCGTCCCATGAGGGCAGGTGCGCCGAGCACTTGAAACCCGCCGCCGGACATTTCCAACACTTTCACCGACTGCGGAATCTCGTTGTCGGTTGCCACCATGCTTTCGTCATCCTGCGCGAGAACGCTTTCGACCGATGTGGCGTGACGAAGCTGGTCAAGTTCGGGGAGAGTGAAGAAGATCTCTCCGTCGCCCTGCTTGTACTGGATCGTGACAAAGGCGAGCCGGCTCGCATCGCGATAGGGGTAGGGATCAATCAGCACGCCATACAGCACGCTATAGACGGCAGCGGTTGCGCCGATTCCCAGCGCCATCGACGCGATGGCCGTGAGCGCATAGACGCGATGGCGAATCAGTTGACGGAAAGCAAACGAGAGATCCTGGGAAAGAGACAAGGGTAGCCTCCACGAAGACGGGGAATCCCACTTTGGACGAGCAATTCGAGGCCCGCTCTAACTCGGAAGAACTGTAATGGAATCAAGGGCGTGTCGCTGAGAAGCCGCAAGAACCTGTGCGAATCCGCCGTTCTGCGTTCAAATGCGGACAGCGTCGTGAACGAGTAAAGTGCTCCTGAACTCCCTCTCCCTGGCGCTAAATTCATCTCTTCGTCAAAATAGTTGTTGCAACGGATATCTCCTTGCCGCATCCAAAGTGGTGAAAGGAGCACCACCCCTATGACAACTGCTACCACTACCGCACCCGCTGCCTCTGGTGTCACCACCTGGAAGATCGATCCCGCTCACTCCTCCGCCGAGTTCAAGGTCAAGCACATGATGATCTCGAACGTGAAGGGCAACTTTTCGGCCATTACCGGATCACTGAAACTCAACGAAACCAATCCGGAGCACTCGGCGGTCGACGCCACCATCCCGGTTGCCACTCTGAGCACCGGCGATGCGCAGCGCGATGGCCATCTCAAGAGCGCCGACTTCCTCGACGCCGAGAAGTTTCCGACGTTCACCTTCCAGTCGACCAACGTCACCCGTCACGCCCAAGGTGCCCACAAGGTAGCCGGAGAACTCACCCTGCACGGCGTCACCCGCCCCGTCACCTTCGACGTGGAAGGGCCGAGCGAACCAGGCAAAGATCCGTGGGGCAATACTCGCATCGGCCTTTCGGCCACAACCAAGATCAATCGCAAGGACTTCGGCCTGGGCTGGAATGCGGCCCTCGAAACCGGCGGCGTTCTGGTCGGCGAAGATGTCACCATCACGCTCGAAATCCAGTTCATCCAGGCGTAACTCCAGGCAGCAGAGTAAGAAAGCAAGAGAAACAGCGAATCGGTCGTGGAGCGTTTGAGCCCCTCCGCCGCCAGGTCCGTTTCACTGTTTCTCTCCTTCTCTGTGTTCACCGTTTGTCTGTTTTCTGGCAGATTAGTTGTTGCAACGAATATCTCCCTCGTGAATCCAATAGGTGTAAGGCGGGCGATCCAAGGTTGCCCGAGGAGGTCCAATCCCATGTCTCTTCGCGCGGTGAAAGAAATCCATCAGACCAAACCCACAATCGAAGGTGCAGGCGTCAAGCTCCAGCGTGCCTTCGGGTTCGGCAAGACCAAGGAGTTCGACCCGTTCCTGTTGCTGGATGATTTTCGCAACGAGAACCCGGCCGACTATCTCGCCGGATTCCCATGGCACCCGCACCGCGGCATCGAGACCATCACCTATGTGCTTGCCGGCGAAGTAGCTCATGGCGACAGCCTCGGCAACAAAGGCCGTATGACTTCGGGCGATGTGCAGTGGATGACAGCCGGCAGCGGGATTCTGCATCAGGAGATGCCCAAGGGCGACGAAAAAGGACGCATGCACGGCTTCCAGTTATGGGCCAACCTGCCTGCCTCGCTCAAGATGACCGACCCTCGCTACCAGGACATTCCGTCTGCAGCGATCCCCGAGGTCACTGAAGACGATGGAACCAAGGCGCGCATCATCTGTGGGACGTTCTGGGGCAAGGCTGGCCCGGTCGAAGGAGTGGCTGCCGATCCGAGCTACGTCGACATCTCGGTGCCGCCCAACAAGCTGCGCCGCATCAAGGTTGACGTGACGCGCAATGCTTTCGCCTACGTCTTTGCCGGCGCGGGTTCGTTTCGCGACGCATCCGATCCCAAGGCCGTGCTGACCGAGTCGGCCATTGATCCGAATGCCGAGGCCAGGTACGACGCGAAGAATCATTCGCTTGTGCTGTTTGACCGCGGCGACGAGATCGTTATCCAGGCTGGACCCGAAGGTATCCGCTTCCTGCTCGTTTCAGGCAAACCGCTGGAAGAGCCGGTGGCGTGGTACGGTCCCATCGTGATGAACACCCAGGCCGAGTTGCAGCAAGCTATGCGCGAACTGCAGAACGGCAAGTTCATCAAGCATCAGTAACTGACCTGCCGTAAACGCCGGGCGCCCATTCTTTGCGCAGCGAAAGCTACAGAAAGAGTGGGCCTCAGCGTGGTAGCGAGAGCGCATCGAGCCGTGCTTCAATGGCGGGATGCTGCGACGCGAGTCGTCAGCGGAGTGAACGGATCCGCTGTTGTCCTTTTCGCTTCTTCTCGGAGGGACCAGCAGCCTTTAGGCTGCTGAATCAAGGCACCTGCAAAAGGCGGGCTTCAGCCCGCGGCCCACCTACTTCATCACGCTCGACTTCGACTGCAGATATTTGTCGAAGGGGATCTCGAAATAGAAAATCTCGTTCCCATCCGCATCCCGCAATTTATGTAAATGCAGCTTCGATCCCTTGAGCGGATCATCCAATTGCGAGACGTCGTAGAACAGAAAGCCCGCCTGCGTGGTGTGAGGCTCCACAACCAGGGCGCCATACTCAAACTGGTCGAAGTCTTCCTCAATTTCTTTATTGCTTGCCTTCGGCTTCATGTGGATGTTCGGGATGGGGCCGGGCATGGGAATCTTGCCCCCCTCACGTTCTTTGCGCGTCATCAGCCGTTCCACATCCTCGGGCTCGGCCGCTTGAATCCGGTCGCCTGACGGAGTCTGAAACAAAATGCGCGCATCGCGGAGCGAGATGGGACGGTCGCTGTTGTTGGTTACGATCAATCGTACGGGCATGATGCCGTGCCCTAGGTAGTCGACGCGAAACAGCGATTCCTTTTCTTTCGTGTCGTAGGGTTCGGCCGCAATGGCAATCTTTTCTTTCTCGTGCACTTCAACCGCGGCAAACGATGTAGCCGGCTGCACCTGCGGAGTCTTGTGGTCGCTGGCAAAGGCCGGCAGCAAGACCGAGAACGCGAACAGCGGGACAACCTTGAAAGCCTTCATCGTGGACGACTGTATCATTTTTAGATTAGACCGAGGGAAGACGTAATCCGTCACGCATGATCTTGTTTTTCTATAACCTCGCGTTGCTTGCCGGCTGCATTGCCAGTGCGCCGTGGTGGCTCTGGCGCATGGCTGCGACGCGCAAGTATCGTGAGGGGCTGAGCGAACGGCTGGGGAATGTCCCCGGCTGGCTCAGAAGCCAGGCGGCCGAACGCCCCGCAATCTGGGTGCACGCGGTCTCTGTCGGAGAAGTGCTGGCGGTCAGCCGCCTCGTCGGCGAACTCGATGCGACTCTGCCCAACTTTCAGGTGCTGATTTCAACGACCACACTCACCGGACAGCTCGTAGCCCGCGAGCGCTTCGGGTTGAACCGAGTCTTCTATTGCCCCCTGGATCTGCCGTGGGCAGTCAGCGCTCACATGAACGCGCTCAAGCCGCGCATGCTGGTTCTCGCCGAGACAGAATTCTGGCCGAACCTCCTTGCCAGTTGCTTCCGTCGGCATGTTCCGGTTGCCGTCGTCAATGCCCGTATCTCCGATCGCTCGTGGCCGCGCTACCGGATGCTGCGCGGGTTCTGGCAGCCCTTGCTCAGCAGAATCAGTCGTGTTCTTGCGCAGAGCGAGACGGATGCCGAGCGTCTCAAGGCCATCGGTTGCGCTCCCGAGCGCGTGAGCGTCTCCGGCAATTTGAAGTTCGATGTGCGCGCCGCGCAGCAGGCAGAAGCAACCGGCATCCTCCAGACGCTTGGAGCAGGGCTGCGCTTTCTGGTCGCCGGTAGCACTCTCGACGGCGAAGAAGCTGCACTGCTGGCCGGTTGGTCGCAGCTGCTTGAAGTGGAGCCGAAGCTCGTCCTGGTGCTGGCGCCGCGTCATCCCGAACGTTTTGCGGCGGTGGCGTCTTTGCTCGACAAGTCCGGCATCTCCTGGGTCAAACGCTCGAGTTGGAAAGATCGGGCGATCGACTCGATTCCGCCCATCCGCGCAGGCCAAGTCATCCTCGTCGACACCATCGGCGAACTGGCATCCCTCTATTCCCTTGCTGCGGTCGCGTTCGTCGGTGGCAGCCTCTTTCCCACGGGCGGCCACAATCCCCTCGAGCCGGCACAATTCGGCGTGCCCATCGTGATGGGTCCTCACTACGCAAACTTTCGCGCGATCACCGACGACTTGCGCGCGCACGACGGCCTACGGGTTGCGTCGCAAGAAGATTTGGCCAAGACTCTCGGCGCATTGCTCGCGAATTCTGCCGACGCTGCCGCGATGGGCGCGCGTGCCCGCCAGGTTTTTGAGGCGCAAGCGGGAGCCACCCAGCGCAGTGTCGATGCGATGCGCGCACTCCTGGGCCAAGGTTCTCCAGCATGAAGCGACCCTGGCTCGCGCCCCTCGTCCCCCTCTACCGTGCGGGACTGGCTTGGCGTGATCTGCGCCGTGCGCGGGGGTGGGAGCCGGTTCGCCACCTGCAAGGTCCGGTGATCAGCATCGGCAATCTCTCCACCGGCGGCTCCGGCAAGACTCCGCTCGCGATCACACTCGCCGCATTACTGGTCGAGCGTGGCATCCATGTTGACGTGCTCTCGCGCGGCTACGGTCGAGCCCGCACCGAGCCTGCGCGCGTCAACCTCAACGGTTCCGCAGACCGATACGGCGACGAGCCCTTGCTCATCGCACGTGCGACCGGCGTGCCGGTGTACGTCGCTCCGCAGCGCTACGACGCGGGACTTCTGGCAGAAGCTGACGTGCAACGTGATGAACCTGCCGGCGGACCCATCGCTGCTGCCCACATCCTCGACGACGGCTTTCAACATCGCCAGCTCCATCGCTCCGTCGACATCCTCCTGCTCAATCGCGAGGATTGGCAGGACTCTCTACTTCCCGCCGGCAACCTGCGCGAAGCATTGCCTGCAGCCCGCCACGCCAGCGTGATCGCTGTGCCGGCAGACGACGCCCCCCTCGAAGCAGAACTCCATCGATGGGGCTGGGCAGGACCCGTGTGGCGACTGCGCCGCCATATGCAGGTTCCGCAGATCGATGGGCCCGCTTTTGCCTTCTGCGGTATCGCGCGTCCCGAGCAATTTCTTGCGGGTCTCGAAAACGCCGGCGTGAAGATTGCCGGACAAAAGGCCTTTCGCGATCACTACGACTACACGGAGCACGTGGTCGAACGGCTCGTCGAGCAAGCCAGAGGCGTAGGCGCCCGTGCCCTCCTCACGACCGAAAAAGATGCTGTGCGCCTGGGACAGCTGGCCTCCGCCTTTCCGCCGGATCTCCCTCTGACCACCGCAAGTCTGCAGATCGAAATCGAAGACGCCGCCGTTGCGATCGACTGGCTTGTCGAGTGCCTGCGGACATCTCCCACCGTTCCGGCGCTGTGAGAAAATCAGAGTTTGCCAACGCAGTCCAAGTTTCGATTGCTCGTGGTTCGTCTGGGCGCGATGGGCGATATTCTTCACGCCCTTCCCGCAGTCACAGCGCTGCGCATCGCGCATCCAGAGTGGATCATCGATTGGGTTGTCGAGCCGAAATGGACGGCATTGCTTGCTGCGCGCGACGCAGTCGGTCGCGATACCGAACAATCTACGCCCCTGCAGCCCGTCGTCGACCACATCCTTGCAGCCCCTGCGAAAGAGTGGGGCAAACATCCTTTATCCGCTCGGACTTTGCGTGAGGTCCGTGCCTTGCGTCGCACGCTGCGCGAGGGGCAATACGACGCGGCCATCGATTTTCAGGGTGCCGTTCGATCGGCTGCCTTCGGACGTCTTGCCGGGTGTCGCCTGATCGGCGAGGCCAAACCGCGTGAAGGAGCGGCGCGCTGGCTCTTTACTGAGCGCGTTGCCACACGAGGTGCGCACGTGATCGAACAGGACTACGAGTTAGCCTCTGCTGTTGCAGGCTTGCACCTCGAGCCGGTGCAACCGTGGCTGCCTTTCGATCCGCAGGCCGAGAACTGGGCCAAAGAACTTCTCCCGACCGCATCTGAGCCGGGCGCGGTATTGATGAATCCCGGTGCGGGGTGGGGCGCGAAACGCTGGCCCATCGAGCGCTACGCCACCGTGGCTCGAGAACTCGTTGCCCGCGGCTTCCGCGTGTTGATCAACGCCGGTCCTGGCGAAGAGGCCATCGCCGAAGTCATTGTCGACGCGACCCAGGGAACCGCCACGCTCCTTTCTCCTTCACTTGAAAATCTGATTGCCATCACGCGTCGCGTCGCACTTGTCATTGCAGGCGACACTGGACCGCTGCATCTGGCGTGTGCACTGGGCAAGCCGGTGGTCGGCATCTATGGCCCCACCGACCCCAGCCGCAACGGTCCCTTTGGCACCCGCTTCAAAGTTTTGCGTCATCCCGCAAGCGTGCGCGACCACGCCCGCCGCGCAGCACCTGAAGCCGGCTTGCTTACCATCCAGCCTGAGGCGGTGCTCTCAGCGGTAGAAGAGTTGCTGCACACGGCGGCGAGTCGATGAGCAGCCACGGCTCTCCTCCAAAGGTCCGCTCCATGCAAGGCTGGGAGAAGGTGGCGCGAAGGATTCGCGTGCCTCTCGGCTTCGCGACCGCGCTGCTCTATCTCTTCGAACTCTGGCGTCACACCCCGAGACCGACGGCAATTCTCTGCAGCCTTCTCCTTGTCGTGCCCGGGGTCTGGCTTCGCGGTTACGCCGCCGGCTACGTCAAAAAGAATCGCGAGCTCACGCAGACCGGGCCCTACGCCTACGTGCGCAACCCGCTCTATCTCGGATCGATCCTCATCGCAGCCGGGTTTGCACTCGCACTGCTCAGCTGGATCATGGCCCTCGCGCTCACCACCATGTTCCTCATCATCTATATTCCTGTCATCGCGTCCGAAGAGCGCTTTCTCCGTGCAACTTTCAATGACTTTGACGACTATTGCCGGCGCGTCCCGCGGCTCATTCCGCGCCTCACCCCTGCTCCGGCTCCGCAGCCTGTACAACCCGATGAAAAGAACCACTCCGAAGTTTCAACCGGCAGCTTTTCGCTGGTTCTTTACTACCGTCACCGCGAGTACAATGCTGCTATTGGCGCAGCACTGCTTTATCTGAGTCTTTTGTTGTTACATCCTGTGCTGGCTTGGTTCGCGCGTACGTCGCACTAGCACCTCCAGCGATCCATTCGCCCCTGGTCCCGGTAGACAATTCCGGTGTCCGGCATGTCAAAAGCTGAAGGAGCCTAGCCCCGTCTTGATGCGCACCCCGGTGATGACGATGTTCTGTGCTGTCGCCCTCACGGCCGTGGCGGTTGCGCAAGATGTGCCTCCCTTGCCGGCTCCGCGCCCCGGCTTCAGCTTTCCGCAGAAACAGACCCTCACCTACTCCGTCGATTGGCGCGTCTTTTCCGCTGGAACGGCCGTCCTGCACTTCGAGGCCGATGGAGATCGTGAGAAGGTGAACGCGACGGCGGATACACTCGGCGCCATCAACATGATCTTCCACGTCAGCGACCGCTTTCAGTCGAGCTTCGATCGCACCAAAGGCTGCACCTACGAATTCGACAAGCAGACTGTCGAAGGCCGCCGCCAGGTCAATTCCACGCTGCACATCGACTATGACCAGTCCAAGTCGGTCCTTGACGAAAAGAATGTCGTCCGCAACCAGGCCAAGCACGTCGAGTCACCGATCCCCGGATGCATGACCGACCTGCTTACGGGCGTCTTCTATGCTGCTTCCCAGCCCATGGTCGTTGGCCAGAGCTTCGTTCTTCCCATTGTCGACGCCATGCACAATGTGCCGGTGACCATGAAGGTTGAAGGCCGCGAAGAGATAAAAACTCCGCTGGGATCGTTCCATACCGTGCGCGTGCAACCCACCGCCGCGGCCGGCGTCGTCAAAAATCGCGGCAACATCTGGATCTGGTACACCGACGACGACCGCCATCTTCCCGTACAAATGCGCGCCCGTCTTTTCTGGGGCACCATTACCTTCCGCCTCACCGCCAACGAAAACAAATAGGGACTAGCCTCAAGGCGGCTCATCGCATGACGCGTCAGGGCCTGACTCCGCCAGAGAGTTTGTCATCCTGAGCCAAGGTCGCCGTTGCGACCGAAGCCGAAGGTTCTGCGCTTTCTCTTCTGGACGCGCATCACTTGGCCGAATATCCCCGCCACACATATTCCAGCGCTTCAGGCAGCGTTTGTGCGCGCACATCGTGATCGACGTGCCGGGCGTTTGGCGCAAAAACAAACTGGTAGGGATAACCCTTGGCGGCGAGCACCCGCGCCATCCGTTCATTGGCCAGCACCCAGTCATGCATGTCATCGCGCATGACGTTGGGATTGAGCAAGTCGCGGTCGCCCACTTCCATCCAGATCCGAATCGGTTTCACCGGGCTTTCAGGAATCAAGTGCTCATGGAACTCCCATGCACCGTGCGGCATCTTCGGGTCGCTCGGCCACTGCTGGTTGATGAACGTGCCCGAATACGAAAGCACGCGATGATAGAGTTCCGGATGGTACCAGGCCATGATCAGCGCGCAGGAGGCGCCCGAACTGCCGCCGGTCGCCGCGCGTCCCTCGGGATCATGCGTGAGCTTCACGTGCGCCTGGCTCTCGACCAGGGGCAGCACCTCGTTCTCGACAAACTCAGCGTACTTGCCCGACATGGTGTCGTACTCCAGGCCGCGCTCGCTGCCTTGCGCGTCGCCGCTGCCATTCCCAATTGAAATGGCGACAATCGGCGGCAGCCGGTGCTCCGCGATCAGTCCGTCCAGTGCCGCAATCAACATCCTGTCTGGACCGTCGGCTCCGACGATAAACGGCGCCGCTGTGCCCGGCACATAGCTCCTCGGCACGTAGACTGCCACCTTGCGCGTGTAGGGTGCGGGATGGCTTGTGGTCAGGATCAGCCTGGCCGGATCCGTTGGATCGGGCGTGCCAAAGGTTCCCGGATCGCGCGCAATGCCCGGATAGTATTTGCTGTCCGCGGAACTCATCGTGAATTCGACGACGGTTCCCTCGAGCGGTCGCGCCGGATCGGCCAACTCAGGCGCAGGAGCATGCGTCGGTCCAATCAGAAAATTGCCGTCTTTTGCGGGCGAAGGAACCGCGCCATCGGGCAATTCCACGGCATCGACGTAGCCGGGCGAATGGGGATCGCGCGCCGGCGGCAGGGGCCGTTCCGGATGTGCGGCGGCGGCGAGTACCGGTGCTTGTGCCGGAGCAGTCGACGGAGGTGTCTGCGCAGGAATCGCAAAGACGATGAACCAAAGGCTGGCAAGAAGCAAAACGCGAGATAAAGCAGAGGCAAAACGCATGCAAGCATTGTGCCCGATGGCGCCCTTCTCGCGCTTCAATAAATCGGACCCTTTTCCTCAGGCATAATCAGAAGACGATGCCTCTCCTGTGGAATCCCGAGAGCTGGTCGCAGCGGCTGGCCGAACTCGAAGCGCGCACCGGTGAGCTGAAAGAAGCTCCTTTGCGCCGCGACGTGCGATCGCTCGGCACGCTGCTGGGGGAGGTTCTGCGCGAGCAGGCGGGGGACGATCTCTTCGAACATGTGGAGGCTCTCCGTCAAGGCACGATCCGTCGCCGGGATGCCGAAGCCCACGCCAAAGATGAAGAAGCTGCCCTGCAGGCGCGCAAGTCCCTGGAACTGGTTCACTCGCTCCCGGTCGAGCGCGCGATCCTGCTGACGCGTGCCTTCGCCTTCTACTTCGAACTCATCAATCTTGCAGAAACCAATCATCGTAAGCGGCGCCGTATCGCGCTGCAGCTCAGCGGAGAAGCCGGTCGTCAGCGTGGTTCGCTCGTCGGTACGCTGTGCGAGATGCGCCGCGTAGGCATCAGCGCCAGCGAAGCGATGGACTGGCTGCGTCGTGTGCTGATTGTGCCGGTCTTTACCGCGCACCCTACGGAGGCCGCTCGCCGTTCGGTGATGGTCAAACGCCGCCGGCTTGGCGAATATCTTGCCACCCTCGACCGTATTCCGATCCCGGAGCAGGATCTGGCGCGCCTCGAAGATTTGATTCGCGCAGAGATTACGAGCCTGTGGCAGACCGACGAGGTGCGCTCGCGCCGGCCCACCGTCTTCGACGAGGTGAAGATGGGGCTCGACTACTATGACGTGTCGATCTTCGCCACTCTGCCGAGCCTCTATCGTGAAATCTCCGAAGCGCTGCGTGCGGCCTACGACCTCAAGATTGATCCGCATGAGTTGCCGCTCGTCTTGCACTTCGGATCGTGGATCGGCGGGGATCGCGACGGCAATCCATTTGTGACGCCCGAGCTCACGCGGGATGCGATTCGTCTCGCGCGCGGACATCTGCTGCTCTTCTATCAACGCCAGCTCGACAATCTGATCGACTTGCTGACCACGAGCGCCCAGCAGATTCGCATCAGCGACGCGCTGTTGCGGCGTCTCGAGGCGTATGTTGCGCAGGTGCACACCCCTGAATCGCAGATCTTCGGCGCACAATACGAGTTTGAATACTACCGCCGCTTCGTCATCTGTCTCAAGGCGCGCATCCAGCGCAACCTCGAGGAGACAGGCGAACGCGCTTCGAGCGGGCAATTGCCGGTGATGCCGTTCACCCTGTCGCAGGGCCAGGAAAAGCTGGCGCGCGTGCTGCCCACCTATGGTTCGGTCGACGAGTTCCTGCGTGATCTCGAAGCGCTGCGTGCCTCGTTGGTCGAGCACGAAGGCGTGCGCATTGCACATACGCTGGTCGATCCGCTCATCCTGCAGGTCCGCACCTTTGGCCTGCATCTGCACACGCTCGACATTCGTCAGCACGCGCGCGTACATGCCATCGCTCTGCAGGAGGCCATCGCCGACTCGGCGGCGGAGTCGGTGCCCGGTCCACTCTCGCCTGAAGCAGCCGATGTGCTCGAAACCTTTCGCGTCGTCGCCGAAGTGAAACGAGGCTGCTCTCCCGAAGTGATTCGTCAATACGTGATCAGCGGCGCGTCTTCTGTGGAAGATGTCTTGGCCGTGGTCCGTCTTGCCCGGTTGGGCGGCGTTCAAGTCGAGGGTTCCCGGGGAGATCCCGGCGTGATGCCGGTTCCACTTTTCGAATCGATTGACGACCTTCGCAACGCGCCGGCCATTTGCCGCGAGCTCTGGAGCCGCGAAGATTATCGCAGGCTGCTGGAAAGTTGGGATTGGTGGCAGGAGGTGATGCTCGGCTACTCCGACTCCAACAAAGACGGCGGCATGCTGACCAGCACCTGGGAAATCTTCCGCGCGCATCGTGCTCTGCACGAGGTGGCGCGCGACTGCGGCGTCAAGCTGCGCCTCTTCCACGGGCGTGGCGGCACGGTAGGACGCGGCGGCGGTCCGACGCATCGCGCCATCTTTGCCCAACCCATGGATGCCTTCGAGGGGCAGTTCCGCATCACCGAGCAGGGAGAAGTGCTCAACTTCAAGTACGCCGACGAGGTGCTTGCCGAGCGCAATCTCGAACTGATGATCGCCGCGTCTCTCGATGCGCTTGCCCGGCCCAATGCGCGCGATCCGAAAGGACACTTCACCGGCATCCTCAAGCCCGAGTGGGAAGCAGCTCTCGATGAGTTGTCGAAGACGTCCTTTGATTTCTATCGCGCCAACATCCTCGACAATCCCGATGTCATCGCCTACTTTGAACAATCGACACCGGTGGGCGAGTTGGAGCACGCGATGATCGGCTCACGTCCATCGCGCCGCAATGCCTCGAGCAACATCGCCGATCTGCGTGCGATTCCCTGGGTCTTTGGCTGGACGCAGTCGCGCTTCCTGGTGCCCGCATGGTTCGGTGTCGGCCACGCCTTCAGCCAATATCTTGAGAAGCCGGGCGCGCTCGAGCTGCTGCAGACCATGGCGCGCGAGTTCCCGCTGTTCATCGATCTGCTTCGCAACGTCGAAATGGCGCTGGGCAAGGTCGACGTGGCGACGGCCCGCCAATACTCTTTCCTGGTCAAAGATGAAGTCATGCGCGATCGTGTCTTCGACATGCTTGAGTCGGAGTTGCATCGCGCGGTGTATGCGGTGCTCGCGATTACGCAACAGAAAGACCTGCTCGAGAGGAACCAGGTGCTCGCGCGTTCGATCCGACTGCGCAATCCGTACGTCGATCCCATGCACCTGATCCAGGTGGACATGCTGCAGCGCAAGCGCGCAGGCGAAGACACGGCCGATGTGAATCGCGCGATCGCCGCCACCATCAGCGGTATCTCGGCCGGCTTGCGCAACACTGGCTGAGGCTTGCGCGGCGGCTGTATCCGCTCGCGCGGCGACCACATCCACCGACAGATCAACCGGATGTTTTGACAACTCGTAGGCCACCTTACTATCCTGCCGAGCAAACGTTTACTCGCGTTGGGGACTGAGCCAAAATCGCTGCAGCATATTCAACTCGACATCCCTTCGCGGCACAACCGCATGAGCAGCCACAGAGAGAGGCCATCCTGATGAAGTCGATTTCGCGCCGACGTTTTTTGAAGAATGCCAGCCAGACAAGCCTCGCGGTTGCAGCCAGTTCCGCGCTCGGTCCCTTTAGTGTGGCGCAAGGCGAAGGGCCGACACGCGTGGTCATCGATTCGGGCAGGCAGATTGGCACGATCAGCCCGCGACTCTACGGATCGTTTCTAGAGCATCTGGGGCGCGCAATCTATGAAGGGATCTACGAGCCGGGCTCGAAGTTCGCCGATGCCAACGGATTCCGCACCGATGTGATGAAAGAAGTGCGGGACCTTGGCGTGCCGATTGTGCGCTATCCCGGAGGCAATTTCGTCTCGGGGTATCACTGGTTGAACGGCGTGGGTCCAAAGAAGGATCGACCGACGGTTCTGGATCGCGCATGGAACACGCTGGAGACGAATCAATTCGGTACCAACGAGTTCATCACGTGGGCGCGTGCCGTGGGAACGGAGCCGCTGTTCGGATTGAACTTCGGCACCGGCACAGCCGAAGATGCCGCGGCGCTGGTGGAGTATTGCAACTGGCCGAGCGGCACAAAGTGGAGCGAATTGCGTCGCAGTCATGGCTACGACAAGCCACACAACGTGAAGTACTGGTGCGTGGGCAACGAGATGGATGGTCCCTGGCAGATCGGTCACATTCCAGCGCGCGAATACGGATTGAAGGCCACGGATGCGGCGCGGCAGATGCGCGCGATCGATCCCAACATCAAGCTGGTGGCGTGCGGATCGAGCGGCCCGTTCATGCCCACGTACATCGAGTGGGACCGCACGGTGCTCGAACAGTGCTACGAGGTGGTCGACGGAATTTCGCTGCATCGGTATTGGGGAAACACCGATGAGACCGGCGGCGACAGCAGCAAATACCTGGCCATGAACCTGGCGATGGACCGGCAGATTGAGGAGATCACTGCGGTCTGCGACTCGGTGCGCGCGCAGAAGCGATCAGGCAAGCAGCTGTTTCTGTCGTTCGACGAGTGGAACGTGTGGTATCGCGCGCGCAGCGGCGATGCGGTGGATGGACATGGCAAGGCTGCTCCGCATCTGCTGGAGGAACCGTACAACCTCGAGGACGCTCTGCTGGTCGGTGGGCTGGCGAACTCGCTCATGCGCCATGCGGATCGCGTGAAGCTCGCCTGCCTGGCGCAACTGGTGAATGTGATTGCGCCGATCATGACCAACGAAGACGGCACGCTGCGCAACACGATCTACTATCCGTATTCGTGGGCGTTGAAGTATGCGCATGGAGCATCGCTGAGCCTGGCGCAGGATGGACCGAGCTACGAAGTAGACAAACTGGGCGGACCGATTGAGAACGGCGGACTTCCGATTCCAGGATTCGGCGCGGTTCCGTACCTCGACATCACGGCGAGTTATGAGACGGAGAAAAAGACGGCGACGCTGTTTGTGCTGAATCGCGATCTGAACAAGGCGCGCGATCTTGAGATCAAGTGGCACGACCTGACACCAACAGCGGTCACAGAATTCGTCACGCTGACCGGATCGGATCTGAAGGCTCTGAACACCTTTGCTGATCCGAAGAAGGTGGTTCCGCAGGCGCTGGAGAAGCCGAAGGTGGGCTCGACGATGACGGTGCAAGTGCCGCCGCGTTCGTATTCGGTGCTATCGCTGAGCCTGTAGCGCAAGACCGCGGAGTCAGCGCATGAAAGCGGTGTTCGCGGAGTCCGTTGCGAAAATTCCCGAGTTAGCCGCGCTGTGCCAACGCTGGATTGAGTGATTCCAGCAGACGGCGGCGTCCAGAGGGGCGCCGCAAGGTCCAGAGAGCGCCACAACGCAAAACGAGGGCTGGGATTGCTCCCAGCCCTCGCTTGTTTTGCCAGATTCTGCCGGAATCAGGCGGCCTGTATTGACTTAGAGAGGCTGAACGTCCGCAGCCTGCCAGCCCTTGGGCCCCTTCACCACGTTGAACTGCACGGCTTGACCCTCTTGCAGGCTCTTGAAACCACTCGAGTTGATTGCAGAGTAATGCACGAATACGTCTTCGCCGTTCTGACGCGAGATAAAGCCGAAGCCCTTCGCGTCGTTAAACCACTTCACGGTACCTTGTTCCATTTGTGTACTTGTTTCCTGGATTGAATTGCGCTGGATGAATCGGAGCGACCACTGGCAGAATCCTTGCTTGGTTGGGCGAGTACTGCTCACGCCCGGTTCGGCTCTAACGCTGACCACAGTGTAGCATTGGGCCCAAGAAACCCAGCAGAGATTGTCGCCCCCTTCCCGTTACGAAACGGTCATACGCACCGCCGTTTCAAAACGAATTGTCTGGTGCCAAGCCAGCCGGATATGCCCTAGGGGGCCGATCCAGACTGGGAGAAGTGCCGTGGCCTCTTTGGGCCGGACGATCGAAGCCTGTGGTAGGGTGAAAAGTCGCCATGGCTGCCGATCCCGTTCTCGAATTGTTGCCGCAAGCCTCCCAGAGTCTTCACACTGCGTTTTCCGCCCTGCCCGCCTTTGAGCCTGCGCTCGCACGGGCGAGCGACGGGACTGCGATGGCCGAGGTGCTCGAAGAGGTCGCCGGGCGGCTGGGCGATAACTATCCCTATTTCCATCCTTTGTATGCGGGGCAGATGCTGAAGCCGCCGCATCCAGTCGCGCGTGCCGCCTATGCGCTGGCGATGACGATCAATCCCAACAATCATGCGCGCGATGGCGGGCGCGCGAGCTCAGAAATGGAGATAGAGGCGGTCCGGGAGATTGCCGCGATGTTTGGGTGGACGGAGTTTCTGGGCCACCTGACGTCGGGTGGAACCATGGCCAATCTCGAGGCGTTGTGGGTGGCGGGGGAACTTAACGAGGGACGAGGAACGAAGGGATCAGGGACGAGAGGCCGCAAGCGGATCGTAGCGTCGGAGCAGGCGCACTACACGCACAGCCGGATTTCGCACGTACTGAAGCTGCAGTTCGGCGCGGTCGCCGCTGACAATCGCGGCCGGATGCGGCTGGATGCGCTCGAAGACGAGCTGAAGAAGGGCGATGTGGGCACGGTGGTCGCGACGCTGGGTACGACAGCGATGGGGGCGGCCGATCCGCTAGACGAGATTCTCGAGTTGAGGGAGAAATACGGTTTCCGGGTCCATGTCGATGCAGCGTACGGAGGGTATTTCCGGCTGATTCAGGACGAGTTAGAGGAAGAGGCACGTCGCGCCTTCGCGAAAATCGACCAGGCGGATTCGATCGTGGTCGATCCGCACAAGCATGGACTGCAGCCGTATGGGTGCGGGTGCATCCTCTTTAAGGATCCGGCGATGGGGCGGTTCTATAAGCACGATTCGCCGTATACGTACTTCACTTCGAAGGAGTTGCACCTGGGCGAGATCAGCCTGGAGTGTTCGCGGGCCGGGGCTGCAGCGGTGGCGCTGTGGGCGACACAAAAGCTTCTGCCGTTGACTCCGGGTGGCGAATTTGCCCAGGGATTGGCGCAGGGGCGCAGGGCAGCGCTGGAACTGGATCGACGTCTGCGGGCGGATGGACGATTTGCCTGCCTGGCAGGAGGAAAGCCGGAGCTGGACATCGTGGTCTGGGCACTGCGTGCGGCAGACTCCGAGGCCGCCTCGGCGAGTGCGCGGCAGGTATTTGCGGCGGCGGCGGCGCGCGCTTTGCATCTGGCCCTTGTACAATTGCCGCAATCCTGGTTTGGAGTGTCGGACGGCTCAGGGGGTAGCGCCGTCGAGTACCTCACGTGCTTGCGTTCGGTATTGATGAAGCCGGAGCACGAGTCGTGGCTCGGTGCGATCTGGACTAGGTTGCAAGAAGCGTGCGAAGAAGTGCTCCCGCCCGCCGCTGTTTAAGGATTGGACGCGCGGCGTCCCCATCGGCTATTTAAATACCAACTCAGGGCTTAAGGAGTGGCTTGAAAAATGGATGAGGGCGGCACGATTGCAGCCAAAGAAGAAAACGTTCTCATCCGCGCAGGCGATTGCACTGTCACGCTTTTGCCCGAGTTCGGCGGCAAGATTTCTTCGATCCGCGTGAAAGGTCACGAGCTGCTGCAGAAACCGTTGGCACCGGTTGCGGCCCGTACGCGCACCATGAGTTTTGATGCCGGGGATGCGAGTGGCTGGGACGAGTGTTTGCCGTCCGTCGGTGCGTGCTCGGTTGAGACGGCAGACGGGACAGCGACGATCCCCGACCACGGCGATTTGTGGCGAGTGAAGTGGACGCAAAGGGATTCCGCGGGCAACAGCTCGGTGACGCTGCGAGGGGAGTGCTTTTCGTTGCCGCTGACGCTGGAGCGCTCGATCGAGGTTGCGACGACGAAGCAAGGATGGCGTTTGAGCTTGGAGTACACCCTCACCAACACGGGGCGAAGCGCAATGCCATGGTCGTGGGCGGCGCATTCGCTTTTTGCCGTGGAGCCGGGCGACTCGCTCGAATTGCCGGCGTCGATTCGCGAGCTGCGTGTCGAGGGCTCGGGCGGCCAACGGCTTGGCAAGACAGGGGATCGCGTGGCGTGGCCCCTCTCCCAGGGCCGCGGCGATTTGAGCAAGGTGCTCGACCGCACATCGCAGGTAGGAGACAAGTTATTTGCCGGTCCGCTGAGCTCGACCGAGAACTGGTGTGTGATTCACCGACCCAGTGCCGGTATCGATATACGCATGACTTTTGATAGCACAGCGACGCCCTTTCTGGGGGTGTGGCTATGCTACGGCGGATGGCCGGATCGGCCGGGCGCGAAGCAGATGTGTGTGGCGCCTGAGCCGTGCACGGCGCCGGTGGATTCGCTGGCGCAATCGGGAGAATGGTCCCGGGTGCTGGCTCCAGGCGAATCCTGCTCATGGCCGGTCCTGGTCGATCTCGAAGTGAAGCAGGGATTCCAACATGCATGATCCTGTACGTTTACGCGCGTCGCATGAGGCCCGCTTCAAGGCGGTGCCAGAAATATTTGCTGCACCGGGCCGAGTCAACCTGATTGGCGAGCACACCGATTATGCCGAGGGCTTTGTGATGCCGGCGGCCATTGACTTTGCCACGCTGGCCGCCATCTCGCCGCGCACCGATGGCAAGGTGGTCTTGTACGCGGAGAATTATGCAGAGGAGTGCGTGTTCGATGCCGCCGCTCTGCCTGCGAAGGCGTCGCAGCAATGGTCCGACTATCCCTTGGGCGTGCTGGCGATGTTGCAGAAAGAGGGCCACACGATTCCGGCTTTCAGCCTGACGCTCTGGGGCGATGTGCCCTTGGCGTCCGGCCTGTCCAGTTCCGCATCGGTCGAAGTGGCGACAGCTCTAGCCGTGACTTCGCTGCTGCACGTCAGCTATCCGGGGGCAGTGGTGGCGCGTTTGTGCCAGCGCGCGGAGAACGAGTTTGTCGGCGCGAACTGCGGCATCATGGACCAGTTCATCTCGGCGAACGGCGCAGAAGATCATGCCCTGCTGCTGGATTGCCGCGATCTGAGTTTCAAATTGGCGCCGATTCCGCCCCATGTTGCGCTGGTGATCGCGAACACGATGGTGAAGCACTCCGTGGCCGGCGGCGAATACACCAGCAGGCGTGCGCAGGTTGAAGAAGCTGCGGCGGTGATTGGCCGCCATCGGCCCGAAGTGAAGTTTCTGCGCGACGCTACTCTCGACGATCTGGCGCGTTGGGGATCGGAGATGAGTCCGCTGGCTCTGAAGCGCGCACGTCACGTGATCACTGAAAACACGCGTACGGTGGCGGCGGCTGACGCATTGATGCGCGGCGACTTGAAAGAACTGGGCCGGTTGATGGCCGAAGCGCATGTGAGCTATAGTCGCGACTTTGAAGCCAGTTGCATGGAAGCCGATGCCATGGTTGCTCTGGCGCAAGATTTGCCCGGTCTCATCGGAGCCCGGTTGACCGGAGGCGGATTCGGCGGATGCACAATCAATCTTGTCGAACGCGGGAACGCGGCGGAATTCTCAGAGGAGCTTTCGGCGCGTTACACCACTGAAACGGGGATCGTACCGCAAGTGCTGATTTGCCATGCATCGCGCGGAGCGCACAAGTTGAGCTGACAGGTACATCCTGTCAAGGAACAACATCATCTTACTCGTCAAGATCGTCCCATCGTTCCCATCCCATTCTGGTACGACAAAAGTAACCGTTCCCTTCGGTGAACGGTACCGGAGGTGCCGCAGATTCTGCTGGTATTCCTTGGTAAAATCGTTCCAAGTTAACAACTGGTGAATGGTTGAAACCGGCCCTGACCGATGGGCCACTTTTCTAGTTCGAGTGTGCATACGAACGGCAACAGAGAGACAGCATGGAAAATAGTTCCATTAAACCTTTTTCGTACGAGAAATTTCCTAATGCGGGTGTCGTCGCTTACTTCTCCATGGAGATCGCGATTCATCCATCGATGCCCACCTACTCCGGTGGTTTGGGCATGCTCGCCGGCGACACGTTGCGTTCTGCTGCAGATCTTGGCGTGCCTCTCATCGCGTTCACGCTGGCGCATCGCAAGGGATATTTTCAGCAACATCTGAACGGCACGGGCGAACAGACTGAAGAGGTTCAGCCTTGGAATCCGTCCGATTTCTGCGAAGAGGAGCCGGCGCGCATCACCGTCTCTGTTGAAGATCGCGTGGTGAACGTGCGGGCGTGGCGCTACAACCTTGCCGGCCGTTACGGACACGTGGTCCCGATCTATTTGCTCGATACCGATCTTGACGAGAACTCCGGCTGGGATCGTGGTTTGACCGATCACTTATATGGCGGCGATACGAACTACCGCTTGCAGCAGGAGATTGTGCTGGGCATGGGCGGCGCGCGCATGGCCAATGCTCTGGGCCTGAATGTAAACGTCTATCACATGAACGAAGGTCACGCGGCACTGCTGACGCTGGCATTGCTTGAAGGCCAGCTGGGCGGCGGACCACTCGGTGCGGTCACCGAATCGGATATTGAACAAGTACGCCGCAAGTGTGTGTTTACCACCCACACGCCGGTGCCCGCAGGCCACGACCGTTTTTCGACCGAGCAATCGAACCGCATTCTGGGCGTCGATCGTACCGCGCGCATGGAGAAGCTGGGCTGCTTTCATGACGGTCTTTTGAACATGACCATGACCGCGTTGCGTTTTTCGCGCTTCGCCAATGGTGTGGCGATGCAGCATGGCAAAGTGTCGCGCGAGATGTTTCCGGAGTTCGCCATCGATTCGATCACCAATGGCGTACACGCGCCGACCTGGGTGAGTGAGCCTGTGCAGCAGATGCTCGATACACAAATCCCTGCGTGGCGTCGCGACAATCTCTATCTGCGCAACGCGATCGATCTCCCCGAACAGCAAATGTTGAAGGCGCACACGCGGGCCAAGGAATCTCTTCTTGCTGAAGTGGCGTCGCGTACCGGCCTGGTGCTGAATCCACGCGTGCTGACGCTGGGCTTTGCGCGGCGTGCAGCCACGTACAAGCGCGCGAACCTGTTGTTCACCGATCCTGAGCGGCTGATGAAGATTGCCCAGCAGGCCGGCGGATTGCAGATTCTCTACTCGGGCAAGGCGCATCCGCAGGATGTTCCAGGCAAGGCGTTGATCCACGACGTCATCGAACTGGCGCACAAGCTTTCCAACGACATGCTGCGCATCGTGTATCTCGAGAATTATGGATGGGACCTGGGCGCAATGCTGACGGCAGGTGTGGATGTGTGGGTGAATACACCTCGCCGGCCCTACGAGGCTTCTGGCACCAGCGGCATGAAGGCTGCGTTGAACGGCGTACCGAGCCTGTCGATCCTCGATGGCTGGTGGATCGAAGGCTGCATTGAAGGCGTGACCGGCTGGGCGATCGAAGACGGCGCGAACGATGCAGAAGAGGCGAACGCGCTCTACAACAAGCTCGAAAAGGCAGTTGTGCCCCTGTATCGCGATGTTCCTGAAAAATGGGGACGTTTGATGCGGACCACGCTGGCCTTCAACGGCTCGTACTTCAACACCAATCGCATGGTGAAGCAGTACACCCGCAATGCGTATTACCCGGTTCAGCTCACCGAAGCGGTCAAGGTCGAAGAAGCAGCCTACGCGCACTAAGCAGGCGGCTTCAAAAAACAGTCAGCAGAGAAGGGCGAGCCACAGGGTTCGCCCTTTTTCTTGCCGTGCAGACTCCAGCTCAACTGGCCTGCCGCAACAAGGCATCGCCTATAATCTGAACATCCCCCGCATTCTGTGCCCCGTTGTGCCTGTGGGGCGTCGCTGTTTGCCAACTCCCGCGGGAACAACTCTTCATCTGCCGGCGGGTTGAACGAATCGAGTGTTCGCAGGGAAGGAACCGCGTGAACTCCGCTGTTTTGGCCAGTTCCGGGCTGTCGCGGCCGTTGTGCGTCGATCTTGATGGCACTTTGATCAAGTCCGATTCGCTGCTGGATGCACTGTGCGAACTGGTGCGGCAAAATCCTCTTGCGGTGTGGCGCGTGCCGTTGTGGCTGTTCGGCGGACGAGCGCGTTTGAAGATCGAAGTGGCGCGGCGGGCTCCGCTCGACCCTGCGCGGCTGCCTTATAACGCACTGTTGCTGCGGTATCTGCAGGGCCAATGGCGCGAGGGCCGGCCCATGTACCTTGCCACTGGCGCGGACGCTGGCCTTGCCGAACGCGTCGCCGCACACCTGGGCATCTTTCAAGGCGTGCTGGGCACCTCGGGCAAGACGAACCTTACCAGCGGCAAGAAGCTTTTACGTCTCCAGTCGCGGTTCAACGAGTTCGACTATATCGGCAACTCCCGCGCCGACCTGGCGGTTCTGGCGGGTGCGCATGAAGCGATGATCGCTAATCCCACGATCGGCCTGCGGCTGGGGCTGCGGTTGAGGAACATTGCGATCGTGGGCGAGTTTATTGACCGCCGTCCGACAGTGCGCACGCTTCTCAAGGCCGTCCGCGTCCATCAATGGGCCAAGAATGTTTTGCTGTTTGCGCCGCTGCTGCTGTCGCATCAGCTCTCGGGCGGATCGATTACGGCGGTCGTCGCGGCCTTTTTCTGCTTCAGCTTCATGGCCTCGGCAAACTATCTCGTCAACGACATGCTCGACATCGAGAACGATCGCCGGCATCGCTTCAAGCGGCTGCGGCCCTTTGCTGCCGGCGACCTTTCCGTTGCCGGGGGCATGCTGCTGGCGGCCGCGTTGTGCGGTGCATCGCTGTCGTTGCTGCCGTATCTGCGGCCAGCGTTCGCCTTGTGGCTGGGACTCTACATTGTCGCCACCATGAGCTATTCGCTGTTTCTCAAGCGGATTGCGGTGGTTGATGTGCTGGTGCTGTCTGGCTTGTACACCCTGCGGTTGCTGGCGGGCGGTGCGGCGACCGACACCCCCATCTCGCAATGGCTGGCAGGGTTTTCGAGTTTTCTCTTCCTCTCGCTGGCGATGGTCAAGCGTTTCAGCGAACTTGAGAATCTGCGCGAACGGGGCGGCACCGCCAGCAACGGACGGGGGTACCTGGTGGCCGACATGGACCAGATTCGCAGCTTCGGGACGGCCAGCGCCTATGCGGCAGTTGTCGTCTTCATGCTCTACATCGCGCGCACCGACGTGAGCAATCTCTATCGACATGCCACGCGGCTCTGGCTGATCGTGCCGTTGCTGATCTATTGGCTCAACCGCGTATGGCTGCTGGCTTCGCGGGGCCAACTGGATGAAGACCCGGTTGTGTTTGCGATGCGCGATGGCATGAGCCTGGCGGTAGGCGCTGCGGTGGCCGCCGTGGCCTTTCTGGCCATGTAAATCCTGTTCCGTCAAAGCTCGCGTGCACACGAAGAAAAGGGTTGGAGCGGCTCAAAGGGGCAGAATAGGGCGTCAATCTGCATCCTTCGGGAGTTTAAACCCGTCACTAACTCAGGCACCCTGAAGAGGCGTGGACGGCGCGTCGCCTAAGGCAAGTTCCATCGTCTACCATGGTATTTCCGCTGTCTTATGCCTGAAGGCGGTGCAAGGCATACTGCGGCGATCCGGCGCAGAGGCAGTTCGCCCCGGCAAAACCTTTTTTTGAAGAGCTGTCCGTGTAGCGAAGTTATTGGCCCATGGTGTACCTCCGCCAGCCTCGGCGGTGGAAGGACGCCGGGTCTACATCGTTGGGGAAATCGCGCAACGGGAATCGGGCTCGCCTTGCGGTTGTCGTCGTAAGGCGTGTGCTCGAAAGGCTCCCTGTCCCGACGTAACCGCATTTCCTGAAACGCTATGGAGCGAGAACCAGTTCTATGATGTGGATTGTCCGGCTTGCGCTGCGGCGGCCTTACACCTTTGCCGTCTTTGCGCTTTTGATCTTGATCCTTGGCGCGTACAGCATTCTGTCGATGCCGACAGATATCTTTCCGAACATCGATATCCCCGTGGTGACAGTGGTGTGGCAGTACACCGGCCTGTCGGCGCAGGAGATGGCCAACCGGATCGTGTTCAACTCCGAGCGTGGCATGACCACGACGGTCAACGACATCGAGCACATCGAGTCGCAATCGCTCAACGGCATCGCGGTCATCAAAGTGTTCTTCCAGCCGCACGTCAACGTTGCCAGTGCCGTTGCGCAGATCACTTCGATCAGCCAGGTGCAGTTGCGCAGCCTGCCTCCCGGAACAACGCCGCCCTTCATCATCCAGTACAACGCGTCGAGCGTCCCCGTGCTGCAGCTTGGGTTGTCGGGCGAAGGCTTGAACGAGCAGCAACTGAACGACCTGGCAACCAACACCATTCGCACCCAGCTGGCCACGATTGAAGGTGCTCAGACGCCTTATCCCTACGGCGGCAAGCAGCGTCAGATCCAGGTCGATCTTGATCCGGTGGCCCTGCAGGCCAAAGGTCTATCGCCCGGTGATGTGGTGAACGCGGTCGCCGTGCAGAACCTGATTGTGCCTTCGGGGACCGCGAAGATTGACAAGTTCGAATATGCGATTGAGACCAACTCGGCGCCGAGCGTCGTCGAGCAGCTGAACGATCTGCCCATTCGCGCGGTGAACGGTGCAGTGATCTATGTACGCGACGTGGCGCACGTGCGCGACGGCAATCCTCCACAGACCAACATTGTGCGTGTGGACGGGCGACGCGCAATTCTGATGAGCATTCTGAAGACGGGATCGTCCTCGACACTCGACATCATCGCGGGCATCCAGTCGAAACTGAAGAGCATTCAGGGGCAGCTGCCGCCGCAACTGCGGATCAATCCGCTTTCGGATCAATCGATCTTTGTGCGCAGCGCCATCAGCGGCGTGGTGCGCGAGGCTATCATCGCCGCCTGCCTGACTGCCGTTATGATCCTGATTTTTCTGGGCAGCTGGCGATCGACGCTGATCATCGCAGTCTCCATTCCGCTGTCGATTCTGTGTTCACTGGCTGCGCTTGCCGCGTTGCACGAGACGATCAACATCATGACGCTGGGCGGTCTTGCGCTGGCGGTCGGCATCCTGGTGGATGACGCGACAGTGGAGATTGAGAACATCAATCGAAATCTGGAGATGGGCAAAGAGATCGAGCAGGCCATTCTGGACGGTGCGGCGCAGATTGCGACGCCGGCTCTGGTGTCGACGCTGTCGATCTGCATCGTGTTCGTGCCCATGTTCTTTCTGAGCGGCGTGGCGAAGTATTTGTTTGTGCCGCTAGCCGAAGCCGTGGTGTTTGCCATGCTGGCCAGCTACCTGCTTTCGCGTACCGTGGTGCCGACCATGGCCAAGTACCTGCTGCACGAACACGACGATGCAGAGGCGGCCAAACGACGTTCGAGCCGCAATCCCCTGGTGCGGTTCCAGATGGGTTTCGAGGCGGGATTTGAAAAACTGCGCCGCTTCTACCTGGGCGTGCTGACCCTGTGCGTGGATCATGCCGCGCCGTTTCTCATCTTCTTCCTGGTCTTCGCGATCGCGTCTGTTGGGTTTCTGGAGCCGTGGCTGGGGCAGGACTTCTTCCCCTCGGTTGATGCCGGGCAGTTCAAGCTGCACGTGCGCGCGCGTACCGGCACCCGTATCGAAGAGATGGCCGCGCTGTGCGATCACATTGATGGAACGATTCGCCAGCACATTCCGCAGAGTGAGGTTGTCACGATCGTCGATAACATCGGCTTGCCTTACTCCGGCTTGAACCTCTCGTACTCGACTTCTGCCCCGGTCGGTACGGCGGACGCGGATATCCAGGTGCAGCTGAGCAAAGACCATCATCCGACCGAGAAGTACGTCGACAATCTGCGCCAGGTGCTGGCACGGGAATATCCCGGTGTCACGTTCTACGAGTTGCCGGTGGACATTGTCACGCAGATTCTGAACTTCGGTCTCGCCGCACCAATCGATATCCAGATCGTGGGGCCGAATCTCTACGGCAACCGTGCGTTGGCAGAGCGAATTTTGAACGAAGTGCGCTATGTGCCGGGCGCATCCGATGCGCGCATTCAGCAGCCCTTCAATCTGCCCAACATGACGGTGAACGTAGACCGCACGCGGGCGGAGGCGATTGGCCTGACGCAGCAGAATGTAGCCCAGAGCCTGCTGGTAGCTTTGAGCGGAAGCTTTCAGACCGCGCCGAGTTTCTATCTCGATCCGCGCAACGGTGTCAGCTACAACGTGGCCGTACAGTCGCCGCAATATTTTGTCGATTCGTTGTCGCAGCTGAAGAGCCTGCCGGTGACGGGGGCCATGACGACCAACTCGACGACCACGGAAGCGTCGACCGGTGCGCCCGGTTCCACCGGACCGGTGCAGACAGCCGGCTATAGCGGAGCCCCGGGAGCCATGCGCGCCGTGCAGATTCTCGGCAACTTGGCGTCGATTGAGCCGGGCGCGGAACTCGGGACGGTGAGCCACTACGATGTGCAGCCGGTGATCGATGTCTTTGCCAACGTGGGCGGGACGGATCTGGGCTCGGTGACACGCGGGATCGAGAAGATCATCGCGAGCCACGAAAAGGATCTTCCGCGCGGTTCGCACTTTATCCTGCGCGGGCAAAGCGAGACGATGAACAAGTCATACATCGGCTTGCTGGCGGGGCTGGCTTTCTCGATTCTGCTGGTCTACCTGCTCATTGTTGTGAACTTCCAGTCGTGGATCGATCCGTTCCTGATCATCTCGGCGCTGCCTGCGGCGCTGGCCGGAATTGTCTGGTTCCTGTTCATCACCGGTACGCGGCTGAGTGTCCCTGCGCTGACCGGCGCCATTATGTGCATGGGCGTGGCGACGGCAAACTCGATCCTGGTGGTGAGCTTTGCGCGTGAACAGATGGACATGCTGGTGGGCGATGCGCGCCAGGCCGCGCTGAATGCGGGCTTCGTACGCTTGCGTCCCGTGGTGATGACCGCTCTTGCGATGATTATCGGCATGGTGCCGATGGCGCTTGGGCTGGGCGACGGCGGCGAAGAAAATGCTCCCTTGGGCCGCGCCGTGATTGGCGGATTGATGTTGGCCACGGTGGCCACCTTGTTCTTCGTTCCGGTTTTCTTTTCCGTAGTCCACGGCTGGCTGCAGCGGCACAAGAAAGCAGCAGTGCCCGCGCGCACCAGCATTGTGGACGAGTTCGATGAGGCTTCGGAGTAATGCGTATGGCAAATGAACCGAAAGTGCACAACCATGAACAAGCGCCCGAACAAGAGGCCATCTCGCCGCGTCTCGGCGTAGCGGCCATCGTGGTGGTGCTGATTACCGCGGGGGTGCTGGCGGGCTTTGGCATCCTTGGCCGCATGCACAACGACCACGTGCTGGCCGATACCACGACGCAGCTGGCCGCGCCGACGGTGATTGCGCTCGCGCCCAAGGAAGGCACATCGGTTACCTCGTTTGCGCTGCCCGGCAACGTGACCGCATTTACTGATTCGCCCATCTACGCGCGGACGTCGGGCTACTTGACCAAGTGGTATTTCGATATCGGGGCTCGTGTGAAGAAGGGGCAACTGCTTGCCGAGATCGCTTCACCCGAAGTGGATCAGCAGCTGGCGCAGGCGAACGCGGACTTGTCCACGGCCAAGGCGAACGCGAACAACGCGCACGTGCAGGCGCAGCGCTATCAGGACTTGGTCGGCTCCAATGCGGTCTCGCAACAGGACACGGATACCTTTGTGAACCAGGCTTCGGCGACAGCGTCCACGGTGCAGTCGGCCGAGGCCAACCTGCAGAGGTTGCACGAGCTGCAGTCGTTCGAAAAAGTGTATGCGCCGTTCGATGGCATCGTGACCGCGCGCGACGTCGACACGGGACAGTTGATCGATCAGGGTGCAAGCAAAGAACTATTCCACATGCAGGCATTGCAGACGCTGCGCGTGTATACCAATGTTCCGCAGGCGTACACGGGCATGGCCAAGCGCGGCTTAAAGATCGACCTCACTTTCCCTGAGCATCCGGGCAAGACTTTCCAAGGCACGCTGGAACGCACCGCCGATGCGATTGATCCGGTGACGCGAACGCTTCTGGTAGAGATCGACGTGAACAACCGCGATGGCGAACTGATGCCGGGCGCTCTGGCGCAGGTGCACTTCAAGGCTCCGTCTGCCCAATCGACCTTCATCGTGCCGGCCTCTGCCTTGATCTTCCGCAGAGAGGGCATGCAGTTGGGAACCGTCGTGAGCGGAAGCAATGGGCCGGTGGCGCATCTTGTGCAGGTGACGATTGGCGAAGACGATGGCGCGACGGTGCAGATTGTCACCGGCCTGCAGGCGGGCGACAAGATTATTCAGGATCCTCCCGATTCGCTGATTGAGGGAGAGAAGGTTTCGCCGCAGCAGAGCGCGGCTCCGCAGGGAGGCAAGTAAGGATGCGGAGAGCAATCAACAGCTCTGCGTCCGATGCGCCGCGCGCCGGCTCCGGGCGAAGGATGAGAGCAAGCCGCCAGGGCGCGACTGCGATCGTGGCACTTGGTCTTGTTGCGTTGGCCGGGTGCAAACCTGTCGGGCCGGATTATCATCGCCCCGTCTTTACTGCGCCGCCGGTCTACAAGGAGGCGGGCGCGCCCACGGTCATTGTTCCCCCGCCCAATCCCCAGGATGGAAGCTGGCAGCCTGCGTCGCCTTCCGACGGCATGCTGAAGGGAAAATGGTGGGAGGTCTACAACGATCCGCAGCTGAACCAGCTTGAAGACCGCATCGCGGCAGTGAACCAGGGACTGCACCAGGCTTTGGAGACGTACCTGGCCGCACGCGATGAGATTGCGGTGTCGCGCGCCAACTTGTTTCCGCGGCTTTCAGCGGGACCGGGATTCAATCATGAGGCGGAATCGCGGCATCGTCCGCTGGCCAATGGGACCACAGCGGACAGCTATAACGACCTCACGCTGGAAGGGCAGGGCAGCTGGGAGCCGGACTTCTGGGGTCGCGTGCGGCGCAGCGTCGAAGCGGCGCATGCCGATGCGCAGGCCAGCGCTGCCGATATGGCCAACGTGGATCTGACGCTGCAGGCACAGATGGCGACCGCCTATTTTCAGCTGCGCGGCGCCGACTCGCTGATCCAGATGCTGGACTCGACGGTGAAGGATCTTGAAAGCCAGCTCGACCTGGCCCAGCACCGTCTCAAGGGCGGCGTAGCGACCGAAGCGGATGTGGCGCAGGCGCGGACGCAACTGGAGACGATCCGGGCGCAGCGCGTGGACGCTGAGCAGGCACGCGCGCAATACGAACACCTGGTGGGCACGATCGCCGATTACAAGTTGCCGACGTTCAGCATTCCCTTTTCGCCACTGAATCTGAAGCTGCCCGATGTGCCGCTGGGCGTGCCGTCGCAACTGTTGCAGCGCCGGCCCGACATTGCAGCCGCGGAGCGTCGTACCCAGTCGGCCAATGCGCAGGTTGGCATCGCCGTGAGCGCGTTTTATCCCACCATCAGCCTGAGCGGGACGGGCGGATTCGAGAGCACGCATGGCGGCACCTGGATTCAGGGCCCCAGCGCGCTGTGGAGCCTGGGAGCGCAGGCGACCCAGCTGCTGTTCGACGCTGGACAGCGCCATACCCTCACCGACCAGGCGCGGCACGACTACGAGGCGCAGGTCTCGGCCTACAAGGGCGCGGTGTTCCTGGCATTCGAGGATGTGGAGGACCAGCTCTCGTCGCTGCGGGTCCTGGGCCGTGAGAGCGTTGCCGAGCAGGCTGCCGTGGCCTCGGCTCAGCACTCGTTCGAAATCTCGAACCGGCGCTACAAGGGCGGAGTCACCAGCTATCTCGAGGTGCTCACTGCGGAACAGACCCTGCTGCAAAATCAGCAAACGGCGGTGGGACTGCAGACCCGCCAGTTTGTTGCCAGCGTGGGTCTGATCCGGTCTCTGGGCGGTGGCTGGGATGCCAGCCAGCTGCCCAAGTAAGCCGGGAAAGGCCGGCGATCAGGGATCAAAAAGGTGAGCCCGCGCTTTGCTTCGATTCACTCCGTGCATCGCAAACCTCGGACGATGCTGGCAGCGTCTCCCGCCTGGGCAGAAAATGCCCCAAAAACCAGCGGGCTTCGATGCTCCGATCCAGTGGGTGCCGGATCGGCAACATCGAAGCCCGCAAAATGCCGGTTTTCCCGTGGGATGCGCTCAGGGCGCATCGACCGCCGGAAAACTGTTTAGCTCTTCGCCTTGGCGAAGCGCTTGTTCACCTCGGCCCAGTTGGTGACGTTCCACCAGGCGGCCAGGTAGTCGGGGCGCTTGTTCTGATACTTCAGGTAGTAGGCGTGCTCCCACACATCATTGCCCAGGATCGGATACAGGCCCTGGCTCAGCGGCGAGTCCTGGTTCGGGGTCGTGATCACCTTCAGCTTGCCGCCCTGGAACACCAGCCAGCCCCATCCGGAGCCGAACTGCTTCGCGGTGGTTTCGTTAAAGGTCTTCTTGAACGCCTCGAAGTCGCCGAAATCAGCGCTGATCTGCTTGGCAATGTCACCGGTGGGGGCGCCGCCTCCGCCGCCATGCGGCGGGGCCATGATCGTCCAGAACATGGAGTGATTGGAGTGGCCTCCACCGTTGTTGCGCACCACGCCCCGAATGTCTTCAGGAATGGCATTCAGGTCCTTGATCAGGTCATCGACCGACTTGGACCCAAGCTCGGGATGCTTCTCAAGGGCGCCATTCACATTGGTGATGTAGGCCTGGTGATGCTTGTCGTGATGCAGAGTCATGGTCTGGGCGTCGATAAAAGGCTCGAGGGCCGCATAGTCGTACGGCAGCGGGGCGAGTTCGTAAGCCATTGGGTAGATCTCCTTCGTCTGGGATTGTACTGTGGCGGGTTGACGGAGCCGGCCGGCAGCGGATCGGAACGTGAAACACAATCTTCACATATCAGGCACGGCGCCGTGTGTTTCGATTGAAGCGCAACGCGTAACAATTGGATGGATGCGGCCGAGGCGGGTCGGGGTGCGAAACTAATTCTGATCTGGAGCGGAAACCTTCGCCGCACCGAAACATCTTCTTAAGAAGACGAGACCTAACCGTCATTGCCTTCTCTCAAATCCCCAAGGAATGGTGTCGATCGAGTGAACGACCACGGCCTTTATCGGTGGCTTGACCAGCAGGGCGAAGCGTTCGGCGCGCCGGGCCTTGAGCCGCGCTGGACCTCAAGCGTCAAAGATGCAATTGGCACGGCATATGCTGCCTCGAGCCGCGTCTGGTTTACGTGCTCCCATGGAATCCTCAACGAGGTCTACCACCCCACCATCGACCGGGCACAGATTCGCGATATGGGATTCCTCATCACTGATGGGGAGACCTTTGCGCACGAAGAAAAACGCGACCTGCTGCATAGTTTCGAGTACATCCATCCTGAAGCTCTCGGTGTTCGCTACGTCAACCGCGATCCGGAAGGCCGTTACAGCCTGACGCACGAGATCATCGCCGATCCGCACCACTCGGTGGTGTTGCAGTGGATCAAGATCGAGGGTCACGAAGATTTGCTGCCGCGCCTGAAGGTGTATGCCTTGCTGGCTCCGCACCTCGATGGCGGCGGCGCGGGCAATACGGCGGGAGCGGTAGATATTGCCGGTCGCAAGATGCTGCTGGCATGGAAGAACGACTCGTCGCTGGCGATGGGCGCCAGTTGCGGCTTCTCGCGCGTGAGCTGCGGCTTTGTCGGTGCCAGCGACGGCTGGCGCGACGTGATGGAAAACTATCGCATGAACTGGGAGTTTGGATCGGCCAAAGAAGGCAACATCGCGGTGATCGGCGAGTTGAATCTGCATGCGGCAGGGTCAGACGGGTCGCGCGTGTTTGTGGTCGCCATCGGCCTGGGCCAGGGTCATCACACCGCGCTGCAAAAGACCGTCAGTGCGCTGGCCAAGCCGTTTGAGGAGCACCGCGAGCGCTATATCGTGCAGTGGCAGCGGGTGGCCAATCCTGAATGGCTGGCGGCGAAAGCGCATGATGGCGGCAAGCTGATGCGGGCAAGCCATAACGTGCTGCTGGCGCACGAAGACAAGACATTTTCCGGCGCGTTTGTGGCCTCGGCGTCCATTCCCTGGGGGCAGGCCAAGAGCGACGATGACCTGGGCGGATACCACCTGGTGTGGACGCGGGACATGGTGCAGACCGCCAGCGCCCTGCTGGCCTGCGGGCGCGCGGAGACGGCTCTGCGGGCGCTTGTTTATCTGGCTTGTACACAGAAGCCCGATGGAGGCTTCGCACAGAATTTCTGGGTCGATGGACGTCCCTACTGGTCGGGCGAGCAGCTCGATGAGGTTGCGTTCCCGATCATTCTCGCGTGGCGGCTGTGGAAGGCAAACGGCCTCGGCGACATGGAAATCTTTCCCTTCGTCGAACGGGCAGCGGGCTTTCTTGTCCGCCATGCGCCCATCACGCATCAAGAGCGCTGGGAAGAGAATGCGGGCTACTCCCCGTCGACGCTGGCCGCGGTGATCGCGGGCCTGGTGTGCGCGGCAGAAATTGCGCGTGCCCATGACTCGATGGAGATCGCCGGCTTCTATGAGGATTTTGCAGACTGGATCGAGTCGCATCTCGAGCATTGGACCGTGACCAACGACGGCGTGCTGTTGCCCGAAGTAAAGCGGCACTACATGCGGGTGCGTCCGCCGGAGAAGGGTGCAGCCTATGCCTGCGAGACCTGCGGCGATGAGACCATCCACCTCAACAACCGGCCCCCCGGTACGCGCGACACGTTTGAGGCCCGTGAAATCATCGATGGCGGCTTTCTCGAGCTCGTCCGGTACGGCGTACGGCGTGCCGATGATCCGCTGATGGTTGATTCCCTGAAGGTGGTGGACGCCGTGCTGAAGCGCGGTTTGCCCCAGGGACCGGGTTGGCTGCGCTACAACTGGGACGGCTACGGACAGCGGCCCGATGGCGGCCCATTTCTTGGCTGGGGCCAGGGACGCGTCTGGCCGCTGCTGACTGGCGAGCGTGCCCACTTCGAGCTGGCAGCGGGCCACGACATTGCGCCGCTGATTCAGACGTATGAGCGGTTCGCCACAATGGGGCAGATGATGCCGGAGCAAGTGTGGGATGAGCCGAACTCCCCGTCAGCACGCCTGCAGATGGGCAAGCCGGCAGGATCGGCGGTGCCCCTGGTGTGGGCTCATGCCGAATATCTGAAGCTGCTGCGTTCGGCGCTCGACGGCAAGGTGTTCGACCGCATCGAACCGGTGTATGCCCGCTATTGCGAGCCCGAAGGCCGCAAGACCCTCCGGCGCGGGCTTGAGGTTTTTTCCTTCAAGCGCCCCGTGCAACGCATCCATGCGGGCGATACGCTGCGCATCATCGACGAGAATCGTTTCGTCGTGAGCTGGTCGACAGATCGTTGGCAGACAACCAACACAACGCAGAGTCATGGCATGGGCAGCGGGGGCTTCTGCGTGGATATTTCCACTGCAGAAACGGCCGCAGGCGGTGAACTATCATGGACTCTCCAGTGGACGGACGGAGACCGTTGGCTCGGCTATAACCTGAACCTCGGAATGGACGCTGCAAAGGGCGCCCAGATACGGTCGCCGCGGGCATTAGCCCGATGAAAGGATCAAAACAGAGCATGGCTGCCAATCTCTCGGCACTCTCCCTCGACGAACTCTCCATCGACACTCTTCGTTTGCTTGCGGTTGACGCGGTTGAAAAGGCCAAGAGCGGCCATCCCGGTGCACCGCTGGGCTGCTCTCCGATTGCCTACCTGCTGTTCCACAAGTTGATGAAGCACAATCCGGCGAACTCCAAGTGGGCAGATCGTGACCGGTTCGTGTTGTCGAATGGACATGCTTCGGCGCTGCTTTATTCCACGCTGTTTCTGTGCGGCTATAAGGTTTCACTCGACGATTTGAAGTCGTTCCGCCAGTGGCACTCCATCACCCCGGGACACCCCGAAGCAGGGGAGACAGACGGCGTTGAAGTGACGACCGGGCCGCTGGGGCAGGGATTGGCCATGTCGGTGGGCCTGGCGATGGCCGAGAAGCATCTGGGAGCCGTCTATAACAAGCCTGGCTTCGAGGTGGTCGATCACCACACCTACGTGCTGTGCGGCGACGGCGATCTGATGGAAGGCGTTTCGCACGAGGCGTCGTCGCTTGCCGGAACCTTGGCACTGGGCAAATTGATCGTGCTCTACGACGACAACCTGATCTCGCTCGATGGGCCAACGGAGTTGAGTTACACCGAAAACGTGCTCAAGCGCTTCGAGGCCTACCACTGGCATGTGCAGATCGTGGAGGATGGCAACGACCTGAAGGCAATTGAAGCGGCGATTGAGAAGGCCAAAGCCGAAACCGGCAAGCCGTCGTTTATCGCGGTCCGCACGGTGATCGGATATGGCAGTCCGAAGGCCGGCACCAACAAGGTGCACGGCGAGGCGCTGGGCGCCGCAGATACAGCAGCGACCAAAAAGTTTTTCGGCTTCCCTGAAGATCAGAGCTTCTATGTTCCCGACGATGCTCTCGCCAACTGGCGCAAGGCCGGCGACCGTGGCGCAGCTCTCGAGAGCGAGTGGAAGCAGCGGTTCGAGAAATATCGCGCGCAGTATCCCGACCTGGCGGCGGAGTTCGAGCGCACCAAGGCGAACAAGCGCAAGGCCGGATGGGAGAAGGCTCTGCCCAGCTATCCCGCGGGCAAGCCTGTGGCAACCCGCAACGCGGGCGGCGCAATTATGAATGCGATCGCCGAGGTCGTGCCCGAATTATTCGGCGGCGCAGCCGATCTGACAGCGTCGACGAAGACGATTTTCAAGCCGGGTGCGAACTTCCACGTAGACCCGGCGGGACGCAACGTGTTCTTCGGCGTGCGCGAGTTTGGCATGTGTTCCGCGGTGAACGGCATGGCCAAGCACGAGGGGCTGGTTCCCTTCGGCTCCACGTTCTTTACCTTCTCTGACTACTGCAAGCCTGCGATTCGTCTGGCCGCCCTGATGCGGTCGCATTCTCTGTTCGTCTTCACGCATGATTCGGTTGCGCTGGGCGAAGATGGGCCGACGCACCAGCCGATTGAGCACTTGATGATGCTGCGCGCTGTTCCTGATCTGACAGACTTCAGGCCCGCTGATGGGAACGAAACCGCGGCCTGCTGGCGGTTAGCACTCGAACGCACAGGGCCCGCCTTCTTTGCGCTCACGCGGCAGGATCTGCCGGTGATCGATCCCGCGACGCATGATGTATACGCCGGTGTAAGCAAGGGCGCCTATGTGCTCGAAGATGCTCCGAATCCAAAGGTGATTTTGATCGGGACAGGGTCCGAGGTTTGGCCGTGCATCGATGCCAAGAAGCTGCTCGAAGCCGAGGGTATTGCGGCGCGCGTGGTCAGCATGCCGAGCTGGGAGATCTTCGACGAGCAGCCGGCTGCGTACAAGGCGAGCGTGCTGCCGGCGGGCGTGAAGAAACTGGCTGTGGAAGCAGGATCGCCGCTGGGCTGGTGGAAGTATGTGGGCCTGGATGGCGACGTGATCGGTCTTGATCGTTTTGGAGCCTCGGCCCCCGGCCCGAAAGTGATGGCCGAGCTCGGATTTACCGGCGAGAATGTTGCTGCTCGTGCCAAGAAGTTAGTGAAGTAAGAGCGGAGTCAGTCGCACAGCGCGGGTTCGCGGAAGGGCGGCTTGGTTGAAGAGGTCGAGTTGGAAAGGCACTCACTAACTCCGCTAGCTTCGCTGACACCGCTTACTCCGCTAGTTACGCTGAAAGGATCAAAGTGAAACTGGTGATTGCGTCGGATCATGCAGGCTTTCCTCTGAAGGAGGATGTGCGTGCCTACCTGGCCAAAAAGGGGTATGAGGTCCTTGACCTGGGGGCGTACACCGTCGATCCCCAGGACGACTATCCGGATTTTGCCGTGCGTGTCGGCGACGCCATCCGCGCTGGAGAAGCGCCGCGCGGCATCCTGATCTGCGGCTCCGGCGTAGGCGTCTGCGTGGCCGCCAACAAGATGCCCGGCATTCGCGCGGGCATGTGCCACGACACCTATTCGGCCCACCAGGGGGTGGAGCACGATGACATGAACGTGCTGGTGATCGGCGCGCGCATCGTGGCCTCGGCGCTGGCCTACGAGCTGGTCGAAGCCTTCGTTCACGCAAAATTCATTTCGACTGAACCGCGCTTTACGAGACGATTCAAGAAGGTCCTGGCCATCGAAGCGAAGTACCAGGCAAAGAGCTAGGGCCCGTACCGTGTGCCGCTTCGCCTTCTTCAACAGAAGATACGGCGGAGCGCAATCCAACGCAGAACCTACGAGACGCCGATGTTCCCCTTCGACGTGATTCTCTTCGATGTTGGCGGAGTCCTGCTGACCAACGGCTGGGACCATCGCGAGCGCGCGGCTGTGCTGGATCAGTTTCATCTGGATCAGGCAGCGTTTGAAGCGCGCCACACGGAGCCGAACGATGCCTGGGAACGCGACGCGATCCCAGTGAACGCCTATCTCGATGCAACGGTTTTTTATGAACACCGCGATTTTTCTCACGACGAATTCCTCGAGGCCATTCGAGCGCAGTCGCAGTTGCTGCCCGATGGCGCCATGGGAATCCTTGGCGAATTGGCTGCATCGGATAAGTGCATGCTGGGTGTGTTGAACAACGAGGCACGCGCAACCAACGACTACCGCTTCGAGCACTTCGGCATCCGCAAATATCTGCAAGTGGCGTTCAGCTCGTGCTATCTCGGCTTGCGCAAGCCGGGGCAGGCGATCTACAAAAGGGCGCTGGATATTCTTGGAGTGCCGGCGCAGCGTATTTTGTTTATCGACGACCGCGCAGAGAATGTGGCCGCTGCTGAGGCCGTAGGGATGAAGGGAATTCGTTTCACCGGCGACCGTGCTCTGCGCAGCGATCTGGCGGGCAGGGGCGTTCTTTAACAGGATTTGAAGGGAGAAGGCAATGCAACTTGGATTGATTGGCCTGGGAAAGATGGGCGGCAACATGGCAGAGCGGCTGCGCCTGGGCGGCCATCAGGTAATTGGATTCGACTTCAGCGCCGAGGCCGTGCAAAAACTGACGGCGTCGGGCAATGTGGGCGTCTCGTCGCTCGAAGACATGGCCAAGAAGTTCACGGGGCGCAAGGCCATCTGGATCATGGTGCCGCAGGGCAAGCCCGTGGATGACACCATCGCCAAGCTTGAGCCCCTGCTCAACAAGGGCGACATCCTGATCGACGGCGGCAACTCGAACTACAAGGACTCGCAGCGCCACTACAAAGAAGTGACGGCCAAGGGATACCAGTTTGTCGATGTGGGTACGTCGGGCGGCGTGTGGGGCCTGAAAGAGGGCTACAGCATGATGATCGGCGGCGACAAAGAAGCCGTCGAGTATCTGCGTCCGATTTTTGAAACCCTCGCTCCTGCAAAAGACAAGGGCTGGGGCCATGTGGGTCCGGCCGGCGCAGGGCACTTTGTGAAGATGGTGCACAACGGCATCGAATACGGCATGATGCAGGCCTTTGCCGAGGGCTTCACGATCATGGAGAAGAAAGAAGAGCTGGACCTCGACCTGGCGCAGATCTCCGAGATTTGGCGCTACGGCAGCGTGGTGCGCAGCTGGCTTCTCGATCTCACGGCCGATGCGCTGTCGAAGAATCCAACGCTCGATGGGCTTGAAGCGTACGTAGCCGATTCAGGCGAAGGCCGTTGGACGGTGTTTGAAGCGATCGACCTGAACGTGTCGGCGCCTGTGATTACCGAATCGCTGATTCGCCGCATTCGTTCGCGCGAAGAAAACAACTTCACCGACCGCATGCTGGCCATTATGCGCAACGCGTTCGGCGGTCATGCAGTGAAGAAGGACTAGCGAGACAGTTCACAGTTCTCAGTGCACAGCCTGACACCGATCAACAAGAAGAGCGGTTTGGGTAACTCGCCAGGTTGTGAGCAGTGCTTGATGCGGTTGCATTTGAAAACTATGAACTAAGAACTGTGAACTGAACCTCAGGAGGTTCGAATATGGCGACCGTGGAGATGAAGATCCGGCCCGAGGATTTGACGAGCGTTCCGAAGACGCACGAGCGCGTTCCCGACCCGGGGATCATGGTGATCTTTGGCGCGTCGGGCGATCTGACCAAGCGCAAGCTGCTGCCCGCGCTGTTCCACCTGGAGCAGGCCGGTCTTCTGCCCAAGAAGTTCGCCATCGTCGGCGTCGCGCGCCGGCCTTTGGGCGACGAGTTCGCCAAAGACATGCGTGCGGGCATCGTGGAATCGGGCGTGGAGAACAGCGATCCCAAGCTGGAGGACTTCTGCAAGAAGATCGGCTATTTCGCGCTGAACTTCGATGATGCGTCGCACTATGCCGCGCTGAATACCGAGCTCGACAAGATCGCGCAAGAGAACAGCATCGGTCCAGACCGGCTTTTCTACCTCGCGACAGCGCCTGAGTATTTTGAGCAAATCGTTGAGAACCTGGGCGCGCAGGGCATGGCGCAGCCTGAGCACGGACGCGTGGGCGTGGTGATTGAAAAGCCCTTTGGCCACGATCTGGAATCGGCCAAGGCGCTCAACCACAACGTCAATGCGGTCTTCCACGAGAACCAGGTGTTCCGCATCGATCACTACCTGGGCAAAGAGACGGTGCAGAACATCCTGGTGTTCCGCTTCGCCAACGGCATTTTCGAGCCCATCTGGAATCGCAACTACATCGACCACGTGCAGATCACGGCGGCGGAGACACTGGGCGTGGAAGGCCGCGGGCCGTTCTACGAGAAGGCCGGCGCGCTGCGCGACGTGATCCAGAACCATGTGATGGAACTGCTCAGCTTTATTGCGATGGAGCCGCCTTCGAGTTTCGACGCCGATGCAGTACGGCGCGAAAAGGTGAAGGCATGGCGCGCGATCCCCAACATTCCGATTCTGAACGCGGTGCGCGGACAGTACGGGCCGGGCGTCGTCGAAGGCAAAAAAGTGGTCGGCTATCGCGATGAAGACCGCGTGAATCCCGAGTCAGGTACGGAGACCTACGCGGCGGTGCGTCTCGAAATCGAGAACTGGCGCTGGGCAGGCGTGCCCATCTACCTGCGCGCCGGCAAGCGGCTCAAAAAGCGCGCCACGGAGATCAGCATCCAGTTCAAGCAGCCGCCGCTGTTGATCTTCAACCGCATGCAATCGAGCGGGCCCTGCAACGACATTCAGCCGAACCTGCTGACCATCCGCATTCAACCCGACGAAGGCATTGCGTTGCGCTTCGGCGCCAAGGTTCCCAACACGCCGAACATGTCGGTGTGCCCGGTGAATATGGATTTCAACTACGCCGCGGCCTTCGGCACGTCGACCGCGAATGGTTATGAACGGCTGCTGCTGGATGCGATGCTCGGCGACCAGACGCTGTTCGCGCATCGCGACGGTGTCGAGGTGACCTGGGCGCTCTATACGCCGATTCTCGAGGCGTGGGCAGCCAAGAACCCTGAAGTTTTTCCGAACTACTTTGCGGGCTCATGGGGACCGGACTGCGCCGATCGGTTGCTGGAGCGTGCCGGCCACAAGTGGCGGAACAATCTGGGCAGCAAGGGCTGAAGACACCGCAAATCATCTCAACCCAATCAAATCACGGCTGTCATCCTGAGCCAGCAGCGCAGCCCTGCGCTGCTGTGTCGAAGGATCTGCGGCTGCTTTTGGCCGAGATTCGATCAGGTGGGCGCCCGAAGACACATTGCCGAGCGTTGCGGCCGTCACAGCCCAATCGCACGCCGCGTTGGCGTCGCTTTGCTATTCCCGAATCACCTTCACCAGAATCCCTTCCGGCAGCTCGCCCTCGATCAGGTGAACGACGCCGTTCTTGACCAAGCCTTCAAAGACTTGGCGGATGGGCTTGAAAGGTGACGAAGAATGCGTAGGCGCCCCGCTTTTGCTAACTCCGCTAACTCCGCTAACCCCGCTACCGCCGCTAACTCCGCCAACCCCGCTGCGCAGACTGCTGGATGGCTCCCCGCCGTCTTTGATTCCCTCGTTCCCTTGTTCCCTTGGTCCCGGCCTCTTCCCCATGCCACGGTCCATGGCATCGTTGGCCAGCTTGTCGGCTTCCTTGTTGCCGCCGCGCAGGGTGTGGGCCATCTGGAACCGCTCCAACCGCCCGGCAAGGCGCTTGGCCTCTTCCCAGAGGGGTTTGAGGCTGGGGCTAGCCACCTTGTAGGCGCCCTTCATCTGCTTCACCATCAGCTCGGAGTCCGACACGACCTTGAGCTGTCTGACGCCGTTCTGGAGCGCCCATTGCAGCACCGCAAGCAGGCCCGAGTACTCGGCGAAGTTGTTGGTTTGTTTGCCCAGATACTCGCTCAGCCGCGCCACCACCCGGCCCTGGGGGTCTTCGACAACCGCGCCGTAGCCTGACGGTCCGGGGTTGCCGCGCGAGCCCCCGTCGCAATGGGCCGTGTACCAGCCAGAGGAATCTTTACCAGGCGCGTCGGGTGTCATTCCGGGAAACAGCGGAGTGTTCATTCTTCTAGAGTTTACCGGGAACGGCGGAGAGGCACTTCAGTACTCTCCACAGGCTCACCAAGGGGGTTCAACCGCGTCTATCTGAGTGCGAAGACTCCTCGAGGATCGGAGCACAAACACAATGGCAAGCGAAGCTGCCAGCATAGCGACTTCTCCCGCGATCGTCCCGGCAGCGGCGCCAGGGTCTTTCGCCTGGCCAGCCAGAGGAAGGGTACAATCCTCTGCAGGCATGGCTGCAACCAGGGCAATGAACGGTCCCGACCGCGCGCAGGAGCGCTTGCAGGCGCGTGCGCCCGAGATGGAGTTGATTCGCGAGGCGCAAAAGGGTTCACGCGCCGCATTCGACGCCTTGGTACGTCAATATGAGTCGCAGGTCCTGCGCCTGGCCCTGCACCTGACCGGCTCCGAGCACGACGCCGAAGATATCTACCAGGAAGCCTTTCTGAAGGCCTTTCGCTATATCGGGAACTTCCGCTTCGAGTGCTCGTTCTATACCTGGATTTACCGCATTGTTACCAATCTTTGTTTGGATCAACTGCGGCGGCGCAAGACGCGCCGCGAAGACCAGGCAGTCCTGGTGGACCACTCGGGCGACGAGATCGATCTGCTGGCCTCGGTTTCCGATGTCCGGTCGTTTTCGAATCCTGAGCGCGAACTGGATCGAAAGGTCCTGGGCGAACGAATTCAGAGCGCTCTGGGTAAGCTGACGCCGCGCGAACGCATGGTTTTTGAGTTGAAGCACTACCAGGGGCTCCGCCTGCGCACCATCGGAGAGATGTTGAACACCACAGAAGAAACCGCCAAAAATACGCTCTTCAGGGCGACCAAGAAGTTAAGAACACAGCTGGCGGGATTGCGCTGACACTGCGAAGTATCGCGGGCAGCGATGTTGGACCGATTTGGCATTGCTTTCGAGGCTGGAAGGACGTAACACCATGAATTGCGAACTTGCCCATGAACGGATCGTGTTGGCCGCCTATGGCGAGCTGGCAGACGACCAGATTCACGAGCTGGACCGCCATCTGACCACGTGCAACGAATGCCGCGAAGAGCGCGAGCAGTTATTGGCGCTCAAGACGCTGGCTGCGGTGCACCCGGTGACGGAGCCGAACGCGAATCTCGTCGCGCGCTCGCGGATGCGGCTTGAAGAAGCGCTGGACGCTATCCCTCCCAAGCGCTGGTATGAACGCTGGGGCGACGGCATCCTCAACAACTTTGCCCGTTTGCAGGCCGCACCTGTTGCCGCAGGATTGCTGCTGGTCGCAGGAATCGGCGCAGGCAGCGTGGGTGGATACGAAGTCGCGGTGTCCCGCACCGCACATGCCGCTGCAGCGGCGACACAGGCAGCCGTCATGACCGCGGCGCCGGTTTCGGCAGCGCCCGCCGATGTGGCCAACATTTCGAGCATCGTGCAGCAGCCGCACAGCGGGATGGTCGAAGTGCGATACAGCGAGGTCGTGCCGCGCCAGGTGGAAGGTTCGCTCGACGATCCCGCAATTCGCCAGCTTTTGATGATGGCTACTGAAGATGGAGCATCGGCGGGCATCCGCGACGACTCGGTTGGCTTGCTCGCCGCAGAGTGCCGCGCGGGCCACAGCTGCAATGCCGCGGGCATTCGCGACGCGCTGATGATGGCGCTCCGCTACGACCGTAGTGCGGGTGTACGCGAGAAGGCGCTGCAGGGGCTGGAACCCTACGTGGCCCAGGATATGCGGGTGCGCGATGCGGTGCTTGAAGCGCTGCTGAACGATAACGACCTTCGCATTCGCACCGAGGCAATCAACATTCTTGAACCCGTCGAGGCCGACATGATGGTGAGGCAGGTACTCTCGACGGTCGCAACTTCAGATCAGAGTCCCCAGATTCGCAACGTCTCCCGGCAGGTCCTGCGCCGGGTGCCGGAGATTCAATAGGGATGAAAAGCGTTCAGGTGACAGCACCGCTCGGTAAAGAGTGCGCGCCTGAGGATGGAACCAACGCAGGGGGAAATCACGTGAAGTACTTTTTGAGGCCGTATCGTAGTTTGCAGAACGCTGCCGGTTGCTTGTGTTGCGCAGTGGCTCTGCTGGGGGCAGGCTCGACCGCCCGACCCGCGGTGGCACAGTCCGCTGGAATCGCACAGGTCATGGAAGAGCCGAGTCCGCTGTTGCATACTGGCTCGACCCAGGGCTACATGGGCGTTCTGGTGAGCGACGTTGACACCGAAGCCGCCAACAAGCTGAAGCTGAAAGATACGCACGGTGCGGTCGTGACGTTGATCGATCACGATGCGCCCGCGGCGCAGGCTGGCGTTCGCATCAATGACGTGGTGCTGCAGGTCAACGGGTTGGCCATCGAAAGCTCCGAGCAGTTTGTCCGTATCCTGCGCGAGGTTCCTGCCGGACACTCCGTAGCGCTGGTCATCAGCCGCGACGGCGCACAGCAGACCATTGCCGTGCAGCTGGTGGACCGCAAAAAGATGGAGCACGACGTCTGGAACCGTCTCGACAACGGGTCGGAGCCTGGAACTTCAGGGCCCGGACTCGGCATTTTGTCCGGCGCAGGCGGCGATGTGCCTTCGGGCGGATTCCATATGCCGTTTGTCGGCGCCAGCTCGCTGAATGTCGGTGCGCTGGTTGAGCCGCTCACATCGCAGATGGCCGACTACCTGGGTGTGCAGGGTGGCCTGATGATCAAGCAGATTGCGCGCAAGAGCGAAGCGGAGAAGGCAGGACTGAGGGCTTTCGACGTGATCCTCAAGGTGGGCAACGATGGCATCGCCACTACCGCGGACTGGGACCGTTCGCTGCGCGCCAACCAGAACAAGCCGGTGGGCGTGACCATTCTGCGCGATCGCAAGCAGCAGTCGGTGAACTTGCAGGTGGACTCGAAGCGGCGTCGCAATTAGCGTTGCCGGATTGAAGCGCAGTCAGCTGGGCCGCCGGAGCACTTGTTTGGCGATGGTGGCCAGCTGCATATTCGAAGTGCCTTCGTAGATCTTGCCGATCTTGGCGTCGCGGTAATATTTCTCCGCCGGATAGTCGCGCACAAAACCATTTCCGCCGAAAACCTCGACGCATTGGCTTGCCACGCGCTCGGCGACCTGCGAGGCAAACAGCTTGGCCATCGCGGCTTCGCGCACATACGGCTTGCCCGCATCCTTCAGACGAGCGGCGTTGTACACCAGCAGCCGCGCAGCCTCGATCTCGGTGGCCATCTCGGCCAGCGTGAATTGCACCGCCTGAAATTCGGCGATGGCTTTGCCGAACTGGCGTCGTTCCTGGGCGTAGCGTGCTGCATGTCCCCATGCGCCCTCGGCCAGGCCAAGCATTTGCGCGCCGATGCCGATGCGTCCCTCGTTCAAAGTCTCGATGGCGATCTTGTAGCCCTTGCCGCGCTCGCCCAGCAGACTGTCTTCAGCAACGAAGCAGTTGTCGAAGATCAGCTCGCAGGTACTCGACGCGCGAATGCCGAGCTTGTCTTCTTTGCGGCCCACCGTAAATCCGGCAGTCCCCTTTTCGACCAGCAACGCGGTGATGCCTTTGTAGCCGGCCGAAGGATCGAGCGTGGCAAACACGATGAACAACCCTGCCTCGCGCGCATTGCTGATCCAAAGTTTGCGGCCGCTGAGCCGGTAGCCCCCCTCGGCAGCCTCGGCGCGGGTCTGCAGCGCGAATGCATCGGAACCTGATCCGGCCTCGCTCAGGGCGTAAGCTCCCACCGTGTCCGCGGCAAGTCTTGGCAGCCAGCGTTGCCGCTGCGCGTCCGTAGCCCAGCGGCGCAGGGCATTCACCACCAGCGTGTTGTGCACATCCACGAGAACGGCGACCGCGGGATCGACGCGGGAGATGGCTTCAATGGCCAGCACGGCGTCAAAGAAGCTGCCTTCGGAGCCGCCCAGGGCTTCGGGGATCTCGATGCCCATCAGGCCGAGCTGAAAGAGCTGCGGAAGCAGGCTGGGCTCGAGCTGCTGGTCCGCATCCATCTGCCGCACCAGGGGCTCAATCTTCTCGCGGGCGAATTGCCGCACTGTTTCTGAGAAGAGCTCTTCTTCTTCAGAGAGTTCGGTCAGGGGCGAAGGGCGATGACTTGTCGGCAAGCGAAACTGAGCCTCCGGCCTCGCAGTGTATCAAACGCGCAGGGTTTCTCCGCGTGTACCCGGCGTGATCCGGACTCGCGGACGGGCACGTCTCTGTGGAATTGCGGCGCCCCCAAAAAGAAAGGGCAGACGCGGAGAGCGCCTGCCCCGTTGCAGCGGTTCTTGTGTTTAGTCGATGGTCAAGGTGAAGGTTGTCGTACCAGTAATGCTGGCCGTTGCCGAGTCCTGACCGGTCAGCGTAATCGTGTAGGTGCCTTTGGATGGATTCGACACCGAGCCACTGCTGGTACTGCTGCTGCTGCTGCCGCATGCGGAAAGCCCCAGGCCCACAGCCAGCAACCCAATCACCACGGCCAGGCCGCGCAGTTTGCCCGCCTGCCGTCCAAGGCATCCCGCCAGCAGCAAGCCCGCGAGAGCGATGCCGAGAGGCGCGCGATTGGTTGGATGCGGCGCGTTGTTCTGCGAAGTCTTCACAGGACCGAGCCGATGCATCGCGTGGTTGCCGCTCTTCGATATCGCTCCACTCGCGCAATCGGCGGCATTGGTATCGAAGGTGAGCTGTGTCGTAACCGCACTTGCTGTCGGCACCTGCACCGAGCCCTGCCCGCTGGTCAGCGTGGTTGAGAACTCGTAGCAGAGGTTCGATAGCGCGGAGTCATTCGAGGTCTCGAACGTCAGGTAGACCGTTCCGGTGTAGCCTCCGGCCGGTGTGATGGTCACGGTCGAGCTGCCGCTGGCGCCTCGAGCGACGGTCAGGTTGGTTCCAGTCAGCGCAATCGTGCCCTTGCCGGAGCTTACCGTTCCGAGGGTGATCGACGCCGTGCCGGTAGACACGGCGTGCGTGGTATCGCCCCCGTACTGGGCGACGATGGTGTGGACCCCCGCTATGGTGAAGTTCGCGGTGTAAGTTGCCGTTCCGTCCGCAGTCAGGGTGACGGGGGTCTGCGCGGGACAGCCCACGGTGGCCTCAGGGGTACCGCAACCGTCCACGGAGATCGTGACGGTGCCGGTGGGTGTCGCTCCGGTTGCTGAAGCAACAGTGATGGTGACCACATCGTCTGCACCCGATGTTGGATTGGTCGTCGCCGCGGCCAGCGTGGTCGTGGTGCCGATCAGAGTCGTCGTGCTTGCAGGCCAGACGCCGGCCAGCGCACTCAGGTCCACAGAGCCAAGGCCGGTCACCGGATCATAGCCGGTTGCGGTCGCGTAGCTGCCCTCGGAAGCGGTGCTGCAATAGCTTGCTCCCAGGCTCGACGGGCACTCGTTATTGCCTGTCGTCACGTCGTGGAACACTGCGGCATACGTTGCCGGGGTCGAAGCCAGCGTGTACAGCGTGCTATTCAGCAGGCCCTGGCCAGAGACATAGCCCTTGTCCTGGTTGAGAATGGCCACCATGCCCGCAAAGATCGGGGTCGAGAAGCTGGTGCCTCCCGCAACCGTAAGGTCGTTGCTCGAGGAGTCGCGAAAACCGCTGTTGCAGCTTGCCGCCTGGCCTGAATTCCAGTCACTGGTATCGCTGGTGCAGAACAGGAAGCCGGGCAAATCGGGCGACGCGTAGAACGAAACATCGGGCACATAGCGCCCTGGCGCCGTGGGAATGCCTGGAACGCCGGTCTGCCAACTGGGGTACGCAGTGTAGTACGTGCTGACGCCGCCGCCGGTGGCGCTGAGCGAGGTAGCCCCGCCGCCAACGGCCGCCGTGTCGTCATTCCACGCCACTTCGGGAATGTAGGTCTTGAGGGAGGTGATCTGATCCGAGGCACTCTGCGCTAGCCAATAGGTCGAGTTCGTTGACACATCGTTGGCTGCGGTAATTTCTGTTCCGCCCACGCCGGTGGCGTATTGGCTGCTGGCCGGATAGCTCACCGACAGCGCTTCCTGCGTTGCCAGCGGTGGAGTCGTCGTGGTCGGGCTCATGTAGCACTCGCTCGATCCCTCGTCGCCCGATGCCGCCATCACGCTCTGACCCTGGGCAATTGCTTGTTGCAGAACCGAGTCGAGAGCCGTTGCCTGGGTCGCGGTGATATCCGCCTCGCAGGCGCCGTAGCTTGCGCTGATGATGTTGCCGATCTTG
>DATAVC010000015.1:0-8409 GCA_036267935.1 Occallatibacter sp. | reverse complement strand
CATCCGGCAGCGTTTGCGCGCCGAAGACGGGAAGCTCGGGATCGATGGATTGAACCATCTTGAGCGCCTGCTCCGGAAGCTTGGCGGGATCGAGGCTCCCGCGAAGGAAAATAGTCACGTCTTTGAAGGGGTGCTGGTAGACGCTGCGGTAGATTTCGGGAGTTCCCGAGTGAGCCAACGATTCCGTGCGAGCATCCGCAATCACCCCGACGATCGTGGTCCAGACTGGGTCGGTCGACCACTCCGTACTCCCATCACTCGCCACCCGCCCCGACGACTCGCCCAGGCGAACGTGTTTGCCCACCGGATCTTGGCTGGGCCAGTAGGCGCGCGCAGCGGCCTGATTGATGACCACAACCTGGGGCGTATCCACCAGATCCTGGTCGCTGAAGAGGCGTCCGCGGAGCAGCGGTATGCCCAGCAGGTGAAAGAACTGGGGCGAAACGGTGGAACTGCCGACAACCGGAGCCAGATTGGTCTTCGTCTCGAGGCCTTCGCGGATCAACAACAACGGCTCGAGGTCACCGTCGTTGTGCCCTAAGGGAAGAGCGGACTTATCGCCCACTGCCGCTTCTTCTACCCCCGGCAGACTTTGGCTGCGGCGGAGAATCTCGCGCAGCAAGACCGATTCCTTCGCGGCAGTTCCGTAGATGTCCGCAGCAGGATCGTTGGGCCCAGGCAGCCAGGATTGAATGGCCACGACGCGGTCAGGATTGAAACCGGGCTGCACCTTGAACAAGTCCCAGAAACTGCGCAGCAGAAGGCCTGCTGCAATCAGCAGCACAAGCGAGAGCGCAAACTCGGTCACCACCAAAGCGCTAAGAGTCCACGTCTGGCCTCTCGATCCTTTCGAGCCGCGGCCTTCTTGCCGGAGCACGTGGATTGGATCGAGTCGGGCGGCTTGCAAGGCCGGAGCGAGACCGAAGCAAATACCGGCAACGACAGAGACAGCAAGCGCGAAGAGCAACACGGTCCAGTTGATCGAAACATCATTGAGCCGGGGCAGGCTCGCGGGAATCATTTCAAGCAGAAGTTTTCGCAGGAAAAAGAGAAGCGCCAGGCCGGCAATTCCCCCGATCATCGAGAGCAGAAGGCTCTCGGTGAGCAGCTGGCGGACGAGCTGCATTCTCGCCGCGCCCAGCGCCTGGCGGATCGCCATTTCGCGCCCTCTCGCGGTGGCCCGCGCCAGCAGAAGGCTCGCGACGTTGACGCATCCGATGAGCAGAACCAGTGCCACCGCTCCCATCATCAGCAGCAGCGGCTGTCGCACATTGCCCACTACCGTTTCGCTCAGTGGAACGAGATGGACGCTCCATCCGCTTTCTGGCGGATAGTCCGCGGGAAATTGCTTTTGCAAAGAGGCCACGAGTGCATCGAGATGCACTTGCGCGGCTGCAATCGAGAGACCGGGCATCAGGCGCGCGATCACCGCTCGATGCAGACGCAAACCGCGTTGCGGAGACCGAAACGGCAGACCGGAAAATCCAGCTCCCAACCACAATTCCACATTTCGCTCGTCCGTGGTCGCGCCCTGATCGCGAAAACCACGCGGCATGACGCCCACGACGTGATAAATGTCGTTGTCCAGACGCAGAGCTTGGCCGATGACGTGCGGGTCGGCTCCGTATGCGCGTCTCCAAAGCCCGTCGCTGATCACCACCTCCAGGTTGTAGCCGGGAGTCGCATCGTGCGGATCGAATGTGCGGCCCAACTGTGCGTCTACACCGAGGAGCGCGAAGTAATTCGGCATCACTTGTTTGAAGCTCAGACGCAAGGGCTGTGCGTTGCCCGTGAGATTCACGCTTGCCCCGGTACCGGCAATCGACACGGACTGGAATATCCCGGAACTCTCGAGGTCTCTCCATTCAGGAATGGACATGCCAACATTCTGTGTGCCAACGCCGGTAAGGTTGTCCTCGATCCGGACAAGCTGTTCGGGCTTGGGGTACGGCACCGGGTGCAGAAGCGTGGCATCGACGACACTGTAAATGGCGGTGGTAGCGCCGATGCCCAGCGCGATGGTGAGAATCGCAATGGACGCGAAACCGGGAGAGGCCACAAGCTGGCGCAGCGCGTAGCGCAGATCTCGCCATAGAGTCTCGATGAGCGGCAGGCTTAGTTCGGAGTGGTACTGCTCGCGGATTGCCCCGACCGCTCCGAACTTGAGTACGGCCTGGCGATGCGCTTCGACTGTCGACATGCCGGCGTGGAGATTGTCTGCTGTTTGCTGCGCGAGATGATCCTCCATTTCCTCGCGCAAACGCTGATCAGCGCGGTTACCGGCTACAAGGTGTGATAGACGTGCGAAAAAGCGCTGCAGGGACTTCATGACAGGTCCTCCGCTTTGGCCGCGAAGAATCGAGCAATGATAGACGCCGTCTGTTCCCAGTCGCGGGTTTCGGCCTGCAATTGCTTGTGTCCGGCCCTGGTGAGGCGGTAGAAGCGCGCGCGGCGGTTGTTCTCCGAGGCGCCCCATTCCGAGGCGATGGAGCCTTCATGCTCCAGCTTCAGAAGAAGGGGATACAGGGTACCCTGGTTGGACGGCAAGAAGGTCGCCGCTGATCTGCTCGATGCGTCGCGCGACGCCATAGCCGTGGAGCGGGCCGAGCAGATCAAGGGTTTTGAGGACCATCAGGGCCAAGGTTCCCTGGAGGACGTCGGGCTTTTCGGGCATGAGGGGAATCACCTTTTGGTTTCCAACAGGACTATGCCACAATTCCTTTTGGAAAGCAACAGGAAGGTGTATTTCGAATCGCGGGGCACGTCGCTTACCTTGCGGGGATAAGCTAGCCCGCTGCGTGATCCAACGGCTTGCTTACGGTCTAGCTGTCGTGAATGTGCGGAAACGCCGTGATCCGAAGCTTGGCAGAGGCGTAGGGAATCAGCGCGATCGTCTCTTCTGGCCGATTGCTGTGAACAGGGCTCTGCGGAAGAACGTTTGTGGCGCCATCTTCGGCGCGCCATTGGTCTAGCTTCTTTGCCTTTACCGCGAGCTGGACAGGAGGGTGATGGCGCGTAAAGGGACACTCGCTTATGGAATCCTCAGTCACCGCGATGCTTTTCACCGGCGACTGCTCATCGACATCGAGGGCATAGTTCCACTGGCTAGCCGGAAAGACCTGCCAGTCAGCCATTTTGCCTCGATCAACCAGCTTGACCCAGTTTTCGCCGACGCCGTACGAGAAGACCAGAGGCCCGCGTTCGATTGCGATGGAATCATGGAACCAGCGCGAAACGCGCGGCGTCATGGGCAGCATAATCTCGACTCGGTCGCCGGCTTTCCAGGTGCGCTCAATCCGCGCGAAAGAGCCAGGCTCAGGCGCCGGCGCAGCCTGGCCGTTGACCATGATTGAGGCGCCCGTGGCCCAGCCCGGTATGCGCAGCTGCAAAGGGAAGCTTTGCTGCGCAGCCGGATTGATCGTCAGACGGATCGTGCCATGGAAAGGATAAGTCGTCTCTTCAATCACGTGAACCGGTGTACCGCGAAGGATGGTATGTACTTCGGAAGGTGCGTACGCCGCGGCCACCAAGCCATCCGCGTCCGCGTGATCGTGGGAACCCGACAACAGAAACAGGCTGTTTGCGAACTTAGGCCATCCCTGGTGGTAGTTGGCTGTGCAACAACCGAAGTTAGGCTCCAATCCAAAAAGATTTGACTCCGGTCCATCCGTCGTCCACGGTTTGTGGTGCAGGCTGCATTCCACCTGGTTCGGCTCCTGGTTGTACTGGTGGGCCCACATGTCGTCGGTCAGCGCACCAGGCAGAGCGTTGAATGCGAGTTTCTCAAGCAAGTCGCCCAACAAGGGATCGCCGACAATCGCCAGGGACTGCTCGAGCGAATACATGGACTCGACAACAGTGCAGAGTTCAGATCCCTGTGTTGGATCGAGCCCCGCCAGGTGCTCATCGCAGGAGAACATGCCGTTCGGCAGGCCATGATACTTGTGCAGCTCCGAGATCATCTTCGCTGCGGCACCGCGGTCGGCTTCTGCAGCAGAAACTTGCGACCACACCGGGCCGGTCTTGATGGCTTGCCCATTATTGACCCCGTGTGTGGCCAGCGCGAGATCTTTGAGACCGCCGCCCTTGTTCAGCTCGAGGAATTCTGCGGTCACGCGCTCGGTGTATTTGAAATCAGCGAATTCGCTTTGCCAGTCGTAACCCTGGGCGTGCAACAGGTGCGCGAGGTCCAGCAGATACGGCGCGCCTGTGCGGTTATAGAGCCAGATCACGCTCAATAGCTCATCCTGCCACCGGAATCTGCTCCAGTCGCGCAGAGGTCGAGCAGGCAATTGCCCCAGCTGATATTTGAAGTACTTATCCATCACCGGAATCACTCGACTGTCACCAGTGAGCTCCTGGTATTGCGTCAGCGCCTTCAGCATCACAAAGCGTGGCCACCAGTCATCATTGGACTGAGGACCGATCAACCCATTCGCCCCTTGATGATCAAGAGTCCAATCGATGAATCGTTGCGCCTTCGCCTTGAGGGTGCGATCGTCAAGCAGATAGGCGAGAGGAAGAAGGCCGTCGAGATAGTAGGGGCCGCGTTCCCATGACTCGCCGGTTCCTCCCAGCCAGCCACTGTTAGGCCCTACATCGGCCCAGATCTCGTCGAGATGTCCGCTCAGTCCATTGGCCTGGATGCGAAGTTGATCTTGCAGCCAGCCCGCGGCGCGGATGGAGCCCAGGCGCAGAGGATAAAAGGCGTTCGGGGCAAGGGGTGCGCGATTTCGAAAAAAGGGGGGAGTGCCCGATGGCATTGGGGTTGAGCCCTGCGCGTGTGCAATCGAAGAGGATGCCAGGCGGCCGAACGGAAGCCACAATGCAAGCGTGAGCAGGCTGAAACGATTTAGAAACTGGCGGCGCGTCGAGAGTTTTTTCGTTGGGGACGTCATGAACTTCTCCTGGGCCACACTTGCCGTCTCTTCCGGATGGGAGGGTAGCGTTTTCGCGAGTCGTTCTCGAGGACCGTTCACTGGGATTTTCTGCGGTAGATGTTGGCAGCGCCAGGCGTCGGATTGTTGTCCGTGACTTGAACCCCGCGGTCATGCGCACGCCTCAACGCTGAAGCAAGGGTAATGCCGGTTCCGGAGATCTGGATACCGGCTGCGTGCGCCTGGGCAAGCGGAGCAACGACAGTGATCGTAGAGGCCACAAATCTCCTGACAGAGGCGATGACCGCAGTTTCACGGCTCTCGCCGCTGCCGATGGTGATGGTCTGATCGTTGCGAAAGCCTATCGCATTGGTCACAGGAATTACGATCGAGCCCATGGCAACGGCAGCGCTTACGGTCGCAGATCCTGCGGTACCAACAGTGGCGATGGTGGCCGTTTCAAGATTGGCGCCCGTGTCCATCATGATCTTCTCGCCTGCGTCAAAGCCGTCTACGCTTGCCACTTTGATGTTGAGGTCGCCTGGGGCTGCAGGAGCCGACAAAATGGCCGCAGCCTGGATCACGAAATCCGTGCAGTTTGAGTCGGTGTCGCTGCCGTCAGGAAAGCGACCCGCACTTGTGTCTGTATCTGCTGCGGCTGCAACGGGCCCAAAAGCCACGTCTCCGCCGGGTGAAGGTGCATAGCAACCGCTTTCCTCGGTTCCAGAGACGGCCTGATAACCCTCGGCAGCCCACGGGTCGACTAGTCCACCGTAGTTCAAGCTGTCGACAACCAGGCCCGACGCGTCGCGCAGGACCATGCTGCCTTGTCGAAGAGTGATCATGCGATCAAAGTAGGGAGCGTTGGTGGTGAGTGTGGGGCCGCCAAACCACTGGTTGGGAGCCGTTTTTCCCTGGTATCCCGCCGTCGTGACTTTGCCATCCTCAACGATTGCGTTGATCGCATGCTCGTGTGTCAGGGGACTGTCGAGCGTGATACCGGTGCCAAGCGCCTGGACCGGTTCGTTGCTGGAGTGGGGAAAGACAGTTGCCGGCTCGAAACTGATTCCTGTGCCTCGATCGCTGAAGGGAAGGTTAGCCGCATGATCAAACCTGAGCGGCGCAGCCAGATCGAGGCCCGATCCTTGCGCGACCACTCCCTCGTCACGAATGTGCAACCGCGCGAGGCCGGGCGTGAAGTCCAGGCCAGCGCCCGTTGGCCCCCCAGTGCCCACGGCGGAGATGGTCACCGTTTCCCGATTCGCAGGTGTGCCGATGGTGAGCTTGTCGCCGACGGCGAAGCCTCGTACAGCGCGGACCTTGATATTGGTCGCGCCAACGCTCGCATTCACCGAAAGATTGGTCTGGCTCGCCTGTGATCCGACGTGCGTGACCGTGACCACTTCGATCCCATGGCCTTTGCTGTCGATATCCAACCGGATCTTGTCGCCGACCGAGATATTGGCGGTTGACGTTACCTGCATATTGGTCGAACCGGCGGGTGCGTCGGCGCTCAGGTAGGCTTGCGTGTCGGGTTTGCCGATCGCGGTGACCGTAGCGATTTCGTACCGCTCCAAATCTCTTGCCACGGCCGGATAGCGCGCACCATAGCCGAGAGCAATTTTTTCGCCGACGGCGAAGCCGGCAATGCTTGAAACCGGCACATTGGTTGAACCGACTGGAATCGTGATCGGGCCGTCAGGGAGTGGCTGTGCCAGCGTTGTATTGCTGCTTGCTGCTGTCCCGACCTTCACGATCGTATGTTCCTCCTTGCCAGATCCGTCATCGATGCGAATCGTATCGCCGACCGACATGCCGGTCGTGCTTCTGACGTGGATCGTGCGATCGCCTGCGTGCGCCTGGACCACCAGTCCCGAGTTCGAAAGGCCGAGCAGATAGAAGGCGCCTGCTGCGAGCTTCGTGTCGGCGGGGATCTTGACCGCCGAGAAAATTGCCTGCTGCGCCGCATGCTCGGTCAAGGTCCAGTTGGAGATATCGACTTGCTTGGTCCCGGCATTGTAGAGCTCGATGAAGGAATCCGTGGGGTTGGTCGGAGGACCGGCGCTCAGCCGAAATTCGTTGATCTTGACTGGACTCTCGTTTCGCACCTTCTCAGCTGTCTTCTCGAAGTGCCGCGCGCTGCCCGCGGAGCTTGTCCACGAGGCGCCGCCTACCAGGTCGCCGTTGAGGGCAGCTGACCCTGAGGTGACCTTGAACGTTGCGCTCACAGGCGCGCCCGGTGCGACCGGGTCAGTGAAGGTCTTTGATGACTCAGAGGTTCCCTGAACGAACGAGGTCCATTGTTTGTCCGGCACGGAGATGCCCAGCTTGACGTTCGCGACCGGAAGTCCCGTGGTATTTGTGAATGTCAACGTCGTGTCGTGTGATGAGAGCGGCGCGAATGTCTGCAGCCCGGGCGGAGTGGCGGTCGATGTCGCTGGTGTGAGTCGCAGAGAGGACACGTCGTATTGGGCGGCGACAATGTTGGCTTGCACGAGCTGGTCTGTAGCGTCTGTCGGGAATGTGCCGGCGGCCGTCATTGCCCCTTCATAGAAGGTGCCTTGCGAGCTATTGCTGTTGTCGCCGCCGTTGCCCAGAAGAATCGCTCCCTGCTTGCGCATCGGATCATAGGTGGAATTGACGCGAGGTCCGTCGAACATGACCGACAGGGCGCCCTGCTGCGCGTTGCCTCCCATCGATGTCCAGTGATGCGGTTCGCCCTTGGCCATCGCGGTCACAAATCGCCAGGTGATCGCAGGCAGGTTGGGGCAGCCCTTCGCTCCATCCAGATTCACGCACCCGACGAGGTTGTTTTCCTGGTCCGTCATGATCCACGGACCTGCTGAACTCCCGTGAAACCATGGCGTGGCGTTGCCGAAGTAGGCGGTTTCCATGGTGCCGTTATCGTCGTCACGACTGTCGATCTCGGCGTTGCCGTAGTCAAAGCAGCAGCCTGAGTTGAAGTGCAGGCCGTTGATCACCCAATACTGTCCCTCCGCCTGGTCGTCGACTGCCGTGCCCTTCACGTCGTCGACGCGGAGGCCCATGCCTGGCTCGATGAAAACCCCGTAGGCCTTATGGCCCATAATCGTAATCGGCGCCATGTCGGCGATCGGGAGATTGTTCAATCCGCCCATCGCCGGACCGCTGAATCCGCCTCGCGGCGCTTGGGTGAGGTCGTTGTGCTTGGCCGATTGATCGTAGACGACGTCGATCCAGCAGTAGGTATGCGCGCAGAATGCGTCCTGGGCGGCCGCGTCGGCGTATCCGCCCGCATCCGAAACGGACGAAGCGACGGGCTGAACAACGCCTATATCCAACGTTTTGCCGTCGGACTGGCGCAGGACTTGATAGAGGGGGCCATTGTAGGAGGCGTACAGAGCGCGCGTGGTGCTGTGAGCGGCTACACACGGGTCACCTGCGGCGGCGTAGATATCGCAGGGGCCTTGCGACCTGGGCGGAGCACCCTGGGGATGCGTCGCTTGTTGTGCCATGGTCAACGCTGCGCCCGTCATCGTAAACGCCAGCGCCA
>DATAVC010000014.1:0-221701 GCA_036267935.1 Occallatibacter sp. | reverse complement strand
TAACAGCCTTCAAAAGCGTGGCAGCGCCAGCCTGCCGACGCGCGTTTGGGTTGCGAACGCGTAGGGGACGATCGGAATGGCGACCTGTTGGGACTTGGGAGGGAGCAGTCTGGGAGTAGCTTTGGTAGCGCTAACGGGAATCGAACCCGTGTTTTAAGATTGAGAATCTCACGTCCTAACCCCTAGACGATAGCGCCACTCTCTTGGTGCAACTTACAACAACTGACCACCTTACCGTCCATTTTACTGTCTCAAGATGGCGGAATTGCCGGGGCCGCGCGACGAAGCTCTCCCGGGTTATGAAAAACAGGAAAAGAAGCAGGGCGTCGCCTCAACCAGTATAGAAAAGTCGGCGACGCGTGGCAATTTGGCCCGGACCGCCGAAAAGGACGGAATCCGCTCGCAAATCGATTGCATTTTGCCCATCGCGAGCACAGTCGCCGACCTAAATCGATACAACTTCCTGGGGAGACTTCCGCCTTGTTAGTCACACCGATCCCTCTTCGCGGTATGGGATTTTGGCCGGCAAAAGCCGATAGTAAAGAGTGGCTGCTCGAATGGCCGCCGTGTGCACCCGGGAATGTTCAATCAAAAGTCCAGTCTCGCCGCTTTGCTCTGCAGTTTTTGCCTGCTGGAGACTTCGTCTCTTTTCGCGCAGAAACCAAAGCCGCTGTCTTCTCTCGCAGCCGTGCACTCGATCTCGAATGAGACCGCCGCGCAATCCCTTCCGGTGTCATTTGAAGCGTCGGTCACGTACTACGAAAAAGGAAATGTCGATCTTTTCGTACAGGATCGAAAAACAGCTATCTACGTCGAGACAACTGCGGATCTGCAACTCGCCGCGGGAGACATCGTTCGGGTTGAAGGCATCACGCGCGCAAGCTTTCGGCCTGAGATCCTGGCGACACGGGTAAGCTTTGTGCGGCATGCCATGCCGCCCGCCCCGGTGAAGGCGAACTTCTCTCAACTGATTCACGGGGAGATGGATTGCCGGCGAGCCACGATGCGGGCTGTGGTGCGCGCCGCGAACGTGTTTACCGACGGGCCGCGCAAGAGCGTGCTGCTCGATTTGCTGATGCCGGGCGGTCCTCTGCAGGCGCAAATCGCCAGCGGCGGGGCGGACTCTGATCTTCATTCCCTGCTCGACAGCACGGTTGAAATCACGGGCGCGGTCGCCGGAAAATTCGACAGCAAAATGCAGATGACCGGCATCCTGCTCGAGGTCGCCTCCTTCTCAGATCTGCATATTGCGAAGGCTGCGGAACTGCACCCGGATCAGATTGCTCCACGAAGGTTCGACGAGATCCTTCAAAATTCTCAGATTCAGGATCAGACAGAACGAGTCCGGGTAGAAGGCGATATTACCTACTATCAGCCCGGCGCTGCGATGGTTCTGCAAGACGGCCCCCACACTCTTTGGGTTGACACGCTCAGCGAAGAGCCGCACCGTGTGGGAGACCACGTCTTCGTATCCGGATTTCCCGATGTGCGCAACGGCTCGGTGGTGCTCACGCGGGCGGAGGTCGAAAGTACCAAATCAAACATCTCGCTGAACGTGGCGCATGTCGACCCTCTCGAGTTGGCATCGGGCGTCCACGCGTTCGAGTTCGTATCGGTAGAAGGGCAATTGATCATGAGCGTGCGCGAGGCGGCCCAGGATCAATACGTGATCACCTCAGGGGGGCACGTGTTCTCCGCCATCTATCGGCACCCTGAACGGGGCTTGAATCTCCCTGTTCAGCCGATGCGCGACATCCGCGTGGGCTCACGGGTTCGTATTGAAGGCATATGTGTCCTCGATCGAGGCGACCAATTCCGTGGTCCCGTAGCGTTTCACGTGTTGCTGCGTTCTCCGCAAGATCTCGCTTTGTTGGGTGGACCCTCTCCGATCTCGGTTCGCAATCTGATGATCGTGCTGGGATTTCTGTTGGTCATTGTTTTCGCGGTTATTGGCAAGGCGCTTCTGCTTGAGCGCAAGCTGCGCCGCCAAGGCGCCACGTCGGCCGCCACGGTCGAGAGGTGGCGTACGCGCGTGATTGATGGAATCAACCGCGCTGTCCCGTTACGCGAAACTCTTTTGCAGATCACCGAGATGCTTGTGTTCCAGTTGCAGGCCGAGTTCTGCTGGGCAGAGATTGACGTTGAGGGAACGATCGGCAATTGTCCCGACGATGCGGAACGATCGAAGATCGACGTGATCGAGCACGGAATTCCCGCCCACTCCGGCGCTGACCTGGGCAAGATCTGCATCGGGTTGGCTTCGAGCAGGGCAAAGCGCGCAATCGAGCCAGAGGCGGTCGAGAATGCAATTCGACTGGCGGCATTGGCCATTGAAACGGGCGGAAAGTATTCTGACCTTCTCCGCCGATCGGAACTTGATCCGCTCACGAATGCGAAGAATCGATTTGTCTTTGATCGCGCGCTTGATCTCGCGATTGAAAGAGACAAGGAATCAGGCGGCGTGTTTGGGCTGATCTATCTTGACCTTGACCGATTCAAGCAGGTCAACGATCAATTCGGCCATCAAGTAGGGGACCGCTATTTGCAAGAGACCGTGGCCCGCCTGGGAGCTCACCTTCGTTCGAGTGATCTGCTTGCCCGCCTGGGCGGAGACGAATTTGCGATTCTCGCCACCAATCTCAGCAGCAGCGCCGAGGTCGATGAGATCGCTCAACGGCTTCAGACTTGCTTCGATACGCCATTTCGCATTGGCAAGGCCGTGATTCCCGCATCCGCGAGTATTGGCTGTGCCGTCTGTCCAGACGACGCAACCACGGCATCTTCGTTGCTTGAATGCGCCGATCTCAGGATGTACAAAGCGAAGGGCGAGAAGAGGCGAGAGCCGGGCAGACCCCACATCGTCTCGGGCGTCGATTCCGCAAAGGATGAACGATGGAGCGCGTAGTCATCGCAGGATGAGCGTGCCGGCCTTCTCACTCCGCCGCGAATCGTTGATCTGAGACATCTACCCACAACAAATTGGACAGCGTCGTCCTGCCGGGCGAGGAATGATCTTCTCGAGCACACGTGTTGACGAAGCACTCTTATTCGGTGAGTGCGTCGTCTGAAAGAACGGGACGCTTGTCGCCCAGGTAGCCGTCGGCAAAGATAATGTTGCGGGCGAGGCCGACTTTCGCGAGGCACAGGATGATGATGCCGTTCAGGTCCACCTCGTACTTGAACATTCCGTGGAACGCCGAGCGGGGAAAGCGATGATGATTGTTGTGGTAGCCGTCGCCAAAGGTGAGAGCCGCGAGAATGCGGTTGTTCTTGCTGTTGTTCCTCATGTTGTAGTTCTCATAGCCGAAGGTGTGGCCGAGAGAATTAACCGCCCAAACGGAGTGCTGGAAAAGAACGGTGCGCAGGCAGCCTGCGAAGAAGCAGCCCCACGCATCGACTGGTCCGCCGACGGCATAGCCGATGAGCGAGGGTACAGCGAGCGAGATCACCGGCCAGATGTAGTGCGTGCGGGCATAGAACTTGATGACGGGATCGCGGGCGAGGTCGCGGCCGTAGATCTTGAGATCGGTAGTGGTGTCGTCGAACATCCAACCGATGTGGGCATGGAAGAGGCCCTTGAGCGAGGACTCATGGTCGCAGTGGCCGTCGACGACCGGGCTGTGATTGTCGCCGCAGTTGTCAGTGTGGGCGTGATGACGCCGGTGGTCGGTCACCCAGGTGAGCAGAGAGCTCTGAAACGACATGGAGCCGGCTGCGCCCAGCAGATACGCGACCCAGGGCTTGGTCTCAAAGCTTTTGTGCGAGAAATAGCGGTGAAAGCCGACCCCGGTCCCCATCCCGACGACGAAATAACCCAGGATGAAAGTCACTATTTCCACGACGTGGACGGGGTGCGAACGAAACCAGAAAATGCTGGCCACGGAACCGGCGAGCGGAAAGCCGATCAGAAACGTATTGTCGATCCGCTTTTTGCGCGAGGCACGACCCGCAACGATGCCGCGAGGCTGGATGACTGGGACGAACTGGCTGGAAGGGGAGATCGCCATGTCGCACTCTCCATTCCTCTCTAGTCTGTACCGAGAAGAGTCCCAAAGCAACGAGGACTCCCTCTTTCTCTTTCTCAGATGCCTGAGGGTGCCCTCGCGCTTCGCAACAGAAACGCATTTCTCATTTATTTGCCGGTACATTCGATTGCAGACGGCTGGAAATAAGGGAATCAAAGGGGTAGCGAACAGCACTCGAACAAATCTCTCGAGTAGAGCAGAGCCCTAAATATCTTTGCTTCACCCTCGCGGGCCAGAAAATTTTACCCGCCGATGCACGAGTCCCAATCTACGGTCGGTCATGCGCTTCTGGTGCGGTTCTTCTTCTCCAGACCAGATAGACCGGAATACCCAGCAGAACCAGAGCCAGCCCCGGGAACGTGTACTGGGGCTTGTAGATCAAGAGAATGAAGGCGACGCCACTGGCCATCACGATGTAGAGCGCGGGCAGGTACGGGTAGCCGATTGCTTTGTAGGGACGTGGCGCGTCGGGGCGTTTGCGGCGCAGAACAAACAGCCCCGTGATGGTGAGGATATAGAAGAGCAGCACCGCAAAGATGATGTAGTCGAGCAGTTGCGCATACGAACCGGAGAGGCACAGAAGGATGGTCCACAGCGCCTGGACGGCAAGGCCGGCAGCTGGCGTCTTGTAATGCGGGTGAAGCTTTCCGACGGCGCGAAAGAAGAGGCCATCGCGGCTCATCGCGTAGTAGACGCGTGCGCCTGCCAGGCTCAGCCCATTGGCACAGCCAAAGGTAGAGACGAGGATCGCGGCGGCCATGAGGTATCCGCCAACCTGCGGAAAGATCTGCGTCAAGGCCGCGGTTCCGATGCGATCTTCAGTTGCGTATTGAATTCCCCGCGCCAGCGTTGTAGTGCCGTGCGGATCTCCGTGCAGCGGAAGAATCATCAAGTAGGCTGCGCTGGCCAGAAAATAAGCGATCAAAACAAAACCGGTGCCCATCGCCAGCGACAGAGGAACGGTGCGCTGTGGATGCTTTACCTCGCCGGCAGTGAATGTAACGTTGTTCCACGAATCGGAAGAGAAGAGAGACCCGACCTGGACGACGGCCAGGACCACGAGCAGGTTGACCATTACGCTGGGCCCGCCTGCGCCAACCTGCACGCGATGAAGCGTGGACCAGCCTGCGTTGTGCCAAAAGGCTGACCAGTGACTGCCGAAGTTTGCGCCCACGGCGGTCGTGTTGAGTCCCACGGTGAAACCGAGAAGGATCAGCCCCGCGAGAGAGAGGGCCTTGGCGGTGGTGAAAATGTTCTGCACCAGCGCGCCGAGGCGCAGTCCGAAGATATTGAGCGTCGCCAAAACGACGACGACGCAAATGCCGACGAGATTCGCGGAGTTCAATCCAATTTCAGCATTGCCCACGGCGACTGGGCCAATGGTGATGGTAGGAATGTGCGCGATGTGCCATAGCCAATGGGAACTGGAGATGGAAGGAAAGAAAACGCCGCTGAACTTTCCGAAAGCGACACACACCGCCGCGATGGAGCCCGTCTGGATGACAAGAAAGAAGGTCCAGCCATAGAGAAAACCCCAGAGAGGGCCGAGCGATTCGCGTAGATACACATACTGCCCGCCGGCTTTCGGCATCATGGCAGCCAGTTCACCGTAGCTGAGGGCGCCGATCAGGGTGAGAATCGCGGTGATGACCCACGCCGCGAGGTACAGCGCGGGCGAGTCGGTGGTGCGGGCAATATCGCTGTCGACGATATAGATGCCGCTGCCGATCATGGAACCGACGACCAAGGCCGTGGCGCTGAACAAGCCCACCTTCCCTGAAAACTCCGCGGAAGAATCAGCTCTCCGCGGAGGGATTGCGGCGGATTGCAGCGGGAATGCCATCGAAGGGGACGGTCTCCTTGTGATGTCGGTTCAATCCGAGTGAGATTCTGCTGGGTAGCCGGTCCAGAAGCCAGGATGCGGCAACCTTAATTGTTTTGGCTGCGTGTGTGCACTCCAAAGGAAGCACCGCGGGACCAGGCTGGCTTGCGTCCCTTTTGAGTAGCATGATTGTATCCAAACTCGTATACTTTGCAAGTGCAAGTTTGCTCCGGCCGAGGAGATCGGCATGGCCGCAAAATGTCGATGATTGTAGGCGACTGACCATCAATCGATAGAAAATTGACCCCGAGCAAGTGAACGCTTCTCTGAAGGTTGAATTGAATCCATTGCTGCCGCTCCGCATTTCTGTCATCGATTCGCACACTGGCGGAGAACCTACCCGCTGTGTCCTGGCTCTCGGGGTAGACCTCGGTCATGAAACGTTGAGGGAGCGGATGGAAGTTCTTCGCCAACGTTACGATGGCTATCGGCGCGCCATCCTGTGCGAGCCGCGCGGCTCCGATGTGCTGGTGGGTGCCTACCTGCTCGAGCCCAGCGACCCATCGTGCGTGACCGGCGTGATCTTCTTCAACAATGCCGGGTATCTTGGCATGTGCGGTCATGGCGCCATCGGCGTGGTGGCCACGTTGGCCCACATGGGACGCATCCAGTCCGGCATCCACCGTATCGAGACTCCCGTGGGAATCGTCGAAGCCGAGTTGCGTGCGGACGGCGTGATTGCGTGCCACAATGTGCCTGCCTACCGTTTGCGCACACAGGTGGAAGTGACGGTGCCTGGGTACGGCGCGGTACGCGGCGATATCGCATGGGGCGGCAACTGGTTCTTCCTGGTGGAACACACCTCGGCGCTGACGATCGAAAGCGTGCACACGCTGACCGATTTCACCTGGGCAATTCGTCTTGCACTTGTCGATCAAGGGATCACCGGGGCCGATGGGGCAGAGATCGATCATGTGGAACTGTTCGGCGAGCCGCATGACCAGGCCAACCAAAGCCGCAACTTTGTCTTGTGTCCGGGCAAAGCTTACGACCGTTCGCCGTGCGGCACCGGTACGAGCGCAAAGATGGCTTGCCTGGCTGCGGACGGCAAGCTGAAAGCGGGAGAGATTTGGCGGCAGGAAGGAATCCTTGGCACGGTCTTTACCGGCTCATTTGAGCTGGACGGTGGGGCAACGACGCGCGAGCGGATCCTGCCGACCATCAGCGGGTCGGCGTCGATTACCGCAGAGAGCACGCTGATCTTTACTCCCGAGGATCCTTTTCGAATGGGAGTGCCGGCATGAGTTTGGCCGCCACGACAGCGTACGACGTGGTGATCGCAGGCGGCGGTATTGTGGGCGCAGCGTGCGCGTTGGCATGTGCACAGAGTGGCTTGAACATTGCGGTGGTCGAGCGCGGAGCCATCGGCGGCGGCGCTTCGGCTGCCGGCATGGGACATCTCGTGGTGCTGGACGGCAGTGAGGCGGAATTCGCGCTGTGCCGCCGGTCGCAGGAGTTGTGGCGCCAACTGCAGACGGAGCTGCCGCAATCGGCTGAATACAGTGCGGCGGGCACGTTGTGGGTTGCCGAAGATGCCGATGAGATGGGCGAAGCGGAACGCAAGCATCGCTACCTGGTAGAACGCGGACTGCCGGCCGATCTGCTCGATGCGCGCGGCGTGGTCCAAGCTGAACCGCAACTGCGCACGAATCTGGCCGGTGGGTTGCTCGTTCCGCGCGACGCGACTATCTATCCGCCGGTGGTGGCGGCTTACCTGATCGACAAAGCGCAGAGCTTGGGCGCAACCATCTACACAGGCGCAACGATTACACGACTGGCAGAGGGCGAGGCACGCCTGGCAGACGGCACGCGGCTCTGCGCACCGCGGCTGGTGAATGCGACCGGAGCGGACGCACCGTTCTGCACGCCGGGTCTGCCAATTCGCAAACGCAAAGGACACCTGGCGATTACGGATCGTTATCCGGGCATGCTGCGCCATCAGGTGGTGGAGTTGGGATATATGAAAAGCGCGCACTCCATCACGTCCGAGTCGGTAGCTTGCAACCTGCAGCCGCGGATCACCGGGCAGATATTGATTGGATCGTCGCGGCAATTCGACGTGACGGACCCCGCAGTGGAGCAAGCCATGCTGGGCCGCATGTTGCGTCGCGCTCTGGAGTTCATGCCTGCGCTGGCGCAGTGCAACATCGTCCGCACATGGACCGGGTTTCGCGCCGCGACACCTGACAAGCTGCCGTTGATCGGGCCCGTGCCGCACGATGCAACTCTGTGGCTCGCCACGGGCCACGAGGGCCTGGGCATTACAACCTCTTTGGGTACGGCCGAGTTGCTCGCCGCAGCCTTCTCCGGCACCAAGCCAATGATTCCGGCTGAGCCGTATCTACCCGCGCGCCTTCTGGCCGCGCAACCTTCCGACGCCTTCGCCGTTCCCGGGGCGAGGCCCAACTCTGAGGAGCCATTATGAACTGGACCGGGGTATTGCCCGCGATGACCACCGCTTTCGACAGCAACGGCAACGTCGATCACGCTTTTGTTGCACGCCACGCGCAGTGGCTGGTGAAGAACGGCTGCAGCGGCATCATTTGTCTAGGCTCGCTGGCCGAGGCCGCAACTCTGAGCTTCGACGAGAAACTTGCGCTGCTCAAAACGGTGGTGACGGCTCTCGACGGCAAAGCGCCCACGGTGGCAACTGTTTCAGGGTTATCGACTGCAGAAGCGGTGGAACTGGCGAAAGCCGCGCATGCGTCCGGCTGCAGCGGATTGATGATCCTGCCGCCTTATGTCTACAAGGGCGATTGGCGCGAGATGCGCGCGCATGTGGCTGCGGTTCTTGAAGCAACACCGCTGGAAGGGATTCTCTACAACAACCCGATCGCCTATGGCACTGACTTTTTGCCCGAACAGATTGCGGAGCTGGCGCAGACTCACGCGCATCTTGCTGCAGTGAAGGAATCCTCCGCGGACGTTCGTCGCGTGTCGGCGATTCGTGCACTGCTGGGCGAGCGCATCGCGGTGCTGGTGGGCGTCGATGACGCGATTGTCGAAGGAATCAACGCTGGGGCGGTGGGATGGGTGGCAGGCCTTGTGAATGCCATGCCGCGTGAATCGGTCGACCTCTTCAAGCTGGCACGGGCCGGCAAGAGCGCAGAAGCCTTCGAGCTCTATCGTTGGTTCTTGCCCTTGCTGCGCATGGACACGGTGCCGAAGTTCGTGCAGCTGATCAAGCAGGTGCAGCAGGAGGCCGGCGTGGGCAGTGCGAAAGTACGCGCTCCGCGGCTTGAGGTAATGGGCGACGAACTGAAGCAGACGCGTGCAACGTATCAGCATGCGCTCGCTACGCGCCCCTCGGTCGCCGTTCGCAGCTCCGCGTTTTGAGAACATATGCAGCAGTCGCCGGTGGGCTTTACCGGGCGATTCCTCGTCGGCAGGCACAGGACGCGGCCGACTGGGCCTTTGTTTTGAAACTGATTTGAAAATTTCGATTGCGGCGTTGCAGGCGAGCCGACTCTTCACTGCTCTCGATTGATGGAGCGTTTTTTTGGAACACGGACGGCGGCTTACCAGCTGCCGCGCTCACCAAAGATCTCGATCACCTTTGCCAGGCGCTTGCATCCGTTTGCCCAGTTGGTGACGATTGCATGGTCCAGGCGGTCGGGATCGCCAGAGACGAATGCAGCAATGATCTCTTCGTGCTCCTGCACGGAGACGTGCAGTTCATGAATGATTGAGCTGGCATAGAGGCGCCAGTAGCGTTCGGTCTGCGGTTCAATCGCGCGATGCAGAATGCGTAACCGAGGGCCGGCGCCCGCTTCGACCACGAGGCGATGGAATTCGTGATCGAGATCGAAGATCCCTGGGCCGTTGTATGTGCGCTCCCGCGCGATGCGGTCCAGCTTGGCGTTCACCGACTTCAGCTTGGCGGCCAGTCCGTCGCGCTCACCCTTGGGCAGAGTCGCGGCACGTCTTCCCGCCAGGCCCTCGATGCGGCCAATAATCGGATACAGCTCGTTTGCATCCTCTTTTGTCAGAGGCGCAACAATCATGCGCGACTTGCTGGAGTTGCGCAGCTCGAGGACATACCCTTCGCGTTGCAGAAGGTAGAGAGCACCGCGCACCGGTGTGCGGCTCATGTTCAAGTGCTCGCAAAGATCGCCTTCAACGATCCACGTTCCCGGCGCCAACTGGCCGCGCACAATCAACTCGCGGATGCGCTGAAACGCTGTATCGACGCTGGTGCCATGCTCAGCCTTGGCGGGGCGTTTTTTTGCGCTCTTCGCTTCTTTCGTTGCCAAAGTTGCCATTCGCTTTCGCTCTCGGCTGCCAGCCAAATCTCATTGATCTTGGAGTCAGGATGTCTGTTCCCACAATCGAGTCAACGTTTCTATCGTCATTGTATCCCGCGTTGCATGCACCGAGGCTCTGAGCCGAGAAAAAGGCGGCGCCCAAAGACTTCACTCTTGAACGCGGCAGCAGAGCTCGATCGATACGCGTTCTTTAGCAATCGATATGCGCGCGAAATTCAATCGCACGCATCGTTGGTGATACCGTCGGTGACTCCCGTCTGCGGCAGGACGACAAAAACCAACATAGCCAGAACACAAGTCACGGCCCCTTCCGGCGCTGTGTGGACGTACTCCTTCTTCAAATTATTGCTGTGGAAGCGGCGCTTGCGGCGCGGAGGTCAGACGTCGACTTCCCTTAGGTCCGCCGCCATGGTCGAAACGGTCGCAGGAAATACCGGGGGACGCATGTCCTGTTTTTGCCAGCCGAACAGGAACTCCGCCGCGGAACCGCACACGCGCCCCTGGCAGGCGCCCATGCCTGCGCGGGTTTGCAGCTTGGCGGCTTTCCACGCATCCTGCCGGCAGAGCGCTTGGTATGACACATCCTCACAGCGGCAGACCAACGTGTCCGCTGTTGGCAACGAGCGCAATTCGGTCCGAAGCTGAAAGGCCCGATCAAGCCCGCGCGTGAACTGTAGCTGCTTGCGCAACCTTCTTTGCAGAGGCGCAGTCTTCGCCTTCGCTCCCGCCGCATGCAGACCGGCGATTTCGCCTTCGAGCAGCGCCTTCTCTACACCGCCCACACCGGTCAGTTCGCCGATGCACGACACCTCGGCGCGCGAGCTTTGTTGCAAGTCATCCACAGAAACATAGCCGTCGACCACGCGACAACCCAGCAGAACAGGCAATTCGAGATTTGGGACAAGATGAAAACCGCATGCCAGCAGGTCGCACTTGATCGTCCACTGTTTGCGGCCATTCGTGATCGTCACGCGTTGGAGATTGTCGCCGCCCTCGGCCTTGAGCACCCAGCAGCCGGTGCGATATGGCGCAAAGCCTAACTGCATTCGATACTGCGCTCCCTCGAGAAGCTTTCGAGGATGACGGAACAGGGTGGGCGCAAATCGTGCCAACTGCGCACTCGTTGCCTGCTCGTAGATTCCGAGCACCTGGGCGCCTTTGCTTCGGAGCCCTGCCCCCACGGCCAGGAGCAAGGGGCCGCTTCCCGACACGACGGCACGCCTGCCGCTCACTTCGAATCCTGACTTGAGCAACGCTTGCGCCGCGCCCGCGCCCACCACGCCGGGCAGCGTCCAACCGGGAAAAGGAAGAAAACGCTCGCGCGCCCCCGTGGCAACAATCAACCGACCGAAAGCTACGTCGCGGACTGCACTCTGCCCTTCGAGCCGAAGAATGTTCTTGCGCGGTTCGCACACAATCCGCATGCCGGGCCAAATTGAACATCCCGAGGCACGCAGGCGCTGCATCCAGTTCTGCGCCGCGCGATTTCGGATTTTCGCCCCATCCGCATCAGGATCGTGACCGCGCCAAATTTGTCCGCCCAGCGCTGGATTGTCGTCCACCAGGCAGACGCGGAGGCCCACCTCCGAAGCGATTGTCGCGGCCGCGATTCCTCCCGGGCCGGCGCCAGCAACCACGACATCGAAGTGGGAAATCATTCAGTGACGACCACCATGCCCGGCTCGCAAAGGCGCTGGCAGGCGATTTGCTGCGCGATCCCATCGATGGTGACTCGACACTCCATGCAAATTCCCATGCCGCAAAGAGGGCTGCGCGGTTCGCCGCGCACCGACCTACGGGAGTGCTCGCCCGCGTTTAGAACGGCTGCGCCCACCGTGGTCCCGGAGCGGACACGGATCAATTGTCCATTCACCGTCAAACTGATCTGCTCCGCCATCCGATCCATCTCCATCCCGGATTACTTACCCTGACTCAGGGTTTCCGATTCACTCTTCATCGTTGAGAGCGATCCGATCGCGGGCAATTACTCTCCATCGAGTTCACCAATGAATTCATTTTTGTATATCATACGCTTTGCAATGTCCATCTATCTGGCACAATGACCCTGAAGGAGAATCGTGTTGGCGTTGCTTCGATTTCAAGCCTTGGGCGCTTTTTTTCTTTTGCCGCTGCTGGGGTCGGCGCAACCGCCGGTGTCGCAAGATATGCACCCGGTGCAGACGCTGATTGAAACCTACACCGCCGATCATGATCTGCTTTCCACCGTCTATGGCGATAGCTTGTCTCCCACCACGCGCGATCGATTCGTGCACTTCAACGCCGAATGGACGCGCAAGCTGGAGGCCGTCAATTTTGCTTCGCTCGATCAGGAAGGCAAGGTGGATTACCTGCTGCTCAAGAATCATCTGATACGCGAAGAGCATGGCCAGACCCTGGCTGCGGAGCAATGGAAACAGGCGGAGCCGCTGCTGCCAGTGGCGCGTGCAATCTTTGCGCTCGAAGTTTCCCGCCGCGCCATCGAACATCCTGATCCGGAAAAGACAGCTGCGCTTCTGACCAGGCTTTCAACGGAACTCGCAGCCCGGCGTAAGGAACTTGAGACCAGGCAGGGGGCGACCGATTCCCGCACCAGCCGCATCGATGCGTGGCGCGCCGCGGACGATATGGATCAACTCCGCGATCAGCTGCATCACTGGTTCGACTTTTACAACGGGTACGATCCGTCGTTCACGTGGTGGGTACAAATGCCGTACAAGCAACTCGACGGCGCGATGAAAGACTACGCGGAATTTCTCCGCGAAAAGATTGCCGGTGTCGCCAAAGACGATAAAGCTACCGTGATTGGCGTGCCTGTCGGCCGGCAGGCACTGCTGGATCAGTTATCCGATGAGATGATTCCCTACTCGCCCGAAGAGTTGATTGCAATGGCGCACCAGGAGATGGATTGGTGCAAGCAGCAGATGCTGCAGGCCAGCCGCGACATGGGTTACGGCGACGATTGGCACAAGGCCCTGGAGGTTGTGAAGAGCCACTATGTCGAGCCCGGCAAGCAGCCTGAGCTGATCCACACACTCGCGCTTGAAGGCGAGCAGTTTGCTGAAAAGAATCAGCTCGTCACGGTGCCCGACATGGCCCGCGAAGGCTGGACGATGGAGATGATGTCGCCAGAACGCCAGCTCGTGAATCCGTTCTTCACCGGCGGCGAGTCAATCAGCGTCAGCTTCCCCACCGACACCATGACGTTCGATCAGCGGCTCATGAGCATGCGCGGAAACAATATCGCCTTCTCCCATGCCACGGTCTTTCACGAACTGATCCCCGGGCATTGGCTGCAGGAGTATGCGGCGGCCCGCTATCGTCCCTATCGCCGCCTCTTCTCCACCGGCTTTTGGATCGAAGGCAACGCGCTCTACTGGGAGATGGTGTTTTGGGATCACGGATTCAACACGACGCCGGAGGAGCGCATGGGCGCGCTTTTTTGGCGTATGCACCGCTGCGCGCGCATTATCTTCTCGCTCGGTTTCCATCTCGGCCAAATGACTCCCGATCAGGCCGTCGATTTTCTGGTGAACGACGTAGGCCATGAACGCGACAACGCGATCGCAGAAGTGCGGCGCTCGTTCAACGGCAGTTACGATCCGCTGTACCAGTGCGCATATCTGGTGGGCGGCATGCAGTTCCGCGCTCTGCGCCACGAGCTTGTGGATGCAGGCAAGCGGACGGATCGGCAATTCAACGACGATGTTCTGCACGAAAACATGATGCCCGTCGAGCTGTTGCGCGCGCTGCTCACCCATCAATCGCTGACGCCGGATTACAAGGCTTCATGGCGCTTTCTGGATGGGAGACCGGCCCCGACTCACTGAGCCGGTCAAACTCTCAAGCATCCCTTCTTGGCAGCAAGAACGCATGGATGTCCGTGTCACAATCTCATCTCGATGAGTGTGGTGCTCTGCCGCATCAACTTATGAAGTTGATCGAGTTTCGTTCTCGCTGAGATCGCCCATTTCCCGGAGAAAGAATCGATGCACAACGTTGCGAACCCCATGGATCGCCTGTTTGTCCTCACTGGCGGCCCCGGCTCCGGAAAAAGCACACTCCTCGCCGAAATGGCACGTCGTGGCATGACGACGATGCCGGAAGCGGGCCGTGCCATCATTCAGGATCAAGTCTCGATCGGAGGGTCGGCACTGCCCTGGGCGGATCGAAGCGCGCTTGCGGAGCTGATGTTGAGTTGGGAATTGCGTTCGTACCGCGAAGCCCTTCAACGATGTGTACCCGTTCTCTTTGACCGCGGCATTCCCGACGTGGCCGGCTACCTGCGCCTCTGCGGGCTCGACCTTCCACCCCACGTGACCAAGGCAGCAGAAATCCATCGATACCACCGTCGCATCTTTGTCGCGCCGCCGTGGAAAGAGATCTTCACGCAGGATCAGGAGCGGAAACAGACCTTCGCAGAAGCAGAAGCGACCTGTGCGGCGGTGTCTGGAGTGTATGAAGCTCTCGGCTATCAACTCATCCAGCTGCCCCTGGCTTCAGTGGCGGAACGGGCTGACTTTGTCGCTGCAGAGATTGGATGAGAAGAAGGCGATCGCGAGGGAATGGAAGCCGGGAGCTAGATGCCCAGCTTGCGTACTTCGTCGTTGTAGTACTTGCGGTAGAGAATCTCCCACTCCTGGGAGCCTTCGAGGATGATCTTGCGCTGCGAGGCAATCTTCGCTCGCGCTGCCGCGTCGATGGCTGCTTCCTGGGTCAGCAGAATCTCCAGCGCTTTGCGCGCTTCCTGGCGAATCGTATTGCGGTCTTCCATAAAGCCGACTTCATCGATCTCCGCCAGCGTATCGGCAACGGTATGGGCCAGCTTGTTCAGCTTGTCGCGGCTGATCCTCATAGCACCGCCTTGTATTTGCGGGCCAATTCGGTCTTCACTTTCTTGAACATCTCTGCGTACTGCGCACCGCTCTTGCGCATCTCGTCAGAGTAGGCCTCAAGAATGACGCGCACCTCGTCGTTGATGCGGTCCTCAAGCGAGAGCTCATCGATCAGACCTTCCGTGACCCGCGCCTCGGTGCGCTTCGCATCGGCGGTGGTGATCAGTTTGGCATCGATAAGGTGCTTGACCGTACGGCGGCCCAGGTACCCAATATAGTCGCGGGAGAAAATCATCGGCTGAATGAAGAGGATAGCGCATGGGACCGCTGGGTGTACACTCGCGGATTCGATTGACCATCAGGCAAATCGGACCTCGCGGGTCCGTTCCAGAGCGGATGCTCAGGCTCGGCCTAGGGCAGGGCGCCAAGCGCCAGGTGGACAACGCCTGCCGTGCCCGCTAAGGGACTGGGAATCGCCAGCAGCACGCCCCGGCTCAGAGCCTTGGGCCGAAGCCCCTGCTGGCTGGCCGCGTCAATCTCATAGCGCACCATCAGAGCCTTCGACGGAGCCCCGCCATGAAAGCGGAGAGGCAATCCAATCGCGCAGACACCGAAAGATCCACGGAGAGTCGCCAGGCTGGTTGCTTCCTGGTCGCCCTCCATCACAGGCCTGCCCTCAGCTTCCATGCGCACCCGGCAGACGATGACTGAGCCGGCAGGAAGTACGGACTGGAAGTCGATTTGAAACTGGACCAGGGACACGGCCCCCCTGGCGTCGGGCTCTGCAAGCGCGTTCTGCGCCAGCCAGAACCCCGCCACCAGCACGAGCGATCTTTGCAGGCGCCCCATTGCGGTTCTCCATCCTTCTTATCGGCGCAGAGGCGATGAAGGATGACAGAACCGGGCTAATTGTCTCGAAACGGGTCAGTCGCTCTCAGCCACGATGAGGACAGACCTTCGCATTTAGGCAGCTATCGGCAATCCGCAGGCGCTCCACAGGCCGCCCGCCCACCAGGTGTTCCCGCACAATCTCTTCCGCGTCCTCCGGCTTCACCTGTCCGTACCACACAGCCTCGGGATAGACCACCACGGTCGGCCCATGCTCGCATTGATCCAGACAACCGGACTTGTTGATCCGCACCGTCGAACCAAGGCCTGCCTCCTTGGACAATTGCTGCAACCTTGAATGCAACTCGCTCTTGCCATCGCTGGTGCACGAAGGGCGCGGTGCGCCTTCAGGGCGCGTGTTGTGGCAGACAAAGACGTGGTGCTCGAATACGGGCAAACTTGAGTCCTCCTCAAAATGGGCTGTCTCAAGAGTAAGCGGTTCGCATGCCGCGGCGCCATGCGAAGACGGGTTTCCACAATGCACTGCGGAAGCCCGCCTGCATCTGAGAGAATGTTTGCTTGACTATGAGCACGGATAATCTGCTTTCTCTCAAAGACGATATGGTGGCCTTCATCGAAGGCCATGGCTTGCGGCGCTTGCCCGGCTATGTCACCGAAGACATTCCATCCGTCCTATGGGAAAGCCAAGGCAATCCCGACGCGTGGAAAGACTTTGTCGAGATGGCCAAGCACGTAGGCGCGCCCTTCATCACTTTCAGCGAGATGGCTTTGGAACGCGAAGAGCTCGAATCGTTGATTGAAGAAGCGGGAGAGATGAACTTTCCCGACGAAGAATCGACCGAACTGGTTGAAGCGCAGTGGCTGCGCAAGTATTCAGGGATGGTCGGCTACATTCAGCTCGGGTTCATCTACCAGGGCGTTGCTTTTCTGCACGAGACCACCACCGAGTGGTATGAGCGCTTTCAATCTCTGCTCGAAGACATCGAGAACTTCCACGACATCGTGATTGACGACCACGGTCACGACGATGAGGAAGAGTAGCGCGGGTGAGCGCCACCGTCGCAGGGGCAAGCGCAACGCGTCGTGGCCCGAAGCAACGCTGGATCATCGCCGACCTGCATCCTGACGAAGCAGAATCTCTGGCCAAGGCAGCTCGCATTCCGCAGGTGCTGGCCGAACTGCTGATCGCGCGCGGCATCACCCAGCCGGCCGACGCCTTCAGGTTTCTCAACCCTGACACTTCTCATCTGCACGACCCGTTGTTGATGATGGGCATGGCCCCGGCCGTGGAGCGCGTCGAGGCAGCCATCGGTCGGGGCGAGCCGATCCTGCTCTACGGCGACTACGATGTCGACGGCACCACCGCTGTCGTTTTGCTGAAAACCGCCATCGAAATGCTGGGCGGCAGCGTGCGTTTTCACGTGCCCCACCGCATTCGCGAAGGCTACGGCATGCAGTCAAGCGTGCTCGAGGCTGCCTATGCCGACGGCGTGCGACTAGTGATCACGGTCGACACGGGCATGCGCGCATTTGCCGAAGCGGAGACTGCGCAGCGGCTCGGCCTCGACCTGATCATCACCGACCACCATCTGCTGGATGCCCACGAAAACGTTCCGCAAGCGCTTGCCATCCTCAATCCCAATCAGCCGGGATGCGGCTATCCCGAGAAGTCGCTGTGCGGCGCCGCGATTGCTCTCAAGCTGGCACAAGCGTTGCTTGAACGGAAAGATCCGGTGCGCGCCCGCGAGAAGATCCTGCCCAGCTTTCTCAAGATGGCGGCCATCGCAACCATCGCCGATGCTGTGCCTTTGCAGGGAGAAAATCGCACGATCGCTGCGCTTGGCTTGCGCGAGCTGCGACGTCCCATGGGCGTCGGCTTGCGGGCGCTCTTCGCAGCTGCGGAGCTCGATCCAGCCTCAAAACAGCTGACCGGCTTTGATGTTGCGTTCCGGCTGGCGCCGCGTATCAACGCGGCGGGACGCATGGACATAGCTTCAGAGGTCATCGAACTCTTCACAACGCGCGATTTCGGGCGCGCCACCGAGCTGGCCGCGAAGCTTGAGCGGCTGAACCGCGAACGCCGCGAGACCGAGGCAATTGTGCTCAAAACGATCGAAGCGCGGCTCGCGACAGAAGTCGAACTCGACGCCGAGCGCCTTCTCGTTCTTGATGGTGATGGATGGCACCGCGGCGTGATTGGCATTCTCGCCTCGCGCGTCGTCGAACGCACCGCCAAACCGGCCATCGTGATTTGCATCGAAGACGGCGTTGCACACGGTTCAGGCCGATCGGTGCGCGGATTTCAGCTGCTCGATGCGATCGAATCCTGTTCTGATCTCTTTACCCGCTATGGCGGCCACGCGTTTGCAGTCGGTTTCGCACTGCCCGCTGCCGGCCTCCCCGATCTCAAGAGGCGCCTCAGCATCTACGCCGCCGAGAGGCTTGCCGCGCGCGAGCCAGAACGCGTGCTCGAGATTCACGCCGAGTTGCCGCTGGACCGCATCACGCCTGTACTTGCCGGCTGGCTCTGCAAACTCGAGCCCCTGGGACACGCAAATCCTGAACCTGTTTTTGTGGCCCGCAACGCCCGGCTGCTGGCTCCCGTGCGCGTGATGAAAGAACGGCACATCGCGCTTCAACTCACGCAGGGGCCGAGCGGCGTTGGAGCGCGCACCGGAAACCTGGGGACCATGCGCGCCGTAGGCTGGGATCTCGCATTCCGCGCTGCTGAACTCGGCTTGACGGAGGGCAGCCCGATCGACCTGGCCTACCGCATCCGCGAAAACAGTCATCCGGACTTCGGCGGAATTGAAGTCGAAATCGCCGGCATCGAGCCAGCCTCCACCTGAAACAACAAGACCCGCGGCGAACCGCGGGCCTTGTGCACACTGCAGGATTGAACCGCCTTACCTGCCCTTTTGGTGATCGTGATCGCGGTTCTCATGTTCAGGCCGCGACTGCGGTTGCGGTTGTCCATGCGGCGCGTTGTGTTGCGGCTGGCTCTGATTCTGAGGCGCCGGATGATACGTGTTCTGGTTCGGTTGAGCCGGGTGGTAGGTGTTCTGGCTCGGCGGACCCGAGTGATACGTGTTCGGATTCTGCTGCGCCGGATGGTACGTGTTCTGCGGCGTCGTGTTGTTGTGGACCTGCCCCGGCTGCCCTTGTCCAGGATGGAAGTCATTCCCCGGATGCTGCTGTCCGTTATAGGAGTTGCTGCCTCCGCCCCGATTGGGCTCCTGCGAACCATGATTGTTGTTGAACGCAGGTGCTTGATGGTTGTTGTTGAATGAAGGCGCCTGATGGTTCTCACCGGCCAAAGGTCTCGGATTGGCCGTCATCTGCGGACGACCACCGTTGTTCTTGAAGTACGCATTGTGGTCAGACATTGCGCCGTTCATGTGCTGGGTCTGGTACGACGTCGGAGCAAGGTGATGTTCATTCATCGCAATGCGTTCGTCGCGGCCAGGATCGTGGCGAATTCCACCCGGTCCGCCACTAAAGGCGACATGGCGGTCATTCACGATCGTGTTGTGCTCGACGACGGTTCGATCGATATAGGTGTTGTGGACGTAGACATTGTTCACGTGCATCACGGCAGTGTTATAGACGAAATCACGACCGCGCCAGCGGCCGCCCGCAAAGCCGACGCCCATGTAACCGTAGCCGTAGTTCACGCCACCGTAGTAGCCCACGTGCTCGCCCCAGTAGCCGGGATGCCAGACGTAGAGACCTGTCGCCCAACCCCAGTAGCCTGGCGTCCAGAGAGCGCCTTCATAGGGAGCAGGCACCCACGCACCGGGAACCCAGTAGTAGCCATCCGGACCGTAAGCCCAGTAGCCAGGCGTCCACATCAGCCCGGGCTCGGGGCACGCAGGCTGGTCATAGACCACCAGCGGCGGAGGCGCGATTCCAACACTGATAAAGACACCCGCATGCGAAGATGCAGGAACGAGCGAGAGCAGGAACGTCATCAAAATCCAGCGCGCTGAACGAAAAAGTCGCATGGAAAAACCTCCTAATGCTTTCTGCCTGCCTTGTTTGCGACTCCAGCGCCGCGTACAGGCTTTCGTAAGTCGACGTGCACGGCGTCGCGCGGTCAGACTACTCCAGTTCGAACCCTGGTTGCCACCTGAAGTTGCCGAAAATCAGTATTACTTTGGGTTCGGATACGATCGATTCTGAAGATGCAACTGCTTCGATTGCAAGGGATTGCCCCATCACGTCACGGTGAGGAGGTTTCCACAGGCGGCTCAATAGCGAAAGCTCAATCCCATGCCAAAGACGCTGTTCGCCTTCAAATCAACCGGCACCAGCACATACGGTGGATTCGGCAGGCCGGTGGGCACAGCCGTGGTCCCGATGGTTCCAGCAACGTGCCCCACACCCGCGTCAAAGGCAAAGTGTGGATTGTCTTTCTGGGTGATGCGCACGGCATAGTCCATCGTGGTGGGAATGTGGGCGCCGGTTCCGGGCGGAAAAAGAATCGCGCTCAGGTTCGTCACTTGCGGCGGTTCCTGCGTGAAGCCGACGGCCGGCACAATCGCGGTGTGGAACGGCGCGGGAATCGGAATTCCAAGGCCACCGAACAAACGTCCGCCGAAGCGCGTTGCCTGTCCGCCGATGCCGTAGATGGATGCACTCGTCGCCTTCCATCCAAGATTCACAAGAAACGGAATCGGAGGATGCAGCCAGGTCTTCGTCACAGCCACGTAGAGATCTTCGTTGGTGTAACTCTTGAGGCTTCCGGTCAGTGCCTGGTTCAACGCGCCGCTCACAAACTTGTCGCTGGTTCTCACCACAAAGCCCGCGCCCAATCCGGGAGTCCACGGTCCGAACTGCCCGTCTTTGATCGCCACCACCTTGCCGTTAAAGATGTTCATGCCCGCGTAGTGCCAGAGGCTGCTAAACAGTGGGCTGTTCCCTTCGGTATGTTCGCTGCGGGTGTAACCGACTTCAGCGCGGTTCGCAAATCCTTCGGTGATGCTGAACGAGTGAATGTTGCCGATCACGTTCGAAGCGTTTACGAAGTGATAGCCCACAGCCGGATGCGAAAAGAACTTGTCCTTGGCGGTGTAGACCACATACGCAGTCGGCGTGATGAAGCCGCCAGTCTGGCCTTCGAGGGTTAAGTTTTGGGCGCGTAGAGATTGGCAGGCAAGCCCGACTGCGCCACAAAGGGCGAGACGGGGGAGGGTACTGATTTTCACGTTCTTCTACTCCATACGCACAACGATCGGTGCGCAAAATCATCTGTTTGTACCACAGTGGCAATCGTCTGTCTCCAGTACGGAGGATGGTAGACTCTCGCCATGCCGCGCGGATGTTTCATCACACTCGAGGGCCTCGATGGCTCCGGTAAGACCACGCAGATTAAGCGGCTGACCGTATGGATGCAAAAGCGCGGCCTGACACCCGTCGTGACGCGACAACCGGGTGGTACGGCCACCGGAGATCGCATCCGGGCACTGCTTCTCGACTCCGGCTCAACACCCATTGCGCCCATGGCCGAAATGGCCTTGATGTTTGCCGATCGCGCGCAGTGCATCGCCGAAGTGATTGAACCAGCCCTGGCGACCGGCAAGATTGTTCTGTGCGATCGCTTTACCGATTCCACAGAGGCGTACCAGGGTGGCGGCCGCGAACTTGGATCACCAACTGTACTGGAACTGCATCGGCTGATCTGCGGCAACCTTCAACCTGATCTCACCCTGCTGTTGCTTCCGTCGCTCGAAATCTGTCTCGAACGCGCACGGCATCGAAACGACCGCCAAACCAGCCAAAGCGGTAAAGATGAGGGCCGGTTCGAGCAGGAAAAGGACGCCTTCTTCAGCCGCGTGTGGCAGAAATATCGTGAGATCGCCAAGCGTGAGTCCCAGCGCGTGGTCCTGATCGAGGGCAATCTCACCGTCGAAGAGGTGCACGAGCAAATTGTCGAGACGGTAAGCGAACGAGTTGTCATAGCACGACATGCCTGACAATCCCCTCCAGGCCACTGACTTTGAATCGCCGCCTGAGCGCCGCACACCCCATTTGTGGCACAATGTGAGATGAGTAGTGGGTGTGTAACCGAACAACCATGACGGGAAATCGACAAAGGTACGCGTGGGTCTGGCTGGCCGTAGCTGCAATCACTGTGGCCACCTGTGCGCGTGCGCAAGCCGGTCTTCCCCGGACTACGGCGCTGGCGAATCCCGTCCTCGCCTTTCTGTCCGCCCATGCCCAGAGCGAGGCTTCTTCAACGCCTGTATGGGCTTACCGCTCCGGCTCAGCCCGGGTGCAGCGTACCGCTCATAGCGCCACTTCCGACACGTGGATGGTGTTTCTTCCCGTCCTGTTCATCGGCCTGGTCGTTCCTCTCAATCTTCTCTCGTCCCGAGCCGCGTTGAGCGTGGGGCGTACTCCGCCCGCTCCGGCTCTTCCCTTCCTCTTCCAGCGTCCTCCGCCTTCGGTCCGCTTCGCACTCTAGTCCCGCAACGATCCTCCGATCCGGCATTTTTCATCGCTTTCATCGGACCACTCGTATGCGGAAGTGCCTGTGGACCGAAGGAGCGTTTCTCCATGACTCTGTCATTGTTGGCATGGTTGTCGAATCCGATCACGTTAATGCTCGTCATGATGCTGGTTGCCGGGGGCTCCCGCGTCTTGCGCAACCGTGAGCCAAGAAGCCCGGATCAAGAAGCCCGCATTGTCCGGGTTGCGAGCGGCGGCACCGAAGCTGCGGCGGCGGCCCTGATGTTTCTCACCAGCGCCTACCGGCCAAGCGTCGAATTTATCGCCAAGACGCAGATTCAGCAGCAGGAAGACGCCGATGACGATGACCAGGGCGGTCCCGATTCACCGAAGAAGCACTTTGACCAGGAACTGCGCCGCCTCAGAAATGGCGAAGCCCCCGACCGGCTGATGTGGCGCCTGGAGTGAAATTCGGCACCGCAATTCCGGCGGGCTCGCTCCCTCGGTTGCCAAACCCGCACCTTGCCGTACCCTCAAATTTTTCATTGGAGATTGTCCGTGTTTCTCGATAAGGCCCTCACCAAAGTATTCGGCACCGCGAACGAGCGCGTCATCAAGCGCTTGATGCCCACCGTCGCGACCATCAATGCGCTCGAACCCGAAACCACGAAGCTTTCCGACGAAGAGCTCCGTGCCAAGACTACGGAGTTCCGCGCACGCATCCAGGCCAGGCTCCAGGGCATCACCAATGCCGACGCCATCAAGGCCGCGGAGCGCGAAGCCCTCGACGAGATTCTGCCCGAAGCTTTCGCGGTGGTCCGCGAAGCCGGCTGGCGCGCCGTGCAAATGCGTCACTTCGATGTCCAGCTCATCGGCGGCATGGTGCTGCACCAGGGCAAGATCTCTGAAATGAAAACAGGAGAAGGCAAGACCCTCGTCGCCACCCTTGCCTGCTACCTCAATGCCCTCGCTGGACGCGGCGTCCACGTCGTCACCGTGAACGACTATCTGGCCAAGCGCGATGCCGAATGGATGGGCAAGATTTACGAGTTCCTCGGGTTGTCGGTGGGCGTCATCGTCCACGACCTGAGCGACGACGAGCGCCGCAAGGCCTATGGCGCCGACATCACCTACGGCACCAACAACGAATTCGGCTTCGACTATCTGCGCGACAACATGAAGTTCGATATCAAGGACTGCGTGCAGCGAGGCCACTACCACGCCATCGTCGACGAAGTCGATTCGATCCTTATCGACGAAGCTCGGACTCCGCTCATCATCTCCGGCCCCACCGATCAGACCACCGACAAGTACGCCCGCGTCCGCCAGATCATTCCCAAGCTTCAACTCGGCGAAGAAGTCGAGTCCCTCGACCACAAACGTCAGGCCGAGCTTGGAATTCAGCTGTCAGAAGGCGAGAAGTTCTTTTCCGGCGACTACGTCGTCGACGAGAAACACCGCACCATCGGCGTCACCGATGAGGGCTGGATCACGATTGAGAAGCATCTGGGCATCGACAACATCGCCGACGCCGAGAACTGGGACCTCAAACATTACGTCGAAACTGGAATCAAGGCGCACTCCCTCTACAAGCGCGACGTCGATTACGTGGTCAAAGACGGCGAGGTCATCATCGTCGACACGTTCACCGGCCGCCTGATGCCGGGCCGCCGCTGGTCCGATGGATTGCACCAGTCCATTGAAGCGAAAGAAAACGTCAGCATCCGCAAAGAGGATCAGACCCTTGCGACCATTACTTTCCAGAACTACTTCCGCCTGTATCAAAAGCTGAGCGGCATGACCGGCACAGCCGAAACCGAAGCGGCCGAGTTCGAGAAGATCTACAAGCTCGAGATCGTGGTCATCCCCACCAACAAGCCGATGTTGCGCGTCGAAAACTCCGACGTGGTTTTCCGCACCACCACGGAGAAATACAAAGCCGTCGCCGACGAGATTGCCGATCTACACGAGACGCAGCAGCCTGTCCTAGTCGGCACCACCTCGATCGAGAAGAGCGAGTTGCTCTCCGGCATCCTGCAGCGCAAAGGCGTGCGGCACGTTGTCTTGAACGCCAAGCAGCACGAGAAAGAAGCCGAATACGTCGCGCAGGCAGGCCGCGTTGGCATGGTCACCATCGCCACCAACATGGCGGGCCGCGGCACCGACATTCTGCTGGGCGGCAATGCCGATTTCATGACCCGCAAAGAGCTGGTCGACAAGAAACGCGCGCGTGCCATCAGCGTGGCCGAGGGCGCTATCAATCCCTCCGCCCCGAAGGGCTTTCTCCGCTTCTACTATCAGGGCCAGGAGTTTGAGGTTTCAGACGGCGACTGGGCAGAAGTGAACGTCGACCACGCGAACGCCGCCAAGCTGGAACACGACAAGGTCATCGACGTTGGCGGCCTGTTTATCCTCGGCACCGAACGCCACGAGTCGCGACGCATCGACAACCAGCTGCGCGGACGTGCCGGCCGCCAGGGAGATCCCGGAGCCTCGCGCTTCTATCTCTCGCTCGAAGACGACCTGATGCGCATCTTCGCCAAGCAATGGGTGTCGGTGCTGCTCGAACGGCTCGGCATGGAAGAAGGCGTGCCGATCGAGTCGCGCATGATTTCCAAACGCATTGAAGGCGCACAGAAGGCCGTGGAAGCGCAGAACTTCGAATCGCGCAAACACCTGCTCGAATACGACGATGTGATGAACAAGCAGCGCGAAGCGGTCTATGCCTTGCGTCGCCAGCTGCTCGAAGGCGTCGAACAGCGCGAACTGATTCTTGAAGATTATGTCGGCGGCATCCTCAGCACTTTGCTCGACGAATTCGCGGGCGAGAAAATTCGTCCCGAGCAATGGAATCTCAAGGGCCTCGACGAAAAGCTGGTCGACCACTTCGGCACGACGCTCGCGGCAATGGCCATCGACCCATCCGAGCTCTCGCGTCACGAACTGGGAGACACCATCTTCGAGAAGTTGAAGGGGCACTACGAAGCCAAGGAAGCGATCCTTGGGCCCGAAACCATGCGGTATCACGAGCGCATGGTGATGTTGAGCGTCATCGACGGCTTATGGAAAGAGCATTTGCTCTCGATGGATCACCTGAAAGAAGGCATCGGCCTCCGCGGCTACGCGCAGCAGGATCCTCTCGTTGCATACAAGCGCGAATCCTTCGACATGTTCGAGGCCATGATGCTGAAGTTCCAGGAAGACACCGCTCGCTTCCTGTTCCGCATGCAGATTGTTGGCCCCGACGGCCAGCCGATCCAGACGACCCCTGAGCCGCGCCGCGCAGTTCCGCCGGCACCGCCCGTAGACAGCGCTGCTGAGCCACAAGGCGCCCTCAACGGCCACGGCGCACCGCGCGAGATCTCCATTCCCGTCCGTCAGGCGTCGACCACCATCGACTCGCTGGAAAAGGAATTCCATCGCAAGAAACAGCGCGAGCTTGCCGTCGCCAGTCGCGCCGGCGGAGGCGAATCGAGCCAGCCGACCCAACGTCACGCCGGCGAAAAAGTCGGCCGCAACGACCCTTGCCCCTGCGGATCCGGCAAGAAATACAAGAAGTGCCACGGCGTAGAAGCCTAAGGCCCGAGAAACGAGGGGCTGCGTCCCGGCGCGGCCCGCTCGGCCCTACTGCGCCAGGTCAAAATTGAGATCGACATCCACGATGGCCTGGCCCGCTCCGGATGCGAACTTCCACTTGCGCACCGCATCCTCCGCTGCAGCCGACAACATGTGATTCCCCGCCAACGGCTTCACGTCCACGACCTTGCCTTCGGCATCGACTGTCACTTCGAGCCGCACGACGCCGCTGATCCGCAGGTGCTTGGCAATCTCCGGGTACACTGGCGCCACCCGCATTTTGACCGCACGATCTTCAGCCTGGCTGGCTAGAGAACAGAAGAACATCCACGCCAAAAAGATGGTTATTGCCCACCGCACCGTGGTCCCTGCACACTTCGCACCCCGCATCGTCGCTGTCTCCTCGTAGGTAAATCCCACACCGAGACTATCGACGCGAATCGATCGCAACTTTACGAGTCAATTTTTCTAAAAGAAATGGCAAAGACGATCTGGCGAATTGCTAGCGCGCGCGCTCACTTGCGGCAATGGCATCGAACGTCAGATGTTCTGCCGACGAATGCCGCTCGGCTCGCCACTGATCAAACAATCGTCCATAGCTCAGGGTGAGATAGGCGCGGGGGGAGACGCCGAGGCCTGCAGCTACACGATCGATCCATGCCGGCGTTCCTTCCAGCTCAGCGAAGTTGCCGATCGGCGTCTCATCCACCACGCAATGCCCCTCGCCATCGCTCCACTCCGAGCGCCACTTTTCGTAGCGAAACGCTTCCACCAATCCCAGGGAGCGAAAGATGGCGGCCAGCGCATCCCCGTCCGAAACCGTCGTCTCCGTTTCAATGCGGTGCTTGTGACGATCTTCTCCCGGTCCCACCTCCGGCAATCGCTTGTGGGTCAGCACGCAGCGCGCGCCATAGTGTCGGATGCGCAGAATCTCCGTGCGGGTGCGCATCGAGCGATCGGGCGTGTCATAGAGGACGTTGCTCTCGAACTCCCGCGGCGTCTCCAGATGAAAGCCCGCTGCTTCGAGCTGTGCAGAAAGAGCGTCCACATCGTCCACGCGGAACTTGATCTCCGTCTCGATCGCCATGGGTAGTGAGTATACGGCAGGGGGCGCGCGACAATAGAGAGGTGAAGACGCTTCGTCTGCCGGTCGACCCGGCCCACCTTGAAGAAGCCGAGTCGCGCGAAGCCATGCGCCGCGCCGCAGAGATCCTGCGGGCAGGCGGCCTGGTGGCTCTGCCCACCGAGACGGTCTATGGCCTGGGCGCCAACGCGCTCGACTCCGCCGCGGTCGCGCGCATCTTTATCGCCAAGCAACGTCCTGCCTGGGATCCCATCATCGTCCACATCGCGGGCCCCGTCGCCAACAATCCGATGCTCGAGGCCCTGGTCACCCGCGTCCCAGACGCTGCGCGCACGCTGATGCAGGCTTTCTGGCCTGGCCCGCTGACGTTGCTCCTGCCTCGTTCGGCCGCTGTACCCGACGCTGTCACCGCCGGACGCCCCCTCGTCGGCATCCGCATGCCCGCTCATCCCGTCGCGTTTGAATTGATGCGCGTCGCCGGCATTCCGGTGGCGGCCCCCAGCGCGAACGTTTTTGGCCACATCAGCCCCACCACCGCCGCACATGTGCTCGAAGATCTCGACGGGCGCATCGACGCCGTTCTTGATGCGGGCCCCACCGAGCACGGCGTGGAATCGACGGTGCTCGATCCCACCCAAACGCCCATGGTCATCTATCGTCCCGGCGCCATCACGGCCGAGCAGATTCGATCCGTGGCCGGTTCCGCCGAGATCTTTCAGGCCATTCCTCACGCGGATGCGGAGCCTCGTGCAGCGCTCCCCTCGCCCGGCGTCGGCCTGCGCCATTACGCCCCCCGGGCGCGCCTCATCCTCGTCGACGCTCCGCTCGCCGTCCTGGCCGACCGCATCGCGGACCAGGCTGCGCTCCATGCCTCGAAACGCATCGGCCTGATGCTCCCGCACGAAGTTCGCCTTGCGGCTCCCATCCGTTCGGACCCGCATATCGTGATTTTCCCGTGGGGGCGCTGGTCGGCGCCTGAAGAACTGGCGCGCAATCTATATGCAGGGCTGCGAAAGCTGGATGCCGCAGGATGTACCGTGATCGTCTGTCCCATGCCGCCGGCTGAGGGCCTGGGCGCGGCACTGCATGACCGGCTCAACAAGGCGGCTCGCTAATCGCCTCGAGGGCAGGGTTGCCCAGGGTTAAACTCCCGGGCCGTTCTCTCCCACCTTGTACATGTACTTGATTGCGGACTTGAAAACCAGCACCTTGTCGCGGCCACGGACCTTCAGGGTGCGACGGTCATACCACTCGATGCAGCCTTCGATGTGCTCGCCGTCCGCCAGCACAATCACCATCGGCGTCTGCGACTGGATCTGCTTCTGCAGATAGAACAGCTCGGCCTGGTGTTGGCCCGTCTCGTCTTCCACTGCACGGTGGGCAAAATGAAAAGGCAGGGGTGTCTTCTTTCCGTTTCCGGGTCGCGGAGAAGGCAACAAGGGCGTCGCGACAGCTTCGTTCTTGATCCCGGTCACTGCGGCTTGGGTATTCATGGATACGATCCTCCTGGGGTACGTGAGGCCCGCTACCGAAACAACTGCACATGCAGGGAAAAGCGCCTCGCTCCGGCAAGTGCCCGTTCAATACAACGGCACCCATCTGATGCGAGGCAGAACCAGACTGTTGAGCGCAAGAGACACCTCAGTGGTCTCCAGGAGATCCCTTTTACGTCTTCTTTACGCTCAAGGATTTTGCCTGATTGTATCCGAAGAGATGCCCCAGGAATGTCACAGGTTGCTTTTTGAGAGGAATGGGATGTTCAGCGCTCCGACAAACTCACCGCCATTGCGTCGAGCGAGAGCGATCGGAGAAGATTGCGCCGCATCCCCTGCTCCACCTGTGCCATAGAGCGGGCCGCGCCATCAATCCAGTCCACCGTCAGCCCCTGTGCCATCCGCTCCATTTCGGCGGCGATGTCGATGTTGCGCGCCAGGGCCGGAGTTCCGGCCACCACCAGCAGCAGGTCCTCAAGCAGACCGCCCAAGGCGCGCAACAGGTTCACGGTCTTCTGTTGCCCGTCCGCCCCGGCGCGATACTTCTCCGTGGCCTGAAACAGCTGCGAGTAGTCCGGCTCTTTCAACGCCGTGCGCAACACGATCAGTGCGTCTTGCCGGGCCGCCAGGTAGGTCTCAAGATCGAGCGACACAGCGCGTCCAACCGCCCCCTCGGCCAATCGTGCGACCAGGGCCCGTTCCGCAGGTTTCAGCTCCGTCCTACGTTTGGCAATCACCGCTTCCAGTTCAGCGGCCGGCAGCGCGCCAAGACGATACACAACCGAGCGCGACCGGATCGTCGGCAACAGCTCCTGTGGGTTTTCGGTGAGAAGAATCAGCGATGTGTGTGCGGGAGGCTCTTCGAGCAACTTCAGCAGGCTGTTCGCCGCTTCTTTCATGAAGGCAGACGAGGTGAAGATCGTGAAAGCGCGCCGCGCCTCCACCGGCGGCCGGTAGTAGGCCGCATGAATCACCTTGCGAATCTGGCCCAGCTTGATCATTAGCTGGGGCGGATCGGGTGGGACGACCACGACGTCAGGATGGGTCTGCACGAAGATACGCGTCTCGCGCTTATCCACATCGCGCATCTCTTCGCGCGCTGCAACCGCTTCGGCCACCCGTTCTTCAAGGTTCGCGGATTCCCCGATGCGCTCGCAGTTGTGGCAAACTCCACAAAAGTCGGGCAGGCCATCCGACTCACGCGGGTTCAGGCAATTCATGGCGCGCGCCAACATCAGCGACAGCGTGTACTTGCCCGCTCCCTTCGGTCCCGCAAGGATCAAGGATTGCGGAAATCGCTGGGCCGCAATCGACTCGCGCAGCCGCGCCACCGTCGTCGTGTTGCCGAGAAATTCCGCGAAGCTCACAGTACGAGTCTAGAGCATCGGCCGCCGCGCAAGGGCCGTCGCACGGATGCCATACCGCGGCCGCAGCGTGATCTTGGGTTGCAACGCAATGGGATGACTGGGATCGATCTTCAACTGCCAGCGCTGCGCAATGGTTGCGACGGCCAGAGTAGCTTCCAACATCGCAAACGATTCCCCGATACATTGCCTGCCGCCTCCGCCGAAAGGAAAATAGGCAAAACGCGGGCGGTCCATCTTTGCATCCGGCCTGAAGCGCTCCGGCACAAACCGCTCGGGCTCGGGGAACCACCGCGCATTTCTCTGCACAATGTATTGGCTGAAGAAGACTGACGTTCCCTTGCGCAGTCGGTACGGTCCGATCGCCACATCTTCCAGAGCCTCGCGCCCCATGGCCCACGCCGGCGGATAGAGTCGCATCACTTCGGAGAGCACCATCGCGGTGTACTCCAGCTTCGGCACATCGTTGGGCGTGGCCCCCCTGTCGCCCAGCACCGCGTCGACCTCCGCGTGAAGCCGGGATTCCGCCTCTGGATTTTGGCCCAGCAGCAGCCAGGTCCACGCCAGTAGATTGGCGACGGTCTCGTACCCGGCGAGAAAAAGCGTTAAGACCTGGTCGCGCAGTTCTTCGCTCGACAACCCATCGCCCGCTTCGTTGTCGCTGGCGGCGAGCAACATCGAGAGCAAGTCGCCGCGGGCTTCAAGATCTTCGCCCGATGCCGCAGCTTCTGCGCGCCGGCCGCGGATCATCGCATCCACCACCTGGTCAAGGCGCTGTTTCGCTGTACGAAAACGCCGCATGCCCCGCAGAGGCGCATTCAGCAGGAGCTCGGCTCGTGGCATGGTGATCAGGTAGTTGTAGAGATCCATCACGATATTGACCTGCTCGTTGATCACCTGGATCTCGGGTGTCACCGCCGTGTCAAACAGTGTGCGCGCCGTGATGCGGAGCGCCAGGTCCATCATGGCTGCCGCTACATCCAGCGATCGGCCATCCGTCCATTCGTCCCCGAGCGCGCCAGCAAGCTCGACAATCTGCCCGGCATAGCTTTCGATGCGGCGACGATGAAATGCCGGAGCCGCCACTCGCCTTCCCCGTTTGTGCGCCGCGCCGTCCGAGGTGATCATGCCATCGCCGAGCAGGATCTTCATCCGTCGCTGGGTGCGATCTTTCCCGAACGACGCAGCTTTATCCACCAGCACTTCGCGAATATCGCTCGGATCATGCAGCAGAACCACATCGTTCCACAAAATGCGGTAGTGCGCCGCCCGGCCGTAGCGGGTCAGGTATTCAAAAAGAAGAATTGGATTCTCAGGCTCAAAGAATCGATGGAACCGGTAGAACACCAGGTTCATCCGCAGGCCCGGAGGATAGAGATATTTACCGCGGCGGACGACCTGCGGCACTTCGTCCGATGCTGCGACATCGGTGGCACTTTCAATCACACCCACGCCATGAGTCTAAGACAAGATGCGTGCATTTGCCCTGCCATCCGGGTCTCGGCAATTGCTTGAGGGGCTTTCGTTACGGCTCAGTCACAAGCAGCTGGAGAAAACTTCGCAGCAGCAAAACCGATTACTCAATGTCCGCCAGAGCTGCTGCCGGCCGGCTCGAAGCTCCGCGTCAACAAGACCAGGGGTGCTGCCAGCAGGGTCAGAATGCCGATGATGTGGAAACAGTCCATAAACCCGAGCAAATGCGCTTGGGCCTGCAGCTGGTTGTAGAAGTGCGACGTGGCTGCACCCATCGCATCCGCATGAGAGAAGCCCCGCTGCTCAAGAAAGGCGGCGGCTCGCTGCACTTGTTGCTGCAACACGCCCGACGATGCCGGAAGGTTGCTGCCAACCCTCTCCTGGTGAAAGCTCAGCCTTCGTTCTGAAATCGTATTCACGAAAGCGATGCCGAAGCTTCCACCCCAGTTCCGAAAGAAGTTGGTAAGCGACGATGCCTTGTTGTTTTCGTTTGGCTTCAACTGCGAATAAGCGATCACAGACAAGGGAACAAAAAAGAACGCATACCCCAACCCCTGCAGCGCGCGCGCCATCGCGTAGTGGCTGTAATCCGTGTCGAGATTGAAGTTGCTGTAGTGCAAGAAAGAGAGTCCGACAACCAGCACCGCGCCTAGCAACAGGATGCGCGGCTGAACGATCTTCCGCTGCACCAGCTGTGCACCCACGGGTGCCAGGATCGTAATCACGAAGGCTCCCGGGCCCAGCACCAGGCCTGCATCCACCGCGCGATAGCCATACAGCGTTTGCAAGATTTGCGGAATCATGGTCGTCGATGCGAACAGCCCCACACCGAAAACGAAGTAGAAAAGGTTGGCGATCGCGAAGTTGCGCGAACGGAGCAATCGAAGTTGAATCACTGGATCGCTCTGCCGCAGTTCCCAGAAGATCGCCGCCGCCAAAGCCACCACGGCAATCGCAAACGTCCGCGCTATAAACGGGGATCCGAACCAGTCGTCGATCTCGCCCCGGTCGAGCACGATCTCCAGCGCCGCGGAGCCGAGTCCGATCAGCGCAATCCCAACTCCATCGACGCGCAGCTTTCCATCGGGGCCGCGCACTGTCTTACGTTCCTCGGCAAAGGCAGGCGGATCGTGCACAAAGCGCGTGGTGAGATAAATCGACAGCAAGCCAATCGGAATGTTGATGAAAAACACCCACCGCCAGTTGTAGTTATCGGTGATCCATCCGCCCAGAACCGGTCCGATCGCGGGGGCAGTCACAATCGCCATCGTGTAGAGTGCGAAGGCCGACGCCCGTTTTTCTGCCGGGAACGTATCCACCAGGATTGCCTGCTCGACGGGAGCCAGTCCTCCGCCGCCAATGCCCTGCAGCACCCGCGCAAACAGCAGAATCCCCAGGCTCGGCGCAATTCCGCACAAAAACGACGTCACCGTGAAAAGCGCAACGCAGATCACGTAATAATTCTTGCGCCCCAGCACGCGCGACAACCACGCAGACATGGGCAGCACGACGGCATTCGCCACCAGGTAGGTGGTCAAGATCCAGGTGACCTCGTCGAACGAGCGCCCTAACCCGCCCGCGATATACGGCAACGATACGTTGGCAATCGACGTGTCCAGCAATTCCATGAAGGTCGCAAGCGTCACCGTCAATGCGATGACCCATGGATTGATCGCCGGTCTCGAGACGACCCGCAGCTGCGGAGCAGATTCTGAACGAACGGCAGCGGTTGCCACGTTGGACCCCAGGGGAAAGCATTTGAGACCGTTCGGTCTCGTCCTACATCTGATTCTTAAGATTTGCGACCGATGCGTCTTTTTTTGCGGTAAGCTTATCGGCCAAGGAAGAAAACCATGAGCAAGGGAGATGTAACCCGGCAGCGGATCGTCGCGCTGTCGGCACCGCTCTTTAATCAGCACGGCTTTCGGGGCTGCTCGATGCAAGACGTCATGCAGGCGACCGGCCTGGAAAAGGGCGGCCTCTACCGCCATTTCTCGAGCAAAGAAGAGCTGGCTGCCGAGTCTTTTCGCTACGCGCTCCGCAATGCCGTGAAAACAAGGACCGAAGGGCTGGAGACCGTGGGTGATCCCCTGGATCAGCTTCGCTACCTCATTCGCCGTTTTGTCGAAGCGCCATCGTTCTTGCCAGGCGGCTGCCCGCTGATGAACACCGCGATCGATGCCGACGACGGAAACGCCGTCCTGCGCAAGCTGGTGCTGGACGCGATCGAAGACTGGAAGGAGCGCCTTGCCGCGATCGTCCAGGAGGGCATTCGCCGCCGCGAAATTCGGCGCAGCGTGCTCCCGCAACGAATCGCGAATACCATCATCGCGACGCTCGAAGGCGCATTGATGATCAGCCGGCTCGAAGGCTCCAAGACCCCGCTCCACGATGCCCGTGAGTCGCTGGAGGTGCTGCTTGTCGAGATCGCATGCCCCGGCAGCCGGAACGCCCTCCGCAGAACCGCCAAGGGCACCTCGCGCACCGCCGCACCCGTACAATAGAAGAGAACGCTCCCCAGCCCATGGCGGATCCCGCAGAGAACAACAAACCCGCTGGCCCAACTGAAAAGCTGGTTCCAAAGGCCGACCCCCGCAAGGCCGATGAAGATCCTGTCGGCAAGGTCTACGACTCGCGGCTCATGCGACGCCTTGGCCGCTACCTTCTGCCGTACATGGGTCAGGCCATCGTTTCGTCCGTCGCCGTCACCCTCAAATCTGTCAGCGACGTCTCGGGTCCGTTCCTGGTCATGGTCGGCATCGACCACTACTTTCCTACTGGATCGACCGCCTCGCACAACGCGAGCCACGGTTTTGGTTCGGCCGACTGGCTCACTCATCGCCTGAGTTCCGATCCGGTACGCGGCATCACGCAGCTCGCGGGCATCTATCTTTGTCTTCAAATCTCCGCTTATCTGTTCGAATTCATCCAGACGTACCTGATGCAGTGGACCGGACAGAAAATCATGTTCGATCTGCGTCGCGAGATCTTCCGCCACATGCAGCGTTTACATGTCGGCTTCTTCGATACCAATGCCGTGGGCCGGCTGGTCACGCGTCTCACCTCCGATGTCGACGCCATCAACGAAATGTTTACCGGCGGCATCCTTGCCATCGTCGACGACTTCTTCACGCTCTCGATCATGGCCATCGTGATGCTCAGCATTAACTGGTGGCTGGCGCTGTTGGCCTTCGCTGTTCTGCCCATCATCCTCTTCGTCACGCGCATCTTCCGCAACAGCGTCCGCGAGAGCTACCGTCGTGTGCGTGCCGCCATCGCGCGCATCAACAGCTTCACCCAGGAACACGTCAGCGGCATGCGCGTCGTACAGCTCTTCAATCGCGAAGAGCGGGCCTACAAGGACTTCGAGGCCGTTAATCGCCTGCACATGATCGCGTTCAAAGACACTATCTTTGCCTACGCGCTCTACTATCCCGCAGTCGAAATCCTCTCCGCAATTGCGATCGCCCTCGTCATCTGGCGCGGTGGCTTCGGGGTGCTTTCCGGCACGGTCACCATCGGCATGCTGGCCAGCTTCAACATGTACTCGCAACGCTTCTGGCGTCCCATCCAGGACCTGAGCGACAAATACAACATTCTGCAAGCTGCCATGGCTGCGTGCGAGCGCATCTTCAAACTCCTCGATACAGCCCCAGAAATCGTGAACCCCGTCCATCCTCGTGCCGGCGATGGTAGCAACCGCATCGAGTTCCGCCATGTCTGGTTCACCTATCAGAAGCTCTCCGCCGAGCGGCGAGCTGCCATCGATCGCAGCGCGCTGTCGGCCAATCCCAATGCCGCACTCGCGGCGATCGCCGATGTGGAGTGGATTCTCAAAGACGTGAGCTTCACCGTCGAGCCGGGCCAGACCGTCGCCATCGTGGGCCACACCGGAGCCGGCAAGACCACGCTGACCAGCCTGATGATGCGCTTCTACGATGTCACCGCAGGCCAGATTCTGGTGGATGGTGTCGATCTGCGCGAGCACGATCTGACGGCGCTCCGCACGCACTTTGCTGTTGTGCTGCAGGATCCATTTCTCTTCACGGGAACGATCGCCGAGAACATTCGTTTAGGCAACGACGCGATCACCGAACAGGAGCTGCGCGCCGCCTCCCGCGACGTCAACGTCCTCGACTTCATCGAGAGCCTCCCTGGCGAATTTGACGAGCCGGTACGCGAACGCGGCAGTTCTCTTTCGACCGGCCAGAAGCAGCTGATCAACTTCGCGCGCGCGCTCGCCTACAACCCTCGCATTCTCATCCTCGATGAAGCGACTTCAAGCGTCGACACCGACACCGAGTTACGCATCCGCGGCGCCCTCGATCGCATGGTCGAAGGCCGAACCAGCGTGTTGATCGCCCATCGTTTATCCACGGTTCAACGCGCCGACGCCATCCTCGTGATGCACAAAGGGCAGCTACGCGAGATGGGCAGCCACCAGGAATTGCTTGCGCTGCGCGGCCTCTACTGGAAGCTCTACCAGCTCCAATACAAAGATCAGGAGCTGGGTACGGCGCACCTGGCTGCGCGCGAGCCGACCATTGCCCCAGCCATGTGACCAACGGGCTTCCCGTCGGGATCAGCCGTACCCGGCGGGCCGCATTCGCGCTATCATTGAGGGTCGAAGAACCTGCGCAACTCTTCTTGAAGTGACGCCAGGAAATCGGTGACAAAAGGCTATGAAAGCAACCGAATCCAGAAGAGTTGAGCTGTTCGATACCAGTCTCCGCGACGGACTGCAACAGCCAAATCTTGAGATCTCCGTACCGAGCGCAGTTCTGCTCCTGCAGCGCATGGGCTCCTTCGGCGTGCGTTTTGCCGAAATCGGCTTTGCCGGCGCAAACCAGTTTGTTGCCGATCTGACCGCAGCGCTGGCGACGGCAGACACCGGCTCGATGAAATTGGCGTTGTTCGGCCGTACCCGAGGCCGTGGCGCAAAGGTCCAGGAGTGGCCCGATGTGCAGTTCATCGTGCGTCACAAGCGTCGCGTTCCCGTCGCAGTCGTCGTGGTGAAATCGCGTCTTCTCGATGTCGAGAAATCACTCGAAACCACGCCCGATGAAAATCTCCGCATGACGTGGGAGACCATCGATTGCCTTCAAGACAACGGCCTTGAGATCATCGTGGACTTCGAGCACGCGATGGATGCCAACTGCGGCCGTCGCGAAAACGGCATTCTATGCGATCCCGAGTTCCGCGCGCGCAGCCTCGACTACCTTCACCAGCTCACCGAACAATGTGTTCGTCAAAACGTGAGCCGCATCGTCGTTTGCGACACCACCGGCGGCGCCAGTCCCGAAGAAGTCACCGAGGTGATCGGCGGACTCGTCCGTCGCTATCCCAACGCGAACTTCGGCTTTCACGGTCATACGGATCGCGGCCTCGGCGTCGCGAACACCCGCGCAGCCATCCTTGCCGGAGCGGTCCAGGTCCAGGGCACCTTGCTTGGGACGGGTGAACGCTGCGGCAATGTGAATCTCACCACCGTCATCGGCGGCATGCAGCTACGCGGCGAGGCCGAGTTTGTTTCCTCAGAATCCCTGCGCGGACTTACCAGCCTGGCTCATTCGGCCTACGCTGCCTTCAGCCTTGAAACGCCGCACGGCGCGCCCATTGTCGGCCCGGGTGCCTTCGGCACGTGGGCAGGCATGCACGGCAGCAGCGAACGCAAGAATCCCGGCGCGTATCTCTGGTGCGATCCTGCGGCGGTCGGCGCAAGCCCGACAATCGGAGTCAACGCGCAGTCGGGCAAAGCCAACATCATGCTTCTTTCTGAGGGGCTCGGCGTGGCGCTCGATTCCGCACAGGCGCAGTTGTTCATCGACGCCAACAACGCCATGATCGAAGGCGGCGGCTTCACCGCCAGTGAGATCTCGTTTCGCATTGCCTCGATGCGTGTGCTCGGCACTTTGCCGAAATGGTTTGGCATCCGCAGCTGGCGTGTCTTCGACGAGTCCGATGAGATTGGGAATCGCTTTGTGCAAGCTTTCGTGACGCTGGCCGTCGGTGAATCCAACGTCACCACAACCCGCGCGGAGGGCGCCGGCCCGGTCGATGCGCTGACCAAGGCGATGCGCGCCGAGTTGGAGAAATGGTATCCGGCACTGACCCAGATGCGACTCGGCACCTTCACGGTCACCGCTCTCGATGTCTCCGCCCACGACTCCGCCGCCCATGTGCGCGTGACAGTCAGCTTCCATGCCGACGGCTACGATCCATGGATTACGGCCGGGGTCAGCAGCGATATGAACCAAGCCGCATTGATGGCGATCGTCGATGGCTTTAATTACTGGTTGCTGGTCAAAGCCCGAGCCGGCAGCGAAACGGGCGCACCGCAAACCGGCCGGATCGCACAACAGCTCGCCTGATCTGTCGGGCGACATTCCGTAATCAGGCCCTTCGACTCCATCGACTATTCGTCCGTCAGCGATCTTGCGCATCCAAACCTGGGCCAGCCATCCTATCTTGACTTGAGCAATTTCACCCTATGAGCGCATCCCCGCCTCGTCTCGCGTCCGAATCGCCCACGCCCTCTGAAGCCGCCAAGGGGCTGCTTCCCTGGCTGGTTGCGGTGGCGTTCTTCATGGAGTCGCTGGACACAACCATTCTCAACACCGCCGTACCCGCAGTCTCTGAAGCGCTCAACGTCACGCCGCTCAGCATGAAGGCTGTGCTTGCCAGTTACACGCTCAGCCTCGCCGTCTTCATTCCCATCAGCGGCTGGATGGCCGATCGCTTCGGCACACGCCGTGTCTTCTCGTCGGCCATCGGACTTTTTACCCTTGGCTCGATTCTCTGCGGTCTCTCGGCGAACATCCACGTTCTGGTGGCCTTCCGCGTCCTGCAAGGCATGGGCGGAGCGCTCATGGTTCCCGTGGGACGGCTCACCCTGGTGCGTACCTTCCCCAAGTCCGATCTGATCCGCATCATGAGCTTCGTCTCCATTCCCGCGTTAGTTGCGCCCATGCTCGGGCCGATTGCCGGTGGCCTCATCGTCGGTTACTTCCACTGGCGTGTCATCTTTTTCCTCAATATTCCCATTGGAATCGTGGGCCTCATCCTGGTCTATCTCCACCTGCCCAACTACTTTGAGGAGACTCATCCGCTCGATGCGGTCGGCTTGATTCTGTTCGGGTCCGGTATCGCGCTGTTGTCGTACGTGCTCGAGGTCTTCGGCGAGCACACGCTGAGCGGTCGCGAGATTGCCAGCATGCTTGGCCTTTCGCTGGCCCTACTTGTCGGCTACTGGCTGCATGCGAAGACTCTGCAATATCCTCTGCTGCAGCTGCGGCTTCTGGGTATTCGCACGCTCCGCGTCTCGGTCAACGGAGGCCTGTTCACCCGGCTCGGCATCGGGGGCGTTCCATTCCTGCTGCCCCTGCTCTACCAGACGGGTCTCGGCTACACGCCCATCCAGTCGGGCCTGCTGATCATGCCGCAGGCACTGGGGGCCATGAGCGTCAAGGCGGTTCTCCGCCGCGTGCTGGGCCTCGTGGGATATCGGGGCGTTCTCATCTCAAACACACTCATCATTGGAGTGCTGCTTGCCGTCTTTTCCACGATCGATGGAAAGACCCCCGTCTGGGTCATCGTGCTCCTGCAGTTCCTCTACGGCTGGTTTACCTCGCTGCAATACACCAGCATGAACACCCTGGTGTATGCCGACATTGGCGACCACGACGCCAGCGCGGCGAGTTCCATTGCCAGCACCATCCAGCAGATGTCGATCAGCTTCGGCGTTGCCACCGCCGGACTGACCACCGCATACTTCGTACCCAGCGGAGGGTCGTTTGCCGCTGCCGAGATGATTCATGGTATCCACCTGGCATTTCGCGCGCTTGGGGGACTGACCATCGTTTCCACCCTTGTCTTCGCCAGCCTCAAGCGCGATGACGGCCAGGCCATCAGCCGGCAGAAGCCGCTGCAGCAACAACATCCAGACGGCTAACCGCAGGCTCCTGAGCGCGTTTCCTGCGTCCGTCGGGCGTTCTCGTGCGCCCTGTTGGCCATGACTTCGGCTCCCAGCATCTTTCGCTAACCGCTCGCAAAAAGCTGGTGTCTAATGGGCGCATGGACACGAACGACCACGCAGCGATCCGTGCCGTCCTTTCGGGAGATAAGGACGCATACGCCGCATTGGTCGCACGCCATAGCCGCAGCGTTTTTCGCGTGGCGTATCGAATGACCGGCAACGAGGCCGACGCCGAAGAAGTGGTGCAGGATGCATTCATGCGCGGGTATCGAAAGCTCGAAAGTTTCGAATCGCGCGCAAACTTCGGCACATGGATTTATCGCATTGCGGTTCGTTGCGCACTGGACAGAATGAGTAGCCGCAACAGCGAGCATGCGAAGGCGAATATTCCTCTGGATGCGGAGCCCGACAGCATCCAGGTTCCGGATCGCACGCCGGGGCCGGAGCAGGTGCTGCTGAGCAGTGAGCTCGGCGCGTTTCGCGAGTCGGCGATGCATAGCCTGACGGCACTGGAGCGAACCGCATTCGCGCTCCGGCATATGGAAGATTGTTCGATGGAAGAGATCGCGGCGGTGCTCGACATTGCACCCAACGCGGCCAAGCAAGCAGTCTATCGCGCTGTTCACAAATTAAGGCAGCGCCTTGCAATCCTGAGGGTGAGGGTATGAATCATTTAAGCGAAGAGCAGCTGATCGAGCTTTACTACAGTGACCACGGTCCTGAAGCCGCGCTCCACCTGGATAGCTGCGCCCATTGTGCGAGCGCCTATGCGGCGCTGCAGACTGATCTGGCCGACATGAAGCCACTGAATCCTCCCCAGCGCAGCGACGCCTATGGGCAGCAGGTCTGGGAGTCGATTGCAGATCTCTTGCCGATGTACGCGACCGGGCAGCCAACCGGGCAGAAGACCGGGCAGAAGACCAGCCAACTGACCAGCCAGGAAACAAAGCACCCGGAAACAAGGCAATGGTTCCGCCGTCCCCTCTGGCTCGGCTTGGGTGCGGCGACCGCTGGCGCGCTCCTTCTTGCGGCGTTCTTTGCGGGCCGCGCGTGGGAGCATCATCAACCCCAGGCCCAATCCGCAACGGTTGTGAGACCTGCTGTAACCGCGCCGCAGCGAGTCGTGGTGGTGGTCCTCAGCGATCACCTTGATCGGTCCGAGCGGTTCCTGGTGCAGCTCAAACACGCCAGCGCCGACGATGAAGAACTCGCCGTCCCTCTGCGGGATGAAGCACGTACCCTGCTCGCCGCCAACCAAAAATGCCGACGGGATGCCGAAGCATCGGGCGATCCCGCATTGAGCCAAGCCCTGGATCACCTCAATGATGTGCTCAGCCAGCTCGCCAATCATCCCGGCGGCCTGAATGCCGACGCGATCACAAAGCTGCAAGAAGAAATGGATACCGACGGTTTGCTGTTCGAGGTGCGCGTTCTGCGTTCGCGCATTCCCGATCGACAAGCCTCTACGAACCATCATCCGGTGGGAGGAATCGCATGAAGACACAGGCCCTCGTACTCCTAGGCACGCTCACGGCGCTGCTGGCAACAACTCCTTCGCGCGCGCTGCAATCCGCGGGCGGCCAGAGTCTGCTTCCGGCCGGTGACGCCATCAGTCTCGCGATTGACCCTTCCGCTGGCAATTCTCCCGATGACAACGCATACGCCGACGGCGTGCGCGCCATCAACACGGGCAAGTGGCAGGACGCCATCACGATCTTCACCAAGGTCGCCGCGCAGGGTAGCAGCCATACCGAGGGAGCGCTTTACTGGAAAGCCTATGCGGAAAATAAGCAGGGGCAGTCTAGCACCGCTCTCGACACCTGTGGAAGTCTGCGCCAGGCGCACCCGGGCAGCAGCTGGATTGAAGAGTGCGGCGCACTGGAGATTGAAATTCACGCCAGGGACGGTAAGCCGGTTCCGCCCAAATCCGAACAAAATGACGATCTGAAGCTGCTGGCACTGGCTTCGCTGATGCAGCACGATGAGAAAAGAGCTCTCACGCAAATTGACCAGATCCTCAATAGCGACGCCTCAGAAAAGCTCAAGCAGGGCGCCCTGTTCATCATGGGAGAGCATCACTCTGACACGGTCTATTCGCAGATTGCCCGCCTGAGCTTCGTCGACGGCGACGTGCGCATCGAACGCGGCCAGGACGATCCTCATCGCAAAGAAGTGACGTGGGAAGCAGCCGCTTCGGGCGTTCCGCTGGAGAGCGGTTACAGCGTCGTGACCGGTGCCGGACGGGCCGAAATCGAGCTCGAAGACGCGTCGACACTTTATCTCGCGCCCAACTCGGTTCTCACCATCAATGACCTCAGCACGACCGCGGGCGTTCCGTTTACCGACATGGCGCTTCTCACGGGTACGGTCACGCTGCACGTCCGGCCCTACGTTGCGGGCGAGATCTTTTTGCTGCGCACGCCTACCGACAACCTTCTCACCAAATATCCAATGACCTCGAACCTGCGGATCAGCAGCTACCTCGACGGGGACGCCATCGCCGGGCTCGACAAAGCCATGCTCAGTATGGGCGTGAGTGGAACCAGCCAGCTGTCCATGCCCATCGGTCAGACTCTCTACTTCAAAAGCGGTCGTCGCATCCTCGATGCCGGTCCCACGCACCCTGAAGATTTCAACGGCTGGGACGCGTGGGTATCCTCGCGCTACACAACCCGGACGGAAGCGCTTGCCGAGATGACGAAGCAAGCGGGACTCTCCGCTCCCCTGCCCGGCATGGCCGACATGCAGGGCAAGGGTCGCTTCTTTGAGTGCCAACCCTACGGCACGTGCTGGGAACCCGGCGCGGAAGCCACTGCCTCGAACGACAAGCCCGTCGAGACGGCGTCTGCACGGGAGCAACCGGCAATCGGGGAACACGCGATCGCTCAGGCTGCCACCTCGCAGACAACGTCGACCGGACGAAACATTCACTTTGTTGGACCGGCTGTCGCTTCCGGCCCGCCGACTTCTCCATACTCCGAAATGGATGCCTTCTCCGCCTGCATCCCGGACGAGATGCGCTTCATGCGGGGGCAGGGTTTCGTACCGGCTTCGGCACAGTTCCACACGCAGCCGTGGGCCTGGACCGTGTGCCACTCCGGCAGCTGGATCTATCAAGGCAATCACTACGTATGGGTCACCGGCCACCGGCACCATCGTCCCTGCGTGGATTGGGTCAAGTATGGACATACCGTCGCTTTCGTTCCCATCCACCCGCACGACGTCAAAGGCCACCTGCCGGTCAATCGCATTGCACCGGTCTTTGTGGTGAATACGAAAAATGCCCGGTCCCTCGAACTTTCCACGCTTGAAAATGTGCATTCAGTTGAATTGCTGAAAGAGCCGCCCAAGGAGTTCCGCACCGTGGCCATGGTTCCGCTGCCGCGCGCTGCCGATCCACACATGGAGGGCCACCAACTGCGGGATACCCTGGCTGCCAGGAATGCGGGGCCGCGGCCGGCGGGAATTCCCATCACCTTCGATCACCGCTCGCAGAACTTTGTGATGCCCAACCACGCGATGGAAGGGAATCGCCCCAGCACCGGCTTCATGCCTGTCACCAATCACGGAGGCAATCTGCAGTCCCACGCCGGCTCAATGAATGGCGGCAACGCCGGGAGCGCCTTTGGAGGCAGCAGTTACCACGGCGGCTTCAGCGGCGGCGCTTCTCACGTCAGCGGAAGCTCCGGCGGCAGCATGGCCTCGCACAGCAGTGGCGGCGGGGGCGGCAACATCAGCTCGGGCTCTGTCAGCAGCAGCTCCGCATCGTCGAGCGCGAGTTCGAGCGGCGGCGCACACAAGTAAACCGCGCTGCAATCGCGGGCCATTCACCCCAAAAGCAAAGGGCCGTTCCGCAGAGTGCGGAACGGCCCTTGAGCTTTGTCCTTTAGAGCAGGAACTACTTCGCGCCCACCAGCGAGGGACGGGTATCGAGCTTGCCGCTCGCGTAACCCTTCTTCATCTCCTCGATCGTCAGCGGCTTGTAATCCGCACCGTGGCTGGCTTGACCGAACTGCTGCATGCGCTGCGCCACAAGCTTCTGCATCGCATCGCGTGCCGGCTTCATATAGTCGCGCGGATCGAACTTGTCCGGCGTCTCGACGAACACCTTGCGGATTGCGCCCGTCATGGCCAGGCGATTGTCGGTATCGACGTTGATCTTGCGCACGCCGTTCTTGATTCCCAGCTGAATTTCTTCTACCGGAACGCCCCATGTCGGATCCAAATGGCCGCCGTACTTGTTCACAACGTCCTGCAGATCCTTGGGCACCGAGCTCGAACCATGCATCACCAGGTGGGTGTGCGGCAAGCGCTTGTGGATCGCAATCAGCACGTCCATCTTCAGCACCGAGCCGTCCGGCTTCTTGTTGAACTTGTAGGCGCCGTGGCTGGTGCCGATGGCGATCGCCAGGGCATCCACACCGGTCCGTTCCGCAAACTCCACAGCCTGGTCGGGATCGGTGATATGTTCCAGGCCCGATCCGCCTGCGCCGTGGCCGTCTTCTACTCCGCCCAGCACGCCGATTTCGCCCTCGACTGTGACGCCGCGCTCGTGCGCAAATTCCACCACCTTGCGGGTGACTTCAACGTTCTCGTCGAAGGTGCTCGGCGTCTTGCCGTCTTCCTTCAGAGAACCGTCCATCATGACGCTGGTAAAGCCAAGCTCAATCGCGCTCTTGCAGGTCTCAAAGCCGTTGCCATGGTCCTGGTGCATCGCGATCATCACTTCTGGATGAAGCTCATTGGCCGCCAGGATCAGGTGAAACAGGTACTTGTCCTCGGCGTACTTGCGCGCGCCGCGGCTGGCCTGGATGATCACCGGCGAATTGGTCTCTTTCGCCGCTGCCACGATGGCCTGAATCTGCTCCATGTTGTTGACATTGAACGCGCCGACGCCGTATCCGCCCTTGGCGGCCTCGTCGAGGAGCTGCCGCATTGAAACGAGAGGCATATGAATCTCCTTTGTCCTGGATCCCCGCTATTGATTCGCTTTGACCTCTGCGGATACGTGCGTCCCACCGCTGAGTTGCGGGCAATTCGATCGTACTAATGGTAGCAGACTGCTCAAACCGTCCTGTGTGCTGCACGGCACAGCAAAACCGGCTCTCGCACAGCGCCAGCTCTATGGAATAATCCCTCCGTGCTCTCCGCAGCTGGCGGCATCTCCTCGAGTTGGCTTCTCCTCTCCTGCGCCGCCGGCACGGTGCTCCTGCTGCTCGTCCTGATTGCCCGGGTTCGTCTACACCCTGCTCTCGCCCTCGCCGTGTCCGCCTTTACCCTGGGCATCGCATCGGGCATGCCGCTCTCCAAGGTCCCGATTTCGTTCACCGCGGGCGTGGGCGGCCTGATGGGCCATATCGCCATCGTGCTCGGTCTCGGCGCCATTCTCGGCCGTCTCCTCGCCGACTCCGGCGGAGCTGCTGCGTTAGGCAGCGCCCTGGTTGAAAACTGCGGCGAGAAAGGCTTGCCCTGGGCGCTTCTCGGGCTTGGCATTCTGGTTGGCATGCCGGTTTTCTTCGAAGTCGGCCTGGTGTTGATGATGCCCATCATCGCGGCGGCGGCGCAGCGCAGCCATCGCACCCCGATCCTTGTTGGACTGCCCATGCTCGCCGGCCTCTCCATCGTGCACGGCACCATTCCGCCCCACCCCGCCGCCATGCTGGCCGCAACGCAATATCATGCGGACCTGGGCCGCACCATCGTCTGGGGTGTACTCGTCGGAATTCCCGCAGGCATCATGGCCGGACCCGTTCTGCAGGTCGTGCTCACGCGATTCTGGCGCAAACCTCTGGTCGAGTCTGCAACCGAAGAAGCGACACTCTTTGATGGAAACGACGTCGATCCATCCAGTGTCCCCGCACGTCCATCGGTGGGCCTCGAATCCAACCAAACAAAACAACAAGACCCTGTACCCCGGCCCGCGGGTCCGGTGCGCGCCGCCATTGCCATCCTGTTCCCGATCGCGCTGATTTTTCTGGGCAGCTGGGCCAACACCCTCTCCACACCGGGCAATCTTCTCAATGCCGCGCTCCACTTCATCGGCAGTCCCGATGTTGCGCTGCTCATCGCCGTGCTCGCCGCTTTGATGTTGCTCGGTCCCTGCATCCAGACCAGCCGCCATCACGGCCGCGAGCTTCTGCGCAGGCTCACCTCGGAATCGTTCGAGCCGATTGCGAATGTGCTCATTATTCTGGCCGCGGCTGGAGGGCTGAGCGGTGTGCTTCGCGATTCCGGCGCAGCGCAGGCCACCATCACGCTCGCCCTTGGCGCCCACATGCCGCCGCTCGTGCTTGCCTGGCTGCTGGCCGCCGTTGTCCGCGTAGCGATGGGCTCTGCCACCGTCGCCATGGCCGTTGCCTCGGCTGTCCTGGCTCCATTGGCTACGCATGCCGGAGTTCGTCCCGAACTGCTCGTTCTGGCCACGGGAACAGGCTCGCTGATCTTTTCGCAAGTCAACGATCCCGGCTTCTGGATGGTCCAGACCTTCTTCAAAATGGATATGAAAGAAACGTTCGCGACCTGGACCGCGTTGGAAACGATCCTCTCCGTCGTTGGATTCGCGGCGACGCTGGCGCTCTCCGCGATTTTGGGTTAGCGAGCATCTGAGCCGGGTTTCACCGCATTCACCCGGCTCGCGTTCACTGACTTCTGCTCACTGTTCTTCATCCCCACGCTCCCAGCAGCCTCCGTACCAGCACCAGCTGCCCCACGTGATACGCATTGTGATCCGCAATCAGAAGCGCTTCGCGCAGAATCGTCTGCCCATCGCCGTGCGGAATTTTCGTGTACAAATCCGTCTTCTCGTCGGTGACAAGTGCGCACATCGCCTTCAGATCGCGCTTGAATCCCCGCACACTCTTGTCCCACGCCTTTTCATCGGGCGGCGCAGGCTTCTTAGGCCAGTATTCGTCCGGCCACTTCGGCGACTGGTGCTTCGCATCGCGCGAAAACTCCAGGATGTCCCACTGCGCGATCCTCAGATGCTCGAGCAGTTGCCACGGCGAATGTTCGGCGCCCCTGGGCACTTTGCCACGCAGCTCGACCGGCAGGTTCTTCACCGCGTCGTCGAACGTCGCATGCGCATTCGCTTTGGTCATCAAGTTCACCAGCTGTTCCCGCAAGGCTGCATCATTGGCCATAAATCGAAGACTCCGTGGTTCTCTTGAATTTGAAGGGCTGGCGACTTCTGTTGATCGACGCGCGTACCCGTCCGCCCGTTGTGATTCGCCTGCGGCTCGAAAAGATGCGCGAATTTCGGCAATTTTATTCAGACCTGGCAATGGGTCTCACGGTACTCTCAAACTGCAGTTCACAGCAGCCTTCGGAAAGGTATCTGCATACATGTACAGCGTCTCTGTCGCTACGATCGTCGCCTTGGCTCTTTCTGCTGCAGCGCAAGCGCAAAGTGCGCCGGCCAATCCTCTCTATCCCAACTACCCCAGCGAGACGCCGCAAGAACTTCATCCTGTCACCGACAGCTTCGACTACACCCGCCGCGAAGCCATGATTCCCATGCGCGACGGGGTGCGGTTGCATGTGGTGATCCTGGTTCCGAAGGGTGCGACGCACGCGCCAATTCTGCTGACACGCACGCCCTATAGCGCCGATCAGCTGACCAGCCGTCAGCCAAGCGCCCACCTGGGGCCGATCCTGTACGGCTACGACAATGCGACCGATGTGATCGTTGAGGGTGGCTACATCCGCGTGATCGAAGACATCCGCGGCAAATACGGCTCGGAGGGCGATTTTGTGATGAACCGTCCGCTTCACGGGCCGCAGAATCCAACGCCGATAGACGAGGCAACGGATACCTACGACACCATCGACTGGCTGGTGAAGAATATCCCTGAGACCAACGGCAAGGTGGGCATTCTAGGCATCTCCTACGATGGCTTTTTGCCCCTCATGGCGCTGGTGCATCCGCATCCCGCGCTCAAGGTCGCCGTGCCCATGAATCCGATGGTCGACGGGTGGATGGGCGACGACTGGTTCCACAACGGCGCTTTTCGCGAACAGAACATGCCATACATCTACGAGCAGGAAGGCACCCGCGACAACAAGGACAAATGGTGGTCGGCGTACTTCGACGACTACGACGTGTTCATGAAATCGGGCTCGGCGGGGGAGTTGGGACGCGCGCATGGCCTGGAGCAGACGGGTTTCTGGAAGAAGATCCTCGAACATCCCAGCTATGACGCGTTCTGGAGCGAGCAGGCCGTCGACAAGGTGCTCGCCGAAGACTTCAAGCAGGAAGGCATCAAGATGCCGATTCTGCTGGTGCATAGCCTGTGGGACCAGGAGGATATCTATGGGGCCCCCGCGATTTACAAAGCCATTAAGCCGTTCGACACAAAGAACGACAAGGTCTTTATGGTGCTGGGACCGTGGCATCACGGCCAGGAGATCGAAGACGCGGCCTCGCTGGGCGCGATTCGCTTTGGGTCGGACACAGGCACATGGTTCCGGCAGAATGTGCTGCGTCCGTTTCTCGATCACTATCTGAAGGATGATGCGCCGGCGCTGCAGATCGCGCCCGTCACAGTCTACGAGACCGGCATGAATCGCTGGCAGACGCTGCAATCGTGGCCCGTGGCGCCGGCGACCAAGCCGCTTTATCTGCAGACCGGATTCAAGCTGAGCTTCGCGGCGCCGGAAACGAACCCGGCAAACGCCGTGAACGACGCCAGCTCCGCCGACGCCGCTTTCGACTCGTATGTTTCTGACCCGGCACGCCCGGTGCCCTTCCGCGCGCGGCCCAACCAACCCATCGGCTACGATCCGCCGCTCACATGGGCCGAGTGGCTGGTCGACGATCAGCGCGAAGCCTCGGGGCGCACCGACGTGCTGACGTACACGTCGGACGTGCTGACCGAACCAGTGCACATCACCGGACAGCCCATCGCGAATCTCGTAGCATCGACCAGCGGAACGGACTCCGATTGGGTTGTGAAGCTGATCGATGTGTATCCCGATCAAGTCGCAGACCACCCGGAGATGGGCGGATATCAGCTCGCGATCGCGATGGATATCTTTCGAGGAAGATACCGCGAGAGCTTCGCCACTCCGAAAGCCATCGAGTCGGGTAAGCCGCTGACGTATCGCTTCGCTCTGCCGCCAGCGAATCATGTCTTCCTGCCCGGCCACCGCATCATGGTGCAGGTGCAATCGAGCTGGTTCCCGCTCTACGACCGTAACCCGCAGACGTTTGTGCCGAACATCTTCTGGGCAAAGCCGGGGGATTACAAGAAGGCCACACAGCGCATTTATCACGCGCCGGGCGAGGCCAGCAGCATCGAACTGCCGATCGCCGGCGCAAACTGATGGAGGGGACGTGCACGAGAGCAGTCGCCAGGCCCTCGCACACACGCCCCACGCGCCGCCAGGTGTTCTAATCGAGCCGTGGCGCGTCTCGACAACTTCCGTTTGGTGGTCTTCCGCGCCGTCGCGCGGCACCTGAGCTTTCGCAAGGCTGCGGAGGAGCTCTATCTGACGCAGCCGGCGGTCAGCCAGCAGATCAAGGCTCTTGAAGACGAACTGGGCGCCCAGCTCTTCGACCGTTCGGCATCGGAAGTTCGTCTCGCCGCCGCCGGCAAAACGCTTCTCAAATATGCGCAGCGCTCCAGCGACTTGCTCACCCGGGCTGAACGCGAGCTCGCGTCGCTCAACGGAAACAACGCCGGCCCGCTCACGCTTGGCGCCTCCACCACCATTGCGCAATACGTTCTGCCCGGGCTGCTCAGCGAGTTTTGCCAGACCCATCCACGGGTCTTCCCCACACTGCTGAGCGGCAACACTGAGCGCATCGTCAACGCCGTAGAAGATCGCACCGTCGCTCTGGGCTTCATCGAGGGCCCTCCCCACAGCCGCGACGTGAAGACCGAGGCATTTCTCCACGACGAACTTGTCCTCATTGTGCCCGCCGCACATGCCTGGGCCGAGCGCGCTTCGGTCAAGCCTGCGGAGATGGGTGCCGTCTCGCTGCTGATCCGCGAACGAGGCTCGGGATCGCGCCAGGTGCTCGAAAAAGCGCTGGAGCGTGCGGGTCTCAAGCGCCGTGCCCTGCATGTGGTCATGGAACTTGATTCGACCGAGGCAATCAAGTCGGCCGTCGAAGCTGGTTTCGGGGTCGGCTTCGTCTCGCGCTGGGCGATCGCCAAAGACCTGCGTCTTGGCCGCACTTTCAAGATCGTCGATGTGACGGGTCTGCGGGTGCGACGGGACTTTCTCATCGCCTCATCCAAAGGAGCATTGGCCCAGCCTGTGGCCGAAGAGTTTCGCCGATTTCTCTCCGCGCGCAATCGCGCCGCTTCGAGCGCAACATCACGCACAGCCCCATAAGTCCGCCTGATGCGGCATCATTTCTTCTGCTTGGACGCGGCTGTTTAACTCGTCCAGACTGTCTCTGTGGCGAAAAACATCTTCTTCGTAGGAATGATCCTCGCCGCGAGCGGCCTGCTCTCTCCACCTCTGGCTCTCGTGGTTGGGCTGCTCTACGGGTTCACTTTTGAGCACCCGTTCCATTTGGAAGCAAGAAATCTCTCCAAACTCTTGCTTCAGGCATCGGTGGTCGGACTCGGTTTCGGCATGGACCTGCACCAAGTGCTGCAGGTGGGCCGCTCCGGGTTTCTCTACACGGCCTGCAGCATCACCTTTGCATTATTGCTGGGCTGGGCGCTGGGCAAGGCGCTCCACGTGGAGAAGCAGATCTCGTTTCTTGTCTCCACTGGCACGGCCATCTGTGGCGGCAGCGCCATCGCAGCCATTGCGCCCATCACTGACGCCGGAGAAGAAGAGATTGCCGTCTCTCTGGGTACCGTCTTCACACTGAACGCCGTCGCACTGCTGGTCTTCCCCCTCATTGGCACCGCGCTGCATCTCTCGCAGACGCAGTTCGGCCTTTGGTCTGCTCTTGCCATTCACGACACCAGTTCCGTCGTAGGCGCGACCGCAAAATTCGGTGCTGTCGCATTGGCAGTCGGCACCACGGTCAAGCTGGCGCGCGCGCTGTGGATCGTGCCCCTCTCTCTCGGCACCGCGGTCGCAACCAAGAGCAAGAGCCGCATTCAGTGGCCCTGGTTCATTCTCTTTTTCTGCCTGGCCGCCGTCGCGAATACATATCTGAGTTCATTCAGCGCCGTCTATCCGACTCTACGCCATCTGGGCATCCTCGGACTTACCGCGACGCTGTACCTGATCGGGACCGGTCTCTCGATGAAGACCCTGCGCCAGGTCGGCGTGCGTCCGCTGCTGCAGGGAATCCTCTTGTGGATCGTGGTCGCAGCCGGTTCGCTGGCGCTGATCCGCAACGGCTGGATACACCTCTAGCGTCTTGACCCACCGGGCGCGATCTAGAGGCCGAGCACGGCGCGCTGGGCCGCAAAGATCTCTTTCATTCCCGCCTCTGCAAGATCGATCAGCCCGTTCAGATCCTTGCGCGAGAAGCTTCCCTTCTCTGCCGTGGCCTGTGTCTCCACAAGGCCACCGTCGGCGGTCATCACGACATTCATATCGACTTCGGCCTGAGAGTCTTCCTCGTAGCACAAATCCAGTAAGGCTGTTCCTTCGACGATCCCTACCGACGTGGCCGCCACCAGTTGCTTCATCGGCGAATGCTTCAGCGCTCCGGAAGCGACCAGCGCATTGAGCGCAATCCCCAAAGCGACCGCCGCACCTGTAATTGCCGCAGTGCGCGTGCCGCCATCGGCCTGGATCACGTCGCAATCGAGAATGACCGTTCGTTCGCCAAGCGCGTGCATGTCGATGACCGAGCGCAGGCTGCGCCCAATCAGGCGCTGAATCTCGTGCGTCCGCCCGCCGATCTTTCCCCGCTCGCTCTCGCGAGGCGTTCTCGTCACCGTTGATCGCGGCAGCATCGAGTACTCCGCCGTGACCCAGCCGCGGCCCGAATTGCGCAGCCAGCCTGGAACACCCGACTCGATGGTTGCGTTGGTCAAGACGCGGGTGTTGCCCAGCGTCACCAGAACCGAGCCCTCCGCCGTCTGTACAAAGCCCGGTGTCAGCGTGAGAGGACGAAGTTGATCGGGGGTGCGCCCCGCGGCGCGAAAAAAGGTGGGAGAAGTTGTTCCGTGCATACAGGGATTGTACGAGAACGTATCTCCGCCTCGGCCCAGCGTCTGCCTGCTCCTGATTCGGGAAAAGCCCTTCGCGCGCCCCAAATCGGGCAGAGCGCCCTAAGCACCAGATTCGACGGATCCTTTACGCCTTCCTGCCCTTGCGCTTTTCCCGAAACCGAACCGTTTCTCTATTCGGATTTTCCCCGCCCCACGGCATCGGACCGAGTCATTCCTTTTGCCCAGTGCAACTTAACACTTGGTCGCCGAGTTTGGCACGACACGTGTATTAAAACAGCACAGAATGCATCGCCACCAGCCCACTTCAGGAAGCACCGTACTTCGCGATCCCTCCGCTGCCGGCGATCCCAGCAATGAAAGGAGCCCCATGGCTCAGCTCGACACCACGATGCTTGGACAATCAGTTGCCGTCCCGATTCCGCCTTCGATCCTCTCCTTCTCTCCTTCCACGGCAGGCACCGAAGGCCTGCGCGAAGTGGCACACGAAGTGCGCAACATGGTCGCCGCGCTGGGACTGTATTGCGATCTGCTCGAAACTCCGGGAGTCCTGGCGCCGGCGTATCAGCACTATGGCAACGAGCTGAAGATGGTTGTCGCCACCGGCCGTCGACTCGTCGAGCGCATGGTCGTCATGGGCAGCACCGAATCTGCTCAGCCCGGTCATGCCACGCCCTTCAACGCACGCCCTGCAGTGCAAGGGAGTTCGTCCGCGATGACTGCTCTCGAAGAACTTCCGCCGGTATGGATCAACGACCTGGCCTCCGAGCTGCACGCCATGCGCAACCTGCTCTCGGCGCTCGCTGGACCGGCCATTACCGTGCACCTTGATTTGCAGGACGGCGCATTGCCTGTCCGCATGAACAGCGAAGATCTGACCCGCATTCTCGTCAACCTGATCAAGAATGCAGCCGAGGCCATGCCGAACGGGGGCAAGATCCAGCTCGTGCTGCGGGAAAGCCAGACCGGACCCGAGCAGCAGCCGTTGCTTCTGTTGAATGTCGAGGACACGGGCCTCGGGATTCCAGCCGGCGTGCTGGACCGCATCTTCCAATCCGGATTCACCACCCGCGCGGGGCGATCCTCCGACAGTCCCGATGCGTGGCGCCGCCACCGCGGGCTGGGGCTTGCCATCACGCGCTCCATCGTGGAGTCGGCGGGCGGCCATATTCATGCGGCCAATCGCGATCCCTTCGGCGCTTGCTTCCAGATCGAGCTGCCTGTACGAGGCGCCTGAAGTGATCACCAGCACACCAAGTCCAATACGTGACAGGCCACACATCCCGGCGGAGAGAAAGGTTCCTACAATGCTTCAGACAGTTCTTCATACACGATTAATGGAACCCCTCTCTCAGCTCATCGAGCCGCCAACGAAGGTTCGGGTACTCGTCGTTGACGACGATTCGACCATTCGCTGTGCCTGCGAAGAAATCGCGCGGACTCTCGGCTACAAGGCTGAAAGCGTCAGCGATTGCCAAGCGGCGCGCACCCGCTTGAGCGAGCACGCCTTCGACATCCTGCTCCTCAACGTGCCTCCCGGAGACGCGGAGATACTCGACCTGGTCTCCGATATCCGGACGCTCTGTCCACAGCTGGTGGTCATCGGCATGACGACCTCGGCCACCATGAACTCCGTAATCGAGGCCATGCGCCGCGGAGCCTCCGATTACCTGGTGAAGCCGTTCGACATGAATGACCTCAGCAATGTGCTTGAGCGCGCGGCGTCGACCTGCGTTACCGACAGCTTCACGCGTCAACTGCGCGAGGGCTTGCGCACAAAGCCCGGTTTCGGCGCGATGATCGGACGCTCCAACGCGATGGAGAAGCTGTACCGCATCCTTTCCAAGGTTGCCGAAAGCACGCATCCTGTTTTGATCCTGGGCGAAAGCGGTACGGGAAAGGAGATGGTGGCGCGCACCATCCATGCCGGCGGACCCAATGCCGACAAGCCGTTTCTTCCCGTCGATTGCGGCTCGCTCGTTCCGACTCTTATTGAGAGCGAACTCTTCGGGCACGTGAAAGGCGCCTTCACGGGTGCCAGCCGATCCAAAGACGGCCTTCTTGTCGCAGCCGAATGCGGCACGGTCTTCCTCGACGAAATCGGGGAGCTTGCACTCGACCTGCAAGCCAAGCTTCTACGCGCACTCCAGGAGAAAGAGGTACGCCCGGTGGGCGCCAGCCATACCGTGCCCATTCGAGCTCGGATCCTGGCCGCGACCAACCGCGACCTGGGCACGATGGTCGACAACGGAACCTTTCGCAAGGACCTCTACTATCGCTTGAATGTCGTCAACCTTCGCCTGCCGCCTCTGCGCGACCGGCGTGCCGACATTCCTTCGCTCATTTCGCATTTTCTCGAACGCATCAGCCGCCAGTCGGGCCGCAAGTTCTCGCTGTGCGACGAAACGTTGCGCACCATGATGTTGTACGACTGGCCGGGCAACGTGCGCGAATTGGAGAATGCGGTCGAGCACGGTTGCGCCTTCTCCACATGCGGCGCGGTCGCGCTGGGCGATCTGCCAACGCAACTGCAGCAGGCCGGACTCGCAGCCTATCGGGCAACCGTTACGAACGGCAAGAAGGTGGCTGCACAAGATCCAATCAAGGTGACGCCCATCGCCGAACTGGAGCGTCATGCCATCCTCGGCGCGATCGAGTTGCTGCACGGCGACAAGCTTAAGGCAGCCCAGTTGCTTGGCATCGGCAAAACGACTCTCTATCGCAAGCTGAAAGAGTACGGCATCGCCGATCCGGCGCACGCCTGACCGCATACGACAGCAGATTTCCACTCGATGCCCATCCTATGTCAGCGTGCGACTCCATCGACACGGCATCTGTGCCAGCCCCAAGCATCAACGACAGCGCTCTCGCCAGCGCACAAGGAGTAAGAATGAGAATCCTCATGGTGACCGGAATCGAAGGAGCACAGAACTGCGCCGACGCGATCGCGCAACAACTCGGCATGGAGGTCGAGACTGCCGACGGTCGCAAGGCCGCGCTGGTGGCGCTCCGCAAGAGAGAATTTGCCGTGGTTGTCGTCGACGAAACCATTGCGCTGTGCGACGCAGCCGCCGGCGAGGCCCTCTGGGAACATGCCGGCTTGGCGATGCCTCTCCAAGTCAACTTCGCTCTCTCCGGTGCCGCTCGTCTCGTTCGCGAGATCCGTGCCGCACTCCATCGCCGCGAGCGCGAGCAGGCCTTGGCGCGGAAGGTGGCAGCGGTCGACCTCGAGGCCGAAGTGAGAACCACCGTTGCCGGCTTGCTGCTGCAATCGCAGCTGGCGCTTTCGGCGGCAGAGATGCCAACGCAAGTGGCCGACCGCGTACGCCGTGTCGCCGACCTGGCCAGCAATCTACGCACGCAGTTGAACCCTCCCACGCTGGGGAAACCTGCGACTGTAGCTTAAAGAGACGTTCGGCAGCGCACTGGTCGCCCTACTCCACCAACGCATCGGCGATGCCCAGGTGCCGGTCAAGAGCGTCGATGCCGAAGTCGATCTCTTCTTTGGTGACGATCAGCGGCGGGGCAATCACAAAGTGGCTGACCCATGCCTGCTGCGCCACGCCATCGGCCATCATCTTTGCAGCGACCTGGTCGACCACCAGGGCTTTGCCTTCTACCTTGTCGCGCATGGTGTTGAAAGGCTGCCTGGTCGCACGGTTCTTGACCAGCTCGACAGCAAAGAATAAGCCGAGTCCGCGCACATCGCCGATCGACACGTGCTTGGCCTTCAGCGCTTCGAGCTTCTCGCGCACATACGGCTCGAGTGCTTTGGCCCGCTCGACCAACTTCAACCGCTGCATCTCTTCGATTGTTGCGACGGCGGGTCCGAGGGTAATGGGGTGCGCTTCGTACGTATGTCCATGTGAGAAGTAGTGGTCTTCGAAGTAGTTTGCGATCTCGGTCGTCGTCGCGCAGAGTCCCAGCGGCACGTAGGCCGAGGTGATCCCCTTCGCGGTCACGAGAATGTCGGGCTTGACGTTCCAGTTATCGACGGCAAACCACTTGCCGGTTCTGCCCCAGCCCGCCATCACTTCGTCCGCAATCATCAGTACGCCGTGGCGATTGCAAATCTCGCGCAGGCGCGGGAAATATTCGGGCGGCGGAATTAGCACGCCGTTGGTACCGACGACCGGCTCGAGAATAATCGCTGCCACATCGCTCTCGTTTTCAATCATGTGCTCGATGTAGTCGGCGCAGGCAATATTGCAGCCCGGATAGGTGTGCTTGATGGGACAGTCGTAGCAGTTGGTTTCGGGCGCGAAGACCACGCCAGCGCCTTTGCCGGCAGGCTCCATCGCCCAGCGCCTCGGATCGCCGGTTGCGGCAATCGAGCCCATCGTCGAACCGTGATACGACCGGTAGCGCGAGATGATCTTCGTCTTGCCGGTGACCATGCGCGCAATTTTGAAGGCGGCTTCATTGGCTTCGGTGCCGCTGGTCGCAAAGAAAAACTTGTTCAGGCCTTCCGGCAGCACCTCGAGCAGTTTGGCGCTCAACTTGGCACGGGCGGCAGTGGCATAGACAGGTCCGACGAAGGCCAGTTCGCGCGCCTGCTCGGCGATGGATTCGACGACGCGAGGATTCTTGTGGCCAAGGTTGACGCACATCAGCTGGGCGCTGAAGTCGAGATAGCGCTTGCCTGTGCCGTCGGTAAACCAGCAGCCTTCCGCATCGGCGACGTAGAGTGGCTTCCACGTCTTCTGGAATCGCCATGTTCCATAGTTTGTCTGGCGCGTGAGTTGGGAAATCTGTTCGGCGGAAAGCTGAGAAGTGGCAACGGTGTCGCTCATGGATGACCTCGTCGGGAATGTTCACCCTATGCTAAGCCATCGGACCCGCTGCGGTGCGGCCACACAACCCTCCTGAGCAAGAGACGCACCCGTGGGACGCTGGAGTTCTATATACTCGGCGCGTGCGGACTATTCTGGGGCTCATGATTGTGGCCGTGCACGAAGGCGACGGTTCTAGTCGGAGAGGCGGGCGGAGCAGGAAGGTGGTTCCGCTTTCAAAGCGATATACTGGCGGAAAAATTCTGCCGGCCGTGGATTCATCGAGACAGCGAGGAGAGCAGCATGGGCAAGTTTGGCACGTGGTTCGCAGGCGTTGCAGCGACTGTGATTTCCGGCGTAGCGATCTGGTATTTCACCAAGACCCCCACGCCCCTGCCACCCCCGTCACCCCCGCCTGCACCCGTGGTGACGACGTTTGAAGGCATGGTGTACACGGGCGATCTGCCGGTGCCCAATGCGATGGTTGCGGTGAGCCTGACCGGCGATGCCAGCGCGAATGGCGCGGTGCACAATCTTACCGACGCGCACGGTTCGTACCTGATCAACCTGTCCGGGGTGCCGCAGGGTACGGGCGCATCGCTCAGCGTGTCCGCTCCAGGATTTCGGGACGCAGCGCCACACACTCTCTCGATCCCGCTGCAGACAGACAATCGCCTGGACGTTGCGTTATCGCCGGCGACAGCATTGGCTCCCCTGGGCGCAGGCGCGCCGCCAACCCACGCGCTGATTGGACATGCGCCGGTGTACGTTCGGAAAAACCTGGCGCAGGCGACGCAGTTCAGAGTGCAGATGAAGCCGCAATAGACATCTCCGACCAAATCCGTCGCCGTCGCACCGCGTTTTTTTGCGCAGCCGGCGCACGCCAAAGTAAGGCGGACAGAGGGCGAATTGTTCCACGTGGAACAATTTGCGCGCGAGCAACGCTCGCACTGACGCACACGACGGAACCTCAAACGCGGGTTCTCAGGAGGACACATGGGCCGAAGGCGAGAAAGCCTTCAGCTTTGCTGTGGTGTGACTCTGGGTGCCCCAGGTCTCAGAGGCGAGACATGGGGCACCCAGGTTCGTGCGGATGCTCCGTTGATGACGGCAAGGACCGTGGTTCGGTGCTCTCCCACGTCTCAGAAGCGAGACATGTGCACCCAGGTTCGGGTTGATCGAGACTTCGCGGTCCGCTGGAAGGCCAACGAATCAGGCGGTCACCAATGCTTTGGCGGCGGGGTTCTTGGCGAACATCTGCTTGATGCCTCTTAAGGCCTGGCGAGTGCGCTCCTCATTTTCGATGAGGGAGAAGCGGACGTGGCCGTCGCCGTGTTCGCCGAAACCGATGCCGGGGCTGACAGCGACCTTGGCTTCAGTTAGCAGCAATTTTGAAAACTCAAGCGAGCCGAGGTGCCGGTAGGCTTCGGGGATCTGCGCCCACACAAACATGGTTGCCTTGGGCGATTGAACGGCCCAGCCGATCTTGTTGAGTCCTTCGATGAGGACGTCGCGGCGGCGGCGATAGGTTTCGCGAATTTCGGCGACGCAGTCCTGCGGGCCTTCGAGGGCAAGGATAGACGCGACCTGGATGGGTGTGAAGGTGCCGTAGTCGAAGTAGCTTTTCAAACGCGCGAGGGCATTGACCAGGACGGGATTGCCGACCATGAATCCTACGCGCCAGCCGGGCATGTTGTAACTCTTGGAAAGCGTGAAGAACTCGACGGCGACCTCTTTGGCTCCGGGGACTTCGAGCACGCTGGGCGGTTTGTAGCCATCGAAGCCGAGGTCGGCATAGGCGAGGTCGTGGATGAGATAGAAGCCGTATTGATGCGCGAGGGCGACGAGTCGCGCGAAGAAAGGCAACTCCACAGTTTGCGTGGTAGGGTTGGCCGGGAAGTTGACGATCAGCGCCTTGGGACGCGGGGTCATGCGCGGGATCAGGTCTTCAAGCTGGCCGAGGAACTGTTCGGTGTCGTGAATAGGAACGCTGACGACGTGGGCGCCGGCGATGACGGGTCCATAGATATGGATGGGGTAAGAGGGGTTGGGGACCAGCACCGTATCGCGCGAGTCAAGGATGGCGAGACAGAGGTGGGCGATGCCCTCTTTGGAGCCGATGGTGACGATGGCTTCGGTGTCGGGATCGATGTCGACGGCGTAGCGCGTCTTGTACCAGTTGCTGATGGCTTTGCGCAGGCGCGGAAGGCCGCGGGAGACGGAGTAGCGATGGGTGATCGGTTTCTGCGCGGCTTCGACCATCTTGTCGACGATGTGCTTGGGAGTGGCGCCGTCGGGATTGCCCATGCCGAAGTCGATGATGTCTTCTCCGCGGCGGCGCGCAGAGACTTTCATCTCGCCGGTGATGTTGAAGACGTAGGGCGGGAGGCGCTGAATACGGCTGAACTGATCCATGATGACTCCGATGACTCCAGTGTAACGGCGTCTGGGACGGCGGTTCGGGACCAACGGAACCAGAGAACCAAGGGAACAAGTTCCGAGGAACCGGATAGGTAACGGGTGCAGGGCCGGGTCGCAGCAAGCGAAGCAAGGACGGGACCCCAAGACGCAAAGACGCCGATTCGATTTGGGACCTGAGCGCTGCGTTTGGATGAGGTGGGACGAGTCTAGGCGGCCGAAGCCGCCGCAGCACGAGCCGCACGCGCGAAAACGGAGGCGGCGATGAGGGCCATGTGCATGAAGAAAGTATAGCGGAAGAGAGAAGCAAGAGACAGGCAAGCCGCGTTGGCCCGGGGATGGCGCGGGCTTGCGGCGGCAGAGCTTGAAGAGTTCTGCCGCACGAAAGGCCCTAGTTGCCCGTGGTGAGCACGACGCGGAAACGCGCTGCGCCACTCATCATGCGGGCATAGGCTTCTTCGGCCTTCTCCAGGGGATAGGTTTCGATCATGGGATGGACGCCGGTGAGCGCGCTGAAGTTCAACGCGTCTTCTGAATCCATGCCCGTGCCGGAGGGCCAGCCGGCCACGGTGCGACGGCCGAGCAGCAGTGGAAATGGGCTGATGACGACGGGGCCATCCGGCGCTCCGACCAGGATGAATTTGCCTGCAGGCGCGAGCCCATCGATCACCCACTCCAGAGCCTTGGCGCTGGTGACGGTGGAGAGGATGATTTGCGCTCCGCCAATTTTCTGCAGTTCTTTCGCGGGGTCTTGCGAGGTGGAGTCGATGTAGATGTGGGCGCCGAGCTGTTTGGCGAGCGGACCTTTATCCTGGCCGCGCGCAACGGCGACGGTGCGGTACCCGGCCTTCGCGGCATATTGAATCGCGAGGTGGCCCAGGCCGCCGATGCCGAGGATGGCGACGGTGTCCCCTGTGCGCGCTCCGCTGTTGCGCAGCGCATTGAACGTGGTGACGCCGGCACAGAGCAGAGGGCCTGCGTCTGCATCGTTCAGATCTTCAGGGATGAAGGCGATGGCGTTGGCTGGAGCGATGACATAGTCAGCATAGCCGCCGTCGTAGTTGATGCCGCTGATGAGCTGGTTTTCGCAAAGGATGAAATCTCCGCGACGACAGGGCGTGCAGTAGTTGCAATGGCCGCCGTGCCAGCCCAGTCCGACGCGCTGGCCGATCTTGAAGACGGGGACCTCGGGACCGATCGCGTCGAGGACACCGGCGACTTCGTGTCCCGGCACGCGAGGAAATTGCAGCCCCGGCCAATGACCTTCTTTCGTCAGTGAATCGCTGTGGCAGACCCCGCACGCCCGGACCCGGATGCGCACCTGACCTGGTCCGGGATCGGGGAATTCTTTGGTGACGAGTTGAAACGCTCCGCCTGGGGCGGAAATCTGCATCGAACGGCCTTTCACTGTGGACATGCGTCGGCTTCTCCTGCGGAGTTGGATTGACGCGGGGCTGAGGAAGTTTCAGAACCGTCATGAATCTTTTGTTGCTTTTGCCGGCAGGTTGACATTCGACTGTTTACGATATATCGTAAGATATATCTTGATAGATCGGAGGATCTAAGAATGTTTGAACATTTTCGAGAAATGCGTCGGGAGATGCACAAGGAACACGCAGAGGGCGATTGCCGCCATCGGCACGGGCGCGGCTGGTGGGGCGACAATCGGCGCGAACGCTGGGAGGGTTTTGGGGGCGGAGGCCGCGAGAGGTTTTTTGACAACGGCCATCTGCGCCTGGTGATTCTGCAGTTGGTCGCGGACAAGCCGAGCTATGGCTACGAAATCATCAAGGCCATTGAAGAGCGGCTGTCGGGCGGCTATGCGCCGAGTCCCGGTGTGGTGTATCCCACGCTGACGCTGCTGGAAGAAGAAGGACTCGCGGTAGCTTCGGCGGAAGGCAACAAGAAGCTTTACACCGCGACCGAGGAAGGCAAGGCGTACTTGAAAACGAACCAGGTTTTGCTGAAAGCGATTTTTGGCCGGATGCAGGCTGCGGGCAAGATGTTTGGCCGCGGGAAATCGCCGCAGATTGAGCGCGCGATTATGAACCTGAAGTTCGCGATGAAGATGCGCATGGAGCGCGGGAATCTGAGCACCGAACAGGTAAGCAAGATTGCCGAGGCGATCGATAAAGCGGCGCGCGCCATTGATGAGGCTTGAGAAAGGAGGTGCCTATGGACGAGACGAAATTTCACCAAGCCAGCGGGAGCCCTGAGGCTTTTGCGCAGGATGCGCGGCAGGAGCAATTGCTGACGCTGGTGGGAGAGTTGCTGACGACCAACCAGGAGTTGCGCTTCAAGCTGGCGCAAGTGGAACGCGAGGCGGAGCGTGCGACCCGGGCGGCGAAGGAGTCCTCCGCCGTCTATCGGATGCTGCTGCCATAGGCGCGGGTGCGACGCGTGTATGATGCGGCCATGCTTCCCCGCATCATGAGAGTTGCGCTGACCGTGTGTCTGGTGGCCGCGGGCATGCGGATTGCCTGCCGCGCGCAACAGGTGCCGGAAGTGCGCTATCAATTCGGCGACGATGCGCGGTGGGCTGATCCAAACCTCGATGACGGTTCGTGGAGCAGCTCTGCTGATGGACGCGTTCCCATGCCCGCGACAGATTCAGATGGATTTTTCTGGATCCGCGTGCGGGTTGCCGTGCCGCAAAGCGCAAAGGACCCGTTGACCCTGCGATGGGGAGCCGCACGCAGCGGGCCCGACGTGCTGGAAGTGTATCTGAACGGCGCGCGCGTGGGCAGGGTGGGAGAATTTCCTCCGCACGCTACGGTGCGCATGCTTCGCCAAAATCTATTGATGGATCTTCCGACGGGGCTGGTGCGGCCGGGCACGGTGACCGAAGTCGCGATTCGCGGATGGATGATGCCGATTCATCGCAGTGGACGCCTTGTGTCGGCGATGGACTTCTCAATTGACGGCTCGGCACTGCAACATGCAATGGCTGGAGAAGCGCAGACGCGGAACCTGCTGGCCTATATGCCGCAGTTTGCGATCGGTCTGCTGCTGGAAATGTTTGGCGTGGGCGTGCTCGCGCTGGGCCGGTGGTCGGGAAGCAAAGAGCTGTTTCTGTGCGCGCTGTGGCTTGTGATCATGCCTGTGTTTCTGACGCTCATTTCCCTGGGATCGCTACTCTCGGGCGTGAGCTGGCAAGGATTCGAGGCGATCTTCACTTTCGTGAACGCGGCGGGCATGGCCGTGGTGGTGGAGTTTATCTGGACTGTGCAGGGCTTCACGGATCGTCGGTTTCTGGGGCTGGCCAGGGCATTGTGGGTTTTAACGTATGTCACGGACGTGGTGGCCGTGGCGCTGCTCGATGCGGGAAAGACGGCGCTGATCGCCTACATGGTGGGCACGGCGGCTCTGTTTGTGTTCAACGTCTTGATGGTTTGCGCCGACATGTGGGCAATTGCGGGGCACGGACGCAACCGCGTGATTGCCGCCGCCGATTTGCTCATCAGCGTGGGATTCTTTCTGCGTATCGCGGGACATCCCATGCAGATTGCGTGGCTGCGAACAGATTTCTTTGGAGCGGCATTTTATCTTTCGAGCGTTGCCATTGCCGGCTTGCTGCTGCGCCAAACATGGCAGGCGTGGAAGAAGAACGATGGGCTGCGCATTGAGATTGCGGCGGCGCGCGAGCTGCAGCAGGCGCTGGTGCCACTGGCGCTGCCGACTGTGCCTGGTCTCGCACTGCATGCCGCGTACCTGCCGGCGCAGGAAGTAGGCGGCGACTTCTACCAGGTGGTGGAGCAGAGTGATGGAGCAGCAGTGATTCTGGTAGGAGATGTGAGCGGCAAAGGGCTGAAAGCAGCGATGACGGGCGTACTGACGATTGGCGCCGCGCGCGCGCTGACGAGCGAGGCCCTTGGGCCAGCCGCCCTGCTGACTCGACTGAATATGGAGATGACGCGCTCGAGCCACGAGGGATTCGTGACCTGCCTGTGTGCGCGCGTCGCGCAGGACGGCACGCTCACGCTGGCCAATGCGGGGCATCTGGCTCCCTATCGGAACGGTGCGGAGGTCGCGGTCGAATCCGGCTTGCCGCTGGGCATCGCCGCCGGCGTGGAATACACGGAGACCACGGTGCGGCTAGAGCCCGGCGACTCGCTTATGTTTCTTTCCGATGGCGTAGTGGAAGCGCAGAATGCTGCAGGCGAGCTGTTCGGTTTTGCGCGTACAGAAGCAGTGGCGACCAAGCGCGCCGAAGAGATTGCCCATGCCGCACAGGCCTTTGGACAGACGGACGATATTACCGTGCTGACGCTACGATTTGCCGCCCAGGACGTATTGATCTAAAGAAGGGACCGGCGACGCTCACCTTATACACTGAAAGACGGCATGAGCACGTTTCTTCCAGTCGATGAGCAGTTGGATTTGTTGCAGAAGGGCGCGGCGGAAATTATTCGCGTCGCCGATTTGCGCGAGCGGTTAGAAGAGAGCCGGAGGACGGGTCGCCCGCTGCGAGTAAAGGCGGGTTTCGATCCCACGGCTCCCGACTTGCACCTGGGCCACACGGTACTGATGCGCAAACTGCGCCACTTTCAGCAGCTGGGGCATACGGTCATTTTTCTGGTCGGCGATTTCACATCGTTGATCGGCGATCCGACCGGGCGCAACGTGACGCGGAAGCCGCTGACGCGGGAGCAAATCGATAAGAATGCGGAGACCTATAAGGAACAGGTCTTCAAGATCCTCGATGAGAAGACAACCGAGGTGCGCTACAACTCCGAGTGGCTGGGCAAGCTTGGCTATGAGGACACAATTCGGCTGACGGCGCACTTTACGGTAAGCCAGATGCTGGAGCGGGATGAATTTCACAAGCGCTTTCAGGCGGAGCAACCGATCAGTCTGCACGAGATGCTGTATCCGGTGATGCAGGGCTACGACTCGGTGTGCCTGGAGTGCGATGTGGAGTTGGGCGGCACCGATCAGAAATTCAACTTGATGTGCGGGCGCGAGCTGCAGAGGCACTATGGGCAGAAACCGCAGATTGTGTTGATGACGCCGATTCTTGAAGGCCTGGACGGCGCGCAGAAGATGTCGAAGTCGCTCAACAACGCGATTGGGATCAATGAGCCGGCGAGCGAGATGTATGGCAAGCTGATGTCGATTTCGGATGAGCTGATGTGGAAGTATTTTGTTCTGCTCACGGACAAGAGGCAATCGGAGATCGATGCGTTGAAGGCGGATGTTTTCACTGGTTCGGCGCATCCGATGGATGTGAAGAAGCGGCTGGCCCGGACGATTACGGCGGACTTTCATGGAGCCGATGCGGCGGCGAGTGCGGACGAAAACTGGGCGCGGATGTTTCAGCAGAAAGAAACGGCTGAAGATCTCGAGGAGGTTCTGATCCCCTACGCCGACGTGGCTGGGACTGAGAACAACCAGATTCGGTTGCCGAAGCTGCTGGTTGCGTTGGGGCTGGCGGCGAGCGGCGCCGAAGCGAATCGCAAGCTTGCGGAGAAGGCCGTGAAGCTGGATGGAGAGACGGCGCTTGGCACCGTGATTTCGGTGAGTTCTCTGCCTGCGCGCATCGTGGTGCGGCTTGGGAAACGGGCGAAGGTCGCTGTGATTCAGTAGACAAATACCGTCCCGCTCAAATCTCGCTTTCCCAGGTCTCAGAAGCGAGACCTGGGGCACCCAATTTTCTGGGCGGTGTCGGATCCCCGACAACAACCGCGGATCCTTCGACTGCGCCGTTCGCTATGCGACTGGCTTCGCTCAGGATGACAGCATCTCAGTAGTAGGCTGGATGGGTTGAGCGGGGTTCTGACTTGGATCGTAGAGGCTTTTTAGTCGGTGCAGGGGCGTTTGCCACCGCAGCTGCCGCGTATGCACCTTTGAGCCGCGCGGCAACCGAGGTTGCGGTTGAGCTGACGCTTCGGGATGATCCGGGTGGCGCGAAAATTCCCCTGACCTACGTCGGCTTGAGCTATGAGCTGGCGCAGTTGAGCGATCCAACATTCTTTGCCGCCGATCATACTGACCTGGTTGCCTATTTCCGGCTCCTGAGCCCGCGTGGGGTGCTGCGGCTGGGCGGCAATACGAGTGAGTTTTGCTGGTTCAAGGCGCACCCTTCGACGCCGGAACCGAAGCTGCATGTGCCCGAGGGAAAGCTGGACGCAAACTGGATGCCGCATCGGCTGTTTGCGATTCCGCCCACATCGATTGATGCGTTGGCAGGATTTCTGCAGGCGACCGGATGGCGGCTGATCTATGGCGTGAATTTCGGCAACAGCACGCCGGAGCGAGCGGCCGATGAAGCCGCGTATGTGGCGCAGAAGATCGGCGACCGCATCGAGTTTCTTCAGATTGGCAACGAACCTGATCTCTACACGAAGGCCAGCAATGGAACGCGGCCGGCGGGATGGAGTTTCAGCGATTACGTACGGGAGTGGACGAGCTTTGCCGAGGCAATCGCGGCGAGTGTTCCGAACGCGCGCTTTGGCGGGCCGGATGTTGCGGCCTCGTCGGACTGGGTGACGCGGTTCAGTGCGGAGGTGCCAGCGCCGATTGCTTCACGGCTGGTGGCGTTGACGGGACACTACTATGCCGAGGGCCCGCCGGACGATCCGCGGGTGACGATCGAGCGGCTGCTGGCGGGGAATCCCAAGGTTGCCGAGGCGACAAAGGACATTGTGGCGGCGGCGCGGGCAACGCATCGCGTGTACCGGATGAGTGAAGGCAACTCGTGCTATCGCGGCGGCAAACCGGGGATGAGCAATGCATTTGCGGCGGCGTTGTGGGCAGGCGATTACCTGCTGGAGTTGGCGAGCCTGGGATGCGCCGGCGTGAATCTGCACGGGGGGCGCAGCGAATTTCTGACAGCAGGCCTGGGCGGCCATACGCCGGGAATGGATGCCGCGCAGGCGCCGCAAGCAGTGCCGAATGGGTTCTACAGTCCGATCCAAAGCGAGGCGGGAAAAGCTGCCAGGGCGATGCCGGTGTTTTACGGCATGATGATGGCGAATCAGCTGGCGGGATGCACGATGATGCGGGCGGAGTGCGATTGGCGCGGAGTCCATGCAACGGCGTATGCGGCGCGGGGAGCCGAGAGCGTACGGGTTGCGATCTTCAACAAGGATGCAGGGTCCGATTTGCTACTAGCTTTGCGAGCGCCGAGCTCAGCGCGCGTGTGGCGATTGGAAGGACCGCGGCTGGATGCGACCGAGGGCGTGACGCTGGCCGGAGCGGAGATTGGGGAGAACGCGCAGTGGAATCCCCGGACCGAGACGGTGCCGGTGCGCGATGGCGTGGCGGAAGTGCGCGTGCCTGCGGCGAGTGGGGCGGTTGTGTTTCTGTAGGCAGGGTGAGCTGTCTTTCCCACCCTTGCTGCGCAAGGATGGGGCACCCCTGACGACGCGGCTAAGTCGAGATCGCGGTCAGGCCTGGTAGCCGCCGGTGATGTAGCTTTCGAGGGCTCCGATGGCCTGTTGCTGGGTATTGATGACCCACTTGACCAGGTCGCCGATGGAGACGATGCCGACCACTTTGTCGTCTTCGACCACGGGGAGATGGCGGAAGTGGTGTTCAGTCATAAGCGCGAGGCACTCGTCGACTGTGCTGCGCGGCGAAACGCTGAGGACCGGGCTGGTCATGATGTCTTCGACGCGCGTCTCTTTCGAGGTGTGGCCGAGGAGGGCGCATTTGCGCGCATAGTCGCGCTCAGAAAGGATGCCGAGCAAGTGATTGTCAGAGCAGACCAGCAGCGCTCCGATTTCGTATTCCGCCATGATCTCGAGAGCTTCGAATACGGTTTGTCCGGGGCGAATGGCCAGGACCCGGCCCTGGCTCTTGCCCTTCAACACGACTCCGATGGTGTCATCGATGCGCATGCGATCTCCTCGAGGTATGGGCACGCCCCGCGAACGGGCGATGGCCTGACGATATTGGAGATGCAGTGTAGCGCGAAAAGAAGAGAGTTGTCGCTAGGAAATAGGGATTTTTGAACCGGGCCGGGGAGGGCTGTCCGGCGGCGGTGCGGGATGTCCGGTTGTCAGGCCTGGAAGTCGAGTTCGACCGGATCGATGAGCGGAAGCAGCCACTTGAGCAGAGCGAGGTGCATGGGATGGTGCGTATAGGCGTCGGCGGCGGCCTTCTCGGTGAAGGTCATCAGGCCGCAAAACGAGTATCCCTGGCCGCGCGGCGAGAGGTTGTTGCCCACGTGCACTTCGAGTAGCCCGGGCACGTTGCCGCGAAAGGCGAGGATGTCCTGCGCGGTGCGCACTTTGTCGGCGTCGGTGGCTTCAGGCTTCCAGCGAAATCCAAAGATGTGGATGAACATGGGAACTCCGGAGTAGATGGTGGTCAGTGGTCAGTAGCCAGTGGTCAGTAGCCAGCAGCCAGTAGCCAGCAGCCAGTAGCCAGTGGTCAGTAGCCAGTGGTCAGTTTGCCCAAGTCTCAGATTACCCAGCGCTGGGGCACCCAGTCTTGTGCACGAGTTGACTGCGGAAATACTACTTGCTTAGAGCGAAGGCGCGGCCGGCTTCGAGGAGCTTGGCCACAGCTTCTTTTGAAGTGGATTCGGTGTAGATGCGCATGAGCGGTTCCGTGCCGCTGGCGCGCAAAAGGATCCAGGTTTCGGCGGCGTTTTTTTTCTGCTTTGCCTCCGGATTATCCAGGTAAAACTTCACCCCGTCGAGATTTTCCTGGCGGAGGATGGGCATGCCCGCGAGGACGACGTCGCCGGGCTTAAGAGCTTTGGCACGGGCAATGGCAGCGTTCTTCACGTCGTCGGGGATGTGGAGGTCGATGCGGCCGTACTGATGTTCGCCATACTCCGCCTGCAGATCTGCAACAAGCTGGCCGAGAGTCTTGCCTTCTTCGGCCATGACGTTGGCGAGGAGCAGCGCGTTGAGGATGCCGTCGCGTTCGGGTAGATGGCGCTGAAAACCGATGCCGCCGGATTCTTCACCGCCCATCACGATTTCGCGCTCGAGCATGTAATCGCAGACAAACTTGAATCCAATGCCGTGCTCGATGAGTTCGCGGCCATGCCTGGCGCAGATGCGGTCGAGCATTTTGGTGGTGTTGAAGGCACGTGTGACGGCTCCGGGCCAACCCTTGCGCTTGAGAACCCACGCAAGCAGCACGGAGAAGATTTTGTGCGGGTCGACGAAGTTGCCGTGTTCATCAGTGGCGCCGATGCGGTCTGCGTCCCCGTCGGTGCAGAGGCCGGCATCGCAATGGTTTTCAACGACCGCTTCGCCCAGGGCACGAATGTGCGGCTCGATCGGTTCAGGATTGATTCCGGGAAAGAGCGGGTTGGGCGTGGATCGGATGGGAACGTTGGCGACGCCGATGCGGGTGAAGATGTCGGAAAGAATAGTGCGGCCGCAACCGTACATGGAGTCGATGGCAAATTTTTTGCCCGATTTCGCGATGAGGTCGAGGTCAGCAAAACTTTCGACGGCTTTCAGGTAGTCGGGCAGGAAATCGACTTCAGTGATGGACGCAGGCTGCGCGGAGCGGGCGACAGGCTTTCCGAGATAAGTCTCGATGGCGGCAATGATCGAAGGCTTGCCGGAGCCGCCGTACCAGGCTTTGTATTTCACGCCGTTCCACTGGGCAGGGTTATGCGAAGAGGTGATCATGATACCGCCGGCGGCGTTGCGCCCTCTTACACCGAACGAGAGCGCAGGCGTGGGCGTGATGTCGTTGGCGAGTTGAACAGCGATGCCGGTAGAGGCGACAACTTCGGCACAGGCGCGGGCGAACGCTCTGGAGCCGAAGCGCGTGTCGTAGCCGATGCAAAGACCCTTCTTCGGATCTTCTTCTGCATGCACGTAGGCAGCGATGGCCTCGGCAGCGGTGCGGACGTTGGCGAAGGTGAAGTCGTCTGCGATGACACCGCGCCAGCCGTCGGTGCCGAATTTAATTTGGGGATGGGGCATGTAGGATGGAACGCTCCCTTGCAAGAGTCTATCGAATCGATTGAGGGTGACTTGCGATGCGCAGCGATCCGATGCCGCTTCACTCGTTGCGCGATTGCCTGGTCGTCCGCTTCCGCGGAGGAATGTAGTGGAAGCGGATCAGGTATATCTTGTCGCCTGTCCCATGCTTCGCAATCTTGAGCAAATCCAACACACCGGTAAATCCCGATTCCCGGGCTAGCTGCGGAGTGATGTCGGGGAAACCGATCGCCTCAATGGAGTCGACCTCAACTTCCCCTTGGTCCATTTTGTATCTTCCGCCGACCCGAACACGAAGGCTTTTCCAGATGCGCACGGTGCAGGTGATTCTGCCCTGCTGTACGCCTTCGCGGAGACGTTTGGCAAAAACCATGTTTTCAGATCAGTTTGCTGCGGTCGGTGAGGCTGAGTTCTTTGACGATTTTTCCTACGTCCTGGGAGTGATCGCGGTGGGCGATGAGCAAGGCGTCTTCCGTGTCGACAATGACAAGGTTCTCAACGCCGACCAGGGCGACGAACTTCTTAGGGCTGTAGATGTAGTTGTTGCCGGCCTCGATGGCGAGATGGCCGTCGGTATCCGACACGTTGCCATCGCCGTCGCCGCGCAAGCGGGTTTCGAGCTGGTACTCGTACAACGAGGCCCAGGAGCCGAGATCGTTCCAGGCGAACTCCGCGGGCACGCAGTAGAGATGCGACAGATGCTCACCCTTGGCGGAGCGGGGCTCGAGCACCGCATAGTCGACCGAGATGTTTTCGCATTTGGAATAGAGCTTTTGAAAGACCTTTTCGAAATCCGGTGTGCCGTAGGCTGCGGCGATGGACTCGAGCAGCGGTGCGGTCTCAGGCAAATGTTCGCGCACTGCATTGGCCAGGGTACGCGCGGACCAGAGGAACATGCCCGAGTTCCAGAAATAGTTGCCGGCCGCGACGAAGTCTTCGGCGCGATGCAGATTCGGCTTTTCAGTAAAGCGGCGCACATGCAGGGCGCCGTCGTCGCCTGCCTCGTCGCCGGTCTCGATGTAGCCGTAGCCGGTTTCGGGCCGCGTGGGCTCGATGCCCAGCACGACGATGTGTTCTCCGCTGGAAGCGAGAGAGATGCCCTTATGCAGGGCCTTCAAGAAACGTGGCTCGTCGGCAATGACGTGGTCAGAGGGAAAGACGCCGAGGACCGCATCAGGATTTTCGCGCTCGATGAGAAATGCGGCCAAACCGCAGGCAGGCGCGGTGTTCCGGGCGCAGGGCTCCTGGACGATTTGTTTTTTAGGCACGCCCGCCAACTGCTCGCCGATTTCATGCGCGAGGTATTCGTTGGTGATGACCCAGGTCTTGTCGATTTTGGCCAGAGGTTTCAGCCGCTCTACAGTTTGCTGAATCATGGAGCGCTCGCCGTCGAGCGCGAGAACCTGCTTGGCGTGGGCGCGGCGCGAGCGGGGCCAGAAGCGCGTACCGCTACCGCCGGCGAGAATGACTGGTCGGAAATCGATCGGACTCGGCATGGAAGACCCATCCTACGCGAGAGCGGGCAGGTTTGCCCAGTCCCGGCGACACTTTCGAGACGCCTGTGAGCCGCATCACCTGCTTTGGATTCTGCAGGTTGTGCGGCCCTGGGATGCGGGAATGCTAACGCGGGCTGGTATCAGGCCAGGCGAGCCAGGAACTCGCCCATCCGCCGGGTTCCTTCGTCGATGGACTCCTTGGTGACCGGATAGGAGATGCGGATGTGTTCGCCGGTACCGAAGGCTTCTCCGGGCACAGTGACGACGTGGGCTTCGTGCAGCAGGCGTGTCGCCAGTTCCGTTGCGGAGCGAATGCCGCCCTTGCCGATGAAGGCGGAGATGTTGGGATAGACGTAGAAAGCGCCTTCGGGCTTGGTGCAGGTGACGCCGGGAATCGTGGCCAGTTTGGCCAGCATGTAGTCGCGGAGCTCAATAAACTCGGCACGGAACTCGGCCACGCAATCCTGCGGGCCGGCGACTGCGGCGATGGCGGCTTTCTGCACCACGCTGGTGGCGTTGGATGTTTGCTGCGACTGGAGCTTGCTGAGGTTGGCGATGACGGGCTTGGCGGCGAGCGCGTAGCCGGCGCGCCACCCGGTCATGGAATAGGTCTTGGAAAGCGACCCGAGGACGACGATGTGCTCCTTGGCGAAGGTGAAGGAGCCACCGGAGACGGCCTTGCCGGCGTAGTTGAGGTAGACGTAGCACTCGTCGAGCAGGAGGAAGATGCCGCGCTCGTGCGCGAGACGGACGATACGTTCTAGGTCTTCGGCAGCGACGACGGAGCCGGCGGGATTGGACGGCGAATTGAGAATGATGGCCTTGGTGCGCGGGGTGATTGCGGCCTCGATGGCGTCGGCCGTGATGCGGAAGTTTTCGGCCTCGCTGGTCTCGAGGAACACAACCTTGCCGCCCGCGTACTGAATGATGTCTTTGAAGCTGACCCAGTAGGGGACAGGGAGAATGACTTCGTCGCCGTGATCGACGAGGATCTGCAGCGTATTGAAGAGCGCGTGCTTGCCGCCGGTGGTGAAGATGGCTTCGTCGATGCCGTAGTCGGAGCCGAAGTCGCAGGCGTGGCGCTCGACGATGGCTTTACGCACATCGGGAATGCCGGGAACCACGGTGTAGCGCGTGAAATTGGCCTCAATGGCGACGATGGCGGCGTCTTTGATGTGACGCGGCGTGGGGAAGTGCGGTTCGCCCGCACCGAAGTCGACGAGGTTGACGCCCTGAGCACGCAGCTTTGCGGCTTCGGCAGCTACGGCCATGGTGGCAGAAACTTCAATGCGTCCAATGCGATCGGCGAAGACTTTTGCAGGAGCAGCGACAGTCATGATGCTTCTATTCTTGCAGATTTTGGAGGAGGAGGAAACCGAGGAAACCTGCTGGTCGGATGGAATGAATCGGCATGCGGCACGCGTCAGGAGATGGGACCGGCAGGGGCGGCGACGAAGGCGAGGAAGGATTGGACGATTTGCTGCGGCAAGTCCTTGCGGTTGCGGGCGCTGAGCAGTTCGTGGCCGGCACTGAGAACGGAAAGCAATTCAGTATGGGCGGGGATGAGCTGCAGGGCCGTTCGGATTTCGTCGGATGTGGCAAAGCCGTCGCGGACGCCGTGGACGAAAAACGCTGGAATCTTCAAGTCGGGAAAGTGGCCGGAGCGGAGTTGCGTGGGGCGTTCGGGCGGATGAAGCGGAAAAGAAAGCAGGAGCAAGGCTTCGGCCACCTGCGGATCCGACGTGGCGAGGAGGGATGCCTGGCGTCCGCCGTAGGAGTGGCCGCCGAGAAAGATGCGGCCTTGCCACCCCGCGGACGAAGACTTGTTGGCGGGTGTCCCGGTGACGAGCTCTGCAGCACCCAGTTCTCGGCGCATAGCGGCAACAGCGGCGCGGAGTCCAGCCTGATCGCGCTCGGCACTTTTGGGCGGCGGCGGGCCGTGCGGCCGGAGTTGGCGAAAGGCCAGGTCGCAACGGAGAACGGTGAGGCCAGAGGCGCAAAACGCGTCGGCAAGTGCGATGAGCAGGGGAGCCTGGCAATTGGAGCCGGCGCCATGGGTGAGGATGAGGCGGTCGGGATTGGCAGACTCGGAACGGTGCAGAAAGCCGCGGACGGGCTGGTCGGGGGTGGAGGTATCGAGGAAGGGCTCAGGCATTGGCATAGACAGCCTCATTTGGGCAGGCCGGATCAGCGAGAACAACCGCAGATTCCTTCGGCTTCGCCTGACGACGAGCGCCAAACTCCACTGAGGATGACAGCCTGCATCCTTATCGCAAATCGTTGGTGACCACTAGTCGCCGTTGATGCGGGTGCGGAGGCGCTTGAGGACGTTGGGCGGAACGAGGCCGGTGACGTCGCCGCCGAATCCGAAGACCTCTTTGACCATGCGCGAACTGACGAAGGAGTAGCGGCCCGCGGGCTGGAGGAAAACTGTCTCCACTTCTGGTGCGAGACGGCGATTCATCAATGCCATTTGAAACTCGTGCTCGTAGTCGGAGATCGCGCGGATGCCGCGCAAGACCGCAGTGGCGCCAAGCTGGCGGGCGAAGTCGACCATGAGTCCGTCGAAGGTGGCGACGGACACGTTGCCCAGAACAGCGGTCGACTCGCGGAGCATTTCAACGCGCTCCTCCACGGTGAAGAGCGGATTTTTGACCGGATTCTTGAGAATGGCGACGGTGAGGTGCTCGAAGAGCCTTGACCCACGCTGGATCAGATCGATGTGGCCGTTGGTCGGCGGATCGAATGTCCCGGGATAGAGGGCTCGCACGCTCATGGGTTGAACTCAGTGTGATTCTACAGGGGGCAGGGATCGAGGGAGCGGAGGGGGCCTGTCACATCCCGAAAAAGGGCAACCAAGAAAGACCGAAAAGCAGATTCCTTCGCTCGGCTGACCCCATGAACAACTCCCGTTGTCACGGGGCCCCAGCGCGCCGAAGGTCAGGATGACTACAGACGGATGGGGGAGTGTTGTGCTTTCGCACCCAAGCGGAGCTTGGAAGGGGCACCCATCCTTGTTGGGGCGCGCGGGATCAGGTGGTTGTTTGGAGGGCGGGCGCGGTGCGTTGTGCGGCGCGCGAAGAGACGTAGAGGGAAACGACGGTGATGTCGTCGGTCTGGCCGAAATGTTTGGCGGTTTGGGCGATGTAACGCGCCGGCTCGTGGCTGACTTGCTGGGTGCGCTCGAAGCCGAAGAGTTCGCCGTCGGAGTTGGTGGCCTCGACGACTCCGTCAGACATGAAGACGAGGCGGTCGCCGCGGCTGAGCTGGAAGGTGGCCTGTTCGTAGTGGGAGTCAGCGATGACGCCCAAGGGGAGCCCTGGCGGCAGTTCGAGTTCGCGACCGTCGCGATACGGACTCAGGTGGCCGGCATTGGCAATGGCCAAGGTGCCGTCGGGGTAGACGCGGGCGCAGAGGCAGGTCGCGAAACATGGCGCAGCGTCGAGTTCGGGAACCTGTCCAGGAGAGGCCACGGCGCCGAGCAGAACGTGGTTCAAATGCTCGAGGACGGTGGCAGGGTCATGGGAGAGCTCGTTGCGCAACGCGCCGACCAGGGTGCTGGAATTCATGGCGGCCTGCAGGCCTTTGCCGCTGACGTCGCCGACAACGATCAGCAGTGAATCGTCTTTGAGGGGCAGGACCTGGAAGAAGTCCCCGCCGACGCCATTGACGGGAAGGTAAGCGCTCTCGAGCATGAAGTTTTTGTTGGATGGCAGCTGGGTGGGAATGAGCAAGGCCTGTACGCTGCGCGCGGCGGCGATTTCGGCGCTGGAACGCTGCTCGATCTCGCTGACGCGGATGAAGCGATAGAGGATGACGGCGACGAGGCTGGCGAGGAAGACGATATAGGCGATAGCGCCGGTGTCAAACGCGATAGGGCCGAGATAGAAGTGATGCGAAGCGAACCGTTCCGGCAGCCAGTGGCGGCTGGCGGCGTAGTCAATGAGAGTGTCGGCTGAGTCGGCGATGGCGGCAAGGAAGAAGGGCAGGAGCATGATGCCGGCTTCTTGGCGGCCGCGGCGCCATGCGCGGAAAAGCAGCATGCAAACCAGAGCGCAGAAGACGACTTCAGCACCAACAGAGAGAATCTCATAGACCTGTTCCAAGCCAGCGATGGCAAGGATAGGCAGGAGGAGAACGCCGATCTGCACGCCCCGGACGAGACGGAGGGGAGGCGTAGCCGTGAAACGCAGAACAAATTCGAGTGTGACGGCCATAAATATCCGGCCAAACACCCCGGCGAGGATGTGATAGAGCGAGGCGGAGAGAACGCCCAAGCCGAAGGCGGCCTCGGCCACACCGCCGGCTGCGACAGAGAGGCAGAGCAAAACGAGCCAGAGATACTCGGAGTGGTGGCGCTGGGACCAATACAGCGCGCCGCCGAGAAGGGCAACACAGAGGAAGAGAAAGCTGACGACCACGGGGGCAGTGACGCGCTCATTCCACTGGCGGCCGATGGACATATCGAGGCGGCCGGCGATCTCGGCACGTGGACCGAGCGTCACGTTGGCGAGTAGTCCGCGGCTGATGCCGATGCCGGAGCCGGCCCAACTGCGAATGGCGATGACAATGGGGCCCTTGGCAGGTGCGGGCAGCGGCACGAAGAACGGCGGCGACTGATACATCGCGGGCTGCTCGGTCATGCCGCGGGTGTGGCCGACCTCGAGACCATTGACGAAGACATCGATTTGACCGATGGAGTCGCTGGCGACGAAGAGGGTGAGACTGTTGGAGGAGGCTGCGAGTGAAGCCAACTGCTCCGGCTGAAGGCGCATGCGATACCAGGCGTAGCCGGAGTAGGAGCCCACTCCCTGGACCGCGAGCGAATCGCTCAGGGTTACGGTCGGCCACTTGGCATCGTCGAAGGCTGTCTCAGCCCATTCCAGGTCGTCGCCCACTTGAAAGCGCCACGGGCCGTTGAGATTGAGGATCGGACGGATGTCGGCGGGCGGCTGGTTTGGCTGGGGCGAAGCTACGGGGGAGGGCGGAACGCTTTGGGCGCTGAGGACCACGCACGAGCATGCAAGTGCAAGACGGGCGAGAGCACCCCGCGGGAACATTCGCAACGCCGTTCGAACGACGATCTTCATGCGCAGATCAAGTGTAGAGCAGAGGCGGAGGCACACAGTAGCTTTCGGGAGTACGAAAATGGCCGCTTGCAGGTTCCAATCAGAACAGACTGGTATCGAGGCCTGTAATGAAATGAATGCCGGGAATCGTGAGCTTCTGCAGCGACTTATCGTGGGTGATGAAGAGTTCCACGCCGGATTCGGCAGCACAGGCGAGATGGATTACGTCGGCGGCCTTGATGGAGGTGCCGGCGCGAATGATGCTGTACCGATCGGCAGTAGCATTCGTAAAGGAAATCAGTTCGACTTCTCCGCTCTCGAGAAAGAACTCGCGCGCTCGTTTCACACCCGCATTGAACCCCGCTTTGCGCGGCCCGACCAGCACCTCTCCCATCGTGAAGACGCTCGTGCAAAGCGTATCGCCTCGCTGCATGATGCCGGACAGAATCGTCGTCACACGCGACGTATACGATGGATTTCCTTCGAACAAGTAGATGAAAAGCATCGAATCCCAATAGATTCGGCTCATTCCTTTTCATCCTGAGGGAGCTCTCTGGGTCCCTCGGCCGGAAAGCTGAGCCCTTCGCGCTCTCTGCGCAGGTATTGCTCTCCTCCTCCAAATTGCGCATACACGTCTTTGAAGATTCCAACCAACTCGAGCAGACCGTGGCCATCCGGGATGGGCTTTCTCGACTCGATTGAAGGGTCCTGTGCATTGAGAACTCGATAAACGAACTCGACGGTAGTGCTTGGGCCACCGGAAGCCGGTCCCCCACGTTTTTCGATCAACTCCAAGCCGGCTGCTTGCTGAAAAGGTTGCGATTTCAAAGTGGAAAAGACTGAGGGAGTTCGACCTGTCCAACCAAGTTCCTTCTGGATATTGCCTACACGAATGCGAACAGTCTTCTCTCCCCGCTCACGGGCCGGCTGGACATACGTCTTGATTGCGAATTGAGTCGTCTCCACCGTTGGCTTTATTTCCTCAGGCCGCCTCACGCGATCTCTCCTTTGCACATAACCTACATTACTCTCACTACTTCCCGGAGTCAAGAAAAAGCGGCCGCCGAAGCGACCGCTCTATGGTCATGAATTGGAAAGGCTTATCCTTTGCGCGAACGGACGGCTTCTTTGGCCTCTGCTGGGCCGGCGGCTGGGACTTCGGGAACGTCGACCACCGCGGCACCGCCAATCCCGAGCTGCTTGCGCACCTGGGCGTCCATCTTGGCGAAGGTGTCTTTGTTCTCTTTGAGGAAGGTGCGTGTGTTTTCGCGGCCCTGGCCAATGCGTTCGCCCGAGTAGCTGTACCAGGCGCCCGACTTCTCGACGATGTTGTGAGCAACCGCGAGATCGAGCACGTCTCCTTCGCGGCTGATGCCTTCTCCGTAGAGGATGTCGAACTCGGCTTCGCGGAAGGGGGCAGCGACCTTGTTTTTGACGATCTTGACCTTGGTGCGCGAACCGACCACCGTGTCGCCTTCTTTGACAGCGGCGATGCGGCGAATGTCGACACGGACCGAGGAGTAGAACTTGAGGGCACGGCCACCTGTGGTGGTTTCGGGGTTGCCGAACATGACGCCGATCTTCTCGCGAATCTGGTTGATGAAGACGAGTGAGGTGCGCGATTTGGAGACGGTGCCGGTGAGCTTGCGCAGGGCCTGCGACATGAGCCGAGCCTGCAAGCCCATGTGCGAGTCGCCCATTTCTCCATCGAGTTCGGCCTTGGGCACCAGGGCGGCTACGGAGTCGACCACGAGGACGTCGATGGCGCCGGAGCGGACCAGGGCTTCAGTGATTTCGAGGGCCTGCTCGCCCGAATCGGGCTGGGAGACGAGGAGATTGTCGATGTCCACACCGAGTTTGCGGGCATAGGCGGGGTCGAGGGCGTGCTCCGCGTCGACGAAGGCGGCAAGGCCGCCGTTCCGCTGGGCCTCGGCGATGACCTGGAGGGTGATGGTGGTCTTGCCGGAGGACTCAGGGCCGAAGACCTCGATGACGCGGCCTCGGGGAAAGCCGCCTACCCCGAGGGCAGCGTCGAAACTGATGGATCCAGTGGAGATAACGGAGATCGGCAGGAGAGCTTCTTTGGAGCCAAGGCGGACAATGGATCCTTTGCCGAACTGCTTTTCAATCTGGGAGAGGGCGAGTTCTACGGCTTTGGAACGCTCGTCTACTGCTGGCATGGCGATACTCCTCGAGAAATTGCTCGCCAGGCGCGACCTTGATTTTGAGCGGAAAACACGCGGCGGCTTCTATTGATTCGAGGGGATTGTAGCAGGATGAGACACGTGCAAAACAGGGAAAAAAGCGAATAAAAGGCAAAAATAGTAAACAGGCGTAGTCCGCGTCACAGGATGGGCCAGAAAGGTGCGGCGGCGATCACACGGTATAGGCGCCGATGCGGGTTTCGCTGCCGGTGAGCGCGTCGCAAGAGCGATCGAGGGACTCATAGTCGGCGTCGTGCTCTTTGCGAAAGGAACGAAAGCTTTCTTCGCTGGTCCAGCGGTCGATGGTGAGATATTTGCCGGCGGCATAGGCGTCGCGGAGGAGCTCGGTGCCCTTGTAGTCGGGCGAATTGCGAAAGAGCTCTGCCCACGGTCCATGGGGGCCGTAGGCGGATTCGAAGGCCGCGATCTTGTCTTCGGCGATGTCGAACTGCCAGACGATGATGAACATAAGCGAAGTTCTATGGTAGCGCAGCGAAGCAGGGACCGAAGGGCGAGGGACCAAGTCAGGACCCGGGAGTCTGGGAGTCGGCCGTGGAAGGCGGTATTGCGCCGGCGAGGGCTTCGGCGAAGTGCACGGCGCGCTTGTGGCCGAGCTGGGCGATCTGCTCGCGGCAGCTAAAGCCATCGGTGACGATGAGGGTCCCTGGGGCGGCGGCCTGGACGGCGGGGAGCAAGCCGTCGTTGGCAACGGCTCGGGAGATCTCGAACTTGTCGCGCTCGAAGCCGAAGGGACCTGCCATGCCGCAGCAGCCGGCCTGGATGGGTTCGACAGTGGCGCCGGCGCTGCGCAGGAGCGCGATTTCGTTTGCCGGTCCGCCGAAGACGGCCTTGTGGTGGCAATGGCCGTGGAGAAGAATGTGCTGGCCGGTGAGCGTGCCTGCGGCGAAGTGGGGCGCGTGGGCGGCGAGCCAGTCGGCGAGGAGCCACGTCTGCTGCTTGAGGAGCTCCGCTCTCTTGTTTCCTGGAAAGAGCTCTTGCAACTCATCCTTGAAGACGCTGGCGCAGCTTGGTTCGAGAAAGATGAAGGGCATGCCCGCGTCGATTTGGGGAGACATGATGTCGAGGACGCGGGCCAGGTATTTGCGCGCAGCGTCGAGAAAACCGAAGTCGTAGAGGGGACGGCCGCAGCAGAGGTGACGCGCGGGAGTTGTCACAGTGCAGCCCGCGCGGGCGAGAAGAGACTCCGCGGCGTGCAGAGTTTGCGGATGGTAGTAGTTGTTCCACGTATCGGCCCACAGGAGCACCTGCGGGACTGGCCGTCCAGGCAATTGCGCTGCGTGCCCCGGCGTATCCGAGTGGTGCGATGCACGAGACTTTGTGTACGGCTGCGGCGCTAAGGACGGCAGTTCCCTTTCGTGTGCGATCCCGACGAGGTTCTTGATCAGCGGGCTGGTGAAGGAACCGGTGAGCATCGCATTGGTAAGTGAAGGCGTGCGCGAGCCCCAGTGTGCGAGCTTGTCAGCGAAACCGAAGATGTAGTGATGCAGGGGATGGAGACGGCCTTTGTAATGCTGCGCGAGGAACTCCGACTTGTACGCCGCCATGTCGACCTGGACCGGGCACTCGGTCTTGCAGGCCTTGCAGCTGAGGCAGAGATCGAGTGCTTCGTGTACCGACTCACTGCGAAATCCCTCTTCGCGCAGGGCACCGGCGAGCATCTCCCAGAGCAGGCGGGCGCGTCCGCGGGTTGAATGCTGCTCCATGCCGGTGGCGCGATAGCTGGGGCACATGACTCCACCTTCGGTTTTGCGGCATGCGCCTACCCCTACGCATCGTTCGACGGCACGCGTAAACGAACCTTCATCGCGCGCGAAGGCGAAATGTGTCTCATGCGTTTCAGGAGGAATGCCGAGGTCGGCATCGAGTGCGTGGGCATCGGAGAGCGGCGGGGGCGGAACAGAGTGACGCAGGTTCTCAATGGGATCGTAGACCCGGACGGCATCGATGAGCTTGCCGGGATTCATGCGGTTCTGTGGATCCCAAATGGCTTTGAACTCGCGAAACGCCTGCATGAGCTCGGGGCCGAACATCTTGGGCAGCAGTGCGGCGCGGGCCTGGCCGTCTCCGTGCTCGCCGCTGAGCGATCCGCCGTAGTGAAGCACAATGTCGGTTGCGCGATCGAGGAATGCGCGGAAGTTGCGCAGGCCCTGCTCGGAGTGGAAGTCGAAGTTGATCCGCATGTGCACGCAACCCTGGCCGTAGTGACCGTAGAGGGGGCTGCGGTAGCCGTATTCGTCCATGAGCGCGGAGATGCTGCGCAGGTAGGCGCCGAGATGTGCAGGGGGAACGGCGGCATCTTCCCATCCCTCGAAGCGGTCGGGCTCGCCGGGAACGAAGACCACGGCGCCGAGAGCCGATTCGCGCACGTACCAGACGCTGGCTGCTTCTTCAGGGGTGCAGATGTGGGCGACGGGCGGACAGGGCCAGTGGATGCAGTCGTGGATGAGAGCCTGGGCCTTGAAGCGGGCTTCTTCGGGCGACCATGCGCCCATTTCGACGAGAAGAAAACCCACTCCCGCAGGAAGGCGATCGAGTTCTTTGAGAGCAAGGCCTTTGCGGCGCATGAAGTCGACGAGGAGGTAGTCGAAGCCCTCGAGCCCGATGGGGCCATGTTCGAGTGCAGAGGGAACGGCGTCGGCGGCGAGGAAACCGTCGGGGAAGCCGAGCACTACGAGAACGCGATGGGGAGGACTGGCAGTCAGGTTCAGGGTCGCGGAGACGACCGTGGCACATGTGCCTTCGCTGCCGACCAGTGCACGCGCAACGTGGAAGCCATTTTCAGGCAGAAGTTCATCGAGGTTGTAGCCGGAGACGCGGCGTGGGATGCGAGGGAATTTTTCCCGCACGAGGTCAGCGTATCGGTTGCGGATGTGCGCAAGAGCGGCGTAGATGGCGCCTTTGCGGCCTCCGGCGCGCACGAGGGCGTCGAGCTCGTCGGGCATGGTGCGGCCGACGGTCATGCGTGTGCCGTCGTAGAGCACGATGTCGAGCGATTCGACATTGTCGGCGACTTTGCCGCCGAGGAGGCCGTGGACTCCGCAGCTGTTGTTGCCGATCATGCCGCCCAGGGTGCAGCGCGAGTGGGTGGCTGGATCGGGCGCGTAGGTGAGGTGATGCAGTTCGGCCGCATCGCGCAGGCGATCGAGCACGATGCCGGGCTGCACGGTAGCCAGCTTCACCTCGGGATCGATGGAGTTGAGCGCATGCATGTAGCGGGAAAAGTCGAAGACAACGGCGACATTGGCGCATTGGCCTGCCAGGCTGGTGCCTCCGCCCCGGGGAAGAACGGCGGCTCCCGTGCTGCGGCAAGCGGCCAGAGCGGCTTCAACGTCGGCCGCATCGCGCGGATAGAAGACGCCGATTGGGAGCTGGCGATAGTTCGACGCGTCGGCAGCATAGAGGGCGCGGGAGCCAAGGTCGAAGAGCACCTCGCCGCGCACCGAGGACTTGAGCTTTGCTTCGAGCTCGCGATGGGCCGAGAAACGTTCGTGTTCCAGAGGCGTGAAGTTGTTGAGGATCGGAAACGAACCTGTGGTCACAGGGGAATGGTAGCGCGCGTGATACGAAACGTTTCGGACGAAGTGCGCGCGAGTTTGGTGTGAGCGTGGAATCGTTTCCAGAAAACGAGTGAAATTGGCACTTTTAATTTCTCGATGAGAGACGGGTGAACGATACAAGTCCAAATAAATCAATAACATTACTTTCGAGATGCCACCAAAGTGCCAACGACGAAACCCCTCAATGACCGATATTCTTTGTTCGGCACTGGTCTGACCTCGGAGTCGCACTCTTTGTGTGTCGTGTTCCGAGCACGGGGAACGAGCCTTCAGAGCCGTCGGCAAGAAGAGTTTGAACAACAAGGAGTAGGGCGCTTGCTAAGCGGCAGTTACAACACCTGGCTCGTGATCGCATCTTTGCTGGTTGCGATCCTCGCCTCGTACACGGCTTTGGACCTGGCCGGCCGCGTCTCGGCGACTCCCGGGAAAGCTTCACGTGGATGGCTCATTGGCGGCTCGGTCGCGATGGGCATCGGCATCTGGTCGATGCATTTCATCGGCATGCTGGCTTTCAATCTGCCCATTCCCATGGGCTATGATCCCGCAATTACATTTTTCTCGCTGCTGATTGCGATTGCGTCGTCGGCCTTCGCGTTGTGGATTGTGTGCCAACGCCAGCTTTCGATGCGGCGGTTGTGTCTCGGCGCGGTTCTGATGGGATCAGGCGTGTCTGCAATGCATTACACGGGCATGATGGCGATGCGCATGACGCCGGCAATTCATTACGTGCCGTCGCTGTTTGTGTTGTCGGTGCTGATTGCAGTGGGCGCTTCGGGCACGGCGCTCTGGATTGCATTTCATCTGCGGCAGCTGTCGCAGCAGATCCGGCTCTATCGTGTTGGAGCTGCGTTGGTGATGGGCCTGGCGATCGCGGGCATGCATTACACCGGCATGGCTGCGGCGAAGTTTCCGATGAACAGCAGCTGCACGATGGCCCGGGTAGGATTTGCGCCGTCGCAGATGGCGCCCCTGGTGCTGGTCTTCGCGGTCGGTGTTCTTTCGATTGCTCTCATTACCTCGCTGCTGGAGATGCGGCTGGAATCGCGCACGGCGTCGCTGACAACGTCCCTGGCCTACGCGAACCAGGAGCTTCAATTTCTGGCCCTGCATGACAACCTGACCAAGCTGCCTAATCGCGCGCTGCTTGAAGATCGGCTCGAGCAGGAGATGCAGAATGCGAAGCGCGAATTGAAGCGGTTCGCGGTGCTCTTTCTCGATCTGGACGGTTTCAAGCAGATCAACGACGCCTTTGGCCATCACGCCGGCGATTTGTTGTTGCTGCAGGTTGCGGATCGCATTCGGGCTAGTATTCGCGCTCGCGACACGCTGGCGCGTATCGGCGGAGACGAATTCGTGGTTCTGGCCAACGCCAGCGAACCAGCCGATGCAGCAACGTTTGCCGCAAAGCTGGTGGAGGAGATTGCCAAGCCGTTCATGATTGCGCGGCACGAAGTACGCGTCTCGGTGAGCATCGGCATCGCGGTGTTTGACGGCGCGGGCAATGATCATCAGGATCTTCTGAAAAGCGCGGACACGGCGATGTATCACGCCAAGGCGATGGGCAGAAACACCTACTGCTTCTTCGACGCGTCGATGAACGACGATGCGCAAAAAGAATTGCAGCTGGTGAGCGATCTGCGCACGGCGCTGGAGAAGCAGGAACTGGTCCTCTTCTATCAACCCACGATCGACGCGCAGACCGGCGCGGTGCGTGGCGCCGAAGCGCTTTTGCGCTGGAATCATCCGACACGCGGAATGGCTCCGCCGAATCTGTTTATTCCTGCAGCCGAACGGACCGGGCTCATTGTGCCGATGGGCGAGTGGGTACTGAACGAGGCCTGCCGCCAGATGAGTGAATGGCACGCCGCGGGATTCACGCACTGGACGATCGCCGTCAACTTATCGGCGGTGCAGTTCAATCATCCCGGGTTGATTCAAATGGTGCGCGACACATTGCAGATCCACGCACTGGATCCCAAATACCTGACGCTGGAGATCACCGAGTCGACGGCGATGCGCGATGTGCACGCGAGCCTGGTGATTCTGAAGCAGCTGCACGGGATGGGTGTGCAGATTTCGATCGACGACTTCGGCACGGGCTATTCAAGCTTGCTTTACCTGAAGCGCCTGCCCGCAAGCGAACTGAAGATCGATCGCGGATTTGTGTGCGACCTGGCGCACGACACGGAAGATGCCGCGATCATTGCTGCGATTGTGGCGCTTGGCCGCACGCTCAACCTGAGGATCGTCGCCGAAGGCGTAGAAACCAACGAGCAGCGCGGCTTTTTGACGCGGCTTGGGTGCAATTTACTGCAAGGCTTCTTGTTTGGGAAGCCGATGCCTGCCGAGCAGTTCTATCGATTCGCAGCGGGACCGGACATTGAGCACGAGGTCATCGAGATTCATCCGACCAAGCTATCGGCTTAGCGCCCTGAAAACGATTTCTCTGGGCTGAATCAGCGACTCGGCCACTCTTCGACAACCACACCCAGATCATTGAGCTGTTGAATCGCGGCTTCGACGTTGCGGCGAATCTTGGCGCGGTCTTTGGCTGCCGCTCCGGGAGCTTCGGCAACGGCAATGACGCGCCCATAGCGCCATGCGCCGGAAGGCAGTGCGACGATCGCGTCGGCGAGTTCGGCAGGACGCAACGTGACCTCCTGGCGACGCGCCCCGGCGGGCCGCAGCATTGTTCCCTGCCCTACCGAGCTGGGATTGGCGTCTGCGAGGTTGACGCGGAGATCGAGGGTGTCGGCTTCAATGGAGAGAAAAGGATTGGCCCAGGCGCCAGGCTCGCGGACGTCGAGGTAGAGGCTCTTGGTCGGCAGCGGGATGTGAGACAACTGGGCGCGCTGCGTGTCGCGGAGTGTGGCGTTGGCTTGGGCCATGCGTTCTGCATTGGCCGCTTTTTGGGCCACGCCTTCCACGGCCTGCTCTTCCTTATGGCAAGCAGTGATGGCGATCAGCAGAAGCAGCGCCATCGCCGCGTATCCCTTCATTCTGACAGCTTGGGTCACATGCCAAGGATACCAGCCCAACGGCTTTATCGACCGGTCCAGACGGGTTGACGCTTCGCCAGAAAGGCCTCGGTGCCTTCGGCCTTGTCGGTGGTTCCGCAAAGGTGGCCAAAGCACGCGGCTTCGCGATCCAATCCATCTTCGAGCGACAGGTCGAGGCCCTGATCGACTGCCCGCAAGGTTTCGGCGATGGCGAGCGGCGCGTTGGCAGCAATCTCGAGAGCCAGAGCTTCGCCGCGCTGCAGCAGCTGCGCCGAGGGCACCACTTCGTCGACGAGGCCGATGCGCCAAGCTTCGTGGGCGTCGATGATGGCGCCCGTGAGCAGAAGCTTCAGAGCGGCTCCGCGTCCGACGAGGCGCGGCAAACGCTGAGTTCCGCCGTAGCCACAGACCAGGCCGAGCTTGACCTCCGGTTGACCGAGGCGTGCGTTGTCCGCTGCCAGTCGCACGGTGCACGCCATGGCTAGTTCGCAGCCCCCGCCCAGCGCGAAGCCCTGGATGCAGGCGATGACCGGTTTGCCGAGCGTTTCGAGCTTGCGGAAGATGGCCTGACCGCGGAGAGCGAAGGTACGGCCTTCGTCTGCCGTCAGTGGAGCGAGTTCGCGAATGTCGGCGCCGGCGGCAAAGGCGCGGTGGTCCGCGCCGGTCAGCAGTACCACGCGCATGGAGGTATCGGATGCGAGGTCATCGAGGACTTGATCGAGTTCGGCCAAGGTCGCAGCGTTGAGAGCGTTCAAGACCTTGGGGCGATCGAGCGTAATGACGGCCAGCGGAGTTCGCTTTTCAAGGCGCAGGTTCGCAGTGTCCATGCGAAAAGAGCCTAGCAGACCGGGCACGCTGCAGGTACCCGGCGACGGAGCAGCTATTGGGCCAGCTATTGCACGAGCTATTTGAACTAGCTACGGAGCAGCTATTGAACCAGCTATTGGACGAGGTTCGGCTCGATCATGCCGTAGATTTCGTCAGAGGCATTGCGCACCTGGGTCACGATCTCGCGCAACTCGGCGGCGTCCATGACGCGAACGCTTCCGTCGATGCGGACGGAGAGATCGCCTTCGTGGTCGTATCCCACCTTGACGCGGTCGAGTTCGTGATTCTGCTCGAGCAGTGTGCGCATGAAGTCGATGGTGACGGGCATGTGCTGGTTCTCGACGATGGTGGCGAAGACCACCATGGTGGAGTCCTTTACGGTGACGACGACGCGAATGTCTTTGAGGTGGTCCCCTGCGAAGGGAATCATCCAGACCGTGGGTGACTTGGTGTTGAGGAAGTTATAACTATCGGCCTGCATGAGGGTTACGACTTTAGCCGCACTGTCTGTTGTGGACAGCCCGGCGGCTCTTGCTCCATTGGGGAGCAGGAACACGGGCAATACAAGGCAAAGACGCGCCCAAGGCGCAAAACGAAGGAATCCCATGGGAGGCACTCCTGCAAGGTGAAAGATTGTTTTGATCGTATGCCTGGGTAACCTACCTGGAAAGGGTACGAAGGAGGTAGATCCGACTCTGGGGTCATGTCTGGAGTTCGACGGTCCAGAATGGATGCGGCTCAAGGCGAATAGGAGGCGGCTGGAAATGGACCCCAAAAAAGAGCGGGTGGCGTCCTACGAGAGGAGCCACCCGGGAGTGATTTGCCGTGATGTACGGGCAATTCAGGAGACATGTTCAGGTTAGGCCAGGGGCGGTTGAGTGTCTTGCGTCCATCGAGGGAGGCGAGGGTCAACCTTTTGGTGGAGGAGGCTGCCGTTTCCACCATGAAAACGCGAGAGTTGAGTGCAATTCCGCGTCGAGCGCATTAGTGTGGAGATGCGCACACCACTTATCGCACGGAATCTGAGAGAGCTTCGTCGACCGCGCGGACCTTGATCGATACGCACACCAATCCGGCATTCACGAACAGAGGCCTGCGGCGAGGGAGCCGTGGGCTGTTCGTTCTGGCAGCCTGTGTGGCGGTGGCGGTCCGATGTTCTGCGCTGGAACCGACGACTCCGCTGGCTGACTACGGCCGCCAGTCGTGGGCGATGGAGAATGGCTTGCCGCAGAACAGCGTGCATGCCTTGGTGCAAACGCGGGACGGTTTTCTGTGGCTCGGGACCGAGGCGGGTCTGGTGCGATTCGACGGCGTTGCGTTTGTCGTGTTCGATCACAGCACGACACCGGGGCTGCCCAGCGGCGACATTCGTTTTCTGGTGGAGACGCAGGATGGCACGCTGTGGGTGGGAACGGCGGAAGGACTGGCGCGGAGGAGAGAGGACGAGATTGCGCGGCTTGGCGCGAAGGACCATGTGCCGGAGGGCGCAATTACGGCGCTGAAGGAATCGTCGAACGGAAGACTGCGGGTGGAGACGCAGGATGAGGCTGCCGAGCTGGGCGGGCAGGGATGGTCATCGGTGACGGCACAGGGATCGCTTGCGAAGGATGAAGTCGTGTTTCAGGCGAGCCTGAGCAACGGTGTGGTCGCGTCGGCGACGCGCAGCACGGTGACGGTGCGACGCGGCGACACTCGATTGGCACAGATGGCTGTGGGACGCGAGATCCCGGGAACGAAGATCCAGGCATTGTTGGCCGATCGCGAGGGCTCGCTGTGGATCGGCACGAACCACGGGCTGGCGCGCTGGTCAAACGGTAAGGTGCAGATCTTGACGGCGACAGACGTGCTGGCGGGCGCTTCGGTGTTGTCGCTGCTGGAAGATCGCGAGGGCGATCTGTGGGTGGGCACGGAGACAGACGGCCTGCAGGTTTTGCGCGATGCGCGCTTTCATAACATCGGCACGCGCGAAGGGCTCTCGTCCGATCTGACTTCGACCGTGGTGGAAGACAGCACTGGAGCGATGTGGGTGGGCACGAACGGGGGCGGCCTGAATGCCATACGTCTCGAGGGGAAGGCGCCAGGAGCGGCAGGGACCTACGCGGTGCGCGATGTTCTGTTGAGCGACGTGATTCTATCGCTGGCGGCGACAAAAAATGGAGCGCTGTGGGTGGGAACGCCCGATGGCCTGAACCGGATTCGCGGAAGCGCGGTGGATTCGTTTACTTCAGCCGATGGGCTACCCGACGACTTTATTCGTTCTCTGCTGGTGGATGCCGATGACTCGCTTTGGATTGGTACACGGCGTGGACTGGCGCACTGGACGTTTCCTCATGGGGCAAGAGAGCCGGCGCAGAAAGAGATTTACACGCAGGCCAACGGTCTGGGGAGCGACCTGGTGGGTGCGATGGCGCGCGACTCGAACGGAAATCTCTGGATCGCGACGCTGGCTGGGCTTTCGCGGCTGAAGGCGGGAAAGATCACGAACTTCACAACCGCGAATGGATTGTCGAGCGACGTTGTGACCGCGCTGCTGCCCCGCGCACATGGGGCTCTGGTGGTGGGAACGCAGGACCATGGATGGGACTGGTGGGACGGATCAAAGTTCGTTGAACTGAACTCGCTTGCTCTGAGTCGCATCAGCGTGCACGCCATTCTCGATGATATGGGCAATCATTTGTGGTTTGCGACAGCCCACGGAATTGCGCGCTGCGATGCCACCGCAACCGCAGAGTGCACGCATTGGATCGAGTTTGGGCCCGCGGATGGATTGCGCAGCCGCGAAACGGCGACGAACAGCCACCCATCGGCATGGCGCTCGCGCGACGGACATCTGTGGTTCGCGACACCGCGCGGGTTAGTGGAGATCGACCCTGCGCACTTTCCAGTGAATGACGTGCCGCCGCCAGTGGTGATGGAACGCTTTGCGGTGGATGATGTGGATGCGCTGCGCGCAGCGCGGACAGAAGCTGCGTTGAAGGTGAAGGCAGGGCACAATCATTTCCAGTTTGAGTACGCAGGATTGAGCTTTGTTACGCCGCAGAAGGTGCGGTATCGCTACATGCTGGATGGCTTCGACCATGGCTGGACCGATGCGGGAGCGCGGCGCATCGCGTATTACACCAATATTCCCCCCGGACAGTACACGTTTCGCGTGCAGGCGTCGAATAACGATGGGGTATGGAACACGGCTGGCACTGCGCTGACCTTCGAACTGGAGCCGCATTTCTATCAGACCTTCTGGTTCTACGTGCTGCTGGTGCTGGCTGCGGGAGGGCTGGTGGTGCTGATGCTGAAGCGGCGACTGATGGTCGCGGAGGGCGAGTTCAAAGCGGTGCTGGGTGAGCGCAACCGCATTGCCCGCGAGATTCACGACACGCTGGCGCAGGGGTACGTAGGCATCTCGGTGCAACTGGAGGTGCTGGCAGAGTTGTTGCGCCATAACAAGGTGGAAGCAGCCAGCAAGCAACTGGACACGACGCGCACGCATGTGCGCGAAGGGCTGGCGGAGGCGCGACAATCGATTTGGGCATTGCGCTCGCAGGACACGGGCGAGAATACGCTGCCCGTACATCTGCAACGCGTGACCGAGAGGGCGAATCGTAAAGGGCTGGCAGCGAAGTTCAATGTGTACGGTGCTTATCGACCGCTGCCGCCGGGCACGGAGCGCGAGATTCTGCGCGTGGCGCAGGAGGCCATCCATAATGCAGAGAAGCATGCGGCGGCGAACAACCTTTCGGTTCGGCTGGAGTACAGTCCGAACGAGATTGCGATGGAAGTGCGCGATGATGGACGCGGATTCAAGACCGGCGCAGAGAATTTGTCTCAACCGGGGCATTACGGGTTTACAGGAATGAAGGAACGGGCGGCGGCAATTGGCGGAATGCTTGAGGTAACCAGCGAACCGGGTGCGGGCACTTCAGTACGTCTGCATGCACCGGCGCGAAGGGAGAGTGAATGAGCGTGGAACAAGAGAAGATTCGTGTGCTGGTGGTAGAAGACCATCATGTCGTGCGGCAGGGGCTGGTAGCGCTGCTGAATGTGGTGGATGGAATCGATGTGGTGGGCGAGGCCGCGGATGGCGTGGAGGCGATCACGCAATTCCGCAAGCATCTGCCGAACGTAACGCTGATCGATTTGCGCCTGCCCCGCATGGGCGGCGTGGACGTGATTCAGCGAGTGCGCATGGAGACGCCGCAGGCGCGCTTTATCGTGCTGACGACCTACGATGGCGATGAGGATATTTATCGCGCGCTACAGGCAGGGGCCAAAGCCTATCTGCTGAAGGGCATGACCAGCGATGAGCTGATTGCGACGATCCGGACGGTGCATGCAGGCAAGTCGCATATTCCGCCGGCGATTGCGCAGAGGCTGGCCGAGCGCATGGGGACGGAGGAGTTGACGCCGCGCGAGTCGGATGTACTGGAACAGATTGTGCATGGCAAGAGCAACAAAGAGATCGCGACGGAGTTGGAGATCTCAGAGGCGACGGTGAAGACGCACATCAACAGCCTGCTGGGAAAACTGGGAGTCACGGACCGCACGCAAGCCGCAACGGCCGCCATCCAGCGCGGCATTGTTCCGCTGGAATCGCTGAGGAAACCAAAATCATGAGAAGAGCAGTGAATGCAGCGCTTGTGTTGTTGCTTCTGTTGGCCCCGGTTGCGCGCGCCGAAAAAGCGCTGTGGCACCAGGCATCGGATGCGGAGTTGGCATCGTTGCTGCCGGCACGCGCACCCGTGGAGAAGGAGCACATCGAGACCGAGATGCGCACGGCGAGCGGGATCGTGGACAATCACGGGCGGTCGATTGCCGGTGTTGTGCTGATCACGGCAGGCTACTCGGCCGATGGAAAATACTCGCACTACCTGATTGTGCAGGCGCCCATGCGAGTAGGCGGGATCGCGCTGAAGCCGGGTGAGTATGCCTTTGGGTATACGCATGCGGGCGATACGCTGCGGGTCCATTTCAACGAAGCGGCGAGCGGCGCGCTTGTGGGAACGACGGATGCGCACTTGTTGAACGGCGTGAAAGGCATCACCAGTCTCCATATCTGGCCGCCGGGAACGAAGTCGGTGATCCAGATTGGACGATTTGCGATTCCATATGAGGTGGGAAGATAGGCTAGGGGCTAGCGAGAAGCATAGTCCCGATTTGCTATCGTCGCAATTCTCTGATCATTGCGCCAAGCATCTTGTCGACCTCGCGACAGAGTTTTTTCAACTTTCTCGCGGCTGGACTGTGCACCAAAGCCGAGCATCGCGGCAATTGCAACCTGGGTTTCAATCTCAAAATTCGATCCACGTGCACGCCCGAGATAGACCACGTATTCTCACCTGCTCGACTTGCCCGAGCCTTCGGCAATATTGCTCGGCACTGACACGGCGGCTCGCCGCAGTTGGTTCACAAGACCAAACTGTTCCGTAGTTGGAAATGAAGAAGTGAATTCATAGACCGCCGCGGCAAGTCGCATCGCTCGCTGCCAAACTGACAGATCCTTAAACGAAGATCCCAATCTCGGCTCCTGACCAACATCGTTCAGACCTAGGACCTAAGACCTAGCCCCTAGGTCACTTCAGCGCGGTGAGGAGCGGCTTTGAGCCAGCAGACAGCGAGGGGTTCACTTGCGCGTTCAGGAAGTCGGTGAGGTCGTCGATGTCGTGCTGCGTGCCCGCCATGGGCGGCATGAAGCGGCGGTAGGGCGAGTCGGGCTTGTTCTCGTGGAGCATGACGACGAAGTTGCGAATGTTGGCGCGATCGCGACCCTCGAGTAGCTGACGCAGCGGCCGGTAGCCGTCGAGGGTGTGGCAGGATGCGCACTCGCCGCGGAAGATGGCTTCGCCGCGTGAGTAACTGGAGGGCGCCGCCGCCGAACCATGTGCTGCCCCGTTCCATATCCACGTGGAATGGGCGAGGTAACCTTCGCTATTGATGCGGCTGACGTAGGGTACGCGAACGCCGTTGGAGTACATCCAGTTGCCGATAACGTAGGGTTTGCGCAGCATCTCGCGGCTGTACTCGCCGGCACCGGTGGCAATATAAGCCAGCATCAGCACGGCAACAGCGTGCGAGAAGTTGAAGTCCACCGGATTGCGATAGGCAAGAAAGTAGGCAACGCCAATAATGGTGGCCGAAGTGATGATGATGATCAGGGCCATGCGCGTGACGGTAGAGAATGTGCCCGAGTTAATGGTGTCGATGCCGAGCGTGAGCAGCGCGCGCTGCGAAACCGGAACCATGAAGAGATACCACACGAGCAGGAAGGGTGTTGCGACGAAGGAGGGCACGAGCCACTTGACGCTCCACTGCACCATGCTGGTCTTCAGTGCGGGGTCCTTGTCGCCATCGAGGCGGCTCGACGTGATGAGCGCCCACACGCCGGCGAGAGAGGTGCAGACGCCGACGCGCATCAGCAGGCTGGGCCAGTAGGTGGGGTTGAAGAAGGCATTCCAGAATTTGCTGGCTTCGTGGCCGGTGCCGGCGACGGCGAGCCAGGTGTCGCCCGGAGTGAGCATGAAAGCGAGGATGCCGTTGATGATGATGAGCGTGGCCGCGGAGGCGCCGGCGTAGACCCAGCCGACGGTAAGGTGCAGCTTCTCATCGATGCGGTTCCAGGTGTAGTAGTAGACCGCTACGGTGGTGAGCTCGACGAGGAAGAAAACCCATTCCATGGCCCAGCCGAAGACGAAGTTATGAATCAGCGTGCTGGTGGCTTCAGGATGGGTGAGTCCGATGGCGAACCAGATGCCGACGCCGGTGACGGTGCCGAAGACGGCCGTGAGCACGAGAAAGAATTTGGAGTGGCTGGCGAGCTGGTTGAGCCACGCCGCGCGCAGAACGGGATCTTTCATGCGCAGCGCTTTGCGTTCGGCCATGGGAAGGTAGAGGCCTCCCCCGACGGCGAACTGTGAGATCACCACATGAAAGATGGCGATGATGCCGATGACCCAGCCTGAACCGAGGTGCGGGATGTACCAGAAGGGATAATTCATTGCTACTCCAGTGGACGGTGAAACAAAGAACAAGTGAAAAAGTGAAAGAGTGAAACAGTGCAAGTGACTCGTCCCTTAGCCCGCGCGAGCTTTCAGGTTGCTTAGGAGCGAGCACAACATGTTTTCTATCTCCCGCGAGAGGTCCAGTGTTGCCTGATGCAACTGAGCATCTCCGAATCCCAGCAGGCTCCCCAATTCCAATTGGGTCTGCAACTCGCAATTTGAGCCTCGCGCGATGAGAAGAAAGTGTCTGAACTCACGCGGGCTCATACGGCCGTGCCCCTCGGCGATATTGCTTGGAACGGAAACTGCCGATCGACGCAGCTGAGCGATCAGTCCGAAAGCTTCTTCGCGGGGGAAGCTTTGCGTGAGCCGATAAATGCTGACTGTCAGTTCCATAGCCCTCTGCCAAACCTTAAGGTCTCGGAAGCTTTGCCTCACGCAGCTGGTCCCATGTGCAGTCGATATCAAGTTGCCGGCTCCTGTTCACTGGCACCCAGGCCGCGCGGTGCTTTGCGCTCCGTCACTGAATCACTGATTCGCTCGGTCACTCTCTTCACCGGATCGTCCAGTAGCCGATGGCGGTGGTGGCCAGCAGCGCGAAGACGGCGATGAGTCCGAAATAATGTGCGGCGCGGCCGCGGCGGCCTTTGTCGCTGCTCGTGTCGTAGAACGGAATCATGACCCACAGCGCAATGCCAAAAGTGAAGATGAGGATGCCGGCGATTTCGCCTGCCGCGCCGGGAAGAAATGCGCCGAGCAGTTTGAGCATTTGGAACGGGCTCATGAAGTACCACTCGGGGTGAATGCCCATAGGCGCAGGGACCAGCATGTCTGCCGGCTTGCCGAGGGACCAGGGAAAGACGGATGCGAGCAGCGCAAGAACGTTGAGCGAGATGAGCCACATCGCGAGGTCTTTGCGGAGGAAGTTGGGAAAGAACGGCATGGACTTGCGCCGCACAGCGGGTTTGAGTTCCTCTGAGGGTGGAAGAGCGTTGCCGTGCCGCTGCACCAGCCACAGGTGAAAGCCGAGCAGGGGTAAAAAGATTGCAGGCAGCACGACGACGTGCAGTGCGAAGAAGCGCTGCACGGTGAACTCATTGACTTCGACGCCGCCGCGCAACATGTTGCCGATGATGGGGCCGATCCACGGAACGGCCGCGGGAATCTGGAGGCCTACCTTGGTGGCGAAGTAGCTGAGTTCATCCATCGGCAGCAGGTAGCCGGAGAAGCCGAAGACTGAGGCGAGGCCGAGCAGGGCCATGCCGCTGAGCCAGCCGAACTCCCGTGGCTTGCGATAGGCCTTCATGAAGTAGACCGAGAACATGTGCACGAGGATGGAGAAGATCATCAGGTTGGCGGACCAGGAATGCGCCGAACGGATGAGCCAACCGAAGTGCATCACGAAGGTGATCTGGCGGACCGATTCATACGCATCTGCGCCGGGATGGTAATAGACCAGCAGCAAAACGCCGGTGAAGCATTGCACGAGAAAGAGGAAGAGCGAGATGCCGCCCCAGTAGTACCAGAAGGACTGGGCGTGGACCGGGACGGTCTTGTGACGTGCGAAGGCGGCAATTTCGGAGATACCCAGCCGCTCGTCAACCCAGTCATACGCCGATGCGGTGATTGATTTGGTGGTCATGCGTGGTTCCTCAACAGTGGACAGTGAACGGTGCACAGTGGATGGTGAGCGGGCATCCCAATCATGCGCGGGAAACGTTGACGCCGGCGTCACCGACTGTGACTTTGAAAAGCTTGAGTGGTTTGGGTGGAGGGCCGCTGACATTGGCGCCGGTGTAGGCGTTGTAGACACCTCCGTGGCAACCACAGTGAATGCGGTCGGCCTGCGGTTCGTATTGGACGGTGCAGCCGAGGTGCGTACAGACGGCCGAGAGCCCGATCCAGCGGCCATCTTCGTGGTGAATGAGCATGGCCGGAGAGGTGCCGAACTTGAACATGAGCACACTGCCGGTCGGCAACTTCTGCGCATCCTTGAGGGTCACTTCGGAGACGGCGGTCGCGCTCGATTCCATTTCTTCGGGCGATGCCAGGTAGCGGTAGATGGGGTAGGCGAGGGCCGCGGTATAGCAAAGACCGGCGGCGCCTGCAGCCAGAAGGAAACCGCGGCGGGTCCGCTGTTCGCTGTTGACCGCAGATTCTGGAACCAGGTGTGGGCTGATGACTTGACTCATAGGCTCAGGCTGCTCCTTCCATCGGTTTCTGTGCCCGTGCTACGACCGACACGAGCCAACCGATGACGCCGAGGCCGCCCACGAAGAGCACAAGGAAAAGGCCAACGACGGACCAGTTGGTGACGACCACGCGGTCCCACACATCAAAGCCCTTGCTGAGCAGGGTCAGATCGCGGACGGCGTCGCGGTAAACGGTAAAAGTGATTTCCACGAGGAGGGCGACAACGGTCGCGGTCCATGCCAGCCAGTTTGCGGCGATGCGCGCGAAACCGGCCACGGCCGCGAGGAGAATGGCGACGGCCACCAGAACCAGCCAGCCGTATCCAGCGAACGTTGCGAAGTGGTAGAGCGGATGGGAAGCGAGGCCTGCCTTGACGGCGTCGGGCTGGACGCTCATGGCCCAGAGGCCGGCAACGAGGTAGACGAGGCCGAAGACTGCGGCAACCTTGCCGCCGAGGCCGGCGATGAACTTCTTCTCCTCGTCAGTGAATGTGGAACGCGCCGAGAGATAGACGAGCCAGAGTCCACCGATGAACAGGCCGCCGGCAAGCATCAGGAGCCAGCGCGGTGTGAGGGTCGGATCTCCCGTAGGGAGGAATCGGCCTGCCGCTGAGGCGGAGTACATGTCGCGCCAGATTTCGGGACGCAGCATGAGGGTCATGTTGGTGGAGAGAATGCGTGCGATGGCACCGACGAGAATCCACGCGCTGAGACCGACCCACCACGCAGACTTGCCGGCGTCGAGGCGTGCGGAAAACTTGTAGAGCAGCCAGTAGGCCAGCATCAGGAGACCGATGATCGAGATCCAGTAGACGCCGATGAGGACGCTGCTGGTGTAAAGGGCTCGGCCGTAAAGCACTTGAGCGAAGAGCAGCGGAGGCACGCCGAGATTGATGACATAGGTCATGACGACAGTAAGGCGGCGGGCAAGGGCGCGGGCCGTGACACGGGCATGCGGCGAGCGGAAGAGGCTCAAGAGGACCGCGAGCAATAAACCGCCCAGCAGCATCTCGACGGCGACAAAGTGCAGCGCCAGGGTGACGATGTGGAGCAGTTTGAAGAGCCAGATCGGGGCCGGCAGCGGGATGGGATCGACAGCGGGAAACGTGGGCATCGCGTCTTCAGGGCTCCTTTCTCTCTCGGCGGGCGAGAGGAGCAGGAAGGGCACCGGTCGTGTGCATGGCGAGCGCGATCGGGCGATGAGAATAGGACGGGCACATCAGGGCGGACATTATTGGACCTTTTGTCTCCAATTTGTTTTGTACGGTCAGGTTTATTCGATTCCCTGAACTGGGGTCAGTGATGGTGAACACATGAGCCCGTGACCCGTTTGATTAGGCTGCGAAGAAGCAGCCGTAAGACTGCGGCTGCCGGAGCGACACGTGCTGCACTTGAGCAAGACGAACGCGGTTCGAAAATGCAATTCATCGATGCAGCTGACGCGAGCGGCCGATTATGGCGTGCGGGTGATGGTCGAGCTGGCATCGTTGCCGCCCGATGTGCGGGTGCTTCTGCCCGCGCTGGCGGAGTCGACGGCAGCGCCGGAGAGTTTTCTCTCGAAGGTGTTGCAGGCTCTGGCGCGCGCCGGGCTGATTGCATCGCGCAGGGGCAAGACTGGCGGATTTGTGCTTCTGCCGCGAGGCCGGGCCGCATCCGTCCGCGATGTGGTTGAGGCGATCGATGGGCCCATCTGCCTGAACGTCTGCCTGGCCGAGGGTACCGGCTGCGATCGCGCCAAAGAGTGTCCGGCGCATCCGGTATGGTTCCGCGCGCAGAGGGCGATGGTCGAGGTGCTGCAGAGGGCGTCGATCAAGGAGATGGCGACCTGCGTCCCGACTGCTCCCGAGGCGAGTGCAGGCAACCCGCTGGCTGTCGTGTCGGTAACGACGTGAGGCGATCCGGGGCCTGGCGAAGCCGGGTGTCCTCAACCTAAGCGTCCACACGTAATTCCGGGGGCGACAACGGTATTTCGGGTTCTCCATCGACAGGTCCAAGCGAGCGGGTGGGCTTTAATTCGTCTCTGCGGCTGCCTCTCAATCTGCATCCAATCTCCGCAGGAGAACGTATGCAAAGAACGAGGACGATGTGTGCGGCGATGGGCGGAGTGATCGTGTTGCTGGCGGGGTGCCACTCGAACACGGTGGATCAGGCAGCCTTCAAGTCAGCGATCAACAGCTATTACAGCGGCAAACAGGAGTGCGTTTGGAGCGCTCCGGTGAAGTTTCCGGAGCAGGCGGACACCTCGAACGACGAGCAGACGAAGGGATTCGACGCACTGACCGATGCCGGGCTGCTGGTGCGCAAGACGGCGGAAAAGAGCCGTTTCCTGATCGGATCAAAACAGGTGAATGACTATGACCTGTCGGACAAGGGACGGTCGACCTGGACCGCAGATCAAACCCAGCCGGGCTATGGCAACTTCTGTTTCGGGCACCTCGAAGTCAGCAGCGTGGACAACTTCACGCCGCCTGACGCGAACTCGACCCGCTACAGCGTGACGTATCACTACGGCATCAGCGGAATGCCTGACTGGGCCAACGCCGCGGAGATGAAGACAGCCTTTCCGAAGATTGCTTCAGAAGCAGCCAACCAGCGCACCGCAACTGCAACCCTGGTGAAGGGCGCGAACGGCTGGATGGTGGAGAGCACGCAGCCGACGGTGCCAGCTACCTAGAGTCTCTCGAGTACATCGGCAACAAACACTCCCCGTATACTGCAGGCATGTTCGAACACATGCGTGCAGTTGCGTGGGCAACTGCGCTTGCGATGGGATCGGGTGCACTGCTGGCTCAGATCGGCGGTTCAGGCCCGCAGTCGACTGCTTCGGTGCTTACGGAGAGTCCGCACGCCGCGCAGATGGATGCCGAACATCGACCGATCACGGCGGGAGGATTCGTCAAGACCGGCCCGGTAGTGTTTGAAGATGTGTCAGAGCATGCGGGTCTGACGCAGTGGACACATCGCATGGGAACGCCGGCGAAGACTTACCTGGTGGAGACGAAGGGCTCAGGGATCGGGCTGATTGACTACGACAACGACGGCTGGCTCGATATCTACATCGTGAACGGATCGACGTTCGATGCACTCGACGGCAAAGAGATGCCGCCTCACGCTGCGCTGTTCCACAACAATCATGATGGAACGTTTACCGATGTGGCGGCGCAGGCGGGCGTGACCAACGATCGCTGGGGCATGGGTGTAGCGATTGCGGACTTCGACAACGATGGCTGGCCGGACATCTATGTCACGAATTGGGGCGAGAACCGGCTCTATCGCAACAATCACGATGGGACATTCACCGATGTGGCAGAGAAGGCAGGTGTGCTTGTCGGCGGCTGGTCTGCGGGCGCGACATGGGGCGACTACGACAGCGATGGCCGACTCGATCTGTTTGTCGCGGGCTATCTAGATTTCGACCGCTCGCATCTTCCGGTTGCGGAGCAGAATGGCGTGCGCAACAGCTTCTGCATGTTTCGCGGCGCACCCGTGGCGTGCGGGCCGCGCGGGCTGAAGGGCGCGCCCGATCATCTGTTCCACAACAATGGTGATGGAAGCTTTAGCGACGTGAGCGAGAAAGCCGGCGTGGCCGACAAGGCGGGCTACTACGGGCTGGGCGCGGTGTTTGCGGACGTGAATGACGACGGTCGGCCCGATCTGTTGGTAGGCAACGATTCGACCCCCAACTATCTCTATTTGAACCAGGGCGACGGCACGTTTCGGAATGTGAGCTACGACTCCGGATTCGCGGTGAGCGGCGAGGGTAAGGAAGTCGCGTCGATGGGGCTCGCGGTGGGCGATTACGAAAACAAGGGACGGCTCGATGTTTTCGACACAACGTTTTCGGACAGCGAGAAGCCTCTCTATCGCAATGAGGGCAACGCGACGTTCACTGATGTGAGCCAGGAGGCGGGGCTCGGGGAGAAGCTGGTTCCCTTCCTCGGTTGGGGCGACGCGCTTGCCGATTTCGATAATGATGGATGGAAGGACTTGCTGATTGCGAACGGGCACGTGTATCCGGAGGCGGACAAGTACCCATGGGGAACAACTTGGAAGCAGAGACCGCTGCTCTATCGCAATGCAGGCGGAAAGAAGTTTGAGCCGGTACCAGCTGTCGAGGGCACGGGCCTCGCGGATGTGATTGCGGGGCGCGGCATGGCCGTGGGCGATCTGTTCAACGACGGCAAGATCGATGCTGTGATCAACGTGATGGATGGGCACCCCGTGCTGCTGCGCAACGTGAGCAACGACAAACATCATTGGCTTGAATTGAGGCTGGTCGGCGGGGTCAAAACGGCACGAAGGTCAGGGAGCCCGCGCGATGCCGTGGGAGCAACGGTGTACTTGACCGCGAACGGCATGCGGCAGCGTGAAGATGTTCTGAGTGGAGGAAGTTATCTTTCGACGAACGATCCGCGCGCACATTTCGGGTTGGGACGGGCTGCGAAGGTGGACGACATCGAGGTGCGCTGGCCGGACGGGAAGGTGGAGCACTTCTCTGCCCCAGAGGTTGACCGGATTTTGACGATCACCGAGGGGACGGGGAAGGAGTAGAAGCTAGAAGCCAGGGACTAGGGACTAGGGGCTAGGGAACAAAGATCACGAAACGATGAAGGCCGCGAGGAGATCCTCCCTGCGGCTTTTGTATTGGTGCTGACACGGGCACGTTAAAAGACGACGCGGGCAGCGACTTCGAGACTGCGCGGTCCGGCTCCTTCCGCGGTTTGCAGAGCGGTGATGGCGCCGAAGCCGCCGGAGTCGACCTGCATGTTGGGCGGCTCGTAGTTGCGATGATTGAAGGCGTTGGCGGCCTCGAGGCTGAACTCGAGGTGGGTCTGCTCGTGGAGGGCAACGCTCTTCAAGAGTGAGAACGAGAAGTTCGCGGTGCCGGGACCGACCACGCCACCGACGGGCGCGTTGCCGAAACGTCCGATGCCGGTACCGTCAGAATTCTGCAGATTGAGATAGGGAAAAGCGTTGGGATTCAGCCACTGGCCGGTGGTGCGATGTGCGGCATAGAGGGCCGTGCCCGTGAGCTGATCGGTGCGCGCCTCGCCGACGGTAGTGAGGATGTTGGTGTTGGCCGGGTCGACCGATTGCTGATAGGGCGTGAGGAAGGGGCCGGACTGGAGGATCGCGACGCCGGCGAGTTGCCAACCGCCGAGGATTTCATTCGCAGCTCCGCCGGAGTTCAGCCAGGCCTGGCCCTTTCCGATGGACAGATCGTAGAGCCAGGTGGTGAGAAAGCGGTGGCGGCGGTCATAGGCGACATTGCCGTAGTCGAGGCGGGGATGGAAGCGATCGGTGAGAAACACTCCGCCGGCTACGGTGAACGCGTTCGGCGCAACGCCGCCGGCATCGGAGAGATCGCGGGTCCACACATAGCTGGAGTCGAAGGTGATGCCTTTGCCGCTATGGCGGGAGACTTCGACTGTGCCGCTGTTGTAGTTGCTTTCGGCGGCATTGGCGACGCTCTGGATGACGCTCCACGATGGGTAGGGACGATTGTCTCCCGCGACGGTATAGCCGTCGGTGTTGGCCTGCACCTGGTTCAGATCGACCATGGCTTCGAGATTGGAACCGCGGTTGCCGCTGTAGGAGAAGCGCATGCCGATGTTGTGGCCCAGATCCTGTTCGAACGTCCCGTTCCACTGTTGCACGGCGGGGTCGCTGTAGTGGATGGGAAAGGCGTAGTAGAAGCCGGCGGTCCCGGTATCGTCGCCAGCGGCGGTGTCGAATGGGTCGGTGAAGGAGATGAGCGGCGTGGCGCCGTCGGCCTGATAGTCCTGGTTATACGTGCCCACGAAGCTGGAGTGGACCGCCCAGCCGGAGACAAGCGAGAAGCCAAGCGGCGACTCGACAAAGCGCCCCCAACCGCCGCGGAGAACGGTGTGGTCGTTGCCAAAGGGACGCCAGGCGAAGCCGAGGCGCGGTCCGATGTCGCTATGGTCGGTGTAGCGCAATGCCGAAGGAATGCCGGCCTGCGACGCGGTGAGAATCGGCGTCGGATTAATGGCAGCGACAAACTGCGGCGAAGCGTCAGCCAGCGCCTTGGTGTTGGATACGACGACCGCGCCATTGACCGGCGTCGAGCCGTCGCTCCCTGTGCCGGCCCAGTTCGGCATGAAGGCCGCGGTGTTGGAGTGGATCTCGTGCAGAGGGGGATGAATTTCGTACCGTAAACCGATGTTGAGCGTGAGGCGAGGAGTGAGCTTCCAATCGTCCTGCGCAAAGAAGGCGTAGGAGTAGCCGCGTCCATCCATGGTGGGATCGTTGGTGGTGCTGACTTCGGTGTAGTCGGGATAGCCGAGCAGGAATGCGGTGTAGGGATCGCCGATGGTGGCGCCAACGTCGGAGGATCCATCGAACACATACCAGCCGGAGCGATAGTTGCCGAAGACGTTGTCGTCATGATCGGTGAGGCGCTTGAAATCGACGCCAAACTTGAAATTGTGTTTGCCGGTGGTCCAGGTGACGTTGTCGAGAGCCTGGATAATCTGGCCGCGCTGCGAGCCGGGATTGCCTGCACCCGTGGACATGAAGCCGTTGATGAGCACCTGCGGCGCCTCAGACCAGTCTGTGTCCGGCTGCGGAACCGTGAGGCCGGTTTGCGTGAGGAGCGAGTTCGTGGCGTAGCTCTGCGTCTCCGATGTGTGCTGCGCGTTGAAGCCCGCACGGAATTCGTTGAGCAACTGCGGAGTGAAGACGTAGTTATGCGCGAAGGTCAGGCCTTCGTCGATCTCGGGAGTGTTATAGCCGCCCTGGAGAGGACTGCCCGCTTCGGCGCAATAGGTAAACACGCAAGTGGCCGATGGAGCGGTGACGACTTGACGGTTCTTATACGAGAAGCGGGCAAAGAGCGTTTGCTTGCTTGAGATGTTCTTGTCGATGCGGATATCGCCCTGGTTGGAGGAAACAGGCGATGGGAAGTTGATCTGATAGTTGTTGGCGTAGGAGTCTGGATCGCCATAGTTCGGCATCGGTATGAGAGTGGTGAGGAGGTTGGCCGATGTGGGACTGATGGGCACCGCCGTTGGATCGAGCGGTGTGCCGTCCGCGGTATAGATGGCGGCGACACCCTGGCCGGCGAGATAGTTGGTGAGGTTGCCGCTGCGCATGTCGGCCGATGGAACGCTGAGCACGATGGGGGTTTCGCGCGGCAGGCGGAGACCTTCGTAGCTGATGAAGAAGAAGCCGGGGCTTGCGTCGGAGAAGAGCGGGGGGAGACGGATGGGGCCGCCCAGGGTTCCGCCGAAGTCGTTCATGATGATTTTCGGCTTCGACTGCGCGAACGTGTCATTGGAATTGAAGACGGTGTTCTCGTGGTTCTCGAAGACTCCGCCGTGATAGTGGATGGTGCCTGCTTTGGAGACCGTCGTGATGTCGGCGACGCCGGAGAACTCCGCATTATTGTTGGATTCGGAGACGCGTATTTCTTCGATGGAGTTGAAGGACGGAAACATTTCGTTGACGGGCCCGGAGTATTCGACGCCGACGCTGGAGATGCCGTCGATGGTCACACTGAGCAAGGCTGCGGTCGTCCCCACGACGGCGAGGTTGCCGCTGTCGTCGGTCTGGACGCCAGCTTCCGTGGTGAGCGTAGAGATGGGGCTGGTGGATCCCGTGGACCGTGAATAGATGGCAACGGGCAGGTTGACGAGTTCGTCGCCCAGTTTGGTTTCGGCAAGGTTCGATACGTCGGTGGTGATGACGGGGGCAAGCGAGCTGTCATCGACGACGACGGTCTGGGTTTCCCCAGCCAGCTTGAGCACGACGTCGATGCGAATCATGTCGCGGGCCTTGAGCTCGACTGCGGGAAGCGATTGCGATTGAAATCCCTGCGCAGAGATGGTGAGGGCGTAGACGCCGACGTCGATGTTACGGAACGCGTAGTTTCCGTCGGCATCGGTTTCAACAGCGCGCACGGCGGTGGTGCCTGTATTTGTAAGAGAAACGTGTGCACCTGCAACGAGGGCTCCGCTGGCGTCGTGGGCAGTGCCGAGAATGGCGCCAAAGGTGGATTGCGCGAGAAGCGGGCTCGCAAGCGACAGGGCAACGCAACAAAGAACCATTGCGCGGAGCAAGGGGGAACGGAACATCAGCGATCGAAGAGCCAATGGGAACATGAGCGGGCCTTTTGAATAAGGATGAGGCAACCGTGCGAAGATTCTTCGCGGTTTGGCGAGTGTGATTTCAAATGTATCGTTTGTGGACCGGCACGCAATGGTTTTTTTAGGAAAGTTGCGCCGGAGTTGTGGAGGGCACTATTTCGGCGAGTTTGTGTCGGCCTTACGGCAGAAGGCCGGGGATGATTCTCAGGTCTGGCAGGAGGCGGCACGGGCGAGGAGGAGCGTGCGTTCGCGCGAATTTTGGGTGAGGGAGGCGGCACGTTCGAACTGAGTGCGGGCTTCGGTGGGCCGGCCCAGTTTGAGAAGCAGGTCGGCTCGGACGCTGGGGAGGAGGTGGTAGCGGTCGAGGGATGGGTCAGTGGCAAGGGCTTCAACAAGGTCGAGGCCGGCCTGAGGGCCGAGAGCCATGGAGACGGCTACGGCTCGGTTGAGCTCGATGACCGGAGATGGGTTGATGGTGGCCAGCGCAGTGTAGAGGGAGACGATGCGGGGCCAGTCCGTCTCTTCGGGGGTGCGGGCCCGGGCGTGGCAGGCGGCGATCTCGGCTTGGAGGAGATAAGGGCCGCGGGCGGTGTTGATTGTATGAGCGCGTTCGATTGCGGTGAGTCCGCGTTGGATGAGGAGCTGATCCCATTGGCTGCGGTTTTGATCGAAGAGCAAGACTGGTTCGCCGGTGGAGGTGACGCGGGCGCGGGTGCGGGAGGCCTGGATCTCCATGAGGGCGACCAGGCCGTGGACTTCGGGTTCGGTAGGCGTGAGTTCGGCGAGGATACGGCCGAGGCGGAGCGCGTCTTCGCAGAGGGTGGGGCGCATGAGGTCGTCACCGGTGGTGGCGGAGTAGCCCTCGTTGAAGATGAGGTAGACGACTTCGATCACAGAGGAGAGGCGAGCGGCGAGTTCGGCGCCGCGGGGGACCTCGAAGGGGATGTGCTTGTCGGCGAGAGTGCGTTTGGCGCGGACGATGCGTTGAGCGATGGTGGGTTCGGGGGTGAGGAAGGCGCGGGCGATCTCGTCGGTGGTGAGGCCGCCGAGGAGACGGAGAGTGAGGGCAGCGCGGGACTCGGCGGGAAGGATGGGATGGCAGGCGATGAAGACGAGGCGGAGGAGGTCGTCGCTGATCGTGTTGTCGAGGGTGGAGTCGAGGTCGGGCACGGTCTGCTCGAGTGTGGCCAGGTCGCGGGCGAGGTCCTGGTGTTTGCGCTCGGCAACGGCGTTGTGGCGGAAGAGATCGATGGCGCGGCGTTTGGCGGTTGCGGTGAGCCAGGCGGCCGGGTTGTCTGGGACGCCGGATTGCGGCCACTGTTCGAGGGCGGCGAGGAGGGCTTCTTGTGCGAGATCTTGGGCGAGGCCGACGTCGCGGGTGAGGCGGGTGAGGCCGGCGATAACGCGGGCGGACTCGATGCGCCAGACGGCTTCGATGGTGCGATGCAGGGCTTGATGTGGCGCGTGATGTGGATCGGTAGCAGGCACTGCTACCGATCACACCAGCTTTCGATGCTTCAGTGCAAGTGGGTCACTTCTTTGCCTGGCCGATGAGCTCAGCGCGTGCGCGTTCTTTGTGCTGGATCTGCTCTTCGGACAGGATGGGGGCGAAGTCTTCCATCTCGAAGACCTGGCGGATTTCGATTTCGGACTCTCCGGCGTGGGGGTTGGGGCAGCGCTTGACCCACTCGATGGCTTCTTCGAGGGACTTGACCTGCCAGAGCCAGAAGCCTGCGACGAGTTCCTTGGTTTCGGTGAAAGGGCCGTCGACGACGGTGCGCGACTTGCCGGAGAACTTGACACGTGCGCCTTTGGAGCTGGGATGGAGGCCATCCATGGCGAGCACGATGCCAGCCTTGATGAGCTCTTCGTTGTACTTGCCCATCTCGAGCACGAGCTGCCGATCGGGGAGGGCGCCTTCTTTTTCTGACTCCTGGGTTGCTTTGATGATGACCATGAATCGCATTGTGAGATCTCCTTTGGGGTCGAGCGACGGTTGGGGCTCGTTTTCGGGTTGAGCTAGTTGTGGGCGGTCTGCTTGGCCAGCTCAGCGCGGGCGCGTACTTTGTGCTGGACCTGCTCTTCGGACAGGATGGGTGCGAAGTCTTCCATCTCAAACACCTGGCGGACTTCGGCTTCGCCCTCGCCGCCGGGGCAGCAGTTGGGGGCGCGCTTGACCCACTCGAGGGCCTCTTCAAGGGACTTGACCTGCAAGATCGAGAAGCCGGCGATGAGCTCTTTACTTTCGGTGAAGGGGCCGTCGATGACGGTGCGCGACGTACCGGAGAATTTGACGCGCGCGCCTTTGGAACTGGGTTGCAAGCCCTCGGCGGCGAGCAGGATGCCCGCCTTGATGAGCTCCTCGTTGTACTTGCCCATCTCGAGCAGGGACTGTGGATCGGGGAGGGCGCCTTCTTTTTCTGTCTCTGGGGTTGCTTTGGCGATGACCATGAATCGCATTTTCTTTGTCCTCTTTGCGTTGGGATGACTGTGGATATGGGTTACTTTGCGGACTGCTCGATGAAGCGCATTGCTTCTCCTTCGGTCTGTTCGAGCATATTTGCTGCTCTATTGGGACGTCGAAGGAGGGGTGGGGAAATCGACAGGGTGTTGCGATTTTTTTTGTTTTTTTCTAGGAGGGCATGGCCCGGTTCAGAGAACAAACAACAGCATCGACCAAAGTGAAATAAGGGGGCGGTTTTACAAAGTGCGAAAGAAGTGTTCCAATTCTCAATATTGAAACAGGGGTGCCTCCCGAAGAGTGGGGGCTGAGAAGATACCCTCGAACCCGATCCGGATCATACCGGCGTGGGAAGTTTCCGATGCAAGCGGCCTTCTCTTAGTTACGAGTTCTCCTGTTTCGCCGAGTTGGAACAAGGGGAACCCATGAAGACGTCCACCGCCGCAGACACACGACCCACCGCAATCGATCCATCGCCGCGCAGGCTGCTTCGTGTGCGCCGCGCCCTGTGCTGTGCGGGCAGCGCCCTGGTTTGCCTGGCTAGCTATGGGAGCGCGTTTGCCCAGGCGGCACCGCAGGCGTCAACGGCTACTGGGCAAGTGCAGCTGCCTCGGGTGACGACAACTGTGGAAGTGCACGGCGAGGTGAAGGACGATTACCTGACGGGATCGACGACCGCAGGAAGCCTGGATGGGACTTCGCTCCAAGAGACGCCACTCTCCGTGACTTCGGTGACAAGCGCGGTGCTGAACGACCAGATGGCTCGCGTGCTGACCGATGTGGTGAAGAACGACGCATCAGTGGGCGAGGACTACGCGCCGGTCGGCTACTATGGCGATTTCGAGATTCGGGGGTTCCCGATCGATTTGGCGACGGGTCTCCAGATCAACGGATTGACGATCGCCGGTGAGCAGGATGTGCCCCTGGAAAACAAGGAGAGCGTGGAGATTGTCAAAGGCATCGCCGGCGTGGAGAGCGGGGTGACGTCCGCGGGTGGCCTGATCGATTACGTCACCAAGGAGCCGAATGCGCATCTGCACCCGGCCATCGACCTGGCGACCGATCATCGCGGCGGATCGTACGGTGCGTTGGATGCGGGGCATGTCTTTGGCGGAGCCTGGCAGCCGGGAATCCGCCTGAACCTGGCCGGCGAAGACATGCACTCTTACGTGCAGCACGCCGATGGGTGGAGGGGTGTGGGCGCGGCGGATGGTGCATTGAAATTCGGCGCAGCGACCGATCTGTTTACGGATTTCGAATACCAGCACAAGGTGCAGCGATCAGAAGCCGGCTACCAGCTGTTAGGTGGGACGATAGTGCCCACCGAGGTGTTCCCTTCTACGATGCTTGGGTATCAGTCGTGGGGCAAACCGAATACGTTCGACACTCTGAACGCGAGCACGCGGCTGATCCATCGATTCAGCGGGATGTGGTCCGCACGGGTGAATGGATCGTACAGTCATTCGCTGATCGACGATAACGTGATCTGGCCCTACGGCGCGGCGCTGGATGCAAATGGCAACTCGCTCTGCCCTGACTCGCCCTACTCCTTCTTCTGTCCCGATGGGAGCTACGAGATCTACGACTACCGCAGCCCAGGCGAACTGCGCATCGATGCTGTCGGGGATGCGCTGGTGACTGGACACTTCACGACTGGAAAGATCGCGCACGATGTGGCGGGAGGCGGCTCGCTGTTCCATCGCAGCGTGGACCTGTCGTCAAGCACTGTCTACACGCCACTCGGGGTGGAGAATGTGAATCAGCCTAATGTTGTCTACGCGCCCGAGAGCCCGTACCAGCAGGCAGGCCCCTCGATGTTGGCAGACTTCAATCACCAGGCAGCCGGCCTGTTGCAGGATCGCGTGCATTTGCCGGGAGGATTTACGGCACTGGCCGGCGGGCGATTTGTGCGTGTGAGTGACTTCAATTACACGTCGGCGCGTACTCTGTGGCTGCCGCAATATGCGCTGACCTATGCGCCGGTGAAAGAGTTGACGCTCTACGGCAACTACGGCGTGCTGCTTTCACTGGGACAGCAGGCGCCGTGGTGGGTCGACAACGCGAACCAGTTTCTCGATCCTTTCTCGACACGGCAAGCCGAGGCGGGCGTGAAGTATGAGCAACAGATTCTGCTGACCGCGGATGTATTTCGCATGCGGCAGCCATTTTTCTATCCGCGCGTGATCCAGACTGCCGATAGCTTTTGCCCAAGCAATCTTTCGGCAGGCGGCGATGTGACACCCGGCGATTTGTGTTTCGAAGCCGACGGGCATGAGACGCACGACGGGCTGGAAGTGAGCGCACAAGGAAAAGCGGCGAACTGGCTGCAGCTGACCGGGTCGGCAACCGCGGTGAAAGCCGCGTCTACCGACACGGGGACACCGACCTTTGACAACAAGCAGGTGATTAATGTGCCGCATCTGCACACAACCGTGTTTGCCGATGTGCTGGTGCCACATGCCGGAGGCCTGCACTTGATGCCGGGGTGGAGTTACACGAGCACGAAAGAAGCCACACGCGACGATAGGGTAAGCGTGCCGGGCTATAACCTGTTGAACCTCGGCGCCCGCTATACTCCGCGGGGCGAGCAGGGTCACGTGACGCTGCGGCTTTACGCGGACAATGTGCTGAACAAGCGCTATTGGAAAGACACGGGCGCAAGCTACGGCGATACCTTTATCCACCAGGGAGCCCCGGCCACTGTGCGGCTTTCGGCGCACTACACGTTCTGAGGATGAAAGTGACGACAGCGAAGACCAATTCGATGAGCACGGCTGTGGCGCATGGCATGGACGGCACGCTGGTGTCGCCCGATTGGCCACCGCTCCAGGCCGATGAGGTCACCGATGTGCTGTGTGCGTTTCCAGAGTGCGAGGGGCCGGTCGACATTCTTTCTGTGAGCCCGCGACCCTTTTCGGCGGCGAGCGTTGTGCGCGCCGGCAGTCGGCGGGTTTTCGTAAAGCGACATGCGCGGGCGGTACGCGATGCGGAGGGCCTGCACGAGGAGCATCGTTTCATGGCGCATCTCAAGACGAGAGGCGCTTCGGTGCCGGAGGTGTTGGCAACCGAAAACGGCGCGACGGCTCTCGAGAATGGGGAATGGACGTACGAAGTGCACGCAACGCCGCCGGGCATCGATCTCTATGAGGAAGCAATTTCGTGGACGCCGTTCCGGTCGGTGCATCATGCGCGCGCGGCGGGACAGGCGATGGCCAGGCTGCATCTTGCCGCAGTGGGATTTGCAGGTGCGGCCCGTGCGCAGCGACCGCTCGTAGCGAGCTTCACGATCTTCGCGGCAAGGGATCCGGGGGCGGAGATGAATCGTTATCTCGCCGCTCGGCCCGCGCTCGATCGCTACTTCAAGAAACGCGGTAATCGCGACGAAGCGCTTGCGTTACTCGCGCCTTTTCACTCTGAATTGTGGCCGTTGATTCCGTTTCTCGGGTCGTTGTGGACGCACAATGATCTGCACGCCTCGAACCTGTTCTGGAGCGACGCATCGGATCGTGCCGAACCGACCTCGATCATCGACTTCGGCCTCGCAGATCGGACAAACACGGTGCACGATCTCGCCCATGCGATCGAACGAAACATCGTAGAGTGGCTGACGCTGGTCAACGATCCAGCGCACCCTGAAGATATCACCGTTCATTTCGATCATCTGCATGCGCTGCTGGCGGGCTATGAGCAGGTTCGGCCTCTTGCGCGCGAAGAAGCCGCTGCATTGGCTCCGATGACCGCGCTGTGTCACGCGGAGTTTGCCTTGTCGGAGACCGATTATTTCTTGAGCGTCCTGCACTCGGAGGAGAAAGCGCCGATGGCGGGAGACGGCTGGCTGCTGGGGCATGCACGCTGGTTTCACAGCACGGCAGGGCGCGCCTTGCTGGACGAATTGCGGCGTTGGGCGGATGCACGCCGACCCGACAAACGGGAGGCAGCCCGCCGATGAGCTGGACATCGATTGCGAGTTATCTCGCCGAGAACTGGATGGAGATCGCCGGATTTGTCACGACTGTGCTGGGAATCTGGCTGACGACGCGACGGACACTTCTTTGCTGGCCGGTGACGCTTGCTGCCGATGTTTTCTACCTGGTGGTGTTTTATCGCGCTCGGCTGCTTTCAGACTCACTGCTGCAAGTCTTCTTTGTTGCATTCACCTTGTACGGATGGTGGCACTGGTGGCGTGGTGTGCGCGAGGAGGGCGAAGTGCGCGTGGCGCCCCTTTCGACGAGAGCGATGTTCGTGGCGATCGCGGCTGGTGTGGCGGGAAGTTTTGTACTGGGAGAACTGGCGCGACAGCTGAACGCAGCACTTCCCTTTCTCGACGCGGCGCTGACCAGTTTCAGCCTCGTCGCCAGTTGGTGGCAGGCTCGTAAACACACGGCGAACTGGTGGCTGTGGATCGTGGTCGATCTGATCTATATCGGCGAATACCTTTACAAGAATCTGCGGGCCACGGCTGTGCTCTACGCGATTCTTGTCGGGCTTGCGGTCTTGGGGTTGCGGGACTGGCGGCGCGCGCCATCGACCCGAACCAATCAGATAGCAGCCTGAACGACGTTATGCAGCGGCTCTCCGACAAGATAGCGGCGCAGCTCTTGTTCGGCCGTTTTGACGGCACGCGGCGCAAACATCGGCGTCGAGCCGCCAATGTGCGGCGTGATGAGCAGATTGGGACACTTCCAGAGCGGGTGCCCGTCGGGGAGTGGCTCGGGATCGGTGACGTCGAGTGCCGCGCGGATTCTGCCTGAGTTGAGTGCGTCGACGAGCGCATCCGTATCCACGATGGGTCCGCGGGCGGCGTTCACCAGGAGTGCGCCCTGCCGGAGAAGTGCGAGCCTGCCGGCGTTGATCAAGTGGCGTGACTCGGCCGTGGACGGCAGAATGAGAATTACGATCTCAGCCTTCGGAAGGAGCGCATCGAGCTCGCTGACAGGATGCACGGTGGGATCGTTGCGCCGTGTGCGGGCAACGCGCGTCAACTGAACGTGGAACGGCGCCAGCATGCGCTCGATCTCTTTGCCGATGGAGCCGTAGCCCACAAGCAAGACCGATTTGCCGGTCAGCTCTTCCTGCATGATGGGCGGATAATGAGGCTCCGCATCGCCTGTGATCTGCGCGAAATGCTTTGTGGCTTCGAAGCGCCGCTTCCAGATGCCTGCGCGCTGCACATCGAGATAAAGCGGAATGTACTTCAGCGTGGAGAGGGTCGCCGTGAGGGTCCACTCGGCGGTGGAGATGTTGTGCGCGCCGCGGGCATTGCAGATGGTGACGTGCGGGCCCATCGCGCCGGGAATCCACTCAGTGCCGGCCATGAGCGAAAGGACCAGCTTGATGCCGTGCAGGTGCGGAACCATGCGTTGCGCATGCGTGGGATAGGGATCGGGAATCCAGACGTCGAGGTCGATGTCGTGATCGAGCGGATCAGACAGCGGGATCAGCTCCACGCCCTTGGGAAAGCCGGCGAAAAGTTCTGCAGGAATGACGGAGGGAATTCCAACTCGTAGCATGAGTGCAAGAAGGCCTTCAATCCCCATGCTACACGGCGGTGACGGAATCCACTGACAGCCCTGGGCGCACGCATGTCATGCTGGGAGAGCCGGTGTGGGCCGGTTTGAATCGTCATGCGCTTTCTGACCAACAAAACGTGGTCGCAGCAACAGCTGGTGCAGAAGCTGCATTTAGGGCAGGCAGAGCCCACGGGGCTGCTGAGCTGGGAACACCGGCGTCTGTTGATTCTCGCGGCGAAGACGGCTCTCTCTGCGGGTCTGTGCTGGTGGCTTGCGGGGCGGTTTGGACTGCACGACGGCTACTGGGGTGCCATCAGCGCCATTATCGTGCTGCAGTCAAACTTCGGATCGACGATCAGCGCTTCGCGCGACCGCCTGCTGGGGACACTGATTGGGGCGGCGTTCGGGTTTTCGTTCTCGCTCATCGGGTCGCTGCCGTGGAACTACATCCTGGCGTTGATCGCAGCGATGACGGTGTGCGGCCTGCTGGGATTTCGCAGCAGCTCGCGGCTGGCCGGTGTGACCATCACGATCGTGATGCTGGTGCAGAATGCCAGTTCGCATTGGACTGTGGCCCTCGACCGTGTCAGCCAGGTGATTCTGGGCATCGTGGTTGCGATTCTGGTGTCGACGCTGGTGCTGCCTGATCGTGCGCGCCTGCGACTCCGCGACGGGCTGGCACAAGAGTTCCTGGTCCTGGGAACATTTTTCGAGGCGATTCTGCACGGATTCGGCGGCGTACCCGCGAACAACCTTGTCTCGGCACGCGAAGATGCTCTGGCCTTGCTGCGGGGGAACAATGCACTGCTGGAGGCGGCTCGCAATGAGCCCTCAGGCGGACCGGGATGGCGCGAAGGGCTGGGCATGCTGGCGCAGTTTGGGCGGTCAGTCTTCGATGCCCTGGTGGCACTGGAGTTTGCGGTGCGCGACAGCCACGACGATCAATACGTGGAACAACTGGAACCCGCTCTCGGCCGCCTGGTCGTGGACATTCGCAGCGGCTTCCATTTCCTCGGTGGCTGCATCCATCAGTGGCGGTTTGATTTGCCACCCGTGGGAATCAATCTTGAAGAAGATATTGCGCAGCTCGAAGCAAGGATGGCTGCGGTGCGGCATACCGGTGCGCAGTTCTCGCAGGCCGAGATTCTGCGTGCGTACGCGGTTCAATTGCACGTGAAACAGATCGCGCGCCTGCTGCGTTCTGCACGGGTTGAAACCGGCAGAGCCGTAGGCGAGGCGCCGAAGCAGGACTAGCTGCTACTTCAGGAAGCGACGCAGAGCTTCTACGCAGTCGTGAATCTCCTGCAATGAAATTGCATAGCCGAAACGCAAGTGCCCTTCTCCCTGCGCACCGAAGACCGAGCCGGGAATGGTGGCGATGTGGGCTTTCTCAAGAAGAATCTGTGCCGCGGTCCGGCTGTTCTTGTTGATTTTTTCGACATTCGGAAACGCGTAGAAAGCGCCGGCGGGAGGAGTGCACTCGAGGCCGACTTCATTCAAGGCCGTGACTAGCAAGTCCCGGCGCTTGCGATACTCCTCGCGATAGGCTGCTATCTGCGTCGCCGGCGTCTCAAGAGCATGCATCATGGCGTGCTGCACAAACGTGGTGACGCCGTTGGTCGAATAGAGCACGATCTTGCGCAGGGCTGTCATGAAGGGCTCCTGGGCAACCGCGTAGCCGGCGCGCCAGCCTGTCATGCCATAGGTCTTGGAGAAGGTGAAGCAGGTGATGGTGCGCTCGAGCATGCCGGGCAGCGATGCGATAGAGAAATGCTCGCCGTCGTAGACCAGATCTTCATAGGCTTCGTCGGCGATGACCACGAGATCGCGCTCGATGGCGAAGGATGCCACCTCTTCGGCCTCGGCACGGGTGAAGACCAGGCCGCTGGGATTTTGCGGGGTGTTGTAGTAGATGGCGCGGGTCTTGGGCGTAGAGAACTGCTCAAGTGTCTTGCGGATTCCGTTGCGGCGGGCGGTGATGGTGGGAACGAGCAGAGGACGCGCCTGTGCGCCGGTGACCAGGTCGCCAATCGGGGTCCAATAGGGCGAGAACACGAGAGCGTCGTCGCCGGGATCGAGAACGCTTTGGAAAGCCCCATAGAGAGCCTGCGAACCGCCGACGGTAGCAATGACCTCGTCGCTGGTGACCTGGATGTGATTCTTGGCGGCGAGCTTTTCTGCAAGCGCCTTGCGCAGTCCGGGCAAACCTGAGGATGGACCGTAGTGCGTTTGATTTTCAACCAGCGCCCGCACCGCGGCGAACTTAATGTTGTCGGGAGTCTCAAAGTATGGCTCGCCACCGTGCAGCGAGTGTATCTGCAGGCCTTCGGCGCGCATGGCCATGACCTTGTTACGAATCTGAACGATGTCTGAAAAGCCCACCTCATCCAGCCGTCGAGCCAGCCGGATTCCACTCTCTTTTGTCGGCATACGTTCTTTCCTTTCGCACAAAGGACTGAGATTTCAGAATACCCGACGTGACCGTGGATGGGTGTGACGAGAGATGAAGACGAGGACAGTTTGAATCAGACTGCGAGTAAATCGCTGTAAATGGCCATGCCCACGACGGCATCGGCGCCCAGTTGATCGAGGGCATCGATTTCGTGCTGGCTGCGCACGCCTCCGGCGACGATGAGGTGTTTCTGGGTGAGCTTGCGCAGGCGTGCGGCAACGTCGATGGGGAATCCGCCCAGAAGGCCTTCGCCGTCGACGTGGGTGTAGAGAAAGCCGTGGACGTGAGGCTCCAGCTCCGGAATCGCTTCGTCGGGGGTGAGCGAAACTTCAGCCTTCCAACCTTTCACGGCGATGCGTCCGTTCTTGGTGTCAATGCCGGCGATAAGCCGGTCCGATCCGATGGAAGCGGCGAAGGTGCGGGCGACCTCGGTGTTTACCTTGCCGTCGTCGGTGAAGAGGGCAGAGCCGATGATGACGCGTTGTGCGCCGGCGTCGAGAACCTGGCTGGCGCGCTCGACGGTGCGGATGCCCCCGCCCACCTGGGAGGGCAGGCGTTTGGCGATTTGGGCGACGAGCGCGGAGTTTTCGCCCTGGCGCATGGCAGCGTCGAGATCGATGAGTTGCACGAGCGGGTAGCTGGAGAACTTCTGAATCCAATACTCGAAATCATCGAAGGCGAGGCGAAGCTTTTCGCCCTGGACGAGCTGGACGATGCGGCCGCCGAGAAGATCGATGGAAGGAATCAGCATGGAAGCCTCACGGGCACGCCGGACTGCGCCAGCTCTTCTTTGAGGGAGCGGGCGCTAGAAACGCCGAAGTGAAAGATGCTGGCGGCTAGGGCGGCGTCGGCTTTGCCGCGCGCGAACACGTCCCCAAAATGAGCGACCGTGCCTGCGCCTCCCGAGGCGATGACCGGGATGCGGACGGCTTCGCTAACGGCGGCGGTGAGCTCACAGTCGAAGCCGGCACGGGTGCCATCGGAGTCCATGGAGGTAAGCAGGATTTCGCCCGCGCCTCTGGATTCAGCCTCGCGCGCCCATTCGACCACGCGACGGCCTGCAAGTTTGCGGCCTCCCTGGATGAATACCTGGGCGTCTCGAACGGGATCGGCGGCGTTTGGATCGCGGCGGGCATCGATGGCGACAACCACTGCCTGCGCGCCGAAGCTGCGGCCGATGGCCTCGATCAGCGTTGGATCGGCGAGGGCGGCGGAGTTGACGCTGACCTTGTCGGCACCGGCGTCGAAGACCTGCTCTGCGTCGTGCGCGCTGCGGATTCCCCCGCCGACACAGAAGGGAACGAACAGCTCGCGGGCTGCGCGGCGTACGGTGTCGAACAACGTCTGACGACCCTGATGTGTCGCGGTGATGTCGAGGAGAACGATCTCGTCGGCGCCTTCACGAGCGTGGCGCGCGGCGAGTTCGGCAGGATCACCGGCGTCGATGATGTCGATGAATTGGACGCCCTTGACCACGCGCCCTGCGTCTACGTCGAGACAGGCGATGATGCGCTTGGTCAGCATGCCGCGATCTCCAAAAAATTGCGGAGAATTTTCAGGCCGGTGGCGCCCGATTTTTCTGGATGGAATTGCACGCCGAAGACATTGCCTCGTTCGACGGAGGACGCAAAGGGATCGATGTACGTGGTGGAGGCGGCGGTATCAGGGGTTACAGGCGCGCGGTAGGAGTGGGTGAAGTAGACAAACTCGCCGGGCGTAACGCCGGCGAGGAGGCGCGAACCGTTGCGCACATCCAGCGAGTTCCAGCCAACGTGAGGAACCTTCTGCTTGCTTTCGGGAAAGCGGGTGCACTGTTCTGGGAAGTGTGCGAGGCCTGGCTGGTCCGGTGCCTCAAAGGAACCGGCGTAGAGCCATTGCATGCCGACGCAGATCCCGAGAAATGGAATGCCCTTTGCGATGGCGGTGCGGATGGCTGCTGTCAGCCCTGTGTCGTCGAGGCGGCCTGTCGCGGCAAAGTGGCCCACGCCGGGCAGTACGATGTGTTGGGCGGACAGGACGAGTGCCGCATCGTTGTCGGTCACGACGGGCTCGGCTCCCAGGTGGCGCAAGGTCTTGAGCACCGAGGTGAGATTGCCCGCTTTGTAGTCGATGACGGTAACCTGCATTGAAGCCTCAAGAAACGGGATGAGCGGAGTTTGTCACAGAAGCCCCTTGGTGGAGGGCAACATCTCGCCGAGTTGCTTGTCGCGCGAGCAGGCCACGCGCAGTGCGCGGGCAAAGGCCTTGAAGATGGCTTCGATCTTGTGGTGGTTCGAACGGCCGTACATGGTTTTGACGTGGACGTTGGCGCGCGCGCCCCGGGCGAAGCCTTCGAAGAAATCGGTGACGAGTTCGGTTTGCAGGTCACCCACCAGGTGTTTCCGCACTTTTGTCTCCACCACGAATGCGGATCTCCCACTTAAATCGACCGCTGCAACGGCAAGAGTCTCGTCCATGGGCATGACGAAATAGCCGGCGCGCAGGATGCCGCGCTTGTCGCCGAGAGAGCGATCGAAGGCCTCGCCGAGCGCGATGCCGACGTCTTCGACGGTGTGGTGCTGATCGACATCGAGGTCGCCTTTGCAAGTGAGTTCGAGATCGAAGGCACCATGGCGTGTGAAGAGCTCGAGCATGTGATCGAAGAAGCGGATACCGGTTGCGACTTTGTAGCGACCCTGTCCTTCAATCGTCAGAGCAATGGCAATACGAGTCTCCGTAGTATTGCGCTCAAAGGCCGCGGAGCGCGCCTTCAGCGACGTTTTGGAGGTTGCTTGCTTTTTGCCGGTCATTGGGCCTCGCTTTCGGTGCGCAGGAGGGACATGGTGTGATGAAGAGCCTCGGCCGCAGACCGCATCTGCTGGCGTGTGCCGATCGTGATGCGGACACAACCGTCGCAGCCGGGATCATTCGAACGATCGCGCACCAGAACGCTGGCAGCGCGCATGAGGCGAACGAACTCTGCGTGGCGCGCGCCAAGGTCGACGAGAACGAAGTTGGCATGACTGGGCCAGCGCTTGATTTTCTCTCTGTCCAACGCGCCTTCGTAGTCGGCACGGGCCGCCAGCACTTCTCCCACATACCAGTCGATGTAGGCAGCGTCTTCGAGGGCCGGAGGAAGACATGCCAGCGCGAGCGAATTGACGCTGTACGGCGAGAGGACGCGCCGCACCCAGCGCATGAGATCGACGGGGCCCGCGAGCAAGCCTAAGCGGAGGCCGGCAAGTCCGTATGCCTTGGAGAAGGTGCGCGCGACGATGAGATTGGGAAGCTCTCCGATCAGATCGAGCACGGTCTCGCCATGAAAGTGGAAGTAGGCTTCGTCGATGAGCAGGACAGCATGCGGTGCGCGGCGGGCAAGCTCGATGATGTGTGCACGAGTCGCGATGGAGCCGGCCGGGCTGTTCGGGTTGGCAATGGCGATGATCTTGGTCCGCGCCGTGATGGCGGCGAGAAGGCGATCGAAGGGAAACTGGAGGTCGGCCGCCGACTGCACGGTCACAATTTTGGCATCGGTTGCCGACGCGTAGACCTCGTACATGGTGTAGGTGGGCACGGGGAGGAGCAACTCGTCCCCCGCCTCGAGGAACGTTTCGAAGAGCACGTGAATGGCTTCGTCGACGCCGTTGGTGAGCACGACTTGTTCGGGCCTGAGGTGAAGGCGATCCGCAACGATCGCCTCGACGGGTTCACGCTCGGGATAGCGCGTGAGTTCACCGGACGAGATGCGGCCCAGGACTTCGCGCACCTTGGGCGAGCAGGCCAGGGTGTTCTCGTTGAAGTCGAGACGAAGGACGGATCGGTCGCCAAGAGGCGGATGATACTCCTTCATCGCCTGCACGCGCGCGCGGGGCACCACCTGCGGTGGGGCCATCTTCGGGTCTGAAGTGGACTGCAGATCGACGATCCGGTCAGGCATGGGCCCTCTTTTCTGCGCGGCGGACACGGATCGCTTCGGCGTGGCCGGAAAGGCCTTCAGCATCGGCCAGCAGTTCTGCCGATGGGCCGAGTGTCTCGACACCTTGCGCGGAGTATTCCTGCACAGTGATGATCTTGATGAAATCGTTGACGCTGAGCCCACCGCGGACCCGTGCCATGCCGCCAGTAGGCAGCGTGTGATTGGGCCCGGAGACATAGTCGCCCAGAGGCTGTGCGGACCAGCGACCGACGAATACCGAGCCGGCGTTGGTGACCCATTGAAGATCCTCGTTTATGTCTACGGTGAGATGCTCAGGGGCCAGCCGATTGGTGATCGCACGGGCTTCGTCGGTGTTTGCTGCGATGACGATGACCCCGTTGCGCTTGAGTGCTTCGCGTGCGACCGCGTTCGAACGGCTTCGGCGCTTGATCTCAGCAGCCACTTCGCGGGCAAGATCGTCTCGCGTGGTGACGAAGATGGCCAAGGCTTCAGGGTCGTGCTCGGCTTGGGCAACGAGATCGGAAGCGATGTCCGCGGGGCGGCCTTGATCGCTGGTGACAACGATTTCAGTGGGACCGGCGAGCATATCAATCGCACAATCGAAGGCGACCTGGCGCTTGGCGGCAGTGACGTAAAGATTGCCGGGGCCCACGATCTTGTCGACGCGCACGATGGTTTCCGTGCCATAGGCAAGTGCAGAGACTGCGTGTGCGCCACCCATGCGGTAAAACTCGGTGAGGCCGAGCAGATGAGCGGCAGCCAGAGTTTCTGCAGCCGGCTTGGGTGAGACGGCAACGATGCGCTTGACCCCGGCGACCTGCGCAGGGATAGCGGTCATCAACAGCGTGGATGGTAGAGGATGGCGGCCGCTGGGGACATAGCACCCGACAGAGTCGAGCGGCCTGATCAGTTGGCCCGTGGTCAGTCCCGCAACGGGCGAGAAGTTCCACGAGGAAGGCATCTGGCGCTTGGCAAACTCGCGAATCTGACCGGCCGCGGTGGAGAGTGCTTCGCGGAAGGCTGCGTCGGCGGCATGCCATGCAGCCGCCATTTCATCCGCGGGAATACGCAGATCTTTGCGATCGCGCAGGCCGTCGAATTGCGACGCGTAGCGAAGGATCGCCCGGTCGCCTTGCTTGCGGACGTCGGAGACGATGCGTTGCACAGCGGGAAGGACCGCGTCGAGCGATGCGCTGCTGCGCGCTTCAAGGGCGGCCAATGCCTCTTGCGCTTTGCGGGCGCCGCGTCCCGTGGTTTGAAGCAGTTTCATAGGTCGCTTTGCCTCACAGCACGACTTTGTTCAGAGGGTATTCGACGATGCCGGTGGCGCGTGCCGCTTTCAGGCGCGGGATGACGTCGCGGGCCACGCCTTCTTCAACGATGGTGTTGACGGCGACCCACTCGGAGTCGCTGAGATGGGAAATGGTAGGCGAATTCAGCGCAGGCAGAACGGACAGCACAGCCTCGAGATCGGCACGGCGCACGTTGAGCATCAGGCCCACCTGCGATTGCGCGTCGATGGCTCCCCGCAGCATGAGCGCGATCTGATCGATCTTGGAACTTTTTGCCGAATCGGCCAGCGCGGTCTTGCTGGCGATGAGATGGGTTTCGCTCTCCATGACGGTGTCGATGATTTTGAGGTGATTGGCTTTCAGAGAGCTGCCGGTCTCCGTGACTTCGACGATGGCGTCGGCGAGCATCGGCGGCTTGACCTCAGTGGCGCCCCAGCTGAACTCCACCTTGACGTTGACACCTTTGGCCGCGAAGTAGCGCTTGGTGACTTCGACCAGCTCGGTTGCAATGATCTTGCCTTCCAGATCTTCGGCCCTGGTGAAACCGCTGGCTTCAGGCACGGCCAATACCCAGCGCACCTTGCGCCGGCTCTGTTTGGCGTAGGTCAGTGTCGTAACGCTGGTGACATCGAGACCGCTTTCGACCACCCAATCGATGCCGGTAAGACCCGCGTCGAGCACGCCGTGGTCAACGTAGCGCGCCATCTCCTGCGCGCGGATGAGCATGCATTCGATGTCGCTGTCGTCGATCGAGGGAAAGTAGGAGCGGCCGTCGGCGTAGATGTTCCATCCCGCACGTTTGAAGAGCGCGATGGTAGCATCCTGCAAACTGCCTTTGGGAAGTCCGAGACGAAGTTTGTTAGGCACGGGTTGCCTCCGGTGTTGCGATAGAGCGCGTGAAGCAGCTGACAGTGCCTTCGTGGCAGACCAGGCCGTCTCCTTCGACGACGACGCGGAACAGGAGCGTGTCGTTGTCGCAATCGGTTGAAGCGGAAACGATGCGGAGTCGATTGCCGCTGGTTTCGCCCTTCATCCAAAGCTTTTTGCGGGTGCGGCTCCAAAACGTGACGAAGCCGGTTTCAAGTGTTTTGGCATAGCTGACGTCATTCAAGAAGCCCAGCATCAGCACCTCGCCCGTGCCTGCATCCTGCACGATGCCCGGCACCAGGCCATCCATTTTTTCGAAGTCGATTTTTGCGGAAGAATCATTCATATTTTGCATTCCTGATTGCATGAAAAAACCCGCCGGCTGAGTGGCCGGCGGGCTCTTGAATCTTGATCTCTCTGGCTGCTTAGTTCAAGCCACGACAGTCCGCCGGCATGGGTATCCCATGGTGGTGGTGATGACCGTGATGGCGGCTAATCTGCATCGGTTTCAAGGTACGGGCAAACCCCGGGCTGTGTCAACTCATAACTTCATGTGAGGCCGGGTGCGGCCTCTGCACTACGTCGTGCCGTCGGTCACTTTGACTCCCGTAGTGCCCGGCTGCTGCAGAAGTTCGATCACATGTTGATAGAGGCGATTGCGGACATCAAAACGCTCAGAGGCACGGGTGACATAACGAATCTGCGCGTTGATGCCAGAAGGCGAGGGACGCAGATTGACGACCGGGACGCCGCTGAATCGGCTTACGCCTTTGCCGTGCGCGCTGCGTTGCCACTCCTGTTCGGCGAGGCGGCCGTTCTCCTCTGTTTCCTCGGCCACCGCGGTGTGGATCTTTTCGATGAGTGCGCCGGTGTTAGCCGATGAAGGGACTGAAACCGCGATTTCGTCCCACATCCACTGCCCTCGCGTGGAGAAGTTGAAGTAGGCACCCTTGATGGCAAAGCTATTCAGGAAGGAGATGCGGCGGCCGGTGGGGTAGCCCTTTTCGTCGAGCGCGCCGGTCTCAAGCAGCGTGGTGCTGAACAGGCCCACTTCAACCACTTCGCCCCCGACGCCGTTAATCTCGACCCAGTCGCCGACGTGCAGACCATTTTTGCCGACCAGGATGAACCAGCCCAGGAAGGCGAGGATGAAGTCCTGCAACGCCACGGTGAGAGCGGCGGTGGCGAGGCCAAGGATGGTGGGAGTCTCTTTCGGTGTTCCGAAGATAATCAGCAGAATGAAAAGCACGCCGACGACTTGAATGGCCAGCTGAAGGATGCTGCGCAGCGTCTGGCTTTGGCGCTTGTCAAGGGACGGACGGGCCATGACCTGGCGCACGATTGCGTCGCAGATCAGCATGCAGATGAGGATGACCAGTATCAGCGCAAAGGAGCGCAGGATGAGATGGAGGACGATTCTGTGCTGCACCTGCACTTGCGCTGCCCACTTGCCATACACCGTGGCGAGCTGCTGATTGCCCTGAATGCGATCGTCGTAGATGGCGAGAACCTGACGCTCGGAGCTGCGATCCTTGAGGCTGGCTAGCCTGGTTGCGTGGTCTGCGGAGCTCTGTCCTGCGGCGGGAGACGATGCGTTTACCTGACTCTCGAGCTGGTTGTGCTGAGCGGTGAGCGCGGTGGTGTCTTGTTGGGCCTTCTGCTGTGCCTCGAGAATCGACTTGTACCGATCGAGCTGGCTGAACCATGCCTGCACGCGCCCGGCCAGCGTGCCGTGCAGTCTTTCGGTGACCGAAGCGACTTGTGCGCCGCTGTGCGAAGAAGTGTCATAATCCTTCATCGCGGCTTCGTGCGCGGTCAGCTCTTCCTGGATCTGCGAGCTGTCGTCCCCGGAAGCGCGGGCCAGATCGTCCTGCGCGTCGTCGAGTTCGTCAGAATCGAGGCCGAGCTGGGCCTTGGCGACATCGAGATCGTCGCTGTCTCCCGCGGCCGTCGCGTTGCCGGTGGACGGAGTCAGGCTTTTCACCAGGGCCTGGTCCTGCACGACCAGCTGCTGGAGCTGGGTTACTCTCTGCGAGAGGGCGAGGGCGTCGCCAGTGAGATGGCGATGTTCGGCGCGCAGTCGAGACTGGCGGAGGGCCGAGGCAAAGGCCTGGTCCACCTCGTGATCGGCGATGCGTTCGGCATCGCGCGCATACTCGTTTTCCTCAGTCGTGACCGCAAGAGCCGCCAGTGCCTGCGCGGTCTGCCAGGTGCTCACGTCGACGAGCGTCTTCTTTCCTGCTGAGGCAGACGCACCGCTTTTGGAGCGGAGGAAAGAGAGGTTCTCCATCGCGCCCCGGGTCGTCCAAAGAAAGACGAAGCAGAGAATCAGGAGACCGGTAAAGACGAAGAGCAGGATTGACCGTGTCGTGCGGGCTGCGTGCTTCCCGCCAGTCTCGGCCGGGACTGGGGGAACAGGGGGAATTGCCATACAGTCATTCTAAGAAAAATGGGGGCCAAAGAGAACTGCCGGCATGTGAAATCAGGTGACCGATGGCGGCATTTGCCCCGGCTGCCGGGCAAGGCGGAGAATCATCCGATGAGCCCTTTTCGAGCTTTTCTGGTGACTGCAGCGGCAGCTGGGTGCCTGTTGGCCGCTCCGGCACAGGGCCGGGCGCCCCGGCCTGCGCCGCCCGAGATGCGTGTAGACATCAATCACGCCAGCCTCGAAGGGCTGATGAAAGTGCCAGGGATGACCGGCACCTGGGCAGCGCGCATTGTTCGCTTCAGGCCTTATCGCGCCAAGAACGATCTGCTGGAGCGGGGCGTGGTTCCCTCAGAGGTCTACGAGCGGATTAAAGACAACATCATCGCCCACCGCGAGAAGCAATGAGCGATGACGAGGATCGAAGAGGATCAGGCCTGCGCCGGTTCTGCTGCTATTGGATCTCCCCGTTTTAGGAGGCGGCTGAGCAGGACGTAGAGGACGGGGATGAAGATCAGGTTGAGCATAGTCGAAAGCAGCATGCCGCCGACAATCGTCGTGCCCACCGAGCGTCTTCCCAGAGCGCCCGCACCGGTTGCGAAGTAGAGCGGCAGGACGCCGAGGATGAAGGCGAACGAGGTCATGAGAATGGGGCGCAGCCGCAACTCGGCGGCTTCGATTGCGGCTTCAGCAATGGAACGACCTTTGCGGCGCAACTGCTCGGCGAACTCGACAATCAGAATCGAGTTCTTTGCCGAAAGGCCGATGAGCATGACCAATCCGATCTGGCAATAGACATCGTTGGAGAGGCCACGCAGCGCGACGAGACCGAGGGCGCCCAACACGGCCATGGGTACCGCGAGCAGGATGATAAACGGCAGGGCAAAGCTCTCGTAGAGTGCGGAGAGGGTGAGATAGACAACGAGAATTCCCAGCCCGAAGATAATGAGCGCTCGACCGCTGGATTCAATTTCGTCGAGCGTCAGGCCAGTCCACTCATAGCGCATGCCGGGCATCATGACCTGTTTGGCCAAGTCTTCCATGCCGGTGATTCCCTGCCCCGAGCTATAGCCGGGCGCGGGTGAGCCATCGATTTCGACGGCACGGAACAAGTTGTAATGCGAGATCACGGGTGGTCCGGAGCTTTCGGTGACCCTCACGAGATTGTCGAGCGGAACCATCTGCCCCGAGTTGGAGCGGACATAGAAGCTGTGCAGGTCACCCGCGTTCATGCGGAAAGCCTGATCCGCCTGGACGAAGACGCGGTAGGTGCGGTTGTTGAAGTCGAAGTCATTGACGTATTGAGAGCCCATGAAAACGCCAAGGGCGTCGGTGATCTGCGAGAGAGGGACGCTCATGGCCTTGGCTTTCTCGCGATCGATGGTGACCAGTTCCTGGGGATCGTTCGCGGAATAGGTGGTCAGCAACCCGGAAAGGTCTTTGCGGGCACGGCCGGCACCGACAATCTGGTGAGCTACGCGATCAAGATCCGAGAGGGTATTGCTTCCCGAATCCTGGAGCATGAACTGAAATCCTCCAAAGCTGCCCACGCCGGAGACAGCTGGCGGTTGAATCACGGCTACCAGGCCGCCATTGGGGGCGAACATCAGTGATCCCAGCTTGGGGGTGAGATCGCCAACGATGTCGGCCGCCGAGTGGCCTTTGCCGCGGCGCTCGTTGGCTGGCCTTGTGCTGATGAACATCAGGCCAGCGTTGGACGCATTGCCGGAGAAGCTGAACCCCATGATGGAGAAGGCGCCGGCGATGTCTTTATTGGAGTAGATGATGGCCTGCGCGCGTTCGGCCAGCGCAGAGGTGTAGGCCAGGGAGGACCCGGGCGGCGCTTGAACAATGCCGATGAGGAAGCCCTGATCTTCTTGAGGAATGAATCCCGTAGGAACCTTGTTGTAGATCCAGACCGTCGCGCCGAGCCCGGCGAAAAAGACCAGCAGGAGAACGTAGCGGAGCTGCAGGGCGACGTGGATGACCTTCGCATAGGTGCGGGAAAGCCAGGTGATGAATCCGTCGACCGCGTGAATGAATGCGGCGAAGGCGCGGGAGAGAAACCCGATGTGGAGGAAGTCAAGCTGCCGGGGACGCGCTTCTTCACCGCGCAGGAAGAGGGCCGAGAGCGCCGGCGAAAGGGTGAGAGCGTTGAAGGCCGAGATCGCGATCGAAAATGCAATCGTCAGCGAGAACTGGCGATAGAGGATGCCGGTGGTTCCAGGGAAGAACGAAACCGGCACGAACACCGCGATCAGCACCAGGGATGTGGCGATGACCGCGCTGGTGACTTCGCCCATGGCGTGCGAGGTGGCCTGGTGGGGGTCCGAGTGCTCCATGGCGATATGGCGCTGCACATTTTCGATCACGACGATCGCGTCGTCGACCACCAGGCCGGTGGCCAGGGTGATGCCAAACAGGGTGAGGGAGTTGATGGAGAAGTCAAAGACACGAATGAACGCGAAGGTGCCGATGAGGGAGACCGGGATTGTGACTGCAGGAATGATGGTCGCCCGCCAGTCCAGGAGGAAGAGAAAGATCACGGCGATGACGATGACGATGGCTTCAGCCAGCGTAACCAGCACTTCGCGGATCGAATCGCCGATCACGGTCGTCGAATCGAAGGCGACGGCGTACTCGAGGCCCGGCGGGAAGCTCTTGGAAAGCTCCTTCAAGGCCGCCTTGGCGCTTGCATCCACGTCGAGCGCGTTGGCGTTGGAGAGCTGCAGAACTCCGACGCCCTGCGCGGCGTGCCCGTTGTATTCAAGCGAGGAACTGTAGTCTTCGGCGCCAATTTCCGCATGGCCAATATCTTTGAGCAGGACGAGCCCGTTGGCATTGTTTTTGACGATGATGTTGTCGAATTCGATGGGGCTGGTAAGACGGCCCACGACGCGCACTGGAATCTGAAAAGCCTGTTTGTCATCGGACGGAGGCTGGCCAAGCTGCCCGGCAGGGATTTCGACGTTCTGTTCTGCAAGTGCAGCCACGACGTCGGTTGCGGTTAATCCGCGCGTGGCCATCTTCGAGGGATCCAGCCACACGCGCATGGCGTATTTGCGCTCACCGAAGATCTGCACATCACCGACGCCCGGAACGCGTTTGAGGGCGTCTTTTACATAAACGTCGAGGTAATTGGAGATGAACTCGTGGGAGTAGCGCCCATCGCGGGTAAAGAAGCCGGCGCCGAAGACGAAGTTGCGGTTGGCCTTGCTGATGCTGATGCCAGTGGCGTTGACTGCGGCGGGCAAACGGCCGGTCACGCTGGCTACGCGGTTCTGCACGTCAACAGCCGCGATGTCGAGGTTGTAGCCGGTATCGAAGGTCGTGTTGATCGAACTGGTGCCGTTATTGGCGCTCGACGAGCTGATGTAGCGCATCCCTTCCACGCCGTTGATCGATTCCTCCAGGGGAATCGTGACCGCCTTCTCCACGGTCTCAGCATTGGCGCCGATGTAGTTGCACGCGACGCTGATCTGCGGAGGAGTGAGGTTGGGATACATGGCGATGGGAAGGTTCGGGATGCAGATCGCTCCCGCGAGGATGATCATGAGCGCGCAAACCGTTGCGAAGACCGGCCTATGAATGAAGAAGTCGACGAACAAACTGGACCCTCTTTCTTGGATTCAGCGAAGCGCACTGCGCAGTCTGCCTGCGGTCTTGCGCGCCCGTGCGCTGCAACGCTGAGCTGCTCAGGCGCCCAAGGGCATGATCGGCATGCCATTGACCAGGAACTGCGTGCTCGACACAATCACTTTGTCGCCGGCACTGAGACCCGAGGAGATGGAGTACATGTTGCCCACGGTATCGCCCAGCACCACGGGAACCTGGCTGGCGATGAAGTGGCCGTCCTGCTGGCGGGCGACGAAAACAAACGTCTGGCCGCCGAGACGGGTTACCGCGAGCACGGGAACGACGGCCATGGGCTGCGTTTTCCATATCACCTTGGCTTTAATCATCTGCGCATTGCGCATTATCACAGCCGAAGGGTGCACCGGAACCTTCACGAGAATTCCCTGCAGCGTGCTGTCCACCTGGGGCGAAACGAAGTCCACCTTCGATTTCTCCAACAGCTTGCCGCCGGTGTCGTACAGATCCACACCGAGGCCTGGGCGCACTTCACTTGCCCGCTCAGTGGGGACGTAGATGTAGGCTTCGAGATCCTTGTTCTCGTCGACTGTCGTCAGCACCGTACTGGACGAGACGTAATCGCCCACGTGGACGGGCACATCGCCGACGACGCCATCATAAGGCGCACGGACCGAGTAGTAGGCCAGCTGCTCTTCTTGCGTTTTGCTCAGCGAGACGGCGGACTCATAGTCGGCCTTGGTATTGGCATAGGATTGCTGCGCCTGATCCCATATATCGCGGCTGATGATGCCGGCGTCGAAGAGTTTATGCTGCCGTTCGAGCTCGACGGTGTTGTAGTCGAACAGCGACTTCTTCTGTCGCTCAGTTGCCTTTTGGGCCTCGACGCTTGCCAGCTGCGGCTGTGCGTCGATCGACATCAGCATCTGGCCAGACTTCACATGGTCGCCCGAGCGCACGCTGATCGCAGTCAAACGGCCGCTGACCTGCGGCTGAAGCGTTGCTGACCGGCGCGACATGATCGTAGCCACGTACTCGTTGCTTTGCGCGACCGGAGCCAGAGTAACGGCAACGGTCTTCACCGGCATGGCCTGCATCCCCGCGCCTGCGGGTGGAGCTGTCTGCTTTTGCTGGCAACCGGCGATCGCCAGAACAAGAGCAACTGCATGAATTGGATGAAAAATGCGTTTCAAAGCTGGGACCCTCACTTGCCTTCCTGAAACCTGGTACAGAATCCGGCTCGACCGGATTGCAGCACCCATCGTACCAACTCGCCGAGAGAGCTGGCTGTGAGCTGGGAACGGATGCATCAGACTCTGATGAAATCGCTTAAGGCTCTCTAACTGACGCGCCTGAAGGTCTTATTGTCGCAAAACATTCGCCCGGGCATGCGGGGGTTGTTCCGGAGCGGTCCAAGGAGGGTTTAAGCGCGTTCGCCCTGCCACGCGAACGGGTTAAAGTTCGTGCGGCGATCGAAGGCATCAACGCCCTCAGCCCGCTTGAGCCATCCCACGACGAGGTAGGTGACGGGGGTTGCAACCACCTCCACCGCAACCTTAATCAGGTAGGAGGAGACGACCATGCGCACCAGCATCTGAGGGGGCTGGGAGCCGGCAAATGCGATGAGGATGATGACAGCCGTGTCGACCGCCTGGCCGGTCACTGTGGAGCCGACGGTCCGGGTCCACAGCCATTTGCCGCCGGTGAAAAGCTTGAGCTTGGCCAATGTGTAGCTGTTGGTGAATTCGCCTGCCCAGTAGGCGACAAGGCTGGCCAATGCGAAGCGTGGGACCAAGCCAAAGACGGTAGCAAACGCTTCCTGGCCCTTCCACTCAGGTGCCGGCGGAAGCACAACGGCGAGTTGCCCCATCGCCGCCAAAAGCGCCATGGCGAAGAATCCAAGCCAGATGGCGCGCCGGGAAGATCCGTAGCCGTAGACCTCGGTGAAAACGTCGCCACATATATAGGTAAGAGGAAACAGGAACTCGGCCGCGCTGGGCCGCAATGGACCAAGCTGGCAGATCTTGGGACCCACCAGGTTGGAGATGAGAAGCACCACCACAAAGCCGATGGTCAACAGGTCGAGATAGCGGTAGCGGCGCATCTGTTTTGAGGATAGCGCAAGGCTGGACGCATTCGCGGCTGGACGAGCGCTTCGGCCGGAGTGGCCCTACCAGCTTTTCTTGATGAGGGTATCGAAGGCGAAGCCTCCATTGGGATCGCGGGTCGCGCTGACGGCCACACGGGGCGACACCTGATATTGCCCCTGGATCGTCTGGCTCTGGGTCGCGCCAACATCGGTGGAGAAAGTGACGAACAGGTTGCCGGTGACGCGCTGCTGAATCGTGATGTTCGCACCTCCGCCCTGCGTCGATCCATTGCCGAGAACGGGGTTGATGGACAGCTGCGAGATGCCTGCGATCTTTGAGACGCGGCTCGTAACCTGGCTGGAGACCTGCGAGGCCACCAGCGATTCTGCCGTTTGGTTCGAGGTCGACGTGCTGTTCGCAGCGGCTTCGGTCGTTTGTCCGAATGCGAGCAGGTTGATGATGTCTGCCTGCGGCAATGCAGGGTCGGACGTGTACTGGGTCTTGAGCTGGCTCGTCGGCCCCTCGAAACGCAAGTTGATGTTGTATTGCTGAATCGTGGTTGTCAGTGCCATGTTGACGACCGGCTCGGTCTCTGAAGGATTGACGAATTGCACGGTTCCCCCGGTGAGCACGAAGCGCGTACCGTTCAGGATGACGTCTCCGCCATCGAGATTGACGCGCCCCAGCAGGACCGGATCGCCGGCGGTACCGCGCACCTGCAGATTCGCTGATCCGCCGATGCTGACCGTACGGCTGACGAGATTCACGTTGCTCGTGGAGTGCACCGCGATGTTGAGGGCTACGTTCTGGCTGAATCCGGAAGACGGGGGGGAGATGGCTCCGCCAGAAAACTGCCCGATGAAGCTGTTCATGTCGAAGGCAGGCGTGAAAGAGATGTCGGCGATGTTGACTGTGCCGCCGAGGAGAGCGCGGTCTGGTGTTCCGGTAAAGCGAAGGTAGGCATCTGCCGACTCGCGCATACCCTGGGGATAGAGAGCGCGCACATTCTTCGCAGACAATCCAAGGTCGAACTGAATGCCGGGCCGATAGACGACGCCGCCCTGCGCCGTAACCGTGCCGCCGCCCACGGTTCCTTCAAACTTGGCGATATTCACGCGATCCGATGTGAGGGTGAGCACGCCGTTCCCGTGCTGCAGGCCCACCGGCGCATCGCTCGCAGCAAAGCTCGCGTCGACGATGTCGATTTCGCCGCCCAGGTTGGCGCCTTTGATCTCGCCTGAAGAATTGATGTTGAATTTCAATTGTCCTGAGCTACGCACATCTGGATCGAACATCTGGGCAAGTTGCAGGTTCACGGTGCCGAGCAGCTTCAGGCTCATGGGCGCGTTCGCAGTGGTCGGAATCGAGCCTTCAAACTGAAGATCCGTATCCGTGCCCTTAATCGATGCCGGCTGCAGGTGAATAACACCGTCTTGGTAGTCGACATGAATCGGCGATGCAGCCGCCAGCTGAATATTGTTGTTATACGTGGCGTTCAATTCCGGAATCGTCAGGTGGGCCTCAAGACGATTGCGATCTTTGAGCGGTCCATGAAGAGTCGCGTGGACCTCGGTTTGTCCGGAAACATTGTCCGCTTCCTCGGGAGAATAGGCCGCAAGGATCGTCTGCAGGGCGATCTTCTGGGTATCGAGCGATGCATCGGCCATGTAGTCGCCGGTCAACTCCACGCGCGCCTTCGCCTGCAACGCGGTATTGACTGCGGACGATGCCAGCGTCGCGTTTGCCACGTGGTTAGCCATGTCGGCATGCAGATCGATTCCGGTGATTGTCTGATTCTGAATCGTCAGCTTGGGAATCTGCAGATGCGCAGTCAAGCCCGGGTTATCGAAGCTTCCCTGCCCGTTCGCGCTCAGCTTTAAGATACCCACCGCATCAATATTTCTGGCTTTTAGCGATTCGACCTGCTCAAGCCGGATTCCGTCCGAAGTGAGCTGCGCCGTATAGGTCTTCTCTTTCGGACGCACGCTCGCTTTTCCTTGCAGCGCCCCCGATGGAAGTTGGACCCGCAAGTCCGCATGCGCTTCAGCGCCGCTTCCGGAAAGATTGACCTTGACCGACTGGAACGGCTCACCATACGCACTTCCCTTGGCCAGGGCGATCTCGCCTCCCCCCTGCGGGTTGAGCTCGGAACCGTGCACGTGGAGATTGACGTTCAGGATGCCGGTGACCGGCACGTCTTGACCTGCGAGCTTCTCCACGTCGGCGAGATTCATCTGGGTCGCCGTGATGTCCGCTTGAATTGGACTGGTGTTGGTGAACGACCACTTCGTCAACCCCGCGCTCGCATTCAACGTGATCCTGCCTTGCGTCGCGGGCTCCAGATCGGCGTGCTGCAAGCTCACGCGCGAAGGACTCGCCTCCACTCCGGTGCGCACGATCTTCCACTCGGTCCCATTCACTCTCAAGTTCTGCGCGTCGAGCTGACCAGTCAGATGGGGAGTGCTCGTGCTGCCCTGAACATTGCCGTGGAACGTTGCTCTTCCTGCGATGTCGAGTGCCTGCAGCGACTGGCCGGAAGTGGGAGCGCGGAACAAATCGGCCACTGTCCCAATCTCGTGCAGGTCGTTGGCCTGCAGATCGAGTGCGAGGCTGGAGCGGTCTCCCACCGTTCCGTTCATTGCGAGATTGGTTTGCGGAGTTCGCACAAAGCTCTTCTGCAAGCTGATTTCGCGGGTCTTGCCGGAGTAGGTCGCGTGGATCTCGCTCGACACCAGAATTGTGTTCGGAAGCGGTCCCGCGCCCGCCGGAGCAGCGGCCCGTACGACGATCGGCTTGCCTGCTTCCGCATGATTCGTCACCTGGCCGCTCACGGTTGCGTCGGTCCTGGCGAGGAGATCGTCAAGTGTCTTTCCCCACGAGGCCGTCGCGGTCGCGTTCAGCGTACCGGTGAGAACCAGGTTGGTTGCAGCAGCTTTGCGACCCATCGCTTGCCGCAGTGCTGCGAGCGATACGCCGTGCAATGCCGCATCGACATTGGAGTGCGTCTTGCCCGTCAGGCTCTTCATGGTTCCATTCACGGTGAGCTGGCCGCCGAATACATTGGCACGCAGGTCTTGCACCGTCGCATCTCCGTTGGCCAGCGCGTAATGAGCGGCGAGATTGTCGACATGCGCAGCAAAATCCGCTGCTTTGACGGTCAGCTGCCTGCTGCTCAGGTCGCCGTCGATGGACAGCATCTGAAGGATTGACCCGCTAGCTGCCTGCCGATAGTGAACGGTGCCCGCCGCATGCACAGCGCCCGTGGGCACTGCAGCAGTCCGCAGAATCTGGCTCACCTGTGCACCATCGATGCTGATGTCATATTGCCCGTCGACCAGCGGATTGCTGTAGTTATGGAGCGATGCCGCAATCGCGATCGCCGATTTGCCGCTAACGATCTTTGCCTCCGTCAATCGGAAGTCGGAGGGCGTGGCTGTGAACTGCGCCTCGAAATTGTGCCGCAACGGGCGAAACGTTCCATAGGCGAACTGTCCATTCTGATACGAGAGTCTGCCCGCATACATCTGCACGAGGTTGTTGAACGAGCCCTGGTAGTTGAAGTCGTGCAAGTCGGCGACCAGGGTCATTGGCTGGTTGTTATAGAAGACCTCGCCATGGTTGAGTACAGCATGACGAATTCCAAGATCGAACACACTGGTGCTGTTGCCGCTGTTGCTGGTGCTGGGCTTCGGCAGGTTCGAAACGCCGTCCTTGTCGACAAACACTTGCACGACGGGTTGATCGATCTCAATTTCGTTGAAGTACCATTTGTGCCTCAGGATTGAAGTGACGCGCATGCCTGCGGAAAGATGTTCGACCTGCAAGAGCGGAGGGTCTGCGTAGGGAGAAGCGCCGTGCATCGTTACTCCGTACAGGTCGACGCTGAGCGTGGAGAGGTGCAGCGCGAATTCCTGGAGACTGACTTGCACGCCGAGACTCCGGCTTGCCTGCTTCTCGAGCGTGGTCCGCAGATACCGATGGAAGGAGGGATTGGCCAGCAACAGTGCAATGACCAGCGCCAGGAGCAAAAGGACAGCCACGATTCCTGCGCCGGTCCAGATCAATATGCGCATGAAGCCGCGCATCCGAGGCGCCTCGTGTTCTGAAGGTGGATGAAGCCGAGGCCCCGAATGGGATGGTTCCGGAGGCTGTGGCCGAAGGTTCGGACTGCTCATGAGGTACCTCCGCTAGAACGCTTGCCCGATGCTGATGAAATACTGCGTGGATTTCACGCCGGGAACTGGATTCAGATTCTGTCCCACGTCCACGCGAATCGGTCCCACTGGCGTGGCGTACCGAAAACCAAGGCCAGCGTTATTGGAGTAGAGCGACGTAAAGTCATGAAAACCGACGTTCGGAAAAACATTGCCTCCGTCATAGAACGGGACGATGCTGAGCCCTTTCTTGATTGGCAGAGGAATGCGGGCTTCTGCGTTGATAATCAGCAGCTCATTGCCGCCCGACGGAACCTGAATCTCTGGACACGGCGAGGTCTGCCCGCTGCTGCACACTTCCACCTGCCGCTGCGGGCCGGCGCCGTCGAGCGGAAAGCCGCGAAGAGAGTTGCCGCCGCCGGTAAAGAACGCCTCGCTGAGCGGCACGCGGCTGTTTTGGAATGGCTGCGCCAGGCCGATACGAATGCTATTGGCCCAGACGGTGCCATGAAACGCCTGTTTGTAGTACGCCGCCTGCCCCGTCAGCTTGGCAAAGTTCACGCTCGATCCAAGCTTGGTGCTGTTGAAATCAAGCTCCGCTGAATCGATCATGCCCTTGTGTTCGTCGAGGGCGTTATCGCGCGTGTCGCGGGTTAGATTTGCTGCCAGAGTCGAAAGCCGTACATGCTGATCCGCCGCGGGCACCAGAGCTTGAATCAGAATCCGCGTGAGGTCAGTCTGGCTGAAGCTGTAGCGCAGAAAGAGTGAGTCTTTCTTTGCTTCGTCGATATACCGTTGAACTTGAAAGCTGGCCAGCTCCTGCCGCGACGAAAAAATTGGATTCTCCTCGTTGCGCTCATACGACAAAGAGGTCGTTGATCTCCACAGCGACCAACGGAAGTTGGGATCAATGTAATAGGCTGCGGCGCGCTGGTCGAGCCTTCCCGCAAAGCCGGTGAAGGACAGCTGCTCTCCTTTGCCGCGGAGATTATTGCGCGTGTAAAGCACGGTACCGCGCGGACCGTAGAACGTGACCTGGCTGGCCTTGAAGCTGGACGGCAAACCGACCGGAGGAAGGTTTGGCAGGGCAACGGTCCCGCTGGGAATGCTGCCGCCGCGATTGATGACTTCGAATCCGAGACCGTACGTGAAATCGTTCCTCTTGGCCTCGTGCACCTTGATCAGAACGTCTTCTTTCTTCTGCGTCGTGATGTCGCGCTTGGGGTCGGCTTCAGCCCAGTCAAAGACGCCGGCCAGATCGTAGAGCCTGCTTCCCGCCGTCAGCAATTCCGTTTCGGTCAACGGTTTTCCCGGCTTGATTGCCGAGGTCTCCTGATGGATGAGTCGCGACCGAGTATCGACGCGCCCCAGCGTGATCAGCTCGCCGGTCGAGACGGCCGGCCCTTCATAGATGTGGTAGACAACGTCGATGCGGTGTGGCTCGGTCTTTGAAACCGGCTTGGCCGTTTCACGAAAGCTCGCGTTCAGATAACCGGCCTGGAGATAGTGCGCGACCACGCTGGCGCGATCGGCCTTGACGTGCGCCTGCGAATAAGGTTGACCGACTGCCAGCTTCAAGCCTTCAGGAGCAAATTGCGATTGCTGGAATGTGTCCGCGCCCATGATCGTCAGAGAGTTGACCACATCGCGGGGACCCTCTGTCACGCGGAAGGCGACCTGGATATCTCCCCCATGATTGACGACCGAGGAAGTAACCGCAACGCTGCTGAAGCCTTCAGACTCATAGACAGCTTTCAGGTTCTTCGCGCTTGAGTGGATGAGTTCGTCGCTGAATTTTCCAGAAGAGAAGAAATGCTTTTTCTCGACGACGATCTGCGGCGTCAAGTCGGAGGAGTGCAGCTGCGAGTTTCCTGCCAGTTGCACCGCTGTGACCTTGTGCTTTTTTTCTTTGGTGATGCGATAGGTGACCGCGTCGCCGTTCGCGCCTTTCGCGAGCTGCGATTCGACCTTGACATCGAAATAGCCCTTGGCCTGGAAGTAAGAGATGAGAGCCTGCTGCCCCTCATGCACTGATTCGTCGTCGACGCCGACACCCTGATAGATGGGTAACTGGGCTTTCTTGGTCCAACTCCACAGATGGGCACCCTCGATCTGGACGTGCGTCAATACACCGGTGTTGACGTTGAAGTGGATGTCGGCATGATTCGTTTCTGCGTGGTACTCCGCTCCAGCAAGCTTGACCTGCGCGCCGAGATAGCCCTCTTTGGCGAGCAGGGATTGCAAATACTGCTGCGCGTGGTTGAGTGTCGAGTGGTGATAGGCCTTTCCGGTCCGGATCGCAGCTCCTCGTGCCCTGGCCATCAGGGTGACGAGCTTATGCTGCAGTCGCGGCTGATCCGTGGTTGAAAGGCCATCGATCACGAGGGCTCCGAATCTTGCCTTCTTGCCGAGATTCACCTTGAAGGCAACGTTGGCCAGGCCATGGGCTTCATCGACATTCACGATGGGATCGACCTGCACCTGAAAGTACCCCTCCTGCTGAAAGAAGGTCATGAGACGATTGCGTCCGCGGTTGAGGTCGGTTCGGTCAAACGGGGTCTGGGTGGGATAGTTGGCGATTTGAATGAGTCTCGAGTAGGCGAACTGGTCTGCTCCCGGAAACTGATAGATGCCGAAGTAGAGGGCAGGTTCAAGGACAAACTGCACGCGTACGCCGCTCGATTCGGGCTGAATCTCAACGCGCACATCAGTGAACTTGCCCAATGCTTTCAGTGCCGCTGCGGTCTGGTTGATCTTGTCCTTCGAGAATGGCTGGCCCTGCTGTTGCATCAGCGAAGACTTGAACTCGGAGATGTCGTGATTCGGCTGGCCCGCAATATCGACGATCGAGACCGTCTGTCCCTCGTAGGAAGAGAGAATCTCGGGCGCGGATACCTGCGCTTGAGCTGTTTGCTGCGGAACCGATCCGGCGCCTTGTGCGTGCGCGCACGAAGTGAGTGCTGCGAAGACAAAAAGTACACAGGAATAGCGCAGGATGCGCGCCAAGCGATCAACACGGGCGGTCAGCGTTGATAGGGGAAAGATCGAGCAAATGAGCACGTCGAACGCCGGAATAGCGCATACCACCTTGTTGGATTCAGATGCAATCGCGAGGGCGCGGGTTTGATCCAGCCCGGAGCGCTGCGCCATGCAGATCATTTCTCCAGCCCTCGATGACGTGGAGGGTGCAACACGGCATCTATTGCGTCAGAGCGAGAAGGCGATAGAGAGACAGCAAGAGAGAGACGCAGGACACGAGGAGAGGTTATTTCCGCCGGCCAGGCCAATCCGTCCCAAGACGCGGGCCAGCCGCGAACGAACAGCCTGTCGGGCTCGTTCAAGCGAACACTCCGCAAGCTGCGTGCAGTCTCGGCGGGCAATTTCGCTGTTCGAACCTGGAAGGGAGTGCTCGAGGACCGTCTCTTTGGGCACGCCGCCGAACTCGGCTTCTATTTTTTGTTCGCGCTGTTCCCCACTCTCTTCTGCGCTGGTTCGATTCTCGGATTGGCTGCGCGCTCGGCGGGCCAGATTTACGATCGTCTGCTTGACTACCTTGCCCTCGTCATTCCCACGTCCGCATTGGGAGCGGTTCTGCAAACTTTTAATGAGACCGCCGCGGCCGCGAGTTCAGGGAAGGTCACCTTTGGAACGATCGGCGCAATTTGGTCGGCATCGGTGGGAGTGTCGGCGATTCAGGACACCTTGAATATTGTCTTCAAGCTCGAGGAGACACGGTCGTACTTTGTGGCGCGTGTGTACGCCATATCCCTGACCCTTCTTTTGATGGTGATCTGGAGCCTGACACTGGCCTGCATGCTTGGAGGCGACCTGATGGCGGCGTGGAGCTATCGCCACGTTCATGGCTCGCTCGTTGCAGCCGTTGTGGCCAATGCAGCCCGTCTTCTCTGCTGGATTGTTGCGACTGGTCTGCTGGATATTTCTTTCGCCGTCGTTTACAGCTGGGCGCCGGATTGGAAAGAACGCCACTGGCATTGGCTCACGCCTGGCACCGGCATTGGCATTCTCGGATGGCTGCTCAGTTCTTTGGGGTTTCGAATCTATCTTCACTACTTCAACACCTACACGATTACCTACGGTTCACTGGGGGCCGTGGTGATTCTGCTGATGTGGTTTTATATTTCGGGTCTGATGCTGTTGCTCGGAGCAGAAATCGACAGCGAACTCCGCGCGACGGTGAATCAACCGGAATCGCCAATTCGAAGCGATAGTATTTGACCCGCTGAACTTCGCGCGAGGGGGCGGCTCAGCTTATGGTTTATGGTTGGCGGATTCGCCAGCAATGAATCGGCGAGGTTCGCATGGCCATTTGCCTCCCCTGACTGTCTCCGCAGAAAGCCGAAACTCCTGATCTGGCATCCATTTAGGAACACCTCACCGTGGTAGGACAGAGTGCGTTATACTTTACCGGTAAAGTCCGATCAGGAGACGAAATGAGCACAGCTTCCCCGCAGACGAACGCACCTCTCCGTGACCTCGAGGAATGGGACGAGTTTCTTGAGGGTCGATACAAAGAAGGCAAATCGCAAGAAGAGTTCCGGCAATATGACGCCACGGTCAACCCGGGCGTGGCGGAATTCTATCGCCTCAATCACGAGAATCAGACGGTCGCGTACGTGATGGGCAAAGAGAAGCAATACTTCGGACTCGACAAGGGGAAGAAGACGGTATGGGAGGCGGCGGAGTTTCTAAATACTCTCGTCGACGATAGCGACCCCGACACCGACCTGACCCAGATCGAGCATTTGCTGCAAACCTCCGAGGCGATTCGCGCGGACGGGCATCCTCGCTGGATGGTTCTGACCGGATTTATTCACGACCTGGGCAAATGTCTCTGCCTGTACGGCGAGCCTCAATGGGGCGTGGTGGGAGATACCTTCCCGGTGGGTTGCGCGTGGTCTCCCGACATCGTTTTTCCCGAATATTTTGCCAACAATGCGGACCGCCATATTGCTGAATACCAGACGAAGTTCGGAATCTATCAGCCGAATTGCGGACTGGAGAATGTTCACATGTCTTTCGGACATGACGGATACATTGCGGAAGTGATGAAGCCGTACTTGCGCGATGAGTCGCTCTACATGCTGCGTTTCCACTCGTTCTACCCGTGGCACCGGCATGGAGCGTACGACCATCTCTGCAACGACAAAGACAGGTCAATGCTGCAGTGGGTTTTGAAATTCAACCAATTTGACCTGTATTCAAAGGGGCACACCAAGCCCAACCTGAAAGAGCTCAAGCCGTATTACGACGACTTGTTTGCCGAGTTTCTGCCCGCGCAACTCTCCTGGTAGAGCGAAGGCCAGCTTCAGAAGCTGGCCTTTCTTTTTTGGCTTACTTTCCAAATTTGAAATCGCGCAGCAGCCCTGCAGACGGCTCCCATTCGCCGATTGCGGGATAGAGCAGCATCGCTTTGCGCGCTGCCTGCATGGACCCGGTCATGGCCGCATCGATCGTGGCTCGTTCGTATTCTTTTACGGCTAATACCAGGCCGCGGACGGCGGCGGGCAGAGATCCGCAGCGTTCAGGATTGATGCGGTTGACGCCGATCTGGCACGGCACTTCAACTACATCGTTCGCATCGATGCCTTCGACGGTGCCTTGATTCCGCACATTCACAATCAGGCGCTGGTCCTTCTTACCGCGCAAAGCGCACATCACCGCGAGTGCAATGCGGTGGTAGCCATTGGCCGCACGAAAAGGATCTTCGTCATGGGTCATGTCCGAGGTCGCCCCACATTCCTGCGTCGACTCCAGCTGCATGTAGGTTCCGGAGCGCTCGTTGAGATAGTTCATATAAGTCGTGAGAGCACCCGACTCGTCATGCGCCGCGAGCAAATGACCCAGACGCTGGAAGAGTTCGTCGTTCAGCCGTCCGACCTGAAGACCGCGTGTACTGCCGTGGGCGCGCTGGTTTGCCAGAGCACGGCTGCGCGCATAGTAGAAGTAGAGGTATTCGGTGGGAATCAACCGAAGGCTCCGAATCAACTCTTTATCGAACATCGGAGCGGGGTAGAGCTGTTCGAGGATACGATCGTCGGCCAGGACGCGATCGGTGACGTCTTCGCCCTGCAGTTCGATCTTGCGCACCCAGCCCAGATGATTGAGACCGACATATTCGCAGCGAACCGCCTCTGGGTCTGCACCGAGAGCGATGGCGATACGATGCAGCATCTCCGAGGGCGTATCGCAAATACCCACGGCGCGAACATCGCTGTTGCTCAGGATGGCCTGGGTGATGAGGCCGGCTGGATTGGTGAAGTTGATGAGCCACGCCTGAGGAGCAAGACGGTGCACGAGACGTGCCTGCTCGACGGCAATCGGCACTGTACGCAGCGCCATGGCCATTCCGGCGGGGCCTGTCGTTTCCTGCCCTGGGTATCCATGCTCGATGGCGACTTGTTCATCGTGAGCGCGGCTTGCAATGCCGCCGACCCGGATGCTGTTCAAGACGAAGTCGGCGCCTTCAACTGCCTCTTCAATCGTCGAAGCCTGGCGCACGCGGAGACTTCCGCCCTCACGCCGCACCACTGCCTGGCCGAGGGACGCCATCCTCTCCGCCCGTTCTCTCGCAACATCAAAGACAACAAACTCGTCTACGCTGAGCTGCTGCGCGCACTCGTTCACGCCAAAAATGACAAGGGGCGTACGCACTCCGCCGCCGCCGATATACGCAACTTTAGCCATAGCATTCCTCTAAGCATGTTTCCAGTTCATCGCGCGTGGGCAGTGCCCGCAGTGCTCCCGCCGACCGCGTCGAGAGGCCGCCGACGACACATCCTCGGCGCAGGCACTCCGCGGGATCTCGTCGATCGAGCAACGCATCGATGAAGCCCGCGTTAAATGCATCGCCGGCACCCGTGGTATCGATCGTGTCGACGTTGGGAGGAAGAGCACGGAGAGTGCCGGAGTCGCTGCGCATGATGGCGCCTCCTGCTCCCATTTTGACTACGCCGCTGGGCCAGCCCTGTTCGCTGGTGAAGTTGAGGTAATCTTCCGCGCCGCCCTGACAGATGATGCGCGCTTCGCGTTCATTGGGAAGCAGGTAGTCGATGCTGGCGCAGGTCTGGAGATTGGCAGCATCTTGCAGCCACTCGGCGTGATGCCCGACGTCGAGCGATGTCGAGCATCCCTTCCTGGTCAGCTCGGCGAGCAGCTTCTTGGCTAAGGGCGCCTTGATGGGCATGGCGAAATGAATGTGCCGCGCCTGCGTCATGCGTTCGACCAGTGCGTCATCGTTCAGGTGTTCTTCAAGATTTGTGTTTGCGCCCAGGTACGTGAAGAATGACCTGTCCATGCGGCCCGACACACTCACGGTAATTCCCGTTCGTCCGCCGACACGGCGCAGCTCGTCATCGGACACGCCAAAATTCGACAGCCGCTCGTGAACCCATGGGGCCTCGGCTTCGCCGATGGTGCCAATCAGGCTGACAGAACGTCCCAATCGTCCCAGTGCGCAGGCCGTATTCGCTGCCCCGCCGCCAAGCTCGAGGACATAGTCCTGCGCGTAGACTTCCTCGCCCGGCTGCGGCCATCGACTGAAGCCGGTCAGGACATGATCCACGTAAATTTCGCCGACTACTACAAGGTCGTATTTCTTCATGTCGTCGCGAATGGCCACTCCCGTTCCAACTTGGCCTTGATCAGATAGAAAGCCGTTCCGGTGGCTACGGCGCCGGCCGCAATCGCCACGTAGTGCAAGCCACTGCTGAAGGCGATATACATCCAGCCAATCAACGCAATGGCAGCCGGCAGAGGATACAAGGGCATCCGGTAGGTTCCGCCTGAATCCGACTGGCGGCGGCGCAGAAGCTCGACTGCGATGCACTGCGCCGCAAACTGAAAGATGGCCTGCACGACGATGAGAACTTTAATCAGCTCACTCAGCGTGAGAAGGCAGGCGATGCCGGAGGCGATCGCCATGAACAGGAGAGACACCGTCGGGAATTTTCCTTTGGGATGAAGCCGGGCAAAGATGCGGAAGAAGTGCCCATCTTCGGCGGCCGCGAACGGGATGCGCGAGTAGCCGAGCATATTGGCGAACACGCCTCCAAAACTGACCAGCAGGACCAGAATGGAGATCAGCAGTGCTGCCCAGTGACCGTAGATCGTCTGCATAAAGTCGGCAGCGATCGCCTCGGAATGTTGTGCGACGCGCCAATCGAGTGACCCGATGATGGAGACGTTCATGAACAGATAGAGAACGGCAACCAGCAGGATGGACACGACGATGGCGAGGGGAATATTGCGCCGGGGCCTCTCGATCTCTCCTCCGAGCAGGCATACATTGTTGTAGCCACCGTAGTCATAGACAGCAATAAGACTCGTGGCGCCAAGGCCCATCCAGAAAGGTGCATGCGTGATATGCCATGCGTCAGGAGTGAAATCGAAGGCTCGAGAAGCCTTGAAGTGCAATGCGCCGCTCGCAATGACCCAACAACAAGTGGCCAGCACGATAATCGACATGAAGACTGCGATTCGATCGATCGAGTGGATATTGCGAAAGAGCAAGATGCCATTGATCCAACAGACACCGACGGCGACGGCCAGAAGCGCGGTGTGCGAAAGCTGAGGCGCGATCACGCTCATGTAGTCGGAGAAACCGACTGCTCCTGCAGCAATCGAGAGCGGCCCGGTAAGCAGTGTTTGCCAAAGAAACAGAAAGCTCATCAACAATCCGAAACCACGCGCTCCATAGGCTTGCCGCAAATACTGATAGGAGCCACCTGACCCAGGCATCGCCGATCCGAGTTCTGCCCAGACCATTCCATCGCACAGGCAGAGAAGAGCGCCGAGAACCCAACCCACAATAGCCTGGGGGCCGCCCATCGCGGAGATCGCCAGCGGAATGGTGAGAAACGGACCCACACCGACCATGTTCAGCACATTGGTCGAGACTGCGCCCAAAGGGCCCAACCCCCGCTCAAGCTGCGGCTGATCCTGGGCGCGACTCATCTTGAGAACCATCCGATCGGATCCCACCGCGTTCATGGCTGATTTACCGCAGCAGGCTGCACACTAATTTGCTCCCTGCGATTTCAGGAGCGGATTTTTGGAGAGGCTTAACAAATTATCGAACAAGCGGTACGCGCCCGGCACCCCAAGCGGCAACTCGCGGTAGAAAGCATAGGCGGTGTAGACGTAGACTCCCGATCCGTAGCGTGCCACCAACAGGCCGCCCTTCTGCGGATCCTGGCCTGGGTCGTGCGTCTCGATCGGCGCCTGGTAATGAGCATCCCATGAGTTCATGAACTTCGATCCTCGCTCCTCGATCCATCCTTCGAAGTCCTTGGCCGTGATTTTGTTGGGCCAATTCAGCACAGGACTTGAAGGCTCAAGAAAGGCAACCGGAGAAGCCTCGTCGGTCACTTCTTCTGGATCGCCAGTCATGGTGTAGGGATAGGGACCGAAGTTGTGATCGTACTCCGGAGTCTGATATTGCACGACAACCACGCCGCCGTTCTTTACGTAATCAAGAATTCTCTGGTTGTAGGTGCGCAGATCAGCGCGGACAGCGTACCCGCGAACGCCTACAAGAATGGCATCGTACTTCTGCAGGTCTCCCGACGCGAGATCTTCGCGATTGAGAAAGTGAACATGAACGCCCAGATTCTCAAGCGATGCAGGCACATCGTCGCCGCTTCCCTCGATGTAGGCAACCTGTAGACCTGAATTCACTTTCACGTCGGTGCCGGTGGTCTGGTAGACCGCGTCGTTGTAGAGGAAATAGGGACGCAGGCCGGGATAACCGATCTGCGTGTAACCCGATTTGTAGTCGCGGCGGCCGTAGCTTGCGATTGCCGTCAGCTTGTAGGTCTCTTCAGCAAGGTGCGAAGGCGATACGTGAAACGAAACGAACTGCTCCTGGCCATCGGCATTCAGGGAGAACTCCGCAGTGGCAGGCTCCGATCGCCATCCGGCAGGCATTTCAAGACGGACGCTTCCCTGCGCAGGACCCTTCACGTTGCTGTGCACGCGGACAGTGACAGGAAACGATGTGGTTCCGAGCGGCGTGATTCCCGCACTCTGCTGCATCGAAACCGATACTGCAGGACCAATGGGCATGGGGTTGAAGATCATGCCCGGTCCCGGCTCGCGCTCGATGGTTTGAACCACTTCAGCAAGTTGGATCTGAACTCCGTGATACGACGCCGTCACATGGGCCTCGAGCGGATAGGGCGTCAAGGGACGGCCGCGGTCTTCTTCGTTGCGCAGCGTATAGTAAGGCTGCTCAAGGCCGGGCCTGTCGAAGTAAGGGCGCGTCGAGGCCGCATCGTCGGGAAGATGAACCGAGAAGCGAGCACTGAAGATCGTGTCTGCCTGAAGCGAACCGGAGGCCTCTCCCTGGGCTTGCACGGCGGAGCCCGCGTCACCCGCGAGTGTCACTGCAACCTTATCGATTGTGACCGGAAGCGATCCAGAGTCGGCCACGCGCACTAATACTGGAAACTGCTGACCGGGAATCGCCATTTGAAATGTGGGCTGATCGCCCATGAAACGCGCAAAGGGGCCCGACGGCGGATGTTCCTGCGTGATGTTGGCGCTGACCGAGAGACCGAGCGCCAAGGCCAGCGCATTGTTGAACTGCACCTTCTTTACGCCGAGCTCGTGGAGAACGTTGTATTTTGTGTCGCCAGAAAGCGAACTGCTCTTGACCTCGCTCATCAAATGTTCTGTTGCGGTCATGCCGCCGGCGAGCGCCGGAGCGATTCCGCCTGGTTCACGGGCTGAGAAACCGCGCGTCGCCTGCTCCACGAGATCGTTGATCTGGGCAAGACCTTTGGTGAGGAATACGTGGTCTTCTTTTCCTGCCAGACCCGCGATTCCTGCGAGAGAAACATCGATGCCATCGAAGAATGACTGCTCCTGATCGGCGGCGTCGATGCGCGATCCAAAGCGATGGTATTCAGAGGTAGCGGGCCCGTCTGCGGGGATGCTTGCGCCGCCGTTCTGCGATTTCTGAAATCCAAGACCGGTACGCGCGATTTGCTGGGCGCTCAGCCCGTTCACGGCGCTATAGGCGCCAACCGGGATCTTGACGTTCGCGCTTACCGCGCCCGGTTCGAATTTTCCGGAGATGTAGTTCTGCACGCCCGCGGGTTCCCAACGATGCGTGGCGTAGTCGTAGAGGCCTTTCGGCGAAACCGCGCCTTCTTCAAGCGAGAACGGAACATGCCCGTACTCCTTCAATGGATTCCAAGGGCGCAAGCCCGCCTTGATCTGGTCAGGAAAGACACTTGGATCGCCGGCGGCCTGAAAGACTTTCTGCGCCCACATGCCCGCGGCGGCGTGGTTTCCGTGGCCGTCGGAAGGGCCCCCCACAAAGACCGATGTGATGACGAGAGGGCGCGTGAGTCGCACGGCACGCACCACATCATAGAAGACGCGGTCATCGCCCCACTTGTCGATCGCTTCTTTCAGGGTCTTGGAGAAACCGTAATCAGCCGCCGTGGTGAAGTACTGTGAGACGCAGTAGTAGCGGTCCGCTTGCAATAGTTCTTCTGTCCGGACCAGGCCGAGGGCGTCCCAGAAATCCGACGACATCTCGTTGGCTCCGCCCTCGCCACGATTCAACGTCAGCAACCCGACACGGGCCCCCAGAGCGCGCGATTCGTAGGCAAGCGTCGCCCCGTCTTCGTCGTCAGGATGCGCCGTAATCATCAAGATGCTGGCCCGGGTATGGAGTTGCTGAAGGGCGACATCCAGCGCAGCCACCCCACGATTCTCCGCAATCGGCCATGCATCCTGGCGTGCAGGGCCTTGCGACGCACAAGGCGCTTGTGCTTCAGACCGCAGAACCAGCATCGATGCCACCACTGCGGCGCACGCATAGGCAATCCGCAGGTTCGCTCTTTCCCTCATGGCCCCTCCACTCTCAAGTATCCAGCAAACGTCAGAAGTAGAACTTACCCACGAGTTGAATCTGACGTGCATTTGTTGTGGTCGCCGTACTCTTACCGAAGGCACCCGGTGCAGAGATGCTGGCGGAGGGATTCGCAAAGCTGGGATGGTTGAAGGCATTGAAGAACTCGGCGCGGAACTCGATCCGACGCTGTTCTCCCATAGGAAAGCTCTTGAACAGGCTCAGGTCCTCCTGCTCGACTCCAGGGCCGTGCCAGGCGCGCGGGCGGCAGCCGCCGAAGGTGCCAAGCCCTGGTTGAGCGAACGCGTTGACGTTGATGAAGAAGCCCGGAGAGTTGCTGCCGACATACTGCGAAGGACTCTTCGAGGCGCCCGAAAAGGCGTCTCCGACGCAGTTCGCATAGGCAGCGTGATTCGAGCCGGTGTCGCTCAAATCCGACGCGCTGACGTCGAAGGGAATGCCTGTCTGTAAGCTGACGATCGCGTTCGCCTGCCATCCGCCAATCAGCTTCGAGGCAATACTGTCGTTATTCATCACCAGGCCGCCCCGCCCGACCGGCAAGGCCCAAGCCGCACTGCCTACGAAACGATGCCGCACGTCCTGGGGAGAATTGCTCATTTCATGCGCATAGTCGTAAGCGTTCTGCGGCGTCGAACCGCCGGTCAGGTTGTCGACAAAGTCAGCCATGTTATGCGCCCAGGTATAACTCAGCTGGTACATCAATCCGTGGCTGAAGTCGCGCTTCAGGCTCAGTTCGAGCGCGTTGTAGTCGGTGTTGCCATCGTTGGTGGCCAGTTCGAGGAATGCGTGTTGTCCCGCTCCGCCCAAGGCCGTCACCTCGGTATTCAGGTTCGCATAGGGGAAGGTGACGATCGGCGTTGTGCCGCTGAAATCGGTGACGACGCCCTGGTTCGCATTGCGCAGCCGATTCATCTTTCGTGCCCAGTTCCCGATCCACGTTGCGTTCAAGAGCGTGTTGCTGCTGACCTGGAACTGCGGTCCGAAACTCGCCTGTTCCACATAGGTGGTGCGCTCATTTGGATCCTGTGCTCTTAGCTGCAATGAGGGCAGACTGACGCCGAGAGCCTGCAGCGCCGCGGAGGGGAATCCGTTCTTCAATTGAAACACCGGCGTGGTGCTGCCGAAGGGCTGAGACAACGAGTCATCGAGCAGGAAGGGCGGATTGAGCTGCAACATCGATTCCGACCCGATCCTGTTGACGAATTGATGGAACACGCCGTAGCCGCCGCGGATAACCAGCGGTTTGAACATGTGGTACGAGAATCCGAAGCGCGGCGCGAAATCGACATCGTCGGGGTGAACGAGCGCACGGCTATAGGTGCCGCCGCTGGCCGCCGAAACCATTTCTCCGCCGTTGTCGGGGCTGAAGTTTGCCGTCCGGTTGTCACGATTGAGCCAGAACGGCGGGTACAGCTCGTAGCGCAGTCCGAAGTTCACGGTAAGGTTCGGATTCACGCGGTAGGTGTCTTGCCCGTAGAACGAGTTGCCGCGCATGTAGTTGTTTACTTCGAGAGCATTCTCGAGAATTGCTTCGGTGATGTCGCCCAGCAGATAGTCGCCGACGCCGAATCCAGGCGTGTTGGTGTAGACGCCTTCAGCGAGGAGGGCCCCCTGCGGAGCTTCAAGGTCAAAGAAGTTGAGCGAATTCTGGTGATATTCGTAGCCGAATTGCAGGCTGTGTTTGCCGATGAGCTTGTACACATCGTCGACCACCTGGAACACCTGCGCTACCTGGAACTGCGGCCTGTAGATGGCGGTGCCGATCGTGGTCAATCCGAAGAGATAGTTCGCCGGAATGCCTGCGGAGACTGCCGAAACCGGTATTCCTGTGAGTCCGAACTCTGGCGCATCGGAGACGCCGACCTTCAGGCCGACGGGATCGCTGTGCGAATAATCGCGCAGGAATCCGAAGTGCGCGGTATTTACAAGTGAAGACGAGATGCTGTCAGTCCAGCCGAGCGCGAGCGATTGGTCGTGCAGAATGTAGTCGGTCGAAAACTCGCCATTGCCCGCGATGGGATTCGCCGTCCAAGGCGCCGTGGAGTAGTCGGACACGTCGTTGGCATAGCGGCCGAAGAGCTGATTCTTCGCATTGAGCGTGTGGTCGATGCGCGCAATCAGCGTACGCGTGTCATTGGGGACGCTGGTCACGTACTCGTAGTTCGGCGCACCGGTGAAGACGTTCACGTCTCCAAGCTGCGGGCTCGGATCTGGGAAGAGATTGAGAATCGCCTGCCCTACTGGATCGATGCAGCCCGGAGCAATCACGTTTGCGGTGATGCAACCCGTCTGCCCTTGCGCCGTAGCCGTCATCGGATGGCTGGCGAGCACACTGGTAAAGTCGCCGGTTTTCATTGCGGGTGTTGGCACCGTCGAGGTGACCGTCTGCGCTTCGCGACTCAGCAAAGTTTCATACGACGCGAAAAAGAAGGTGTGATTGCGAACGATCGGGCCGCCAATGGTCGCTCCGAACTGGTTCTGTTCGAAGTGCCCCTTGGGCACGCCGCCGTAGTTATTGAACCAGGAGTTGGCATTGAGGGCGCTGTTCTCGAGATAGTCCCAGACATCACCGTGCAAGGCATTCGTTCCGGACTTGGTCGACACGTTGACCACGGCACCGGCCGAGGTGCCGAACTCAGCGGAGTAGGTGCGCGTCTGCAGCGCGAACTCTTGCAAGGCATCCGGCGGTGGAGTCACGGCCTGAACCGACTGCTCCTGCAAATTCTCTGAGCCAGTGTTGTTGTCGATTCCGTCCAGCGAAAAGTAATTCTGCAGCTCAAGGTTGCCATTCGAGCTAAAGCGGCCTGCGGCTGCGTTGGCCACTTCGCCGCTCGGATTGTGATAGATGCCGGGCTCGAGCAAAGCCAACTGATCGTAACTGCGCCCGTTGAGCGGAAGTTGATTGATAGTTTCGGTGCTGAGCACGGCAGCCACCTGGGCCGACTGTGTGTCAAGCTGCGCAGCCTCCTCGTTAACCACCACCTGCTGCTGCACAGCCGAAACTGTCATGGCAAAGTCCACCTGAACCCGGCTTTGCACATTGACTGAGATGTTCTGACGTACTTGAGTACTGAACCCGGCCTCTGAGACGGTAACTTTATACATGCCGGGAATGAGCTGCAGTGCTTCGTACTGGCCGTCGCTGTTGGTCACAAAACTGCGCTCTACATTCGTTGCGGTGTTCGTGACATTGACGGTCGCTCCGGCCACGCGGGCTTCGCCCTTATCTTCCACGATGCCCACAATCGAGCCTGTGTCGATTTGCGCACGGAGCGAAATGCCTGACAACAGCACCAGGGCGGCGATCGTGATTCGGCACAAGGCGCCGATTCTTATCCGAGAAAGAGACAAATCGAGAGCATGCATGGACCAGACCTCCTGAAATTCGTACAAAGGTGGAAATGCAACTGCACCATCGAGGCAGTGGTTCCGAGTGTGCTGGGAAATGCGCACACTCTCATGAAAGCCAACGTTCAGCAATGGGCCTTGCGGATCATCGCAGCGCTTGATAGCGCGCCCGGTCCGCATCGGGCGCGCATGGCTTTCTTGACATGGGCTTGCTTAGGGGAACCAACAGCAATCGCCAACCGACCAAAAGGAACCGGAAAGTCCTTTACTTTACCGGTAAAGCGATTGTCGCGAGTCTAGCCGCGGTTTAATACGATGTCAACAATAAAAATCGATATCGAGCAGTCGTTGTGACGTGCGGGCTCGCGCAGTTCATCATCCGCGTTGGATCGTCATCAGCCGGCGCTTGTACTCCTGCGGAGTAGGAAGTCCCTGTGATCCGCCGGGGCGCGTGCCGGACATGCTGCCGCAAATATTTCCCGCGCGCAAGCAATCGTCCCAACCGGAGCCGCGCAGGAATGCATGAAGAAATCCGCCGTTGAATGCGTCGCCAACGCCGGTCGCATCGACCAGCGGGAGAGCAAGAGCAGGCTGACGATAGAGCTTTCCTTCGGCCATCAAGAGCGAACCCTTTGCCCCTAACTTGACCACTGGCACACGCACCCATTCCTGCAGCTTTTCCAAAGCGCTCAAGGGACTCTTTGTTCCCGTGATGGCGCGCGCTTCATGCTCGGTGGGAAAGACAAAGTCGCAGTACCGAATGATTGAAATCAATTGATTGATCGAGATATCCGGATTCCACCCGAAATCGGCCGAGATCGTAATTCCGCGCTCGCGGAGATTGCGCAGGACTGGAAGCCACTTGGCCGGTCGACGAAGGGCGCACGCGAGATGAACGTGGCGCGTTTGCGCGAGCTTTGTTTGCACGGCCTTGTTGGCGAGCAGATTTTCGAGGTGATGGTTGATTGGTTCATGAGTCACCATCATTCGATCGGCCTTGTAGGCGATGCAGACGGTGAGGGCGGTGGGCAGGTCTTTGCGATACTCGCAGGCGCTGATATCCAGCTTTTCTTGCGCGATCTGAGTCCAGGTCGGCAAATATTCGGCATCGGCTCCGATGCGGGTGATCACTCCGGTTCGTGTGCCTAGTCGGCTCGCGGCGATGGCCGTAGTCGCAAGCCCTCCACCCGGCGCAATCAGGAATGATTCAGTCTTCGACTCCTCGCTGAAGCGAGGGCGGCGACGGAGATTGTAGAAAATCATGTCTGAAAAGAATTCCCCGAAGACCACTAGATCGAACTTCGTTTGCTTGTAACCTTGCTTCTTTGCCATGATCGATCGCCTCGCTTGCACTCAGGTGCGCTTTCATCGTTCTGACGATGTTCTCTGAATCAGTCGCGGCTTCACGAGTATTCTTCGAGGACCTTTGCCGTCTTCGCTGATTGCTCGTATGGCCATGCGTCCAGCGCGCTGACCGAGGTCATCCTCGCCGGTATCAATGCTGGTCAGCGGAATTCTCATTCCGCATAACAACTCGTCATCTCCACAACCCACAAAGCGCATCTCCTCCGGAATTCGGATTCCGTAACTGCTGGCGGCATCCATTGCAGCCAGGGCCATCAAATCGGTATACGCCATCACGCCGTCAGGACGGCCCCGCCTGCTCAACAGCCGCTCCATCGCTTCGCGGCCGCGTGCGTAGTCGTTCATGTCTGAACTCATGGTCTCAATCACCAGGTCGGCCTGTGCGGAGAGACCTTCTTCGCTCAACGCTCTTCGATAGCCATTGGCTCGCAGGTCGCCGACAACCGTGCGCGGACCTCGCAAATACGCGATCCGCTTACAGCCTCGCTTGGCCAGGTGATGGGCGCCTATCCACCCCACGTCTTCTTCTTGAACGCCAACATAACTTCCGGTCGCACCAGACGGCATCTGCGACACGAAAATGATGGGCATGGCGCGGCTTCGGGGGAAATTGTCGAAGAATGCAGCGGTCTCCTGGAGTGAGACGATGAGCAGAGCATCCACCTGAAGAGATACAAGGGTCTGCACCTGGCGTTGCTCGGCGTCCATCTCTTCTTCAGACGAACAAACGATCAGGCTGTAGCCGGCTGCGCTCACGGCCCGGTTGATGCCAGCCGCCATCTGCGCGAAACAAGGGTCGCCAATGGACGGCAAGATGAGTCCCATGGTCTTGGTTTCGCCTGTGCGCAAACTGCTGGCGCTCAAATTGGGGATGTATTTGAGTTCTTTGACCCGCTTGAGGACGCGCGCCTTGGTCGCTTCGCTGATATCTGTTTGGCCGCGCAGCACCTTCGAGATGGTCATCTTCGAGAGGTTGAGGTCTGCTGCGATGTCCTTCAGTCGTACGCGCATCGTCTTGATTTTACGCGGCGGGCCGCGGCAGCCGGATTTTATCGCGAGCCCTATATGCTGGGAGCAAAGCGGACATGCATGGGCGGGGCGGAGCGAACCGTGGATCGGGCACGGCTGGAGTCTGGCGCAGGTGCCTGACTACTTCAGCGCGCGCGGCGGGGGCCCTAGCTCGCCTCACGGCAGATCGGCATGACCGAGACAGAGGTCCTGGCAGCGGTTGCGGCAACGTTGGGAGAATGCGCCGCTGACGGTCTCGGCATGGTCTGCAGGGCCATTTGGCGAAAGATCTTTAACGCAAGCGAACTGTTCCCGCGCATCGAGCAGAGCCCCAGTTCGACGTGCGGTAACGCCTCTTCGATTTCAACGGAGACAAGATTGGGGAAGGGACAAACAGCGAGGGAACGCGGTGCAAGCAGGGCACCTTCTTCTGCGGCCGCATAGGCGAACTGTACGGTGCAGGACTGCGGCGACTCCACGATGCGGGGAACGATTCCGAACGCACTGAAGAGGCTGTGCAGGAAGGCCTGATGGAAGCGGCAATCGCGACGGCGCGATGCGATGATTCCCACGTTCTTTAAATCTCGAATGGAAATGCTCGTTCGCTGTGCGAGCGGATGCTGCCTTGAAACCATGGCAACCAGCGGTTCACTGCACATGGGATCAAACCGCATCCCCTGAATCGGTAACTCAGGCACAACCAGAAGCGCGTCAACTTTACCTTCGGGGAGCTGAGCGATCTGCTCTTCGGTCGTAAGTTCGAGTATCTCCAACTGGAACTCGGGATAAGTCTCCGCCAGGGCACGAATCAAGGTGGGGAGGAGAACATATTGTCCAATAGGCCCGCACCCGACCCGCAACGAGAGACGCTTCGAAAGATGGTTCAGATGCTCGCGTGCCGCGTGAGCAGTCGCCAGGATATTGGTCGCATAGTCACGAAAAGCGAAGCCGGCGTCTGTCAAGGACACGTGCTGGCGGGTGCGATCGAAGAGCCTGACTCCGAGAGAGTCCTCAAGAGATTTGATTTGGAATGTGAGAGTCGGCTGACTCAGAAAGAGAGCGCGCGCAGCTTTTCCGTAGTTCAACGTGTCAGAAAGGACGATGAAACACTGCAGCTGTCTGAGTCTGAAATCCAAATGCAACTCCTTGGCAGGCGTTCAAATGGGGATGGCTCAAGCTGTGCTTTCGATCTGGAATGAACGGTCGTGCTGAGGGGTGGAGGAGAAGACGCTCCGGATATGGGTTATCCTCCCGTGAATTCAATCATCTGTCAACCACGAATTCACACAAGCCTGGTGGCAATCGATGCTTCGCTCGCAAAACTTCCAATCACGATAGAGAAAATATCAATTAGACACATAGTCAATCCTTCGTTAATCTACGGACAAATTTGCATCGCGAACGAGCCAGGTCCGAGCCAGTGGCCTGTGCTGCAGGCAAATTTTGCTGTTCTTGGGACGATCTCTTTCCTGCGTCCGCAGTCAACTCTTAGAGCCTGAACGAATATCGGAGTCCACCGGATCCTACCGCGTGTGCGCCCAGTGCAGGTGTCTCCATGAGGCGCCTTCCAGGCCCGCAGCAAGGTCGCGCGGTCCCTGAGGATGAGTATGCCTTTGCGGTCTGAACTCGTACGGTTCGGCAGCGAACTCGCCCTCGTGCGGCCTTCGCACCTGATGCTTTGGCGCAGCGCTCGACCCGATCTGACTGTTCCCTCCCCCCTTCAATCGATGGCTGGTAATGACTTCTCGCTTTCGTGCGTCCTTGCGGTACGTTTTTGGCGCATTGAAAACCTTAGCCCGAGCTGCGTGTTCCGCACCACGGGCCGTTGACGTTTAGACAACTGACCACTGCGTGTGCCGGGGAGGCTTCGGGGAATGAAGAGTCTTTGCAGGTTCGTTCTAGCGTTGTGTTTTACGTGTACGATTGCGATCCACGCGCAACAAACCGGCATCACCGGCGTAGTCACCGATCAACAGGGCGCCTTGATTCAAGGCGCGAAGATCGAAGTCAAGGCGGTGGGAGCGTCTTCATTTTTCGCGACGACCAATACGCAAGGCATCTTCACCGTTCCAACCCTGAGCGCTGCGCAGTACACGGTGACGGCGACCGCGACCGGCTTTGCGCCGACAGAGAGGCAGGTCCTGCTGCTGGTGGGCCAGCTTGCCCAGTTAAACTTTACTCTGCGCGTTGCCGACGAAGGCACCAAGGTGACGGTGGAGGCGGGCAACGACATCGCGATCGACACGACCTCCTCTGAAGTCGCGGGCAACGTGACACCAGACGAGGTGCAAGGCATACCGGTCAACGGCCGCAACTATGTAGAGTTGTCGGCTCTCGTCCCCGGCATCAAAGCCAACTCCTTCGGCAACACTCCGGTGGCTTCGGGGCAATCGACCAATGCAGGTGACGCCGAGACGGGCAAGTTCCAGATCACGCTGGATGGCCTGCAGTTCTCTCAGGACTCCGTCGGCTCAAGCTTCGGTCAGCCGCACATTTCACAAGATGCGATCTCGCAGTTTCAGATCATTACCAACCGGTTTGACGCCACTTCAGGACGCTCCGCAGGAATCTACGTCAACGTGCAGACACATACCGGGACCAATCAACTGCACGGGGGCGCCTTCGGCTACTTTCGCAACTCCTTCTTCAACGCGTCTGATCCGATCGCCAAGAAGGTGCTGCCGTTTGCCGATGAGCAATATGGTGCGACCCTGGGCGGCCCCATCAAGAAAGAGAAGCTCTGGTTTTTCGGTTCGTATGAAGGCGAGCATCAGCCCAATACGGCAACCATCAGCCCCTACATCACCACCACATCAGGTTCCCTGTTCACGCATCCTTCGATTGTCTCCAACAACGACTATCTCGGCCGCGTCGACTTCCAGCATCACGCCAACGACCACTTCTTTCTGCGTGGCGACGGCTACACATCGTCTACGAGTTTTGTGGCCGGCACCGACCCCAGCCAGTCGTATTCGTCTGCGGTTTCGGCAGCTGGCTACACCTTCGACTGGGACCATGACATCACGCCCAACCTCATTCACGATGTGCACGCGGGATTCCACTACTTCCAATTCCAGAACCTTCCCTTCTTCAACGTTGGCTCCATCGTGCTGACTCTGCCCGCTGCCACTGTGGGCGAGCCCTATAACGAACCTGAGATTTTCAACCAATACACGCAGCAGTACCGCGACGACCTGTTCTGGCTCAAGGGCAAGCACAGTATTCGTCTGGGCGGCGAGTATCTCTACACGTTCCATGGCGGGCAGTTTCCGCAATATCTGCGCGGAGGCCTCACCAGCTGTACTTCTGGCACCGCAGCCTCGGTTGCGCTTTACAACTCATTCTTCCCAAGTGGAACTCTTGATCCGACCACCTGGGACTACGCCGCTATCAACCAATACTGCAGCAGCGAAACCTACACCCAGGCCTTCGGAGGCTACAGCATCAATATTGCCCGCAACATTCTCGGCGTGTGGTTTCAGGATGACTGGAAGATCTTGCCGCGCCTGACCGTGAATCTCGGCCTGCGCTACGACAACGATATCGGTGCGTACAACACCGGCTACGTTCCTACGGCCGGCCTGCTGACGCCGAACACGAATCCCAATCTCAACTTTGGCCCGCGCCTTGGTTTCTCCTACGATCCCTTCGGCGACGGCAAGACGTCCATCCGCGGAGGGGCAGGCATCTACTACGCCGACCAGGTTGCCAACGCGATCATCGACGAAGAGCTCTACAGCAGCACCAAGCGCGCGTTGCAGGCAACTCTCAGCGGCTCAAACCTTACGTTGCCTGCGCCTTTCACGGGCCAGGATCCTACGTCCAATCCGCAGAACTACGTCAGCTCGCCACAGCCGGTGCAGCGCGGCGCGAAAACACCCTACGCCTTTCAGGGATCGTTCGGAATCCAGCGCGCGCTGCCGTATCGCACGACGATCGCGGCCGATCTGGTCCATCAACGGGTCTATGACGACTACATCGCGCTCAGCGGCAACCTGCTGGAGAACCCTGCCGACCCTGAGCAGAACCTGAATCCGACGATCGCGATGACGGCCGGCACCTACCCAGCTCGCGTCTGCGGCAATGGGGGCATCGAGCTGGATACGCTGGACACCACGAGTCTGGCCTCAGCAGGTCCGGGGGGCGCAGCTGCCAAGCAGGTCTGCAACCAATCGTTCGGCGGATCCGTCCGTAACTTTGTGGTCTATCCTGGCGCAGGTGTGATTGCGGATGCGCTGCAAGTGGGCATCCAACACTCCTCCGCGGCAGGACTCACAGGAGGTATCGCGTACACGTGGGGACGGACGAAGAACTCCACTGGCGGCGCATTCGCTTATCCGAACAAGCCCTTCAAGTCGGGCATTCAGCAGGAATGGGCCAACGGAAGCGACGACCAGCGCCATTCGTTGACGGTAACGGGCGAGTACAAATGGAAGTATGGTTTGTCGCTGTCAGGTCTCTACCACTTCGGCTCCGGTCTTGCCTTTGCGACAACATCGGGATCGTCGGTGAATGGTTATGCAAGCAGTACGCGCACGTTCGGTGGCGCAGCGGTTGGTGGTGTCAGCAGCGTTTCGCAGCCAATTGCTCCGGGGCAGACCTGTCCCATCGCGCATTGCACAACCATCTACGCTCCGCTGTCGAAAGCGCACTTCGACTCCGATTATGGGTACTGGATCATGCAGCGGGACGGTTTTCGCGGAACTCCCTACAATCGTATCGATTCGCGGCTGCAGGAAACGTTCAAGATCGCCGAGCGTTATCATGCAACTCTAGCGTTCGAAGCATTCAACCTCTTCAATCACTCCAACTATGGAAACTTCGCAACGACGGCGACAACGGGGACTGGCAGCAACGCATACGGTTCGCCCATTGCTTCGTCGGGCGCTCCTTTCGAGTACCAGGCGCGGTCGCTCCAATTCATCGGACGATTTTCATTCTAGCTTTGGCACACCTTCGCAATATCACCCAGTATGCTTTTCGCAGCGCCGGTTCGCTCCAGGAGAGCGCCGGCGCTGCAGCACGTTGCGGATTCTGCATTACGCACGTGTCTCCATTGGCAAATCGACAAATGAGGAGATGTCATGAAGTCGTCCTGCACATCGGCCAGTTCGAGCCGCGCTAAGCTCTTGAGGCATATGATCCGGCTTTCGACCGCTAGTGGGGTACTGGCTTGCACAGTGATCGCCTGTCAACTCGGACAGGCTCAACCGCAGACGATGCGGACGTCGGGCACCCTCACGGTGGATGAAGGCACCAACATGGCTCTGACGGTTTCTCCTGACCGCAATACAATCATGATCGATTTGCAAGGCATGCTCTTCACCCTTCCTATCCATGGAGGGAAAGCGAAGCAAGTTACGCCCCCCGTGCTTGAAGCCTCGCATCCGAGCTGGTCGCCGAAAGCAGAGCTTGTTGCCCTTCAGTCTTACTCGGGCGGCACTTTTCATATCTGGACGATGAAGCCGGACGGTACGGATCTGCACCAAATCACCACGGGACGTGGGGACGATCGCGAGCCAGCCTTTTCGCCGGACGGAAAGGAGATTGCCTTCTCTTCAGATCGCGCCTTCGACGGCAGCTACGACATCTGGAGTGTGGAACTAGCCACGGGCTCCCTGAAGCAATGGACCTCGGGAGCGGATGACGAATACGAGCCGAGCTGGTCGCCGGACGGAAAAGAACTCGCCTTCGTCGACGGCGCCGGCATCATGGGCAGGTCGATTCAAGCCGTGGATCGCAGTGGCAATCATCGCGTGCTCGCGGACCTGGGAAAAACGCAGGGCAGAATGGAAGCCCCTTCGTGGTCTCCTGACGGAAAGACTGTCGCATGGACGCAATTCAGCGGCGAAGGATTCTTTATGGCTTCGAGCCACGTCATGGTGGGTGGCGCTCCTGCGGGAAAGTCAGAGGACGCGTTTCCGTTTCCCGCCGCATGGCTCTCGGCAAACGAGTTTCTCTACACGGGTAGCGGACATATTTACCGCTATACGCTCGCCACGAAATCCGAAGCCGAAGTTCCCTTCACTGCCGACATCCGCTGGATCCGTCCGTCCTACAAGCACAAACAATATGACTTCGCGTCCACCGCTCCGCGGCCGGTTTTGGGCGTACTCGCACCGGCCCTTTCTCCGGATGGCGAACAAGTCGCTTTCGGCGCGCTCAATCAGCTGTGGGTGATGAAGATTGGTGCCAAGCCGCAGCAACTGACCCATGGAACCGCATTTGTCGAAGGCCCACAATGGTCACCCGACGGAAAGATGCTTGCCTACTCTACTGATACGGGCGGCGTCCTCAACTTATACATTCGCAACATGCAGTCGGGCGACGTGAAGCAAGTCTCCCCATCTGCAACCTCTGCGCAAATTCTTCCTGCCTGGTCGCCTGACGGGAAGTGGCTCGCATTTCAGGACCAAAGCGGAGTAACCCTCGTCGTCAACGTGGCGATTGGCGCTACCCGCGCATTGACTCCCGCGCTGTTTGATCCGGGTCGGCCTTCGTGGTCAGCCGACGGACGTACGATCGCAATTGCCGCAGTCAAGTCGTACACGCGTCGCTACCGTGAGGGCACGAACCAGATCGCAGTGATCGATGTGGCCAGCGGAAAGATGAGCTGGTTCGAGCCGGCACCGTATGAGTCGATCAGCGCGCGGGGCGAAGACGGTCCCGTCTATTCTCCCAATGGCAAAGCGCTAGCGTTCATCATGGATGATCTGCTCTACACCATGCCAGTCGATGCGGAAGGCCATCCCACAGGAACCGCGAAGAAGTTGGGCGACGAGACCGCGGACGCACCTACATGGAGCGGCGATTCGCAGCACATCCTGTTCGAATCGAATGGCAAGCTCCGCATGATCGAACACGACGGAGGAGTCAGCTCTGCTGTGCCCGTGGATCTCACGTGGCATCCGGTTGTTCCGCATCAGCGCCTGCTCATTCATGCCGGCCGCTTTTGGAAGGGCGAGGGCCCCGATGAACAAAAAGATGTCGACATTCTCATTGTCGACAACCGCATCGAGAGCGTTTTGCCCCACGCTGTTGCGCACGAAAAGGGTGTGGATCGCGTCGTCGATGCAACGCAGTCCACTGTGCTTCCGGGCCTGTGGGAGAATCACGTTCATCCGTCTTGTCTGCAATCGATCTACTACGGCGACCGCATGGGCCGGCTGTGGCTCTCCTACGGAATCACTGAGCTCCGCGATCTGGCCGATGCGACGTATCGCGCCGAGGAGCAGCGGGAGGCACTCGATTCGGGTGCGCGCATTGGACCACGGCTCTTCCCCACTGGCGAGGCTATCGATGGCGAGCGCGTGTATTACAGCATGATGATTCCTACCACCAGCGAAGCCCAATTGCAGCGGGAGCTCGAACGGTTGAAGGCGTTTGACTTCGACATGGTCAAGCTCTATGTCCGGCTGCCGTACGCATGGCAGATGAAGGGTACCCAGTTCGCCCATGAGCAGATGGGTGTCGTCACCGGCTCGCACTATTTGTTGCCTGCAGTGAGCCTCGGCAATGATTTGATGAGCCACATCAGCGCTACCTCGCGGACCGGGTATGCGTATTCGCGGTCGTACACCATGTCGAGTTATTCCGATGTCGACAAGATGCTTTCGGCATCGGGCATGGCGACGATCAGCACGACCTTCAACCAGGCGCTCTATGCGGATGATCCCGGTCTTGCATCGAACAGCCGATTCGCGCTCTATCCTCCGTGGGAGCAGGAACGGTTGAAGAAGGCCATCGATACCGCACTGCACACGGACCAGAAAGATAACCTGATCCGGCTGGAGCGGGAGGAATCGACGGTCGCAAAAGATTTCGAGAACGGCGGCTTGATTCTGGCGGGAACCGATTCACCACTGGATGTTCCCGCGACCTCGCTGCACTTGAACCTGCGCGCGCAAGTGAAGTTTGGGATGAAACCGTGGCAGGCGCTTGAGACCGCGACCAGCATGGCCGCTCGTGCATGGCACGTGAGCAATGACCTGGGCACATTGGAAAGAGGCAAGGTCGCCGATCTGATTATTGTGTCAGGCGATCCCCTGGTCGATATTAAAGACGCGGCCAACGTGCAGTACGTGATGAAGAATGGCACGCTGATGCCGCTCAGCGACATTCTCGCGCCTTTTGCAGCGGCTCACTGATCACTTCACCGGCAGGGCTGAGAGTCACTCAGCTCTGCCAGCCCCCTCCCAGCGCACTGTAAAGCTGCACAATCGTCAGAGCCTCGTTTTGCTGAGCGATGACGAGGTTCAACTGCGCGGCGTAGAGATTCGAGTCATTCGTCAGCACCTCGAGATAGCCTGTCGAGCCGCCCTGGTAGCGGATGTGCGCCAGCCGTACGGAGTCTTCTGCTGCCGCAACGAGCTTCTCCTGCTGCTCGCGATAGGCGTGCTGCTTCTTCAAGGCGATCAATGCATCGGAAACGTCGCGAAATGCCGTCGCGATGGTTTTCTGATAGTTCAGTACCATCTCCTGCTTGGTTGCTTCGGAGAGTTCTAACTGGCCGCGCAGCTTGCCTCCCGCGAAGATAGGCTGTGTAAGCGATCCGATTCCGTAGATGGTTTTGCCTGCGGTATCGAAGATGCTCGACAGGCTGTCTCCACCGACTCCGCCAGAGGCGCTGATCGAAAGGCTCGGAAAGAACTGTGCCCGCGCGACGCCGATCTGCGCATTAGCCGCGATGAGTGTTGCCTCAGCCTGCTGGATATCCGGACGGCGTTCGAGCAACTGAGAAGGCACACCGGTGGGAAGATCCTGGGCCGGCGGCGTCAACGCGTTGGGGTCGATATGCAGTACTGGTCCGGGGTTCTCACCAAGCAAGAGATTGATGGAATTCTCGGACTGCTGAATCTGTTGCTCGATCTGGGGAACCTGCGAGGTCGCCGTGTAAAGCAATTGCTCCGCCTGGCGAACGTCTGAGAGAGGGACCGATCCTCCGCTCTCAAGTGTCCTGGTCAAGTTGAGCGAATCTTGCCGAGCCTTGATGGTCTGATTCGTGATCTCCAGCTGGCGATCGAGTGCGCGGATCTGGAAGTAGAGGGTTGCAACCTGCTGCACGAGCGTCAAGCGAACGGCACGCTGAGCCCAATTCTGCGCGAGAAGCTGTGCACGGGCGGCCTCGGTCTGGCGTCGATACAGTCCCCAGAAATCGGGAGTCCAAGCCGCAGACAAACTCAGGGATCCTTCCGCAACCGGGCTGCCGATTTGCTTGCTGAGTGAATCAGGAAGGCTTGCGCCGATGCCGGTGCCGCCCACCGAAATGGTTGGGAACTCCTGCGACCGCGTGATCCTGACCTGCGCCTGCTGCTCAAGGATGCGCTGTGCGGCAATGCGCACATCGTAGTTGTTCGCGAGCGCCTTGCGGATCAACTGCTGAAGTTCCTGCTCCGGATAAATGGCTGACCACTGCTCTTCGCCGAGCGACGACTTGTCGGTTGAAGAAATCTGCGTCTCGTCCGGTCCGCGGAAGGCCGGGGGCGCTGTCATTTGTGGACGCGCGTAATTCGGACCCACCTTGCAACCCGCAAGGAACGCGACGCACACGATGAGCCCAGCAAGGGATAAGCTGCGTGATTTGGATGCCCGATTCATTCTCAGTCTCCCTCTGCCGCGACGGGACGCGTATTGTTTGTCACGCCTTTTCCGGTACCGGACTTTGTCGTCGGTTTGCAATCCATCGTGGTGCCCTTGCCTCCGCGCACAAAGCGATGCGAGAGATACTCCACGACAGAGAACGTGACTGGAATGAAGATAAGCCCAAGCACAGTGGACAAGGACATGCCGCCGACCACGACCGTTCCCAGGATGCGTCTTGCAACCGCTCCTGAACCCGTTGCAATTGCAAGCGGAATGCAACCCACAATGAATGCGAGAGCCGTCATGACGATCGGCCGGAAGCGCAAGCGGGCCGCATTAAGTGCCGCCTCACAGATGCTTTGGCCATTCTCGTAATTCAGCTTCGCGAATTCCACAATCAGAATTGCGTTCTTGGCAGACAGTCCAATCAACATGACAAGACCGATGGTTGCGAAGACATCGTTCTCGAAGGCACGCAGATGCAGTGCGAGATACGCACCGAGGATCGCAACGGGAGTACTCAGCAGCACGCTGAAAGGCAGCGTCCAGCTCTCATAGAGAGCAGCGAGAATCAGGAACACGAAGGAGAGCGAGAGTCCGAAGACAGCCCATGAGGGCACGCCCTTCTCTGCGACCTCTTCCTGGTACGACATGCCCGAATAGTCATATCCAGCACCGGGTGGCATGGTCTGGTGAAAGACTTCTTCGAGAGCCTTGCGCACCTGGCCCGAGCTGTACCCCGGAGCACCCGTCACGTTGATCTGCGCAGCATTGAACTCGTTGAAGCGGTAGATGAATTCGGGTCCTGTAATTTGTTTGACGTTGACCAGCGATCCCAGCGGAACCTGGCTGCCGTTTGCGCTGCGCACATAAAACCGATTGATGTTGTCGATGCTCGTACGCGACGTTCCTTCTGCTTCGACATACGTCTGCCATTGCCGCCCGAATCGGTTGAAGTAGTTGACGAGGTATCCCCCCATGAACGTCTGCATGGTGGTGTAGATGTTGGTCAAATCGACCTGCTGTTGCAGGGCTTTCTCGCGATCGACGTCGGCATACAGTTGCGGCACCGCAGGCTGATACGACGGGATGGCCGCGGCAATTTCAGGTCGCTTGGAAATCGCGCCGAGGAAACCGAAGACATTCTTGGTGAGCGTCGTCGGATCGTCGATACCGGAGCGATCCTCGAGAATCATCGTGACTCCGCCCGACGTTCCGAGGCCCGGGATCGAAGGCGGCGGGAACGCAAAGGCGATACCATCCGGATCCATGAACAAATGTTTCTGTAAATTGCTTTGAATGTATGCGAGCTGCTCTTGCTTGCTCTTACGTGCCTCCCATGGCTTGAGGGCGACAAAGAAGAATCCTGAGTTGGTGCTTTGAACCTGCGTCAGGAGCGAGAAATCGGTAACCGCGATGACTCCTTCGATGCCCGGTGTCTTCAACAGCGCCGCAGTGATCTTCTGCTGCGCGGCGTCTGTGCGTTGGGCAGATGAGCTGTCTGGCAATTGCAGCGCGAGGAACATATAGCCCTGATCCTCGGTCGGAATGAACCCTCCGGGAAGAGTGCGGCCGAGAAGGACGGCGCCGACGGCTACAAGGACCAGCGCAACCATCGCGATCGTCGACTTGTGAATGAGTACGTTCGAGAGGCGAACGAAATTATCCGTTGTCTTGCCAAAGAATCGGTTAAAGAGAGCGAAGCCTTTGCCGAGAGGCCCTTTCGCACGTCCTTCTGCACGCGGCTTCAGCAGCAATGCTGCCAGTGCCGGCGAGAGTGTGAGCGCGTTGAACGCGGAGATCAAGACGGAGATTGCAATCGTGACGGCAAACTGCTGATAGAGCCGTCCTGTGATTCCTGGAATCGCCGCGGTGGGTATAAACACCGCAGCCAGGATGAGCGCAATCGCGACCACCGGACCACCGACTTCGGACATGGCCTTTTCGGTCGCGGCTTTCGGGTCCATCCCTTCTTCGATGTGATGCTCCACCGCCTCCACCACGATGATTGCGTCGTCGACAACCAGGCCAATGGCAAGTACCAACCCGAAAAGCGAGAGCGTGTTGATTGAGAAGCCGAGGGCCGGAAAAATGATGAACGTACCAATCAAGGAGACTGGAACGGCCAGGAGCGGAATCAAGGTCGCGCGCCATCCTTGGAGGAATACGAAGACCACGATGACAACCAGGCCCAGCGCTTCCAGCAGCGTGTAGACAATTTCGCGGATGCCCGCGGTGACGGCCTTGGTCGTATCAAGAGGAACGCTGTACGTAATGCTGGGCGGAAATGAGCCCGAGAGCTCTTTCATGCGTGCCCGCACTGCGGCCGCGGTCTGCACTGCATTCGAACCGGGTAGCTGATAAATTGCCATGACGCCGGCAGGAGCTTGATTGTAGCGGGCAGACAGCCCGTACTGCTGGTCGCCGAGTTCGATGCGGGCCACATCGCGCAGGTGCAGAATCGATCCATCAGGATTTGCACGAAGGATGATGTTGCCAAACTCTTCGGGCTTAATGAGTCGGCCCTGTGTCCGCACCGTGTAGGTGAATTGCTGTCCTTTTGGAATGGGTTCGCCGCCAATTTGGCCGGCTGGGTTGACAGCATTTTGCGATTGGATCGCCGCGATAACTTCGGTCGCCGTTACACCTAACTGGGCGAGCTTGTCAGGCTGCACCCATACGCGCATGGCGTATTGGCCGCCGAAGGTCTGCACGCGCGAGACGCCTTTGACGCGCGCCAGCTGATCCTGCACGTTGATGATGGCGAAATTAGTAAGGAAATCGGCGTTGTGCTCCCCATGGGGGGAGTTGACCGCAACCAGCATCAGCGGAGAGGTGAGCGCTTTTTGCACGGTCAGGCCCGCAGTCGTCACCTGTGCCGGCAACTGCGATTGAGCCTGGTCGACGCGCAGCTGGGCGAGCACCTGATCGATGTTGGCGTCGGTCTTGACGTCGAAGTCCACAAAAATCTGGGCAACGCCATTATTGGCGCTGACCGAGTTCATGTAGATCATGTTGTCGACGCCGTTCATTTGCTGCTCGATCGGGGTCGCAACCGCCTGGGAGAGCGTCTTCGCGTCCGCGCCAGGATAGGTCGCAGTGACCAGAATTTCTGGCGGGACAATGTCTGGATACTGCGACGTCGGCAGCGTGAACATCGACACGAGGCCCACAACTACCGTGAGAATCGCGATGACGATCGCGACAATCGGCCTGCGAATAAAAAATTTAGACATGAATTATCTCCCGGTCGGCGCCGGTCCGTGCGCCGCTGAAGCGGACTGCGACGGAGCGATTTGGGGATTGACGGGCGCGCCTTCGCGCAGCTTCTGCAGGTTGTCGAGAATGACGCGGGAATCGGCGGACAGACCACTCTCGACGATCCAGCTGGTTCCATGCTGCGGACCCAACACGACGTTGTTGACATGCACCTTGTTGTCGTTGGTGACGGTGTACACCTGCTGCTGCCCCTCGAACTCAACCACAGCGGCCTGCGGCACGAGAATCGCGTGACGAAGCACTTCGGTGTCAGCTTTGACGCGCCCGAACTGGCCGGGGCGCAGAATATTGTGCGGATTGGGAAAGGCCGCCGCGATACGAATTGCCCCGGTCTGCGCATTCACCTGGCGGTCGACAAAAGCTATGTGCCCCTTTTCTGGGTGGACGTCGCCGTTGGAAAGGGTCAACGTCAGGGGAACATTTGCCGCACCCTTGAGAAGATCGCCTTGCCCCAGGGCGGCCTGGTGCGTCAAGGCAAGATATTCGCCATCGCTGATGGAGAAGTAGACTTTGATCGGATTGAGCTGCGAAACAGATGTCAGCACCGACTGCGTGTTCACCAGATTGCCCACCTGCACCGTAGCCTGGCCGGCAACGCCCGAGATCAGCGATCGCACCTGGCAAAAGCTCAGGTTCAACTGCGCCGTTTCGACGGCGGCTTCAGCCGTTTTCACGCTGGCTTCTGCCTGCGCCTGCTGCTGGACTTCGTTGTCAAGCTGACTCTGCGCAATGGCGTGGGCTTCTGCCAGAGGCGTGTCACGCTTCACATTGATCTCTGTGAGAGCGCGTTGCGCCTTGGCTTGCCCCAATTGGCCCTCCGTCTGATCGAGAACGGCCTGGAATGGACGCGGGTCGATCTCGAAGAGAACTTGATCCTTGGCGACCTCTGAACCTTCCTTGTACAGCTGGCGGACCAGGTAACCGGATGCCTGCGGTTGGATCTGGGCATTCACGAAACCGTCCATGGTTCCCACCCACTCGCTCGCGACGGCCACATCGGTCGGTTCGATCTTGATCACGCTGACAGGCATGGGCGGCATAGCAGCCGAGCTTGCCGACACTGATTTGTTGTTGCAGCCCGACACAAGGCTGGCTCCGATGAGTAGCAGTGCAGAAAAAACGGGCTTCAAGACCCTTCCCACACTGCGTGCTTCTCGTGGCTGGTTCATAGTGATTTCGGCCCTCGCGTCTTTTTTGGGGAAGATTCGGTTAAAAGTGGTTTGATCGGAATGGACTTACGCCTCTAGAGGAGGCAGGTTCAACTTGGATGAAACTAGACGTTGGCACGATTCAGGAATTGGCTGGGTTTAGACGGGATTCGTTTCGGGAGGGCTGCCTAGCCATTTGTGGAAATTGGAATCGCTGGCTCTTTGGCCGGGCCCGTCCATAGGGTCGATCCGCGCACTCCCGGCCAGCGGGAGAACGCGGAAGGATCGGGTCGGTGCTCGTTCTCTCGAATTGACTGGGTTCCCGTTGAAACCGGGAACCCACGACAGCTCTCTTCCCAGCATTTCATGAGTCGTCTCAAAATGCGAGGGCAGACGAGATAGTGATGGAGTCCAAATTGGGAGCATAGTTATCAGGATTGCTGAATTCGATCTGGTTCGATCCCGCCTTAAGCGAAACCTTCACGACTGTACTGGTGGGTGTGCCAAAACTGTAGCCGTTCAATGCGAGTTCCTGCGGAGCGCTTCCATTGACGGATACAAAGAAGGAACGTGCTCCCTGCGTCAAATAATCGATCTCCATCAGGTAGGTCCCATTTTTCGGCACAACAACGTTATCGAAGGAGACTGTGCTTTGCGGATTTCCGCCCAGGTTGCCCACCACGGCCAGACCAGAGCAGTTTCCGCAAAAACCGGCGGAGGTTGCGGCCGCACCGCCCAGTGTTGCATTCTCCGCCTCGTAAACCCCAAATCCCGGATACGGTTCGTTGCCGTCACCGCCGATGAGGATGCGATCGATGTCAGGTGGATAGCTGGTTGGATTGCCAAATTGAATGCTGTTTGTTCCCTTGTTCAGACGAACCGGAATCGTCGTCGGAAACGGGAGATTTGAACTTCCCCCACTCAGGTTGAGCGTGATGTCTGGACCATCATTGACGTTGATGATGAAAGAGCGGGTGCCGGTCGTCATCGAATCGACTTCCATCCTATACACGCCGGCCTTGGGAACCTCTACGTTGAAAATCGCATAATTGGCCGCACCAATGCCAAGGTAGGTCAGCTTGTTGCCGCTTGCACAAGTGGAGCAAGCCGAGAGCTGCGTTGCTCCGTACAAGGTTGCGGTCTCTGCTCCATAGACTTGCGATGGCGGAGTCGATACGTGTCCAGCCGCCGTGACCCGGAACAAGCGTGCTCCATGACCAGGTAACAGGGTAGAGAAGGAATGATACGACGCTCCGACTTCGGCATGGTTCCAGAGGTCCCTCATTTCAGATCCTCCGAGAATGCCGAGATCGTTCCAGTCAACGGTGACATTTGTGGGAAAGGCATTCAGATTAAACAACGCGACGTAGTAGCTGCCGTTACCAAGATTGGAGACCCATACGGGCGTGAAGGCTCCTGCTATCTGGCTTGATGGATGCCCCGACTGATCTACCGCCAGAACTTCGTCATTGAAGAGCAAGCCCTTTCCAAAACTGGTCAGCTTGGTCAGGTCTCCGCCGAGTGAAATGGGGGCATTGGCCATAGCCCAAAGAGTCATTGCGGTCTGTTGCTCCGTGTTCGTAATACCGTCAATGGCTCCATTGCCAACCTCGAGAGAGTCAAGATCATTCCAGCCCAGCGATGGCCCTGACGCCTTCTCCCATCCGATCAGATCGTAAAAGCGGAGCAGTACGCGCTGCCATTCTGTCAGGTTCGGACAATCTCCCTCGCACTCAACGTCACCCTCGATGCGACGCGCATTCCCGTTCTGTTGCCAATCACTCAAGTAATCCTCATCAAGAGCCCAAGAGAGGGTCAGCCAGATGGGACGGTTGGTGAGCGCGATCGCCTTGGAATATGCCTGAACATCCGGGATGTTGTTGATATTCAGATTGTCGTTATACGAACCTGGGGTTACCGAGTCGAGCTTGATGAAGTCGATTCCCCACGATGCATAAAGGTTGATGATTGAGTTGATGTAGTCCTGCGCTCCCGGCTTAGTGAAGTCGATTTTGTAGCCGTAGCCGAATCCGTTGCCCACTGTCAGCGGCTGCGCAACGATGTCCTGGGCATGATATTGAGTCCCGAAAATAGGCAGATTGGCAGAGTAAATAGATGTGCCAATTCCGGGAAGAAGGTAGATCCCAACTTTTTGACCGTTGGCGTGGATATGTTGAATCATCTCGAGAAAATGCGGGAATGCAGTCGTGTTCCAGAGCGTCCGACCGTACTCATCGTTGTCGCCGCTCCAACCTGCATCCAGGTTGATGTAACGGAAGCCGTGCGCTTCGAGACCGGAGGATCGCATGGCGTCGGACTGAGCCAGAATATTCTGCTCATTCATCACTGAGCCTGAAGGCACGATCGTCTGTTCGCTGTAGGTGCTCCAACCAAGAAAGGGCCTCTGTCCAAGACCGTTTACCTGGCCTTGCGCGCTCGGGCCGAACAGCACGCAGAGGATTGCGCAGGCAAGGACGATAACAAGGGCGCCATACCTGCTTTGGTCCATGTCGACCGTCACAAAATTGGAGGATTGGAAAGGATAGAAATCACCGGAGTTCGCTGGGGGTGCGCTCATGGTTGTCTCCTTAATTTTGGGCATGTGCTTCCACGTTCTTGTTGGTCACGCTCGAACGATCGACCTCGGGCGGGGTGGGGAAAGGGGATCTTGCGAATCAGATTTGAGCGCTCATAAGGCGTAGAACCATAAGAGGCCTATTCTTGCTATCAGCCCTCAGAGCGCTCGTAGATTTGCCGTTTGATACCGGGGTATCCGGACGCCAAACGAACCTAATGTATCTCCGAATATTGAGAATTGTCCAGCATTTCGTGAATAAAACTTTGCGTATGCGGGACGATAGTGAATCAACAGAAAAGTCTTTTGTAAAATTAATTACGCCGAACTGTGCCCAAACGCCTCGCGCTAAAATATTTACAATGAGCGCTTAAACGTGAACATTCCTGCTTGCCGAGCGTTTGCTTCTGGCAAGGCCATGCATTGGGTCCCATCCCCGAACGAGGAATAGCCGCCGTTGATTTTGGAACTTACATCGCAACGGCGCACATACTTGTTCGTCCCTATCTTGGTACGATGCTGGCGATCGAATTTAAGAAGGCTCGGCTGCTTGAAATGTGAAAGGCGCCGGGGGAGCCGATTCGGTATGCTAATCGATAAGCAAAGACGCCAAAGAATCAGGTGCCCGTGAAGAAGCTGTCTGCAACTCGCAATGCGAACGCCGCGTTGGTGAAAGACAACGTGGCAGATCGCCTGCGCGCGGAGATCGCCAGCGGCGCATTACGTCCAGGGATTCGGATCATCGAGGGAGCGTGGGCGCGGAAGATCGGCGTTGCGCAGGCATCTATTCGCGAGGCTATCAATCTTCTCGCCCAAGAGGGATTTGTAACCAAGGCGTCGGGTCGCAGTGCGCGCGTCGTCAACTTAACCGAGCAGGATGTCTTGCACATCTATGAAATACGAGGCGCATTAGAAGGATTAGCGGCGCGTCTGCTGGCAAGCCGGCCAAACGACGCGAAGCCTCTTGAGGAAGCATTGGAAACAATGCGGCGCGCCGCGAAGCATCGGCGCCATGGAGAACTGATCGACGCAGATCTCAGGTTCCATCTCGAGCTCTGCCGTCTTTCTAACAATGCCTATCTTTTCGAGCATGCCCGCAAGGTCTTGCTGCCCCTGTTCGCATTTGTACGCATCAGGGTCATTTCAAGCGGTCAGGATACGGCGGTATGGAGCAAGGATTTCGAAGCTCATCAGCGGATCGTCGACCTGGTGAAAGAAGGTCAAGGCGAAGTTGCGGAATCCTATGTACAGCGGATGATGGCGCGCTTCGCCTTTACTGCGTACGACAACTGGGAGAAAAAGATTGGGGCTTCCAGTCATGCGCGGCGCAAAAGCGCTTCTGCTACGAAGAAGAAAGCCAAATGATGCGCGGGTCCCCTTGCTTGCATGAACCAGAACCAGGCGCACTGCAAACCTGAACGCATGCATCAGCGGCCGTTCCCAAAAATATCGTGGGAAGAGCCTCGCTCCGCTTTGTTGATACGGCTCGAGACGATAGGCAACGCCGATCGTCCTGATTCCCCGTACCGAAGCAGGCTTCACTTGCACGAGTGAAGATCGACCTGTCCGCTATGCAGTTTTTAAAACCAGCACGGTTGCGATGGGATCCTGTCCCTGGCCTGGTAGTTCCACATCCAGACCGCCGCCGCTCTTCGTCACTTTCAACGGCGCCTGTGCCTTGTCCGAAAGCAAATAGGCGGCCGTGACCTCGCGCGGCATCGAATCCAAGTGAAACGTTGAGCCCGGCCATTCAAAAAGGTGGATGTAAACCTTGTCGCGCCCCGTTGTCGATCGCCACTTCCAGCTGGGAACAAACTTCGCTTTGCCGTCCTCGTCTTTTTCTGTCGTCGAGAATGAGCCCGCCTCGGCACCGAACAGCGTAGGCTGCGTGGCATAAATCGACTCACCGTTCACATCGAGCCATTTACCCATCTCTCGCAACCGCTCCACCTCAGCGGATGGCACCTCGCCGGTGGCCATCGGCCCAATATTCAGCAGGTAGTTTCCACCTTTGCTGGCAATATCAATCAGATTGCGCAGCAACGTTTCAGTGCTCTTGAAATTCGTATCGTCCTTCTTGTATCCCCACGTGTCGTTCATGGTCATGCACGACTCCCAGTCGCGCCCCGGATATCCCTGCGCCGGGATGTATTGTTCCGGCGTCTCCGTGTCGCCGCTGTACCCGCCGCCCAGGCGGTTATTCCAGATCAACTTGGGATGTTCATTTAACACTTTGACGATTTCGCCCGCCAACTCCGGCGTCATATCCTTGGTAGGTGTGTCGAACCACACGATTGCCGGATACTCGCCGTAGTTTGTCAGGATCTCCTGAATCTGCGGAATTGCTTTTTTATGCAGGTACTCCGCAAAACTTCCATCCTGCGCGGGATCCCAGTGGTAGGTGGGAGGCCGATGATCGTCTCGCTTATAGGCCGCTCCGCCTGGCGCGGTCCAGTCCTGATCCTGCGAGTAATAGAAACCGAGTTTGATGTCGTGCTTACGGCATTCCGCCGCCAGTTCCTTCAACGGATCGCGCTTGAACGGAGTCGCCTGAACAATGTTGAAGGGATTCGTCTTCGAATCGAACATGGCGAACCCATCATGGTGCTTCGAAGTAATGACGATGTACTTCATCCCTGCCGACTTGGCCAGGCCCACGATCTCCGCGGCGCTGAATTGCGTGGGATTGAAGCCAGACGCCAACGCTTTGTATTCTGCCACCGGAATCGACGCCGAATTCATGATCCACTCGCCGATTCCCGGTATCTGTTTCTCGTGCCAACGCCCTGCTGGTATCGCGTACAGCCCCCAATGGATGAACATGCCGAAGCGCGCTTCGCGGAACCATTTCATCCGTTCGTTCTTCTCGTCAGCAGTTTCGGTGTCTTGGATCGAACGCACGGGATGCGCGGTCGTCGAATGAATGTGTTCGCCTTGAACCTGCGCCCACACCGTGTCGCCCAACGCAGCCGCAGTTGCAGCCAGTGCACAATTCCTTGAAAACTCTCGCCTCGATACCTTCATGCCTTTTCTCCTCTTCCGATGCTGCCCGTGTCGAACGAACACAGCGGTGATGGTCGCGCCGACTTTCGGCACATGTTTGAGCGCTTATTTTTCCGCAAAGAGTAGCATCTTGCGGCGATCCTGCTTCTTGTGAGACTGCGATTCCATGGGTCGAGAACAGCTTTTCGAAAGCCAAACGAACCTAATGTATTCTGAAATCCGCGGAGATGTCCAGCAATTGTTTCATTGCGTCACCGCGAAAGCCACTTCTCTTTCCAGATTGATCAGCCGCATTTTTTGTGCGGATATTCTTTCTCCCAAAGCGGCCTGGTCCGGATACTATCTGGAATGAGCGCTCAGAATATCCGAGGATTGACCCGCTCTTTGGTGGGAGGAAGGACCGCAAATCGTATGTCCGCGAAGATGTCGAGATCGATGGAAAGAGTCTCTCGTAGCGAATTCGCCTCGCGGAGGATCAATTTGCGCTTCAGAAATCCAATCCATACAGCTCGTCTGCGTGCGGGTGCAGTCAGCAGCGCGATCGCGCTCTTGCTTGTCACTTGTCCCAACCTTCCTTTGGTCGCACAAAAGCCGGTGTCGATTCCAGAAAAGATTGAATGGACATGGGAGGTTCGCCCGCCGAGTCCCGATCTCCGCCTGCCCAACGTTCTGCTGCTCGGCGACTCGATCACGCGCAATTATTTTCCCCAAGTCACGAAAGATCTGGCCGGAATTGCGAATGTCTATCTCATGTCGTCTTCCACTTCAATTGGCGATCCTCGCCTTCCGCATCAGATCGCAGAGTTTTCGGCAATGGAGAAAGTGCCGTTCCGCGTGGTCCACTTCAACAACGGTATGCACGGGTGGGGCTATACCGAAGCCGAATATAGATCGGCCTTCCCCCAGTTCCTGCATGCGGTTCAGAAATTGGTGGGGAGAAAGGGAACCTCGATCTGGGCCAACACCACCCCCGTGCGACAAGGCGTCCTCGAGGGAGCTACAAATGCGCGTGTCGACGAACGGAATGCGATTGCCTTGTCGTCAGTAAACGGGGCTGGAATCCGGGTCGATGATCAACATGCCCTAATGGCGCAGCATCGCGACCTCTATGAAGACGACGTGCACTTCAACCCGGCGGGCGCCAATCTCCAGGGTGATCAGGCGGCCTCGATGATCCGAGCAGTTCTCCGTACTGCGACGTCCCAATAGCGCCAAGCTGTCGCGGCTTGGTTGTTCAAAAGCCGTGATCTTACGGGCGCTTCGAATTCCCCGCTGCCGTCTGACTGCCTGCCTCGACAGGTTCATCGATCTGCACCTGCCTGTTCCCTTTGACATTCGTCAGAGTCTGCACGATCCCGCTTGGCCAGCGAATTTCGATGCTGTCGGCCACGACGCTGCTTCCCAACCCAAAGTGAACCCGGGGATCGCTTGCTGACAGATAGCTACCGGAAGTGGTGACGGTGACCCACTGCGAACCTTGAATCGTCGTCAACTTGACAAGTGCTCCGATGCCGTCCCGATTGCTCTTATGGCCCGTCAGATGAAGGGTGATCCAATGATTGTTTGAAAGGGTCTCATTGTGGAGGACATGCGCTGAGCCGCCATTGGTGGTGACGACGGCATCTATTCTGCCGTCATTATCGAGATCTCCGATCGCCAAGCCTCTCCCCACCCAGGCCTTTTTGAAAATGTCGCCGGAGACGGGTGACACATCTACGAACTTCTTGCCCGCATTGCGCGCCAGCAACATCGGTTCGCGGTAATGCAGCTGAGGAGAGATCGTTTCGATGTTGTCCAGGTCATGGCCCTGCGCAACAAGCAGGTCCTTCCAGCCGTCGTTGTCATAGTCAAGAAATCGAAGACCCCAGCCTGAGTGCAGAAGCGTCATTGCTCCGAGGCCGTTCAGGTTCGACGCGTAGTCGAAGGTTCCGTCCCGGCCGTTGTGGTAGGTGGCGTACCGCTGGTTGGCAAGATCGGTGACTACGATATCCGGGTAACCATCGTTGTCATAGTCGGCAAAGTCCACACCCATGCCCGCGTACGTTTGACCTTCTGAATTCACCGCAACTTCCGATTCCAGGCCTATCTCTTCGAAGGCTCCGTCCGCCTTCTGATGGAACAGGAACTCCTGCATGGAGTCGTTGGCAATAAAGATATCGATACGTCCGTCGCGGTCGTAGTCGGCAATGGCGATGCCCAAGGCTTTGGCCGGTTTATCGAGGCCCAACTTGGACGAAACCTCGGTGAAATGCCCATGTCCATCGTTATGGTAGACGAGCATAGGAATTGGCTCGAATACGTCTGGATGGCAGTAATTGCGATAGCCTTCTCTGTGCTCTCCGCACCACACGTCGTTCCAATCCCACTTGATATATCGCAAAACCACCAAGTCAAGCAGGCCATCGTGATCCAAATCGACCCAAGTGGCGGATGTGGACCAGCCGCTGCCCCCGACACCTGCCTGTTGAGTCACATCGGTGAAGGTGCAGTTCCCATTGTTGTGGTACAGGCGATTGCCTCCATAGGCGGTCACGAAGACGTCTTCGTAGCCATCGTTGTCATAGTCGGCAACGGCTACCCCAAAGCCGTAGCCAACTCCCTTTAGCCCAGACTTCTCGGTGATGTCTTCAAACGTGCCATCCGGCTTTTGTCGATACATGCGGTTCCAATATTCCGGACCCGTCTTCTGTGGAATCGATCCTTTGGGCTCCGGGTCGGCATAGGGCGCGCCGTTGACGAGATACAGATCGAGTCGCCCGTCGTTGTCGCAATCGAAGAGAGCAACACCTGATCCCATCGTTTCAATCAGGTATTTGCGAGTGGTGCGCGGAGCCTGATGGAGAAAATGAACGCCCACCTTGTCTGTGATGTCGACAAATCGACCCGGAACCAGAACGGAATTCGTCGAGGGCGTTGATTGGGTGCCGGGCCTCGCGGACTGGGCAAGCGCGCCCTGCACTGAGAAGGCCGCGGGCAGGGTCGAGGCAATCGCAAGCGTGGCAACCCACATTCCAGTGTTCTCGACAACCTTTCGGCTCATTCCTTCCGCGGCTCCTCGGGTGACACCGGCGCGCTCGCATCCAGCTCTCTTGACTGTTCGCCGGCAATGGGCCAGCCAGCACGGTGGCCGATACTTAGTGGTTGCCCATAGCGAGCAGCGCCGTAGCGCCTGTTAAACAGACAAGGCCCATTCCCAGCAAAGATCTGGCCCTGCGCGGAGCACCCTTCCACTCGCCCATCATTACACCCGAGAGCGCTGCGGTCATGATCATAAAGATCTGAAACATTCCCCAGCCGATCGACGTACCGAAAGAGCCAAGGTAAGTCGCGCTCATGCCATACAACGCCATGGCTCCCATCCATAACACGCCCATGAGGACAGACCAGAAAATATCGGGAGAGGTGGCTTGAAACAATTTCCAACTCTTCTTTTTTCTAAGCAGATAAAGGCTGTAGGCGATGTTGGGCAGAAAGCCGCCCGCAAGTCCGATGGGCCAAACCGCGTACGCAGAGCGCAAGGCAGAGTTTCCGGCCAACTCGGCTTGCGTTGCAACGTCCTGGCCGAAGGCGAAGGAGTAGTTGAGCATTGGCGCCATTAAGCCACACAGAATGGCAAGCAGGACCGCCGCGGTGTATCCGTTTGCCTGTTCCGAATGCAGAACAGGGCTCTGGTTTCGCTCTCTGATCTGCCCGCCCGCGGTAGACAGACTGATGCCGATGACCATGACGGCGACCCCGGCGAGAATTTCAACGAGCGCCGTCGCATGAACCTGCGAGCGATGCTGAGTGAAGAGCGGCACCAGCGTGCCCAGTAATGCGCCGAGTCCAACGATGATGGCGTAGGCGAGGCCGAGGCCGAGACGAGCAACCGAGATTCCAAACAGAACCTGTGCGACACCCCACCCGACGCCGAAGAGGAAAGGCACAGAAAACTGAATCAAGGAAAGGGAGCGGTAGACGTCGAAGACGTGGTCGACAAGACCAAGCGCCAATAACCACGGAAGAATGACAAGGGAGACTACGCTGAAGGCCAGCCAGGTGTTCTCCCACTGCCAGCTTCGATTGAACTTCATGGGCAGCATGCAATTGCCCGCCATCAAGCCGGCAAGCAGGGTGAGACAAACTCCAAATGAGAGCGAGTGCGCCAACTAACGCCCCTCGTTGCAGGCAGACACCAAGTCGGTCGATGCGCCGGGCTCTTGAGGAGTCGTATAGAAGCCGCCACTTACCTCCGCTGGAACAACGAAGTGTTCCTTCAGATGCGGAATGTGTTCCAGAAACACGACCTCGTGGCCAAGCGCAATGTGATTGAACAGCACGAGATGCTGATGTACCTGGCCCATGTCGCCGACATGGGGAACCACCGGTAGACCAAACTTCTTTGCCATCAGGCTGACAGTGAGAAATTCACTGACGCCTCCGAGCCGGGTGCAATCGGCTTGCACGAAATGAACTCCACCGTAACGGAAGAAATTCTTGAAGAGAACACGATTAGGAATATGTTCACCCGCTGCAATCTTTACCGGGGAAATGATACGCGCGAGCTCTGCGTGCGCATAGACATCGTCGGGATGTGTCGGCTCTTCGATCCAGAGCGGATCGAATTTAACGAGTTCACGACACATGCGAGTGGCATCGGGCAGGTTCCAATGCTGGTTGGCGTCAAACATCAGAGTGCCGGCTTCGCCAACGACCTCGCGCAGCATTGCGGCCCTGCGCAGGTCGCGCGATTCATCCGCGGAGCCGACTTTCAGTTTGAAAGCGCGGAAGCCGCGGTCCATTGCGCGTTGCGTGAGCTCACGGACTTTTCCGTCTTCATACGCCATCCACCCAACGGAGGTGTCATAGCCCGGGTAGCCACTCTGCAGGATCGTTTCCCGGAGAGAGCGAGTCGTCGCGTTGCTTCTTAGAAGCGCGAGGGCGTCCTCCGCGTTGAGAACGTCCTCAACATAGCTCAGGTCAAGAGTTGCGATGACTTCTTCTGGCGTGAGATCGAGCAGAAGCTTCCACAACGGGACGCCGCGGCTCTTGGCCCAGAGATCGAAGCAGCCATTTGTGAGCGAAGCGAGCGCGAGATGAATGACACCCTTATGCGGCCCGAGCCAACGCAGTGAAGAATCGTCCGCGAGGCGGCGGGAGATCTTTCCAAAGTCCGACATCAGCTCGTCGATCTCCATGCCCACAAGCGGCCCTGCAAGCAACTCAATTGCATCGCATACCAGCCGGTTTCCGTCGCCAAGGGTAAGCGCAATCCCGGTTCCTGATACGCGCCCTCCGGTTGCCAGGCAAGTAACGGCCATGCAGTACTGCGCGCTGGTGTGAACCGAATCGGTGCCCGCACCGGCCGGCAATGCAAAACGCGCATCGACCGTGGAGACAGACTGGATGGTGTAATTCGGCATCGCTCCGCCTTCAACTACCTTCTGTAACCCAATTCGGCCCCGCCGCTGACCGGCAAGATGCAGCCCGTAATGAACCGCGCCTTTGAAGAAAGAAGGAACACCGCGGCATCCGCGATCACATCTCCCTGAGGGCACGGTCCGAGCATGTGGATGTCGTCGAGATACTTCCGGATACTTGCCGGATCCGGTTGCTCACCGCACCATTTCTCCAACATCGGCGTCCACACTCCGGCCGGACATATCGCATTCACGCGGATCTGGTAGTGCGCGTAATCGGCCGCCATCGCCTTGGTCAGCGAGATCATTGCGCCCTTGGTGGCCACGTAAGCCGCGTGATTCTGCTGCCCGATGAGCCCCACCATGCTGGCGGTATTGAGGATCGTTCCCTTGCTTTCCGCGAGCGCGTCGAAGGCGTATCGGGTAGTCCAATACACCGATTTCAAATTGACGCGCAGAAGGTCATCCCACTCTTCCTCACTGGTTGCATGGAGCGGCTTTGAGGGGCTGGCGATCCCCGCGTTGTTGTGCACGGCATCGATGTGCCCAAAACGCGCAAGAACGGTGCGGATTGCTACGCGCAGCGACTCACCATCCGAAACATCGGCATGGAGCGCCATGCATTCACCGCCGGCGTTCGACGCAGTGCGCAATGCGGCGTCTAGATCGCGATCGAGAATAGCGACCGTAGCCTCTTCGCGCGCATACGCAAGAGCGCATTCGCGGCCGATTCCATCGCCGCCTCCCGTCAATACCACGACTTTTCCTGAGAGTTCAGCCTTCATGTGCGACACGCTTCTCCCAGTTGTCGTGGGCTGTCCTTGCGAAGCGCTCCATAGCCTTCTTCACATAGTGCTCAGCGACTTCGCCTTCGCCTTCCTGCAACAGGTCGATGATCCGTTGATGCGCATCCAGGTCCCTGTCCCATGCCGAGGTCCCCTGCCCTTTTGCAGCCACTCGCATCCGCACAAAGGCGAAGAACGGAAGCAATATCCGCCGGGCATGCTCAATCAGGTATGGATTACGCGACAACTCGCAGAGTTCGAGATGAAAGAGCGAATCGCAATCGAGAAGGCCATCACAGTTGCCGGCGCTTGCTGACTCCCGCATGACATCCAAAGTGGCTTGAAGCACCTTCAAATCCGGCTTCGTTGCGACCGCAAGTCGTGCCGCCAAACCCTCGATGGCACCGCGCACCTGGTAGATTCGAACCACATCGTCTTCGCTCAAATTGATGACGCGCGCACTATGCCCCGATTCTTTCGTCACGAAGCCCGCTTGTGCAAGAATGTTGATCGCTTCGCGGATGGAACCTTGCGCAACTCCGAATTTCGATGCCCACGTGCCTTCGACGATTCGCGTCCCAGGCTGCAATGAGCCGCGCATGATTTCCTCGCGCAATTGTTCTGCAAGGTTGTGCTTCACCAAGCGATCTGACGCAAGTTTGGTTGTTATAGGCATATTCAAGCGCTCAAATTAAGTACATGGATCGTAGAGGACGAGTTATTTGGACGTCAAGCGTAAATTTAAGCACTTGCAGGAATTTGCGTTTCTCGGCTACGCTCCATTGTGACAAAGCTCTCTTGCTATGTCTGACGCGAGGTGGCCACGTGGATCTAGAGCCGGAGATTTCGAGAGAAAGGTCGAGCAGATGAAACGATTGGGCATGGTCATCCAGCTGAAGTCGGGGAGTGCGGATGCGTATCGCAATTACCACGCGGCCGTCTGGCCGGAGGTTCTAAGACAAATTCAAGAATGTAACATCCGCAATTACTCCATCTATTTCAAAGACGACCTGCTGTTTAGCTATTTTGAATACCACGGCAGCGACCTTAAGGGGGATTTCGAAAAAATGGCCGCGCATCCTCCGACCCAGGAGTGGTGGGCGGTGATGAATCCACTGCAGGAACCTCTCGCGACGAGAAAGACGGGGGAGTGGTGGGCGGAGATGGAAGAAGTGTTTCATCTGGACTGAGGCGTGCCGCTTTTTGCGATCGGACAACCTGAATTTAAGCGCTCACAAGCGCTCTCGGTCCCTGCATGAGAATTGAAGTGGTAGTCAACAAATGCCCGTAATCATCGAGATCAACCCCTTGACAGCCATCTCGGCGGTCATTATAGTACCCCCGACATGAGCGCTTATATTTCGAATCGTCGGCAATTTATTCGCCTTGCTGCAGCTAGTTCCTGTTTCCCCGTCTTATCCCAACTGGGATGGAGTGCGGCTATGGCGTGCGATCGCACTAGTTGGTATCGCAACGCCAAGTTCGGAATGTTCATCCATTGGGGCCCCTATTCGCAGGCGAGCGTGGAAGCATCCTGGCCCATCATGGTGCCAAAACCGGGGGGGATTACAGAGGCCGAATACCGCGCTCTGCCGCAGACCTTTAACCCGGTAAAGTTCGACCCCGAGGCGTTGGTCGATCTGGCCCGATTGGCCGGGCAGAGATACATGGTATTCACGACCAAGCACCATGACGGATTCTGCATGTTTGATTCGTCTTACACGGATTACAAGATCACGAACACCCCCTACGGCAAAGACATTGTGGCGCAGCTGGCGAAGGCGTGCGGTGAGGACGGCATGCCTCTTGGCTTCTACTATTCGCCACCGGACATGCATCATCCGGGCTTTCGCGACACCACCAAGCTAGCCAAAGAAAACTGGCACGGCGAACCACAGCGGCCGGAGTGGTCGAGTTATCTCGAGTACATGCAGTTGCAATTGGCGGAGCTTTTGACTCGCTATGGTCCGGCTGCGCTGATTTGGTTCGACGGCCTGAATAACCAGCAGAAATACAATGGTGCGCGCGTCATTGAGATGATTCGCGAACTGCAACCGGCCACCCTCGTCAATGACCGGATTGGCGTAGATGCCGACTATGAAACACCAGAGCAGTTCATTCCGACGGCGATTCCGACCAAAGGTATCGTGCTCACTGGCGTCGACCCAAATGTCTCCAAAAATTTGAGGAATTCGATTCCGCGCCCCGAGGATTTCCGGCTCTGGGAGACCTGCATGACCATCAACAACACTTGGGCCTATAACAAGAACGATCACGATTACAAATCCGAGCAAGTGTTGATCAGAAGCCTGGTTGAAGTGGCGAGTCGCGGCGGAAATTTTCTGTTGAATGTCGGGCCCCAACCAGACGGCCAGATCCAGCCGGAGTTTCAGCAGCGATTACGCGCCATAGGAGACTGGCTTACGCTGAACGGCGATTCCATCTACGGCACGACCTACGGACCGATCCAGGGTGTCGCCGATTTGCGCACCACTGCAAATGACAAGTCCATTTTTGTGCACATCTTCAATTGGCCCGCCAATGCGGCCTGTGAGATCACCGGCATTGAGGCAAAGGTGATGTCGGCCCGCCTGCTTGCCAATGGAAGGCCGCTGACCTTTCGTCAAATCGAAGGCAAGCTGCGGATCGATCTTCCCGAGCAAGCACCCGATCCAAATGTGAGCGTGATTGCGCTCAAGACTTACTAGGTTTGTATCGTGCGATCTCGTATGTGAATTGTGTTGAAGTGGACCGCTCAGGTGAAACTCAATGAGGTAAGTTGCCGGGCTTGAGCAGGTGCAGAGCTTTTGCAACGTCCTCATCGCCGGGCGACAGCTTCTGTGCTTCGAGCAGTTCGGTTCGTCCGTTCTTAAAGTCTCCCGAGTGGCAATAGATCAGGCCCAGGTCTTTGTGGAGCTGTGGCAGAGCACTGCACTTTCCGCAGGTTTCGATTGCTTCCTTGAGTTGCGCAACGGCCTGTGGCCAGTCATGGGCATCGGCAGACGTCAGCGCGAAATTACCCAGCAACTGGGCGCGATCCACAATGTGTTGCTGTGCACGCATCTCTTCAAATCGGTCTTGCAGCTGTTTCGCTTCGACTGGATCGGACTTGGCCAGGAGACGCGCCAGGCTGTAATACACCTCATCGTATTGTGGACTAATTTCGATCGCCCTTCTCCAGCGAACGATTGCGCCGGCGGTATCGCCTTTGCGAAGCAACTCGCGGCCCAGCATGTACAGAGCCCGTGCGTTGTTCGGCGCGATGGCGAGAGTCTTCTCAAACTCCTTGATCGCCTGGTCAGAATCTCCCGCCTCCCTTGAGATCAAGCCAAGCAGGTACCAGCAATCAGTCTGCCCCGGGTCGAGCTGCGTGGCCGCTTCAAGTTCTGGTTTTGCATCGCTGTTGCGCCGCAGATCGAGCAGGACCCGGCCCTTGTTGTAATGCGCGACGGCATTGGTTGGATCAAGGCGAACTGCCTCTGAGAATTCAGCCAGAGCGTCGTCAAGATTGCTCTGATCCGCGAGCGCGATTCCGAGATTCAGATGCGCTCCAGGTGATTTGGGATCGAGCTCGGTCACCTTGTGAAAGAAAGTGAGCGCTTCGACGGGCCGGTTCAAACGCACCAACACCATGCCGTATGCGCTGAGGGCGCCGGAGTTTTTGGGGTCGAGCTGCACCGCGGTAGCCAGTGCCTTACCTGCCTCAGAAAACCGCGATTCGGACGCCAGCGTCAGTCCCAGATTCGCGAAGGCCTGGCCATATTGAGGATTGTTCTCGGTGGCTTGGACAAACAAATGCTCCGCCTCGGAGTTTTTGCCGAGCTGCCCATAGAGAACGCCCAGGTTATTCTGCGCCTCCGCATATTGAGGATCGAGTGCGATCGCCGCCTTGAACTGCTTGACTGCCTCATCGGTTTGATTTGCCGCGAGATCGAGAACCCCCAGCTGATTATGGGGCGGAGCCAGTTGCGCATCAAGCTTTACGGCGTTTTCGAGCGCTTCGCGCTCACTTTGATAGTCAGGAATCCTATCCAGAGCAAGGGCGAGATTGTAGTAGGTTCGGCCGTTCGTCGGGTCTTCAGCGATCGATTCGCGGTAAAGATCGGCTGCTTTCCGAGGATCTCCGGACTGCAGATCCTCATTGGCCTGGCTGGCCTTTACTACGGCTGAGGTCTGCTTTACTCCTTGCTGCTTTTCTTGCTCGAAGACACTCAGCTGCTGGCTCGCCTCATTCTTCTGTCCAAGTGCGCGCAGTACGGATGCAAGCTGGAAGCGTGCCTTGCTCGAGTCGGGACTCAGCTTGAGCGCGGCCTCAAGCTCCGGCTTCGCCTCTGCCGGGCGTCCCTGGTGCGCGAGCACGAAGCCAAGGTTATAGCGCGCTTCGAAGTGATTGGGATTGATGGCAACAGCTTGACGCAGAACCTTCTCTGCATCCGCGTTGTTCCCCAAGCCCTTCTCAACCACGCCGGTAAAGTACAGCGCATCGAAATCGTGGGGCCGGCGTCGCAGATAATCGCGAATGATGGGTGCCGCAGTGTCAAACTGACCAAGTACGACTAAGGTCTTTACGTACGTAAGCCGGGTAACATCATCGGACGGATCCAGCCGCAGTGCTTCCTCAAATGCCGGGGCCGCTTCACTGAAGCGTTCCTCCTGGGTATAGACGACGCCCAGGTTGAATTGCGCCTGCGCGTAATCGGGATGCTCCTTGACGATTGCCAGAATTGTTTTGAGCGCGTCGTCGGCATTTCCGTTTTTGGAGTAAGCGACCGCCAAGTTCAGTTGCAACACTTCATTCGGGGGTGCATCCTTCAGGGCCAGGATGGCGGCTGTATATCTCTTTTCGGCGATCAGCGCCTTGGTTAACCCATCGAGCGCATTCACTGACTGAGGATCAACTTTAAGAACCGCCTTGAACGCATCGATTGCCTCGTCTTGCTGATTCGAGTCGCTGAGGGCTGCTCCCAGTGGGAGAAGAACCTGCGCTGATCCAGGTTTGAAACTCAAGGCTGCCTGCAGTTCATGCGCCGCGCGTTTTACGTTTCCGCTACTGAGCAGTGCCACTCCAAGGTCATAGTGGCTTTGCCATGAATTTGGATCAAGGCGCATCGCAGATTCGAAAGCGGAAATGGCGCAGGGGAAATGGCGCTGTGACGCGAACCAGGAGCCGAGCGCTTCGTAGGCGCCCGCCGAAGGGTGCGATGCAATCGCCTGCTCAAGATCCGCCGGGCCAGTACAGTTGGAGGGCCCCTGCGCTGTCACGACCAGCGGGCAAGCGCAGACGATCACGAGTGCCGTCAGCATGACGTGCTGCACGGATCGTCGTTTCGTGGTTCGCAGATTCATGGCCGGCCCCCCGAAGTAGAATGCCCCAGCACATGCTGAGACGGCAAGGCACCTTGATGCGGCGATCAGCAGGGATCGATGGAGAGGACGCCCCGCCGTCATGGCGCCGCAACGCGCTGGTCGGATGGATGAGTCTCCATCGCTTCAGCCTGCCCTCGCTCTTCCGGGTTGCCGATTGCACGAACAGGATAGCCCGGAAGAGAGCGGCCGCGACAACTGCGTCGATGTTCCGCTATTTGTTGGGCTGCGGTGCGCTGTGTCGCATCGGGCCTGGGGCCACATTCACAATGCTAGAATTGGCGGGAAGATGGAGCACCGTCGTCTCGTCGCCCTGGCAAAACGCCTCATCTCGGTGTCCTCTTTCACCGCTTTTGGGTTCATTCTTACGTTTGCTGGTTCTTGCCACGCGCAAATCGGAGTGGCGACCGGCAACGGAGTTGCCACACCTGCCAAGCCGCTGCCCGCGGGAATGAAACCGCCGATCGTGCAATTTGAAGACATTGCGGCACAGGCCGGGCTCACTTCAGTGAACGTCTCCGGAGCGGCGAGCAACAAGCAATACATTATCGAGACCACAGGGAACGGAGTCGCAATCGTCGACTACGACAACGATGGATTGCCCGACATTCTCTTTGTCAACGGCGATCGATTTCAGCCGAACGGGACACCGCCTACTCCAGTGCTCTACCACAACCTGGGTGGCTTGAAGTTCGAAGATGTGACGGCAAAGGCCGGATTCACTCATACAGGATGGGGCCAGGGAGTTTGCGCCGGGGACATCGATAACGATGGCTACGTCGATCTCTTCGTCACTGGGTGGGGGCCAAACGCCCTTTACCACAACGGTGGAAACGGCACTTTTCAAGATGAGACAGAAGCCCGAGGGCTAGCTTCGCCGACGACTCGTTGGAGCACGGGCTGTGCGTTTGTGGATTTCAATCGAGATGGCGCGTTGGACTTGGTCGTGGTCCACTACATAGAATTCGACCCGGCCAAGACACCGCATCCAGGCGAAAGATCGCAGTGTCAATGGAAGGGTATGCCGGTCATTTGCGGTCCCCGTGGCTTGCCGGGGGAGACAATTTCTCTCTACAAAAATGACGGCCACGGCCACTTCAGCGATGTTTCAGACAGCATGCACATCACCACGCCCAAGGATTATTACTGCTTTAGTCCTCTGGTCGACGATTTCGATAATGATGGCTGGCCCGACATCTACATCGCTTGTGATTCCACACCCAGCCTTTACTTCCACAACCTCAAGGGGCAGCGATTTGAGGAAATCGGCGTGGTCTCAGGGGTCGCCTATAACGACGAGGGACTCGAACAAGCCGGTATGGGCGTGACTGCCGCTGACTTCAGCCATGACGGACGATTCGACATCTTCAAGACCAACTTCGCCGATGACACGCCCACCTTCTACCGCAACCAGGGAGACAATAGCTTCTCTGACGCGACGATTGAAACGGGCCTGGCCGTCAACACGAAGTATCTCGGCTGGGGCACAGCCGCTGTCGATATTGATAACGATGGATGGAAGGATCTGATTCTCGCCAACGGGCACGTGTATCCCGAAGTCGACACCGGGCACAGCGCAGAGCACTTCAAGCAGCGAAGACTGCTCTACTGGAATCGAGGCGACAAACAGTTCTTCGACATGTCTTCGCAGGCCGGGAGTGGCATTACCGCAACGCACGCTTCGCGCGGCCTTGCCGTCGGAGATTTGGACAATGACGGCAACGAAGAAATTGTGATTGTAAACATGGGAGAAGCTCCTTCGTTGTTGAAGAACGTTGCTCCCACTGCAGGACACTCCCTCTTGGTTCGCCTTCTGACTGCGACCAACCGCGATGCAATCGGGGCGCGGGTCACACTGACTGCGCATGGACAAAAGCAGATGGACGAAGTGCGTAGTGGCGGATCCTATGTGTCGCAGAGCGACTTCCGTCTACACTTTGGCCTCGGCAAAGAGAGTTCTGCAGATCTCTCGATCCGGTGGCTCGACGGCAAGACCGAGAACTTGAGCGGAGTTGCCGCGGGCCAAATCGTCACCATCCAGGAAGGCAAAGGCATCTTGCGGAAACAGCCGTACAGCGTCGCCGCGCATTAGATCAGGGTTGTGTTTTGTTCCGCTCAGAGCGCGCCAGCATCTGCCGCATGAAATCGTCCTGCGGAAAGACATCGAGATACTGTTGAAGCGCTTCGTGAGCCTTCGCATATTGTTTGGATTCGATGAGCCGAACTACTAGCATCTTCCGTGTCACGGGATTGAACGGGTCCAGTTCGATTGCTTTTTCGATCAGCGCAAAAGACTCCTCGATCTGCCCAAGGTGCGCCAATGCATCGGCAAGGTCAGCATAGGTTGTCGCCGCGGATGTACCGCCTTGAAGAGCGCGGCGCAGATGGCCGGCAGCGGCCTCGAAATCGCCATTCTTTAAATCCCTGCGCCCCAGTGCCGCTTGCACGAGAGGATCGTCGGGTTGTGTCCGCTCCAATTGAGTGAGCACTTTGAGATAAGGCTCAACATATTCCGGCTTATTCTCCGCGAGCTCTCCGTAAGCCGCAAGCAAAGTCAGCAATGGAGGAGGAACCGTTTCTTTCCCAGGATCTGGATTGAGATGGATAAGGTTCGGCAGTGCTGCGGTCGTTTGCTGAAACGTGACATCGGGATATGGTTCATCCGGTGTCGCCACAATCCGATGATTGGTCGCGCTGGAGTGAGAGATAACCTGGATGTCGCGCTTGGGCATATGACAGTTCGTGCAGTCGTTAGCCGGCGTTCGCTGCATGCGCGTCGCGATCGGTAGCTTGCAGCTTTGATTCGTATGACACGTGAGGCATTTGCTACGGAAGTATGCGGGCGCCTCCTCAGCAGACGGCTGCACATGAGGGTCGTGACATGTAATGCAGCTCAAGCGACCCTGGCTGGCGCGATAACACTTGCTCAGCGTCATCGAATAATAGTGCTCAACATGGTCCGATGAGGGGGGAGACTCCCGTGTAGGAGGGACCGCCAGGATCGACAGTGTGTCGTCGAGCAGATGCCCTGGGCGAAAGTCCTTGTAACCCTTCCCGGGTTTGAGAACGCGTGCATCTCCGGTCTGGTGGCAAGCCATGCAGATGTTATCTGCAAGATAGGGAGTCAGCCGCGCGGGATTAACGATCGCAGGATCGAAATGGGCAGGATTCTTCTCCGATGTGGCATTCGTAGTCACGGCCTTCAAATGAGCAGCGCCCGGACCGTGACAGTTTTCGCAACCAATCGAAATCTCGGAGAAGGGAGTGCTTTCAAAGCGTCCGTTGGTGCCGGCGATTGGATTCGGCCGGCCACTGTGGCAGAAGATACAGCCCGGCGTAATGGGCCGGTTGAAACCCAGATCGGTGAACTCATATCCAGGCGACGGCGCCCATTTCATGGGCCGGGTATAAAACGACAGCGGCGCCTGAAAAAGAAAGTCGCCTTTTCTCAAGATTGCGCCGTAGCCATTGACTCCCGCGCCAATAATCCAGTCGATTTGTTGAGCGGCCTTGAAACTTTCGTTTCCATCCGCGCCGATTCCGGATTCGCTTTGAAAAAGATTTCCATCCTGTGAGTAGACTTCGAATCGCTGGCTGAGTCGTCCATTCACGTACGGAGCAGAGGAAGCTGTCTTCTGGAGAAAAGTTGGCGTGACCGCAGACATGGAATGCCCCATGCTCGTCTGCAGAAATCGCTGATAGATTTCCGCATGGCAATTCGAGCACGCCCGAGAACCTATATATCCATCCTTGGAGGCGCCGGCCTGGGTGTCGTTGGGATCACTCTTTGCCTGTCCAGCACTCGTGCTCTTGGAGCTTGCACACAAAAGGAGCAGGGCGACAGCGAGCAGGAGTGCCACTCGCGGCAACGAGTGAACGGCTTCCGTTGGAGAAGAGATCCACTGCCGACTCATGCCGTTTCTCATGCTTCGATTTTCATCGAGATCAAATAGCCGAACGCTATTTTCTTTGCGTGGAGCCCCGGACTACCAACGTCGGCTCAAGAATGATGGTTCGAGCACGAGGTCTTTGTTTGGACTCAAGCAGACTGAGAACAAGCTCGGCCGCTCGCTGCCCAAGCATATGGCTTTGCTGATCGATGCTCGACAGCGGCACGCGAAGACAGTCGTTATTGGGCAAATTTCCGCAGCCGATAAGAGCGATGTCCTCGGGAATCCTCAAGCCTGCGTCGAGAATGCTGCTCATGGCTCCGATCGCCAGCGGATCATTGAAACAAAAGACTCCATCCGGCTTCGGGTCTCGTTCCAGCAGGAGACGCATGGCTTCCCTGCCCTGCTGCGTGGTTTCGGTGTCCACCAAGCTTCTGCGCACAACGTAGTCATCGGAGTACGGAATTCCGCGATCACGGAGTGCCAGTCGATAGCCTTCGAATCTGCCATTGCCCGGACCGTTATCCTGCCCCCGGATATGCGCAATGCGACGGCAGCCCATTTCAATGAGGTGTTCCGTCGCCAACCTGCCGACTCTAACTTCGTTCACGCCGACAAAGTTTGCGGCAAGTCCGTTCATGTCACGATCGATGAGGACATAGGGCTGAGACATCTTGTCCATTCGATCGAACTGTTCGACTTCGGTGGCCGCAGACGCAATCACCAACGCATCCAGGCGGCGGGCGAGCAACCCCGAGATCTCTTCCTTCTCGACTTCAGGATCTTCTTCCGACGAAGCCACAACCAGAAAATAGCCCTTATCGCGGACGGCGCTGGAAATGCCGCGAGCAATCTCTGCAAAGAAAGGGTGAAGCAGGCTGGGCGCGACCAGACCGATGAGGCAACTGCGCCCCGTGACCAGACTTCGGGCCAGAGTGTTCGGCTGATAATCGAGCTCTTTGACCCGTTCGAGCACACGCTGACGGGTCTTTTCGCCGATGTCCGGGTGCTTGCGAAGGACCTTCGAGACGGTGGCCTGGGAGATGCCAAGGTCTTTCGCAATGTCTTTCATTCGAATGGTCATATAGAAAGACTCACGGCTCCTGTTCTTGCAGTGCCCCGGTCAGTACATCTCTGTTCCGAGAGAAAAGCGGACGATCGTATCCCGTAGCGACGGTTAGTTTCCCTGCCCAAAAGTCTCATTTCAAACGATCACTATAGCGAATTAGTAAGTCCTGCCGCAATCGCAAATTTTGCATGGACGATTCGGGCCTGTATGTGGCCAGGTGCAGATTAGTCAGCCTTAACAACGAGAATTTCCTCAATCTAAGGTTCTACTTTTTACCTTGACAATCGCCTTCAAGTTCAATTAGTCGTTAATTCGCTCGAAAGAGTATTCGAATCAGTTACCGTATACTCCCGGCCAATATTCCCCAAACAGATGGCCGGGAATCCCCTAGGTGCCCAGTTCGGCGAACGACATTTGGAGAGAGGTCATTTCATGGAAAATCACACGAGGGGTCTCGCCCGCGAGATCGGGAGTCTACTTCCCGGAAAGCGCTTTGCTGGTCTGCTCTGCCTGTTCGTCCTGGCCCTTTCGTGCATGGCGGGCGCCCAAGTCTCAACGGCCTCAGTCAACGGCGTGATCCGCGACCCCAGTGGGTCGGTGGTTCCCGGGGCCACCATCGTGCTGCATAGCATCGAAACCTCGGTCGAGCATGCCTCGGTCTCCAACAGCTCCGGCGCCTATGTCCTTCTGAACATTACGCCCGGCAGGTATACGATCCGGGCCAGCGCCGCGGGATTCACGCCGCAGAAGACCGACGAGTTCGTTCTCGCGGTCGATCAAAATGCCACATTCGACTTTTCGCTGAAGGTGGGTTCAGAGACCCAGGTGGTCTCAGTCAACGCCGTCGCCGCGCAGCTCGATGTCACGGGCGCCACCCTGGGCACAGTGATTGAGACCAAACAGGTGAACGACCTTCCGTTGGATGGACGGAATTTCACTTCGCTGCTTTCGCTCACCCCGGGCGTGGTGCCGATCATGGTCGGCCAAAACGCGGGAATGCAAAGCAGCGGCGGCTTTGGCGCTGCGGTCGCCATCGGTTCCGACTACACGTTTCCCGCCATCAATGGGCAGACAGGCCGCAGCAATTTCTTCCTGATGGATGGATTGTTCAACTACGGGACGATTGAAAGCACGTATGCCGTGGCGCCAATCATCGACGCCATCCAGGAGATGAAGGTGGTTTCTCACACCGACGACGCGGAGTACGGATCTGTGTTGGGCGGCGTGGTCAACGTGGTCACCAAGAGCGGCACGAACGATCTTCACGGTTCGGCCTGGGAGTACGTCCGCAACACGGTCTTCGATGCGCGCAGTTTCTTTCTTCCGACTACCTCAGATAAGCCTTTCTATCACCAGAACCAGTTTGGTGTTTCAGGCGGTGGCCCGGTCGTGATCCCGAAGCTTTACAACGGAAAGAACAAAACTTTCTTCTTCGGCGCCTACCAAGGCTATCGATATTCGACCCCCGCCAACAGCTACTTGCTGGTGCCGACAGATACAGAACTAGCCGGCAACGAAAACGACAACCAGCAATTGCCGATCTACAATCCCTTCGAGACCACCGCCACCACAAACGCGGGCGGACCCACCTTCCATCGTCCGGCATTTACAGACAACGTGATTCCGTCCAATCTGATCGATCCGAGAATGGTCGCGTGGGCAAAATTTGTCTTTCCGGCGGCAGGTCCTTGCTTGCAAGAGAGCAACGGGTTTTGCTCGGCCAACGCTTTGGATACCACCCCAACCACACAGGTCCAGAATGAGTTCAATGTCCGCGGAGATCAGACCTTCGGGGCCAAGGACTCCGCATGGTTCCGCTATAGCTTCATCAACAGCACGGTGGACAAATCGAATGGACTTCCGGGTCTCCCGGACCATCACATTCTCGACGCGCGCGACTGGGGCGGCAGCTATGTCCATATCTTCAGCCCCACGAGGATTGTCCAGGCGCAATTTGCACACGCCACCGTCGTGGATAACTCGACCAACTTCTTTAGCGCTTCTACCTCGGATATTCTGAGCACGGTGGGCTTCTCGCCCAACTTTGTGGGCGCCTTTGCCGCCACTGGCGGGAAGTCTCTGTTACCGGGTCCGGGCATCAGCGGATTTGCGAATTCCAGCGAAAGCGTCAACCTCACTCCGAAAGCCACCGACACATGGGAATACCGCGGCACCTACACGCAGATCCTCGGAAACCACGAGATCAAGTTTGGCCTGGGATACGATACCGCCAATTTCGCCAGCCCGCTTGCCCAGATTGGAATGGGCTTCGGGACGGCACAAACGGCCGATCCTGAGCTGAGTAATCCCACCGGCGACGCCCTCACTTCCTTCCTTCTGAACGTTCCCAATAGTGGCGCCAGCCGGCGCGATGTGAACGAACAGGAGCAACCTGGCGGTCTATTGAGCGGATTTCTTCAGGATTCGTGGAAGGCAACTCGGCGGCTCACTCTGAATTACGGATTGCGCTATGACTACCCCTTCCTGCCCAGGTATGGAACCAGCGCGACGGTTGGCCAGCACGGAGGGCCCGAAACCGGCGACATGGATTTCGAAAACGGCACCTTCATCGTGCAGCAGCTGCCGCCGCTCTGCAGTGTGCGCGGCTTCGCCCCTTGCATCCCGGGCACGGGCCTTCCCGACCATGTGGTCGTGAGCCCCAACGGCCGGATCACTCACAACGTCCACACCAACTACGGGCCGAGATTCGGCTATGCCTTCAAAATCAACGACAAGACAGTAACCCACGGCGCCTTTGGAATTGTTTTTGACGACTGGGCTGCGGTGACTCAGATGGCCCAGAATTTTGAGGGCTCATGGCCCGACATCGGCCAGGAGATCGCATCTTCGCTCACCAACGTTCCTACCACCACCCAACTCACGCCGACCGTCACCTCTCAGGATCCATTCGGCGGCGGCAGCAGCGGGCTCTTCCCGCCCGCCACACCGTTCGGCAGCAATCAGTGGTTCTTCGACCCGAACATCAAGAATGCCTACTCCGAGCAATGGAACTTCGGCGTGCAGCGGCAGTTGAGCAGTTCGTTGGCGTTACGAGCGGACTATGTCGGATCCAGTACGCACCGCGCCAACGTCGGCGGCCTCTACAACACGGCTCTTACACCGGGTCCCGGCGATGTCCAGCCGAGAGCGCCTTATCCCTACAGCATTCCCACTTTTTATGACCGCAGTGTTGGCACCGGTAGCTACAACGCTCTCCAGTTGCAACTGGACAAGCGCCTCTCCGGTGGCTTCTCGTATCAGATTGCCTACACCTGGGCCAAATCGCTGACGATCGACGACGGCTTCTTCGGCATTGAAGGACAAGTGCCGCAGAATCCCTACGATCCCAAGGCCTCCCGTGGGCTGTCCTCGACAAATATTCCCAATTTGTTTGTGGCCAATGGTCTCTACGACGTCCCCGTGGGCCCCGGTCGTCGATTCTCGACCGGCAACCGCATCGGCGACTATATCCTGGGTAATTGGCAAATCAACAGTGTTTTCACTTGGCGTGATGGGCAGGATTTCACGGTCGTTGACAGTGCGGATGTCGCCAACACCGGCAACGGGAATAACTACGAACGTGCCAACGTGGTCGGCAACATCCATAATGGGCCCAAAACGCGAGCCGAATGGTTCAACACGGATGCCTACGCGGTCCCTGCGCAATACACCTATGGCAATGGGGGAACCAACTCACAGCGGGATCAAAGATGGATTAACTTCGACGCTTCGGTGATTCGATCCTTCCCCATCTGGCGTGAGAAGCAATTCCAGTTCCGTGCTGAAGCCTTTAACCTCCTGAACCATCCGATCTTTGGCCAGCCGAGCAACGATATCAACAATCCGGCGAACTTCGGGTCGATTGGAACAAGCCAGGCAAACCTTAACCGAGAGTTGCAAATGAGCGGCAAGATCATCTTCTGATCGAGGGCGCGAGGCTGCTCTGGAAAGCGCAGACAGCCTCGCGCCGCCTCCTTGGAACTACGCGGTTCGACACTTTTATCGGACCGAGGCCGCTGGTATCCCGCCTTCCCTTCCTGCCCGAATATCCCGCGACAATTTACAAAACCGATCCCGCCCTCAATCCTTTTTCTTCGTTGAGTGCTTATCGGGACCGGCTTTTCCAATCTTTCGTATCTGCACCAACTGGCGGCCAATGAGATCACGATCGACCGCATCTTCGTGCAGGCGATCGGAACGGAAGCAGCCACAGCTTCGATCCTGCCTCGCAGATGCTGGCGATGACCGAGACCCTCGGCTTTCCCGTGGTTGTGGAGGGGGTTGAAACCGAGTGCCAGCTGCTGTTCCTCGAATCGACGGGGAAGCCTATGACCGTGCAGGGCTTCTATTTCGGCCGTGCCGTGTCCGCGGCAACCGTCGCAGCGCTGATGGCGGCCGAGGAAAGCAAGGCGGCAGTCATCAACATGTATGGCGATATGTTTGGCGATCGGCTGGTTCCATTCGTGCCTAATCCCGGAACGACCAGCCTGAAATGAGCCCTTGCATCCTTAAATAGATGTCGGGCCCAGACATCGTTCCACCTTCCTCGACTCTTAGCACAGGGGGTCGATAGTACACTCCTCCCCTGTTTCAAATGGCGCGATGGCGACTGCCGTATTTCCCCATGGGACGTGATCGTCCGCTTTTTCGCGAAGGATTTCGCGCGACAAAGCTCCGATTTGCAGCGAACCGGAGTGACGATAACGTCAGAACCCCCGATTGCCATGAACGAAGATGATCTCAAAGCAACAGTATCCGGGGACAAACTTCATTTTGTGAGATCGCATCCTATAAAGAATGTCCCCCCAGACCGTGAGCCATGCACTGGAGTGCCAAGGCCTTGATGAGCAAGCAAGATCAAAGATCGACAGTCGACGACGAGACGAGGAATGAGTTGATAGAGCATCCGCAGTCGTTTCTGGAGGCAATCATCGAATCCTCAGAGGATGCGATTATCAGCAAGAATCTCGATGGCATCATCAAGACTTGGAATCCTGCGGCTTCGAGAATCTTCGGATATCACGCCGACGAAATCATTGGCCACTCGATTCTAATATTGATCCCTGAATATCTGCGCGAAGAGGAAGATCTGATTCTCGCGAAACTGAAAGCCGGCGAGCGGATCGAGCACTTTGAGACAACAAGAATCAGAAAAGATGGAAGCGTTGTCCAGGTATCCCTGACAATTTCTCCCGTACGAGACAGTGGGGGAAGGGTGATCGGGGCATCGAAGATCGCGCGCGATATTTCCGGAAAGAAGCGAATCGAAGAGCTTCAGGCGCAATTAGCCGCAATCGTGCAGTCTTCAGACGACGCGATCTTGAGTAAGGATCTGAACGGAGTGATTACGAGCTGGAATGATGCAGCCACTCGCATGTTCGGGTATGTGTCCAACGAGATCATTGGAGAAAGTATCCTTCGTTTAATCCCCAAGGAGCTTCAACATGAGGAAGGCGTGATTCTGAGTAAACTTCGCGCGGGCCAACGCATCGACCATTACGAGACTGTTCGCGTAAGGAAGAACGGCGAGCGATTTGATATATCCGTCACCATCTCCCCTCTCTTCGACCGGCACGGTCACGTGATAGGCGGATCGAAGGTCGCGCGAGAGATTTCTGAGCGCAAGCGGATGGAACGGCTCTTAGTTCAATCGGAAAAACTAGCGGTCACCGGACGTATGGCTGCCAGCGTTGCCCACGAGATCAATAATCCACTCGCGTCTGTGCTGAATCTGATCTACCTTGCCCGTACGAGTAAGACCCTGAACGGCGCATGCGCCTATATGAAGACCGCGGAGAGTGAACTTGAACGCGTAGCGCACATTGCGCGCCAGACACTTGGTTACTATCGGGAGAACGGTGCACAGGTTCCTGTCCTCCTCCAGGAATTGCTTGAGGAGGTGCTTTCTGTCTATCAGGGAAAATTCGATGCTGCCGGAATCGCCGTCGATTGCCAGTTCGAAGATCACCCCCCGATCACTGCGAGCATGGGAGAACTGATCCAAGTATTTTCGAACATCATTGCCAACTCGATCGATGCAATGCCCAAGGGAGGTGTACTGCGGATCGGAGTGAAAGCAAAACCTGCAGGTGTCATGGTCGAGATTCGCGATCACGGCACAGGCATTGAAAAAGAGCATCTGGAACGTGTCTTTGAACCTTTCTTCTCTACCAAAAGAAACCTCGGAACTGGTATCGGTCTATGGGTTGTGAAACAGCTCGTTGAAAAACACGGGGGCCAAATCACACTCACCAGCAACACCGAACCAGGCTTGAACGGGACAACCATTTCAATTTTCTTGCCACTCACAGATCCGTCGAAGGCTAACGTCATTCTGAACTAGCGGATCAACTTTTGTGCGTGGGCGCATGAGGTACCGGAATGTATGAAATCGGACCGGAGATCTTCCAATTCGCGAACGACATCGAACCGAAACCGCCGAGCACTCAACCAGAAAGAGAGCATGGCGAAGATCTCACCGCTGCGAGACCGACCATCCTCGTGGTCGATGATCAACGGTTGATCGCGGATACAACAGCCGAGATTCTGAACCAATCCGGCTTCAAAGCGAGCCGAGCCTATAGCGGCCAGGCTGCGCTGGAAATAGCTCGAAGTCTCAAACCCGATTACTTGCTCACAGATGTTCTGATGCCGGGATTGAACGGAGTCGAGCTGGCCATCGAGGTCACCAGGGAGCTGCCGACAACCAGGATCGTCCTCTTTTCTGGACAAGCGGGAATTGCGGATATTCTGCATCGAGCCAAAGACGACGGATATGTCTTTGAACTGCTCTCGAAACCAATCCATCCGGAAAAGCTGGTGGAACACCTTCGCCGCACACGCTGAAGACACGACGTGAGATGGCTGTTTTGTCGTGCAGAGACGGAAGCTTGATCGACCGCTTCGCGTGTGAGGGTGAACGCCACCGCAATGGCTCCCACGAGCATTCAATGCAATCGAGATGCTACGTGCGGCTATCAAACCGAGCCAATCCAAGCGGCAACAGTATCCCCTCACTTTATTGCGCATCGGTTTTGGAGGCTTCCTCAATCGATATCTAGATCATCGCCACCGCATGCTTATCGAGGATCGAAGAGGGTGGCTTGAGAAGCTGAAAGCCCTTCCGAAGGGACGCATTCCGCCCAGCCAGGCCCACACTCATTCAAGGCCCAAGGGAGGGGGAATCATTTCGGATCACGCGAGGGCCTGCCCTTCCGCTCTCGGGAAGGGCTCTATGAAAACGAAACCTGTCTCGAAGAAGCGCGGTTTGGTCGCAAGTAAGGGCGACCTGGGGCATCTGAGCAGCGGATTCTATTGGCGTCCCCGACGGGATTTGAACCCGTGTTATCGCCGTGAAAGGGCGGTGTCCTAGGCCGGGCTAGACGACGGGGACGCTGAGGGTGAGCAAAACCGGCCCGCGATGGCCGTATGCGCCCTTATGAAGGCTATCAACTCACAGTGGGCATGTCAAAAAACTGCCTGCCAGAGAGCCTGGGTTCCGCGACAAGCCCGAAGGCCCTTGAAGATCCCGGCCCGTTACCTCACGAATCTCAAATCGGTTGGCTATCCACAGAGCAAAACTCACAGGCATGATTTAGAGAAGATGCCGGATGATTATTTGCCCGGGCGCCATTCGGCCGGATGCTCCTCCAGGCTCGATTCGTATGCCGCTCAGTCGGCGGCCGCAGCTGGAAGTGACACATCGCGCCGACGAATGATCCAGAACAGAATTCCGATAAGCGCCCAGCCTGTGCCCACCGCCTTCGCCAGGGGACCGAGATTCCACCACAGCAAGGCGCAGGTGACGAAACCGCCGAACGACAAGAGAATGGGGCCGACTTGCGTCGAGCGTCCATACCGCCAGCCGCGCAACATTGAGGCGATATTGACTCCCATGAACGCAAGCAAAGCGCCGTAGTTGAGCAACTCTGTGCCCAGCTGATAGCTGAACACCAAAGCACCCACAAGGCAGATCGCGCCCACGAGCAGAACATTGTTGCGTGGGATCCGATTCTTGGGATGCACCGCGCCAAAGAAGCGCCGCGGCAGCGCGCCATCCTGACCCATCGCGTAGAGCAAGCGCGCGGCGCCCAGTTGAGACGCCATCCCCGAACCGATGTTGGCGAGCAACAGGGCCGCGTTGACGATCGCAAACAGGATCGGCCCACCCATGCGGCCGGAGACATGCACATAGGCGGTATCGATGTCAGGAAAAGCCAAGCCGCGCGGCCACACCAGTTGCGCCACGTAGACCTCCACACTCGCCAGAACCCCTGTGACGAAGCACGTGAGCACGATGGCTCGCGGCACACTGCGCGCAGGATCCTTCGCTTCGTCGGTCAGCGTCGAGATGCCGTCGAACCCGATGTACGTCAGCACAGCGATCGACGTGCCCCGCAGCAAGCCCGATGAATTGAAGGTTGCCGGATCGTAAAAGGGCCGCACAAAAAATCCTGCATCGGGATGCGATACATGCAGAAGCCAGCGAACGGCTGCAACGAGCACCAGTAGGATGACGACGCCCAGCGCCGCAGCCATGCCCGCATTGATGCGTGCCGATGTTTCGACGCCATTGCAATTCAGGGCAGTAAAAAGAGCCGCGAAAAAGATCGCCCAAACCACATAGGGGATTTCAGGAAAAAAATTAATGGCTGCGCGGCTGCACCAGATGGTGCAGATCAGAGGATTGAGAACGTAGTCCATCACCAGGCACCAACCCGTGAGATAGCCGAGGCTGGTGTGAATCTCTTTGCCTACGTACAAAAAGGCAGAGCCCCCCTGGGGATAGGCTCGCGCCATGCGGCCATAGCTGACCGAGGTGAACAGCATGGCCACCATCGCCAGCAGGATCGCTGTGACCGCGTGGCCGCGCGCTTCCTGGTAAATGACGCCGAAGCTGGGCATCGGCGCAGTGGGCTGAATCAGAATGATGCCGTAGAGAACCAGGTCCCAGAAGCGGAGGGTCCGCTTGAGACCGAGTGTCTCGTTTTGTCCGCCGGCGGTCGACATGCTTGTCCTAGCGCGCGGCCACCGCAGCCGTCGGTGTCACCGTGGCTGCAGCGACATTCCAACCTTCAACGTGAATGGTCGGCAGATTGGATGGACTGTCCGGCAATACAGCGGTAAGCGTCGTCGTCTCGCCCGGCGCCAGCTCAATCCAATTGTCAGACCAGAACACCGGAGCAATCAGATCGCCGTTCGCTGTGCGTGCCGCAACGTGCACCTGGAAGGCAACTCCCGAGGAGCTGTTGGTGAGATGAAGATGCATCTCACTTCCCTGCTTGGTGGTTTCGATCTCAGCTCGCGTTTGGACTGTCGCCTGCGGAAGGCTTGCCAGCGCCGTCATGTCTTCATACCGTGCGGCGGGCGTGTGCGTGTAATCCGTTCTTGCCCAGTCGAATGTCGTCAGCGTTGCCGGAACCCAATAGAAGTTATGGCTGACAACGTGCCCACTGGTGTCGCTCAGCGTCAGATCGATAAAGAACAGATGTTCGGGACCACTAAACAGAGCTGCGGGAATCGACAAGGCACGCTGGGCGCTGTCGGGTTCAGAGACAATATCGGCCTCAGCACTATAGAGCTCCTTCCAGCCAATGCTGTGAACCGTCATGCTGGCATGCAGTTTGACGGGCGCACCATAGGTGCTGTTGACCACCACGGCCGTCTCATCGTCGTACGCATATTGAATGTGCAGCGGCTCGCACGCCTTCTTCGCGGCAAAATACCCAGCACCCGCGTCGAGATAGTAGTCGTAGAGGTGCCAGATCATCGATGGCCAGGCGTTGTTGAGCATCCATTGAACGACGCCCGTCGACACGTACTTGTTCTTACCGTACGCCTCGAACATGGCGCGCTCCGAGTCATACTCCATGGTCTGCGCAATACGTTCGTAATCCGCTGCGGAAGTGGGCGTAGCATAGGTCGCTGCCATCGCCTCGTCAAACACCTTCAGGTTGGCGAATTCCCCACCGCCGTTGTGCAGGCTCCACGTGGCGGACGGCGGCCACGCCTCAGGATCAGGCAGGAACTTGCGCCGGCTCGCGAGGGATGGAATCGCAGGGCCGGGGCTGGTCTCGGTATTGAAGCCGAATGCGCCGCCGTTGTGCTGATCCAGATACCAGTAGCTCGGAGCAACATAGTCGTACGGTCCGCTCATCTTGACGCCGCTGTCGCCCGTGACCGTGGTGGGTGTCGAGGTCGCTGAAGACAGCACGGGATTCGGCCAATGCGTTTCTGACTCGACCTGCAGATAAGCTCTCTCCACGTCAGCAGGCGGCGGGTTATCGCTGCCGTTGAGCCAAACCAGCAAACTGGCATGCTGGCGAAGGCGTAACAACTGCGACCGCAAAGAGGCGCGCGCAATGTTCAGGTCTTCTGGCGTCCAATCCTTCCAATGCTCCCAATGATCGCAGCAGCACCAACCCAGCATGACCAGGATGCCCTGCTCGTCGGCGAGGTGAAAGAAATCTTCCGTGTCGAGCTTACCTTCAAGGCGAATGGTATTGAGCCCGATATCGCGCACCATCCGGAATTGATCGCGCAGCCGCTTGTCGTCGCTGCGAAGAAGCATGTCTTGCGACCAGCCGCCGCCGCGAATCAGAATTGGCTTGCCATTGACGCGAAACAATCGTCCGCCGGTTGCATTGAGCTCCGACGTGATCTCGCGTATTCCGAAATCGACGCTGCGCTCGTCTGAAGTCTTGCCCGCGGAACTGAAGCTCATAGCGAGCTGTTCAAGGTGCGGCTCGCCCATCTGGTAAGGCCACCAGAGCTTCGGATTGTGGATCTTGAGCTGGGGGAATTGATGCGGTGTAAAGACGACGGTGCGGTCTTCGTGCGGCGCCAGTTCCACCGGCTGTTCGAAGTGAACTCCCGCAGCCGTGCCTGCAACTACGCCTTTCACAGGCTTATCGGTCGCGTTATGCAGTTCGGCATAGAGGGTAAGATCGGCCGTGTTGAGGGAGCCGTCGCTAAAATGGGTCTCCGCCATCGGAGATCGCAGCGTCACGGGGCCGGTGGCCACGAGATCGACCATCCCCCACAGACCCATGTCCTTGTCTGGTGGGCAAGGACTCCAATCAACCCAGTTGATGCCAAGGTCCTTTTCTGTCGGCGCAGTTGTCTCCACCGCTAGAACATTCGGTTGATCCGCTTTTACAAAGTCCGTCACATCGAAGTCATACGTACGATAGGCGCCCGCAACCGTAGTGGCATCGGCAACCTTGTGGCCGTTCAGCCAGATCTCGCCGCGATAGTTGATGCCGCCGAAATGCAGCCAGAGGCGCCCGTCGGCAGATGTAGATGGCGGCGCAGTGAACTCTTTGCGATACCACCAGCCGCAACGATAAGGACTGTCGGCGGGCATGGGAAGGTTCGAAAAATTGTGCCCGACGGGGTAGCCGGTGCCGGCTATTTGCCTCAGGTTGTCGCCATAAAAAGGGTCGGGAACCACGCCACTCGCCACTTGCGCAGCCAGGACGGTGTTCGGCACCGACGTCTTGAGCCAGCCATCCACGGCGAAGCCCGGGGTCGCAATCACGTCGCCGGTCGCTTGCAGCTTGCAGGCCGACTGCAGCCGCCAGTCCTCATGCAAGGGAGTAACGGTAGCCGCCTGCAGTGTGAAGGCACCCGCAGCGACATTCAAAACAGCAATCAGAGCAATTTTTCTCATGCCTACTCGCACTTCCTGACTGGATCGAGGTAAGAGTTTTGAACACTTGCAATCGAGCGAAAATCCTTTTGTTTCGAAGCGATCTGGGTCCGTCGGAGAATCTTATTCAATCGTTTGAATACTGAAATATCTCGAAATTCATGGGGATGTCAAGCACGTTTTGCTTCCGATCGACTTCGTCTGGCCGCAACCGAAGCCGTCGAGCGGCGTATCACCAATTCCGGAGTCGCACGATGCAAATGAACAGGGCTCTTGTGTCCTTGCTCGAGCGCTTCGATCGCCTGCACGCTCCACTGCGCGGCCAAAAGCCCCATCTCTCGCAGAGGCTGACGAATGGTCGTCATGCCGGGCGTGGCCACAATCGCGGGCAGCACGTCGTCAAAGCCAACCACCGAGCAGTCTTCTGGAACGCGCAGGCCCGCCTCAGTCAAACCACGCACCACACCCAGCGCCGTCAGATCGTCAAACGCCAGCACGGCACTGAAGGACGGACGATTTTCGAGCATCTGCTTGGCAAAACTCACGCCGCCTTCGAATCCAGACGAAGGATCGATACGGTTCGGCAATTGAAATACCAGGCGCGGATCGATCTGGATGCCGGCGCCCTCCGCGGCGCGGCGAATCCCTTTCCACCGGGGTTCGCTATCGAACAACTCGTCTGGCCCGCGTATGACCGCTATCCGGCGATGCCCCAGATCGCTCAAGTGCTGCATGGCCAGCGTGCCACCCACCTCATTGTCGACCAGGAGAGAACTAAACCTTCTCTTCGTCAAATCGCGGCCAACCATGATGATGGGGACCTGGTTCTTCTCAATGTCCGCGAGCAGATTGGTCTCTTCGAAGATCCAACTCGCGATGACAATGACGCCCTCGGCGCGCCGCTCCAGAATCATCTTCAAATAGTTGTCGAAGAGCCGGCGCTGCGTCTGCGCATCCATGAACAACGGCAGATAGTCGACCGGCTGAAGACCCGCCTGGATGCCGCGCACAATCGGCGTGCAGAAAGGGTCGGAAAGATCGTACGCAAGGACGGCAATCGTCTGGCTGCGGCGGCGGCGCAACGACCGCGCATGGGCATCCGGGTGATAGCCAAGCTGTTGCGCCACCTTACGAATGCGCTCGCGCGTTGCTGCTGCCACGTTGCGCGACAGCGGCGCCTCGCTCAATACGATTGAGACCGTGGAGACGGAATAGCCGCAGGCGCTCGCTACATCAAGCAGCTTGACGTGGCCAGTCTTTGGTCGGCCCACTCCGTTTTCCTCCCTGCTCGATGTCCCTGAAGCGTGTCTTCCGGCCCAGGCCATCCCGCTCTTCGGGATGTCCAAAGCCCTGCAAAGAGGCTGCGCGGATTTTCCGCTTGACATGGAGCGAGGCCAATTTTACATTCTTTTCACCAAGATTCAAACGTTTGAATAAATTCTTTGTCGAGGACCAGACCATGAAACGCACAACGATAAGCGCACTTCTCATGCGCAATCTCATCGTCGTCGCAGCCATCGCGGCAGGCGTTGCCGGAGCCTGGGCCCAGGCTGGAAGAGGCTCCATTAACGGGCTCGTCACCGACCCGTCCGGCGCAATTATTCCGGGAGCGAACGTCACCGCCCAGGAAGTAGCGACCGGAATCAAAGCTTCCACCAAATCGACCGACGCCGGCGTCTATTCGTTCGTTTCGCTTGCGCCCGGCAAATACCAAATCACCGCGGTCGCCAAGGGCTTTGAGACGCTGGTCCAGAAAAATGTAGTGGTCACGCTGGACCAGGCTTCGACAGTCAATCTCAAACTGGTGGTCGGCGGCGTCAACGAAGTCGTCACGGTGAGCGAGTCGGCTTCGCTCGTGGATACCAGCAATTCGACCGTAGGCCAGCTGATTTCATCCGAGACCATCGATCGCGTACCGCTGCTGACGCGCAATGTGTTCGACCTGGTGCAATTGAGCGCAGGCGTTACGCCGGCCAATGGCGCGCCGAATTCCTCTAGTTCTTTTGCCATCCAGAACATCTCCAGCGGGCGACCTGGAGTTGACGTATCCTCGTACACCATCAACGGCGCCATTGTCGGCTCGGTCTACTACATGGTCGACGGAAGCCCCATCGGCATCGCCGAGAACAACGTGGCCGCGGTCATTCCGGCCCTCGATCTCCCTGAAGATGGCGTCGAAGAGACGCGCGTCGAGACGCAAAACACGCCAGCTTCGTATCAAAGCGGCGGAGCCGGCGTAATCAGCCTGGTCACAAAATCTGGTTCGAACCAATGGCATGGCGATGGATTCGGCATCTTCCGCCCCAACGTGCTCGCGGCCAACGAATATTTCAACAAGCAAAGCCAGCTGGGCAACGGGCAATCCAATACTCCACCGGCTTTTCACCGCTACCAGGAAGGTGGCGCAATTGGCGGCCCGATCCTGCACAACAAGCTCTTCATCTTTGCCGACTACGAAGATACCCAGCAGCAGCAGTTCGATGGTTCCAATACCTTCACCGTGCCCACATCGGCCGAGCGCACCGGCGACTTTTCTGCGGACAACTTCACCATCTACAACCCGCTGCTTCCTGACAATCCCGATGGCACCCGCCAGGCGTTCGCCAATAACATCATCACCAATCCGAATCCGATCGCTCTCAAGTTTCTCTCCGAATTTCCCAAGTGCAATGTGGGCGCATCGTGCGATTCCGACCCGACCGGCGCGGTCAACAATCTCTACGTACCGGGCCTGGACCCCACCACGGCGCATCGATTCGACATTCGCATGGACTGGGCCCAGAGCGAGAAGCAGCGCATCTTCGGCCGCTTCTCATTCGATCGCCTCTTTACCTCGACGTTCAACGCCTTTGGCAATATGTGGGATCTGAACTACGCGCAGAACGTCACCAACGGCAGAAATATCCTGCTCGCGGACGATCTGACGCTGAACGCGACCACGTTCCTCCAGCTGCGCTACTCGTTCACTCGCCACTTTGAGAATCAGGGCGGCGATCCACGGCAGGTCGGTTTCGACATCACCACCCTGGGCTTCCCTTCTTCGCTGGCAGCAGAAGAGGTTTACAAGCTTCTGCCCTTCGTCATCTTCAACGACAACGGCAGCGGTATCGGCGGCACCGCGGATTACAACACCTTCCGGTACGCGAGCGAAAACAACGACGCCAGCGTTTCAATGACCAAGCTCAAGGGCAAGCACGAGATCTCGACCGGGTTCGAGTATATGAAGCGGCTCCTGAACGTCGGCCAGCCGCCCGCAGCGTCCGGCTCCTACACGTTCGACATTTCAGCGACCGATCAGACCGTAAGTTCTGCGACGGGCGGCAGCGATTTCGCGTCCTTCCTCGTAGGCCAGGGCACCGTGCCCGGTACAGAATCGGGTGACTACCCCAACTTCACGAAGGACCTGTTCGCCGCTGAATCAAGCCCCTATTACGCCGCCTTCGTTGAAGACACCTACCATCTCACGCCCAAGCTGACCGTCACCGCCGGCTTGCGTTGGGACATCTTCGGCGGAAAGACGGAGCGCCACGATCGATTCGAGTACTTCAACCCGACCGCCGGCAACAACGTCAGCGGCGTCTCCTACACCGGCGCAGAGATTTATGTAGGCGGCGGCAACCGCACGCCCTTCGATATCAACTGGAAAGATCTGGCCCCGCGCCTGGGCCTGTCGTGGCAGCCTGCCAGCCATCTCGTGGTGCGAGGCGGCGCCGGTTTCTATTTCGGCCCCAGCCCGCACATGGTCGGCGGCACCGGATTGAACAGCGATGGATTTTCGGCTGATACCCAGTGGAACGCCACCTGCTTCAATCCGGACGGCAATACCGTGATCAACGGCAGCAATGCCTGTGCAAGCGGCCCCGGCTCGGCCGATCCAAGTTCCACCGGCGACTACTCGCTCAGCAATCCATTTCCCGATGGCCTGATTCAACAGTTCACCACGCCGCCCACTGGATTGGCCAACAACCTTGGACAGTCGCTGAACACCATGCTCCGCTCGCAACGCACCCCGCTCACCTATAACTTCAACTTCGGGTTGGAGTATGAGCTGCCCCATCAGTTCGTAGTCAATGTCGGCTACGTGGGCAGCCGCGGACTGTTTCTGCCCCTGGGCTCAGCAGATCTGAACCAGCTCGATCTTGGGACGATCGCAAGCTACGGCGCATCGCTTTGCGTCGATCCGTCGGATCCCGCCTGCGCCACGGTTGCAAATCAATGGGCACCCATTTTGCCCGCGACCAATGCCAATGCTGGCGCTACGACAGTTCCTCTCTGGGTCTCGCTGCAGCAGTTTCCGCAGTTCGGCAATGGGAGCTACGGCGCAGGCAACGGTGTCGTCGTCCATGGCTATCCAGGCGGCGATTCGGATTACAGCTCTCTGCAAACCAAGTTGCAGAAGCGACTCACACAGCATTTCACCGCCCTGGCCAGCTTTACCTGGGCAAAACTCATGACCGACGATGGCAACCCGCCGTTGGGCTTTGTCGGATCCCATGGTGGTTCGCCTCAGGACTGGAGAAATCTCAACCTCGAGCATTCCATCAGTCCGCAGGACGTGAAATATCAATTCACCGGAGACATCTCATATGATCTGCCCGCGGGCAGAGGTCGCGCGCTCAATTTGAGTGGCGTCGGTGATGCCGTCCTTGGCGGATGGACTGCGAACGCGATCGCTTATCTCAGCACAGGCGTTCCGGTCGCTTCTCCCGTTTCAGGTGTCTCGCCATCCTACTTCAATCAGCGTGCCGACATGACGTGCGATGCCAGCCACGGCGCTCCGCACTCGGCTGCAACGTGGTTCAACTTCAACTGCTTCGCCATTCCGGCCAACCCGTTCGCTGCAGGCTCTGCACCGGCGTATCTCGACCATGTGCGCACCATGGGCGCGCAGGATTTCGATCTCTCGCTCTACAAGCATTTCTCTTTCGGCAAAGAGCGCGACCTTCGGTTTGAGATCTCGTCGTATAACATCGCCAACCGCGCACAGCTTGGCATGCCCGGCGTGCCAGACATGACCAGCGTGCAATCGCAGCCGGAAGAGGCGGCGGTCTTCGGTCAAATTACCCAGACCGTCAATAGCCCGCGTCAATTCCAATTTGGATCTCGGTTCACGTTCTAGAGACTTCATTCGAAGCAACACAAAGCGCGGGGCCTGAGCAACGTTCAGGTTCCGCGTTTTATTTTCAGATCGTGCCTGCGATCCCGCGCCGATCCGCAAACTCATCATCGGATCCCCTGCACGCTGAAAACAAATTCTAGAAATTCCATTTATTCCTGCTCGCCGCGAGCGCGGCCTTCCCGCCAAGCTTGCAACCCTGCCGCGCCCTGCAACCGAAGGCTCCTTGACTCGATGCTGGATCGCGCAAACTTTGGCGCGATCGACTCGAGGCCTTTCGCGTTATACTCCGCGCGTCCCGCAATTCGGTTTGAAGCTTGACTTGTAGGCGCACTGTCAACCGGACATGGGCGCTCTTCATTCCGATGCGCACCGACAACATGCTCGATTCTTCTGGAGGGATCATGCTGAGCTTTACAAATGATGAAAAGACAAGTCTGGACAACGCGCAATCTGCCCGCACAAGCTTGGTGAGCCCGACGCGACGCGACCTGATGAAAGGCCTTGCGATGGCCGCAGTGGCCGGTGGATTGGGCAGCGCTGCAACAGGCGAGGCTGCGGGAACCGACGGCTATCCCACGCCCCTTCCATCCACCGGCGCAAGCGTACGCGCCTCGGACTCTGACCCGGTGGTCGAAACGGCCTATGGCCGCGTGCGCGGGTATGTGCGCAACGGTATTTATGCCTTCAAGAACATTCCCTATGGAGCCGACACGTCGGGCACCAACCGCTTTATGCATCCGCAAAAGCCTGCACCGTGGAGCACGGTGCGACCGTGTCTCCATCACGGCTATGTTTCGCCGCAGGCCGCCCGCACAGGATGGAAAAACAATGAAGAGTCGTGGCTGTTCCAGTGGGACGACGGCATCCAGAACGAAGACTGCCTCAATTTGAATGTCTGGACATCGTCGACGGGCAGCGGAAAGCGGCCAGTCATGGTCTGGCTGCACGGCGGGGGTTTCGCTGCAGGCTCCGCCACCGAGTTGCCTTCCTACGATGGCGAAAACCTTGCCCGCCGCGGTGTCGTGCTGGTCAGCGTGACACACCGGCTCAACGCAATGGGCTTTCTGAACCTTGGCAGTTACGGCGACAAGTACGCTGACTCGGGCAACGTCGGCATGCTCGATATCGTTGCGGCGCTCGAGTGGGTGCGCGACAACATCGCCAACTTCGGCGGCGATCCGAGCCGCGTTACAATCTTCGGCCAGTCTGGTGGCGGAGGCAAGGTCACGGCATTGATGGCCATGCCCGGAGCCAAAGGGCTTTTCCATCGCGCCATTGTGGAGAGCGGCTCATTGCTGACCACCGCTACGGTGGAAAGCTCAAATGCCATGGCCGATAAGTTTCTGAAGCAGCTCGAAGTCAGCGGCGCCGACGTCGACAAGCTGCAACAGATGCCTTTCGAAGCATTGCAGAAGGCGGCCAGCGAAGTCGCTGCCATGCGCATTCCGGCATCCGGTGTGATCGACTTCCGCCGCATCAGTCGTAGTCTGGGATGGTCGCCCGTGGCCGGCAGCCCATCCATGCCGACCCAGCCGTTTGATCCGGGAGCTCCGGAGATGTCCGCATCGGTGCCCATGATTGTGGGCAACACGATCAATGAATTCGTCAACGGCATGAATAAACCAGACGCGTTCAAGATGACACAGGAAGAGCTCGCAACCAACATCAGGAACATTTACAAAGAGAAAGCCGACGACGTGCTCTCGACCTACCGCAAGAGCCTTCCCAACGCGAACAACTTCCAGCTGTGGTCGGCCATCGCCACCGGCGGCGTACGAGCCATGGCGTTGGAACAGGTGAGGCGCAAGACCGCGCAGCATGCGGCGCCGGCTTATCTCTATCGCTTCGATTGGCAGACACCTATTCTCGACGGCCGTCCCATGGCTTTCCATTGCTCCGAGTTGGCCTTCGTCTTCGACAACGCGGCCCGTTGCGAAAATATGACGGGCAACAGCGCTGCGGCGCATGCGCTGGCAGAAAAAATGAGTGAAGCATGGGTGCACTTTGCCACCAACGGCGACCCGAATCACTCCGGGATTCCGCGCTGGAGGCCCTTCGATCCGGCCACCAACGGCTCCATGGTCTTCGACAATGAGTGCGCCTTCCACGAACATCTCGATGACGATTGCCAGAAGGTGATTGCCCTCAGCTAACGCATGCGCATGGGATTCCGCGGGCAACAGGCGCGAAGATCCGAACCGCAAAATGCGGACAGACCAACGCACATGAGATTCCACAAAGCAGAACGGCCATCCCGAAGGATGGCCGTTCTTGTTGTGCTGCCTGGGAGAAAGCTTAGCGTTCGCTCTTCCAGTTGATCAGATCGCCAAGAGTCGTGGTTGAGCTGGAGACAGGCGCCTTGTGAGCGTTCTCCTTGTAGTGCTCCACCTGGGCGCGGCTGGCTTCGTGACCAGATACGCGGAGGCTGAGCCCCACCTTTTTCTCTTCCACATTGATCTTGATGATCTTGAAGTCGTGCTCGTCCCCCTGGTCAAGCTTGGCAGGTGAACCATCTTCACCCACAGCTTCTGAAACGTGGCAGAGACCTTCAACGCCTTCAGCGATTTCAACGAAAGCGCCGAACTGCGCGGTGCGAAGCACCTTGCCGTGAACCACGTCTCCTACGCGATGCGCGGCGAAGAAGCTCTCCCAGACATCGGGCTGAAGCTGCTTGATGCCGAGGGAGAGGCGACGGTTCTGCGGCTCGACACCGAGAACGACAGCCTTCACCTTTTCACCCTTCTTCACAACTTCTGAAGGATGCTTGACGCGCTTGGTCCAGCTCAGGTTCGAGACGTGCACCAAACCATCGATACCGTCTTCGATCTCAATGAAGGCGCCGAAGTCGGTCAGGTTGCGCACGCGGCCTTCAACAACCGTGCCCGCAGGATAGCGCTCGGTGAGATGTTCCCATGGGTTCTCAAGAAGCTGCTTCATGCCGAGCGAGATACGGCGGTCGGCCGGGTTCACGCTCAGAACCACGGTGTCGACCTCGTCGCCGGGCTTGACTAACTTCGAGGGGTGCTTCAGGCGCTTTGACCACGTCATCTCGGAGAGATGAACCAGGCCTTCAATGCCCTGCTCCAGTTCAACGAACGCGCCGTAGTCGGTCACCGACAGTACGCGGCCGTGCACACGGGCGCCTACCGGATACCGCTCCTCGGCATCGAGCCAGGGATCAGGCGTCAGCTGCTTAAAGCCGAGCGAGACACGCTGCTTCTCTTTGTCGAACTTGAGCACCTTCACCTGGATCTCATCACCCACATTCACCAGGTCGCGCGGATGCGTCAGGCGTCCCCAGCTCATATCGGTAATGTGAAGCAGGCCGTCAATGCCGCCCAGATCAACAAACGCGCCGTAGTCGGTCAGGTTCTTCACCGTGCCGGTCAGCACAGCTTCCTCATCGAGATGCTCAAGGGTGAGCGAACGCTTGGAGTTCTGCTCTTCCTCAAGAATCTCTTTGCGGCTGACCACAACGTTGCCGCGCTTCTTGTTCAGCTTGATGACGCGCACTTCAATCTGCTGCCCAAGGTAGCCGTCGAGATTCCGCACCGGGCGAATCTCAAGCTGCGAACCGGGCAGAAATGCCTTCATGCCGATATCGACAGTAAGGCCGCCCTTGACGCGGCTCACGACCGTGCCGAGGACCGGAGTCTTCTCGTTATGTGCCTTCTCGATGGTGTCCCACACACGCAGACGTTGAGCCTTCTCGTAGCTGACGAGATAGCCCCCTTCGGGCTCCTCGCGCTCGATCACGACTTCGATCATTTCGCCGGGCTGAAATTTTGCTGCGCCCGTGTGATCGACGACCTGCTCGAGAGGTATTAGGCCCTCGGACTTGAGCCCCACATCGACGACGAGATGCTTCTCGGTCTGCTTGATCACAGTGCCGGTGACGACCTTGTCGCCATAGGCTTCGACAGCAGCCGCTTCAGCAGCCTGCTCACGCTCAAAGGCTTCCAGCGCAGCAGAGAAATCTTCCATCGACTCCGAGCCGTGCTCGCCTGACCGTTCAGTCAGCGATCCAGCTTGGGTTGTTGCCGTGGGTTGGGTTGTGGGCTTGTGGGTGGCATCGGCGTCCAGCGATGGGGAAACGAGTGCTTCAACGGCTTCGGTGTTGGACGTGGATTCGTGCAACGGCTGTTCCATATCCGTCGCAGGGTCAAGGGTTGGAGTTTCGAGTTCGGTGTTCAGGGTTATGCTCTCGGTTTCTGGATTGAGGACGTTTGCCATCACTGCTGCTCCCGGATTCAATGCGCTGGTGACGGACACGACGTGTCGCCTGGCGCTGGCGCGCTCGCGGAGAATTGCAACCGGAGTCGCCGGTGGCCTTCCTTTAGACCGCGTGCGTCACCAAAGGGATTCACAATGAGACGATCGTCCGAACCGGGAACACCGGGAACCGAGACGACTCGTCTCCGAGGGAATCACCAGGCAAAACGGCTGGCTGGAGGTCGGCCGCAGCTCCATGATGGAATCCGCACACAGGAGCTACGTCTCAAGTTTAGCAACCCGTTGATTTCATCGTCAATGCAACAGCTTGGCCAGAGGGCCCTGTCGGCGGCTAGGACACCAGAAATTCACAGAGCTGAGCCCGCCCGGACAGGACAAACAGGGCCAGAACACCCCAACTACGCGGAATCCCACATTTTGGGTCCCGGAGCCGGACAGGAGCCGACCAGCTGGCCTCTATACTGATTTCCAACCTGCGCCGCAGAAGCGAAGGTTTGCTCAAAAACTATGGATCAGCTCTGGACCCCCTGGCGATTTGCCTACGTAACCACCTCAGACGGTGCCCCACGTCCGGGTATCCCCTCTAAATTGAAGGATTGGCCCGGGGATACAGGATGTGTCTTCTGCAACCTGGTGGGGGCAGTTGACCACGCGATCGCCCATGGCATGCCCCCAGACGAGGCAGAGGAAGCCGCCGGTCTGGTGGTGCGCGGAAAGCATTGCTACATCTGCCTGAACGCCTATCCCTATACCTCAGGCCATGTCATGGTGGTCCCCTACGGCCATCTTGACCGGCTGGCTGGCATGACCGTCGAGGGCTCGCACGAGATGATGGACCTGGCCCGCCAGACCGAGCGCGTGCTCGAAGGCCTTTACCGCCCGCACGGCCTGAACTTCGGCATGAATCTAGGCAAAGCGGCTGGAGCGGGCGTGGCTGGGCATTTGCATCTCCATGCGCTGCCCCGGTGGCTCGGCGACACCAACTTTATGACCACCGTGGCCGAAACACGCGTCCTGCCCGAGGATCTGTCGACGACCTGGAAGCGCATGCGGGAAGCCTACGAGCAGCCGACCCAGAAGCAGGGATCGTAAAAGAAGGGTCCGGGATGGCCCCGGTTCTCCCAGGTTCTATCGGCACTTTCGACCAATTGTTTAGGCGAATTTCGTGCATCCGTATTCCTAAAGTTTGGTTCTGTCCGCCTCCGCGAACATTCGACAACCCAAATTGCGTCAGTAACCTACCCGAAAGCTCGGCCGTGGCACTGTAGGCTACCAAAGCGTTAGTCGATGGTCTCGAAGGGCCATTGCTGCGCCGCCCCCGAAGCGGTACTTCTTAGGAGGGACCCGGCACGCAAGGAAAGCCGAACCTATGTTAGAGCGCCGAAAAGACGAACAAGCCGGCCGGTCAATTGTGGCAGCAGTCGCAGCCCTTGGCATGCTCGCAGGCTTTGGACTGGGCACCCTCCTCGCCATCCCACTGGCTGAACTCCACCTGAACAAATATCTGTCCCGCGTCGCAGCCCAGGAGACCGCCTCCGTCAAAGAGGGCCGTGACCTCCTGACGCGTCTGCAGCACTCCTCCGATCCAACCTGCTCCGATGCTGAACTCGCCCACTTCCGTGCCCTGGTCTTTCGATCGGAGTACCTCAAGGACGCTGGGCGCATGCACGACGGCGCGATTGATTGCTCTGCAACAGCCGGCAGACCATCGCACGCCATAGGACAATTCAAAGCGGCAGCTACGGAGGCGGATGGCACCATCGCCTATACGAACCTGGTTCCCATGCGCGATGAAAACCTCGAACGCGCAGGATTTCAACTCGGCACCGCTTTCGTCGTCTTCGGCCCCCGGCTCCCCGAGGTCGAAGGATCATTGCCCCTGCATCTGGCGGTCTCCCCGGCAAATCAGGCTGCGCCCGCGACAAACAACGTGATTCGCCGGGGAAACCTGCTGGTCGCCACCCATTGTTCGTCTACCCTGCTCACCTGCACCACGGCGTCCGTCTCCGTCGATGAAGCGCGACAAGCAGAGATTGGCGTCGGCGCCGGAACGGCCGGCCTGGGATGTATTGCCGGCACGCTCATCGGATTTCTGCTCTCGGCCTTCCGCCGCCGTCACCGCTCGATGGAATATCAGCTGCGCCGGTCCATCGAAAAGAACGAGCTGCAAGTGGTCTATCAGCCCATCGTCAATTTGGTCGACGGCAAGATTATCGGAGCAGAGGCTCTGGCCCGCTGGAAAGATCGCGACGGCAAGCCTGTCAGTCCTGACCTCTTTATCAAGATCGCGGAGCAGCACGGATTTGTCGGCGCCTTGACCAGCCTGGTGTTCCGTCGCGCGCTGAACGAGTGCCGTGAGGTGCTGACCAAGATTCCCGACTTCAAGCTCGACATCAACGTGACCGCAGCCGACCTCGCCGATCCCGCTTTTCTGCCCATGCTCGATGCCACTGTGGATCAGAATAAGGTGCCAACAAGCAGCGTTGTGATCGAGGTAACAGAAAGCTCGACGGCTAACCAGGAAGTCGCGATGGAGGCGATTCGCGAGTTGCGCCGGCGCGGCCACAGCATCTATATCGATGACTTCGGAACCGGTTATTCGAGCCTCTCTTATTTGCTCTATCTCTCCATCGACCGCATCAAGATCGACAAGTCATTCACCCGCGCCATCGGCACCAACGCCCCAACCTTGGCCATCATTCCGCAGATCATAAACATGGCGCGCTCATTGAATCTTGGCATCGTGGTTGAAGGCATAGAGACAAACCAGCAGGCGCTCTATTTCACCGTGAACGATCAGACCGTGCACGGACAAGGCTTCCTCTATAGCGAACCGTTACCTCTCCATGAATTCCTTGAAGTCCTGGCCCCGCGGCTGAATCGCGCCACCGTCGAAGGCGAACGCCAGTTTGCTCTCGCAGCACTCGGTGCCAGCGTCGCGTAGCTTCCGCACTTCCGTTTCATCTGAACCAGATTCTCAGAACCCTTCTTACTTCTTGGCGTTCACGGCTTCGTGCGAGGCACGGCGAAGGCCTTCGAGAGCGCCCTTTCGGCCCGGCGCATCCTTGAGTGCCGCTTTAAATTCAAGAAGCGCTTCATTGGCGCGGTGCTGCTCAAGCAGCAGCTCACCCAGTTGCTCCCGCGCGGGAACAATGGGTCCGGGACTGACGGGAAGTTTCTCCAGCGCATCTTCAGTGTCCGCGGCAGCGCGCATTTGAGCTTCGGCAGCTTGCGAATCGGCATGCGTCTGTGCCGCCCAGGCGATTACCTCCATGCGAAGAATGGCTACCTGGGCAGCCCAATAGTCATTCCCGGCCCGCCGCAGCCTCTCTTCATCACGAGCGAGAACCGCGAGTTCTCCACCAATGTCGGAGAGACGCTGGCCGCGGGTTCGGCCAAGCGCCCGCGCCCACACGGCGATTGCAGCGACTTGTGGAGGAGAGCCGGCCGCGGGCCCGATCTTCGCCGCGTCATCCCATAGTTTTCTTTCAATCGCATAACGCACAGGCATCGCGGTTGCGGCGTAGCCGATCTTGAAGTCCGCAACTTCAAGATCCTTCATGGCGCTTAGGCTCTTGATCACACCAGAGGCATCGTCGTAGCGGCCAAGCTGCAAGTACGCGTAGACAAGGTAATCCATCGCGTGGATTTCTTCGCCAACATCGCTTTGCGTGTGCGCGGCCGTGCGCGCCGCCAGATTTGACGCGATCGAGTCGTCCCACATGCCTAAGCGAGTAAAGATGTGCGACGGCATATGCAAAGCATGCGGAGCCGCAGGCGCGATCTGCGCGTATTTGCGTGCCGCAGCTTCACCCTCCTGCGCCAGTTCCGCGCTATCACACGCATGAATGATGTAGTGGGTAATTCCCGGATGATCCGGGTTAGCCTGATCGAGGGGTTTCAGAATCGCCAGCGCCTGTTTCTGGCGCGCATGAGTTTTATCCGAAGGCAACGCATTGGAAAGTAAGGCGAGCGCATAGAACACTTGCGCTTCGAGGTCGCCCTTATTCTGACGCGCCACCTCGGCCATCGCTTGCTCGTATTGCTTGTTGCGGGTTGGGAATGGAACAGCGTCGACGTCGCTGAGCAACAAGGAAAGCGCGTGGATATAGCCCCGTTCTCGAGAATCGGAGGATCCTATCTTCTGTGCAATCGCGATCTCCCGTTCGGCAAGTGGCAAAGTGCTCGCAGGCAGCGGAGGTTCCCATAACTGGTGAAAGCAAGTAATGGCGAGGCCCCAATGAGCCATGGCGCACCCGGGATCAGCGACTGCGATCGTGCGAAATAGATCGCCCGCCGCCGCATAGGCAAAAGAGTGCAGTAAGGCAATACCGCGATTGAACTCGGCCTGCACGTGCAGAGAACATGTCGTGGAGAACGAGACCACTCCAAGTTTTTCGGAGATGGGATGATCTTGCATCTGCTGGGCCTGCACGGCCACCTGCGCAACCATCAGAACCAGAATCGCCCTGCAGATCGTCGACAAGGCCGGCCTCCGTTCATTCCAGAAGAACTTGGATTGGTCAGGCGCCTTCAAGGCTCCGCCGCTGGGCCCCCCGCGCAGCTCGATTAGTTCGCAGGGCTCTCTTCCGCTTCGGCCGACAGCGCCAACTCTTCCTGATCCACATCCGCACGATCGAGCAGCTTCTTCGGGATTGACTTCGTGGTGCGCAGACCAAGCTTTTTGAGTAGCTCCACCTGGCGAATCAGGTTGCCGCGTCCGTCCGCGAGCTTCTTCATCGCGTTCGTGTAATGTTCATCGGTCTTGCGCAGACTATCGCCGATCACTTCCATATCCGTCACGAATCCGACAAACTTCTCATACAGCTCGCTGCCGCGCTCCATCACTTCGCGCACGTTACGCGCCTGTCGCTCCTGTTGCCAGAGCACATTGACGATCCGGATCACGTAGAGCAGCGTAGTCGGTCCTACCAGCAGGATGCCCTGCTTGTACGCATCCGCCCACAGTTCAGTGTCGGCCTGCAGAACCATCAGAAATGCTGGCTCAATGGGCACGAACATCACCACAAAGTCAGGCGCCTCAAGCTCCGGCAGACGATGATAGCCGGCTTTGGCCAGACCCGCGATATGCCCGCGCACGCTGGCGATGTGCTGCTTGAGCGCCGCCTTGCGTGCCTCTTCAGTTTCCGCGCTCACGCAGTCCGTGTAAGCCGTAAGCGAGACTTTGGAGTCGATGACGAGATGACGACTCCCCGGAAGAGAGACCACCACATCCGTGCGCACCGAACGCTCGCGCTCGCCATGCGCACCCTCGATGCCCGCAAACGTCTGCTGGTACGAATATTGCTCCCCTTCGCGCAGGCCAGCCTTATCGAGCAGATCGCGCAAGATGAACTCGCCCCAGTCGCCTTGTGTCTTGGCCGAACCGCGCAGTGCCGTGGTCAGATTGCGCGCTTCGTCTGAGAGTTGTTGATTGAGTCCGTTCAGCGTGCCGATCAGTGTTTCGAGCTTGGTCACGCCGGTCTTTGAGTCCGACTGCGCCTGCTCCACCTTCTCGCGGAACTCCTTGATCTGCTCGCGGAGCGGCGAGAGCAGCGTGCCCAACTCTTTCTGGCTGCCCTCTGAAAACGTTTTGGATTTCTGGTCGAGGACGTTCGCCGCGAGCGCTTCGAACTGATGCGCAAGAGTTTTCTGTGCGTCCTGGAGAAGAGCAAGGTTCGCGGGGGTCTTTTGACGCTCGTTGTTCAGGTCTGCTTCAAGCTGGCTGATCCGCGCAGCCTGGTCGCGACTGACACCGTGACTTGCATGAAGATCTTGTCGCGCTATCTCCCGCTCCGCAATCACGGTCGCAATCGTTTTTTCACGCTCGGCTGCGACCGACTCGAATCCTGCGCGGCGCGTCGCTTCGCCCTGCGCGGTAGCCAATTCGCTACGCAACGAGGTGACGGCATCTGCCGATTCTCGGTTGCGTTGCTCCAGCAAGGCTTTTTCAGATTGGGCTACCCGGGCACGGATGAAAACACCGAGAAGGAGACCGACGACAATGGCGGCGGCGGCGAGGATGGCCTGCATCATGGGGTACAAAGCCTCTTCGCCTAATGTACGCCTTTTCGATGTGCAAGACGGGGCCGAAACCCCAGCTGCCCGTGCCGCCACTGAACCTTGTCCAAATGCCCAATTGAACGGGGGTTAGCTCTTCTATTCCTAGCCGCTCCGCGCCTTTACATGCCTCGGGCGGACCGGTAGACTTGAAAGTTCGGGGCCATGCGCGAGATTTTCGGCGCGGTGGTTGTGTTCGTGTGCCGGAGCCGCTATTGTAGGCTGGCGGAACGGAAGAGCAGCAAAACGAGCGCCCCGTTGGCATCCAGAAGTTTTACAAGGATACGAGGAGAATTACGCATGGCTGTTGAAGAAAAAGTGAAGCAGATCATCGTCGAGCAACTGCAGGTGGACGAAGCTGAGGTAACCCCGGGTGCAAGCTTCCAGGAGGACCTGGGCGCCGACTCGCTCGACGTGGTCGAACTGGTGATGCAGTTCGAAGAGGCCTTTGACCTCGAGATTCCCGATGAGGATGCCGAGAAGATCAAGACCGTCAAGGACGCCATCGAGTACATCGAGAAGAACGAGAAGACCGCGAAAGGCAAGTAACTGGTGAATCGTCGAGTTGTAGTCACCGGCCTTGGGCTGGTATGCGGTGTAGGCAATACCGCACCCGAGGTGTGGCGGCAGTTACTGGCCGGGGCAAGCGGCGTCGGCCCCATCCAGGGCTTCGACACAACGGGCTATCCCGTCACCTTTGCCGCAGAGGTGAAGAATTTCGATCCGCTGAACTTTGTGGATAAGAAAGAAGCGCGCAAAATGGGGCGCTTCATCCACTTTGCCTTCGCAGCCACCCACGAAGCCATCACCCAGTCAGGCCTGCAGATCACGCCGGAAATCGGCGATCGTACAGGTGTGTTTATCGGCTCGGGGATCGGCGGATTCGAAATCATCGAGCGGGAACACTCGAACCTGCTGGCGGGCGGACCACGCAAGATCTCGCCCTTCTTTATTCCGTCGGTCATCGTGAACATGGCGGCCGGCCAGATCAGCATTCGCTACGGCGCCAGGGGTCCAATTTCGGCCACGGCAACCGCATGCGCCACCAGCGCCAACTCTATTGGCGATTCGGTACGCATGATTCTGCACGGCGATGCCGACGTGATGATCGCGGGTGGTACAGAGGCCTCTGTCACGCCTCTCTCCGTAGGCGGGTTCGCGGCGATGCGCGCGCTCTCCACGCGCAACGACGATCCCACACGGGCCAGCCGCCCGTTCGACAAAAATCGCGACGGGTTCGTCATCGGCGAAGGCGCAGGCATTCTGATTCTTGAAGAGTTGGAATTTGCGAAGAAGCGCGGCGCCAAAATTCTTGCCGAAATCATCGGCTACGGCATGAGCGCCGATGCTTATCACATGACCGGCATTGCTCCTGACGGCGCGGGTGCACAGCGCAGCATGCGCGCAGCGTTGCGAGACGCAGGCATTCAGCCCGAAGAAGTAGGCTACGTCAATGCGCATGCGACCTCCACTCCGGCCGGCGATGGCAACGAGTCGCGCGCCATCGAGCTGGTGTTCGGCGAGCACGCGCTGAGCGGCACGTTAAAGGTGAGCGGCACCAAGTCGATGACTGGCCACTTGCTCGGCGGCGCAGGCGGACTCGAAGCAGGCATCAGTGTTCTGGCGTTGCAGAACCAGATGCTGCCTCCGACAGCGAACCTCGAAGAAGCCGACGTCGACTGCAAATTGGACTATGTGCCCAACAACCCCATTGCGCATACCTTCGACGTGGCGCTGTCGAATTCCTTCGGGTTCGGCGGCATCAACGCCACCCTCATCATGCGGCGCTGGACGGAATAACCACCCCAGCGACGAAGACCTGTCGCCGGGGACCCCGGCGGAATAAAACAACAGCCAGAAGTCAGTAAGCAGAAAAAACAACGGCGCGCATCCTCAGGATGTGCGCCGTTTGCGTTGCTACCCGATCGCAGATTATCCGGTGACCGCGGCAATGCCCACGCCGATGACGACGAAAATCGCCCACCAGCCGAAGACCGCGATATAGCCCGAGCTCCGCTTTACGCCGGCGACCATAGCCGTTCCAATGCCCAACAACACGAGGGTCCAGATCGTCACAATATCGATTGAAGTTGCGAACGAATAAAGCGCCGCATTGGTTTCGAGGGGATTCAGAAACGCGCCGAGATTGGTCGGAGAGTAGTTCTTGATGTTGAATGATTCCGGAGCGGTCCCGGCAAAGATGACAATCGTCCCCAGCAGCACCTTGATGATTCCCGGCAGACCCGCATACATCCACACCGTGAAGATGCTGCTATAGGTGGCTTTGCCGCCGAAGATAAAGTTGATCGTGCCCCAAAGTCCCAGCGATCCCACCCCGAGGATGAGCAGCAGAAGAAGCGGGTTCCCCAGGAAGATGCCCTTGGTGATGCCCAGCGAAATCTTCATCGACATTTCGCGCTGCTCGGGGTGCTGGTTCAGATTGTCTTCCTGCTTGGGATTTAGATGAATCTGGTTCTGGACGACCTGCTCCATCCCGATCTTCGTTGTCACCACGCCGTAGAGAAGGTATCCGAAGATCGCCGCAATAAGGAACGGCATCCACCAGCTTTTGTGGCCGCGCTTGATGTCTTCGAAGGTTTTCGATGGAGCCGTGAACACATAGGAAACACGCTGCCACTGGGAAAGACCGGGCGCCGGCTCGGTCGCAGATTGAATCTCTGGATCGCTCATCATTCCGCCTCTCGTAAAGGTTCGAGGGTTAGCTGCTAGGTAAGACAGGCAAAAACTGCAGGGAGTTGCATTCTCTTCAAAGGCCTACGCCTGCCGCAGACGAACAGTTCCGCACGCCCGCGATTGTACCCTTGGCAGCGAGGAGAGCGAAATCGATTTTGCGATGTACTTGCGAAGAACCTGCGTTAGGCGGGATGAGAAGGCTGGTCGGCCGGGGCATCCTGGTCATCTGCCGGCGCGCCAACCGTGTGCGGATTCGGCTTGCGGGCCGGTCCTGCACCCACATAGCTCTTATAGACCGTGATATGGAAGCAGGATTGGCGGAATTCCTCTTCGACATCGATCTTGCCCTGGTCCTGCAAGGCTTGCAGGCGATTCCGCATCCAGTAAAGCTCGCTACGGGTCAAGCCTCGCTTGGCGATGTCGATCGTGGCGCCCGTAAGGTGCGGACTGGCTACGTCGCCTTCGGCAGGCGCCGCGTTGCCGTTGGTGCGCATCAGGTGCTTCTGATACTCCACCGTGCGGACTGCGGAGCTGACTTCAAAAGAGTGATGGAACTGCGTCTCGTGGGCCTGCGACAGATCCTTGAGGAAAGTGGCAGTCCAGGGGCGGCAGTAACGGCGATCGTCCGGCAGGGCAGGGTTCACCGCGAGACCAGAGGACTCCGGAACCCGCACCAGCTGGCCGTTGGAGATGCGCGCCTGGAGGTCGGTGTCATTCTCAATGCGCTCCAGGTTGTCCGCGTTGGTCTTTTCGTTCTGCCGGATCAGCGATTCGAGTGAGCCGCGCAGAGGCGCCATCTTCACAATGTTCTTGTTCAGGAAAGGGTCGGGCGCTACGCCGTGAAGCATGGCGTGCGGTGCACCCGGCATCTCCACTGCGGCAATTTGATCGGCCGCTTCCTGCGGTGATCTCGTATTGGTGTCGGTCGGATCAGAATCTTCGGCTTCGGCAGCCGACGATTGAGGTGCGGGGAGCTCGGCGCGCTGAGCCGACGATTCCGGAGTATCGCGCACTTCAGCGGAAACCCGCTTCAGGCGACCTGAACCTGCGGCACCGCGAGCGTGCATCCACCGATAATGCCGAATCGGCATACGGGTTCTTACAACGGTCGCGCGATGGTGGATGGTCCGGCGACGAGCTGCGGAGTAGCTGGCCCGACGAGCAGGCCGGCGCGACACGCTGCTGTGCGTAGACCGGCGCGCGGCAGTGACCGAGCGACGCGTTGCCGCCGCCGACACACCTTTGTGGTGGACGCGACTCTGCAAGGCCAGCGCAGCAGGCATCGGCACGCACAAAGCGGCCAGCAGAAAGCTGAGGTATGTAGCGCGAATCACAAGGAGCGCGCGGAGATTCGAGAGCAACACTAGTGTAAGACGCATGAGATGCAGATTCGAGTATTGAGGGTGGTGCCGGATCGTCCGATAAAGTCCATCAACAGTTTACCGCAGGTCATGGTTACGTGCCGGGTCGAAAGTAACCATTTCGGGGGACAGGCATCCGTCTCCTCGCAAGTTGGTACCGCCAACAGTTCTTTGCGCTCCATAGAATGGGCGGCAATTCAAAAAACGGCGGGGGCACTGCAAGGCAGCTTGGAGGCCGATCCGCAGGTCCGCGATGGGAAAGAGAACCTGGCGATGCTGCCGGGCCCAGGAAAGAGAGCAAAGAAAAAGGGCGCCGCAAGAGCGCCCTTTCCTGCTTTCCGCCCACTTTATTGCAGCAGCGTTGGCTCGTCGTCCTTGGCCAGCTCGTCGGGCGGAATGATGACCGCCGCCGCCACCTTGTCGTCGTCTTCGAGATTCAACAAGCGAACGCCTTGTGTAGCGCGTCCTGCAGCTCGAATCTGCTTGGTGTCGATGCGAATGATCTTGCCAAACTGGCTGATGACCATCAGTTCAGAGCTGTCGTTGACCAGCAGGATCGACGCACTCTTGCCCACCTTGGGTGTGGCTTTCAAGTTGTTGACCCCTTGCGCGCCGCGCGCGGTGAGACGGTATTCGTCAACATCCGTGCGTTTGCCGAAACCATTCTCGGTCACGGTGAGGATGAGGGATTTCGTGACGCACAGCTTATCGTCAAGTTCCTTCAGGGCTCCCCACGCATCGTCGTAGGCCTTCTCTGCGTTCTTTTCTTTCGTCTTCAACTTGTCATCGTCAGTAGCGCCGCCGCGTCGAACTTCGCGTGCTTTCTGCAACGCACTTGCCGTATCCACGTAGGCTTTGCGCAAAGCGGTCAGCTTATCGGTCAGGCCGCGCGTCTTGGCACACTCGTCGCGCTCCTTGTCCCGTGTCTCATCTGAGTCGGTGATTGCCGCCCCGATGACGTAGTCGCCTTTCTTGAGCGAAATTCCCTTGTTGCCGGCCGCATTACGGCCCATCGGGCGCAATCCGATACCACTGCGTTCGGGATCGTATTCCTCCTGGAACCGAATCGCCATACCTTCGCGCGTGGCAAGAAAGATGTATTGCTTGCCATTGGTCAGCTCTGCGGTCACCAGATCATCGTCCTCATCGATCGCGATGGCAATGATGCCGCGCGCCATCACGTTCGAGAAATCCTTCAGCGGCGTCTTCTTGACGATGCCGTTGCGGGTCGCGAAGAAGATGCACTTCCCTTCCTCTTCAAGATTGCGGATCGCCAGAATGGCGCGAACGTTTTCTCCTGGCTGCAGGTTCAGCAGGCTCTGCATGCTCTTGCCCTTGCCTGCCGCACCGACATCGGGAACTTCGTAAACCTTGAGCCAGTACACGCGGCCTGTGTTCGTAAAGCAGAGCAGGAACGCGTGCGTGGAGTCGACAATCAGCTGCGAGACAAAATCTTCCTCGCGCGTTTTCATCCCCATGCGGCCTGTCCCACCGCGCCGCTGCTGGCGATAGATCGAGATCGGTGTCCGCTTGAGGTAGCCCTGATGGCTGACCGTGACAGCCACCTGCTCATCGGCGATCAGATCTTCAATCTGCAGTTCCGTCGACTCGTCGATGATCTCGGTGCGGCGTGCATCGCCAAACTTGTCGCGCACTTCCTCCAGCTCTTTGACAATGACGGCGCGCAGCTTCTTGTCGCTGCCCAGAATCTCTTCGTACTCCGCGATCTTGGCGCGAATCTCCTTTAGTTCATTGAGAATCTCGCCTACTGAAAGTTGCGTGAGTCGATAGAGTTGCAACTCGAGAATTGCATCCACCTGGCGCAAAGTAAGCCCACGCTCTTCGTTCGGCAGGCGCTCGCGATCGAGGTTGATAACAATGTCTTTCCCTTTGCCCCAGGTATAGAGGTTCTCGCGAGCTTCGGCACGCGATCGCGATGCACGGATCAGGCGGATGACCGTGTCGAGATTGTCGAGCGCAATCTTGTAGCCTTCGAGGATGTGTTCGCGTTCGCGGGCTTTGCGCAACAGGAACACCGTGCGCCGCTGCACGACCTCGATGCGGTGATTAATGAAGGTGTGGATCGCTTTATCGAGCGGAAACTCCAATGGCTGGCCGTTCAGCACGGCCAGAAAAATCATGGAGAAGCTCTCCTGCATTTGCGTGTGCTTGTAGAGCTGATTGAGAATGATCTCCAGCTGGGCGCCGCGCTTCAACTCGATCACGATACGCATGCCGTCGCGATCACTCTCGTCGCGGACGTCGCTGATCTCATCGATGACTTTGTCTGTGACCAGTTCGGCGATCCGCTCGATGAGCTTGGACTTGTTGACTTGATACGGAATCTCGGTGACGATGATCGCCTGGCGTTCCTTCGCCAGACTCTCGGTCGCCACTTTGGCGCGCATCATAAAGCGGCCCCGGCCGGTCTTGTAGGCATCGACGATGCCGCTCTTGCCGTAGATGAATCCGCCCGTGGGAAAATCGGGCCCTTTGACGTGCTTCAACACTTCAATGAGTCCGGCCTTGGAGTTATTCACCAGTTCGATCGCCGCATTGACGACTTCTGTGAGATTGTGCGGAGGAATGTTGGTCGCCATGCCCACCGCAATGCCGTTCGACCCATTGACGATCAGGGTCGGAATACGCGTCGGTAGCACCGTAGGCTCGTCCGTCGTCTCATCGAAATTGGCCATCATGTCGACGGTTTCCATGTCGATGTCGGCCATCATCGCTTCGGCGATGCGCTCCATGCGGCACTCGGTATAGCGGTAGGCTGCCGGCGGATCGCCGTCCACTGAGCCAAAGTTTCCTTGTCCATCGACCAGCGGATAACGCAACGACCACGGTTGGGCCATACGCACGAGCGCGTCATAGACAGAAGAATCTCCATGCGGATGGTACTTTTTCAAGCACTCTCCAACCACGCCGGCGCACTTGGAGTACCGCTTGTTGTGCTGTAGACCTTCCCTGTCCATGGCCGTGAGAATGCGCCGATGCACGGGCTTCAGACCATCGCGGGCGTCGGGAAGAGCGCGGCCGATAATGACCGACATCGAATAAGCGAGATACGAGTGACGCATCTCCTCTTCAATGTTGATCGGTACATGACTCGGGTTCGGCGGGGTACCGCCGTTCAAAGGGAGTTGCGGATTCTGATCGTCTGCCATAAAGGGATGAGTAAACCTGTTCCGGACCTCTGCAGCGCTTCCGAAGAAGCACCAGAAGTGGGTTGAGAGTGAGGCGGCCGGACGCCGCAGCTTGAATCCCTATTTTATCGTCTTCAGGGGGTGCCGGACAAGGCGCGCTGTGGGAAATAAGTCCTTGATTTGCAGAAAGATAAACGACAGTCGACGCGACCGCGAAATGCCACAAATCCAGACTCTCGCGTCAAAGCAGTCCGGGAAGGCTCAGAAGGCAAAAGATCGCCTGCAGCAACACGATCGCCGCGCCCGCTGCAATGGCAATACGGCCACGCGGACTCTCGTAGGCATCGGCGAAAACACCTCCGATAAATGTCAGCAGAAAGGGCAGCCCCCAGAGCAGCGGAGTTCCGGCAACTCCTGTCATAACCAGCAGAAACAGCACCACGGCAGACATCAACGGAGCAGTATTGCCAAAATAGCGCGAACGGCGCACACCGAAATAAAGCAGCACCGCTGAGGCTGCGGCAATCGTGACGCCGGCATTGCTCAGAGTGGAAAAGAATCGCCACGCCGGATTAAAAGACACCCAGAGAAATGCAGCCGAGGACCGGAAGACATAAGAAAACGCGTCCGGCGAAAAGTTGTAGCAGAGAAAGACAAACAGCAGCGCCCCCACCGAGGCAACAAGCAGGATCGGCAGCACCTGGCTCCGGCGGCCTTCTGCAACCCACAGCATGAAAACAAGACCGAGCAGGACCGTGATCGGCAGAGCAGCAATATGCGAGGCAGCCGCCACACCGAAGACCACCGTGAGCAGCAGGATCCTGGGCCTCCATTTGCGCCGCGGCCCCTGCATGGCATGGGCGACCCCGATGCAGGTGTAGACCGCTCCATAGACGGCAAGCGCAGCAAATGCGTCGGGGGACGGCGTGACGCAGGCCTTTAAAACGGGTGGAGAAAAGCAGTAGAGTGCCAGCGCGGTATAGCCGCCCAGGTTGCCGTAGAGTCGCCGTGTGACCCACCAGAGCCCCGCGCCGAGCACGCAGCCTGCCCCGAGGAACGGGAGGCGCAGCAGGAGCAGGATGTGCGTCAGCTGGTGACGTAGCTCCCACGAGTTGATTTCGCCCGTCGACTGCACCACGCGGTCCTCAGGCTTGCGCAACACGTCGAGCGAGCGCGCAGCCAGCAGGTTCAGCGTGAGAGGGAGCCCTGCCAGGCGATACGCAAGAATCCCATCATGAATATTGCCGCATGTCGTGAAATAGCCCGCCAGGGGCGATGGCTTCTCCCATGTCTCGCGGCCGCAGCGGGCATATTGATAATCGCGATCCGAGAGCGTCTGCCGGCTCGTGAGCCACAACCCCTGTCCCAGAAACAGCAGCAGCAGAACTGCGGCAATGCGCTGGGGAAGATTGAAGCGGAAGCGGCGTAGGCGGGCAAACCGATGGGTCATCACGGACTAAAGCGGGCACTCCTAGTCTAGAACGGCTGGGCTGGGGATGGGTTGAAGCACCACTCTTTCGCACAGATGCAGCAAGGCCGTCCCGAAGGACGGCTCTTTTGCTGGTAAGGTTGCAGTCGTTTCCTTAGTTGAAGATTGCTCCCACGGTCGCGTTCGTTGCCCCCAGCGTGATTTGGCAACTATTGGTACCGCCGGCCGTAACAGGCACGGTAGGTGCGCAGTAGTTCGACCATCCGCCAAAGGCCGCTCCAGTTGCCGGCGCAGTGAGGGTCACGGTGGTGCCGAGTGGGTAGGTGGCCGTGCAGACGGAACCGCCAGTTCCGCCGTTCAGAGCCCAACCAGGACCGCAATGGATCACGTCCTCTGTACCGGTGGCAGAGGGAGCCGTGACTTCCCAATTGGTGGTGTTCAAGCCTTCCTGGTACACGGTCAAAGTGCTGAGCAAGGGTCCAAATTCTCCCGTATAGCATGAACCCGGAGTTGGCGGGTCGCCGAGGGGGTTGGGGAGAGCCAGAGGACAGTTGAACGTTGCCTGTGCAGTTTGTATCGTTCCGTCCTTGCTCGTCGATTCAACGAGAATATTGGCGCTTCCGCTTGCATAGGCGGTGACTATTCCGGCGGATGCTCCTGTATTCCCGCCGGTGTTGGTATCGACGGGGAAATCATTGGGAAAGGATGAGATCCATGTCGTCGTGGGCAGATTTGTCACATCCCGCACATAAGGAGGAGTTGAGAAGGTTCCGATCGCTAGGAATTGTCCGGTGTCCTGTATGTCGCCGACTGAAATCGTGGAAGGGATCACCACGAGCGAAAGGATAGTTTCTCCAGTTTGGCTTCCTGCCGGGGCTGTAACAGTGACGGTTGCGGTGGCAGTGGTTGGGCCGCGGAACCCCTGTGCGCTCGCGGAGATGGAGGCTGTACCTCCGCCCATTGCCGTAGCTAATCCTGTAGCACTGACGGAAACTACGGACGGAGAGCTTGAGACCCAAGTTACGCCGCTTTGCACAGCGTTGCTGGTAAGGTGATTTCCATTGCCGTACGTCCCGATTGCGGAAAATTGCACAGTTTGACCGGCGGTAAGAGTCTGAGTTGCCGGTGTGACTGAGATTGAATCCAACCCCGATGGGTTGCTGCAGCCGGTGAGTTGCAATACGGCTGCGCTCAGCAGCAGTGCAACCAAGGACAAACGATGAAACATGGTGGTCTCCTGGCGAATCCGCCTGGCAAGCTTTGTTACTTATGCTCGCCGCGTACGACTTGTACCCTACACACATGCACCGGGGTATTTCTCATACTTCCGATGTGTGGTGAAAGAACTTAGAACATGCGAATCTGCGTTCGATGAAGATACGCAAACTCGTGCGTAAGCTAAGGTTTGCCCACTCTCCGCGCTTTTATTCGCAGTTATCCGGGCCTAACTAATTCCAGCTTTTCCTCTTGTGAGGTGGCGCAATCATAAGTCATGTCAAAGTGGCGAATCAATAGCAATCTTGAGTCTTGAAGACTCCAAAGTTACGCGCGTAACGAGGAGCAAGCCAACGACTTGCGCACCGTTCACCGATTCGAAATAG
>DATAVC010000013.1:0-2694 GCA_036267935.1 Occallatibacter sp. | reverse complement strand
CGCGGAATGCAGAATCCACAACCCGTTCAGGAGAAGCGATCACATCATGGACTGGCTCAGAGAATTCGCAAGACGCATCCGCATGCTGCTCCACTGGAACCAGATTGCAAGCGAATTGCAGGAGGAGATGCAGCTTCACCTCGACCTGCGCCGGCAACAGCAGGTGGAATCGGGCGTTGCACCCAGCGACGCGGCAGCCGCAGCCCATCGCCGCTTCGGCAATCCAACGCTCTTGCGCGAACGGAGCTACACCGCGTGGGGATGGCAGTGGCTCGAGATCCTGCTGCAGGACGTGCTCTACGGTCTGCGCGCGATGTTGCGCTCGCCCGGCATCACCATCGTGGCACTCTTATCGCTGGCGCTCGGCATCGGTGCCAACACCGCCATCTTCTCCCTGATGGACGCGGTCATGCTCCGCTCGCTGCCGGTGAAAGATCCCGGAAAGCTGCTGCTGCTCGGAACCGGTGAAGTCTTGGGCGCCACGAACTCCTTCGGCAACACCTTTCTCTATTCCTACCCCTTCTATCGCCAGATGCAGCAGCGGAATCAGGTCTTCTCCAATACCGCCGCGTTCCTCAGCCTGCACAATGATGTCCATGCTTCGGTCGAAGGACGGAAAGAGACCGAACCCATGCAGGTGCAGTTGGTCTCCGGCACGTATTTTTCGACTCTCGGTGTGCAGCCGATGCGTGGCCGCATGCTCACCGACGAGGATGACCGGATCGAAGGCGGCAACCCAGTCGCTGTGATCAGCAATGCGTGGTGGAAACGCGACTTGGCGAGCGATCCGGCGGTTCTGGGCAAGCAGCTGCATATCGGCCCGACCAGCTTCACGATCGTCGGCGTCGCCCCGCCGGAGTTCTTCGGCACCGAGGTAGGCGAGTCGCCGGATTTCTGGATTCCACTCTCGATGATGAAGCAGGTTCCTCCGTTCTGGGGGAGCTATACCGACAATTTCGCGGACTGGCTGGAGATCTTCGGGCGGCTGAAGCCCGGCGTAAGCCTTACGCAGGCCGCGGCCCACGTAAACCTGCTCTTCCAGCAAATCCAACATGGCTTCGTCGGCAGCTCCCCAAGTCAGAAAGACCTCCAAACGCTGAAACAGGCCCACGTGGAACTTACATCGATGGCCAAAGGGCTCTCTTCTCTTCGCCGCGAATTCTCCAATCCGCTGAAGATCCTGATGGCCATCGTCGGCCTGGTGCTGCTGATCGCCTGCGCCAACATCGCCAACCTGCTGCTGGCACGCTCCACGGCACGCGCGCGCGAGTTTGCGGTACGGCAGGCGCTCGGCGCGCAGCGCTCCCGTCTCGTCCGACAGTTGCTCACCGAAAGCCTGTTGCTTGCCCTCGCAGGCGGCGCGCTGGGCGTGGGTCTCGCAGCAGGAGCCAGCCGTGTGCTGCTGCGCATGGTCTCGGCTGGCACCGGCCTAGACGTGATACCCCTCAATGTCTCGATCGACACCCGCATGCTGCTGTTCACTATGGCAATCACACTGGCGACGGCGCTGTTATTCGGCACCATCCCCGCATTCCGCGCCACCAGGCTGGAACTAACCACAACGCTCAAGGACGGCCCAGGCACCACCAGCTCCCGCACCAGAAGTCCGCTCGCCCGGATGCTGGTCATCTCACAGCTTGCCTTCTCCCTCGTCCTCGTCGTGGGCGCAGGACTCTTCTTGCGCAGTCTGGTGAACCTGACCCACGTCGATACCGGCTTCAACAAAGAAAATGTGCTGCGTCTGAATGTCGATGCCAGCTCGGCGGGCTACCAAGAAGGCGACCCGCGGCTGCGAAGCCTCTATCAGCAGATCGAGACACGAGTCAGTGCTCTGCCTGGCGTCCGTGCCGCAAGCTTTTCCGCGTTTACCTTTCATGAAGGCGAATGGATGACCAGCGTCTTTGTCGCGGGCTATCACAGCGACCAAAATAAAAATACCAATGTCCTGCATAACGTCGTCGGCAACGGCTACTTCGCGACCTTGCAGATACCGCTGCTCGCCGGCCGCACTTTCGGCCCGCAGGACACGCCGACCTCGCAGAAGGTCGCCGTCATCAGTGAACGGATGGCGCGCACGCTGTTTCCTCAAGGCTCGCCGATCGGCCGCCGCTATGGCATGAGGGAACCCAAAAACGCCAACGACTTCGAGGTGATTGGCATCGTGAAGGATGTGAAATCCCGCAGTCTGTTGCAACCGGAGGATGACGTTCTCGATTACTTGCCCGCTGAGCAGCGGGACGGGTACATGTTTGACTTCCAGGTCCGCTATACCGGGGACTTCGGCACCATTGCTGCCGCCGTTACGCGGATCATCCACGACATCGATCGCAATCTACCTATCTCCAGTGTCACCACCCTGGATGAGCAGGTGGCCGGCTCCTATACCGACGAGCGCGTGGTCGCCGAGCTCTCCACCTTCTTCGGCCTGCTCGCAATATTTCTCTCCGCCATCGGCATCTACGGGCTAATGTCCTACGTTGTCAGCCGCCGTACCAGCGAAATCGGCATCCGTATGGCCCTGGGTGCAGCGCGCGCCAACGTGCGCTGGCTGGTCCTGCGCGAGGTCCTCATACTGGTGGCTATCGGCATCGCCATCGGCGCACCGGCGGCGCTGCTCTCGAGCCGCCTCGTTGCCAGCATGCTCTTCGGCCTGCACGCCAACGACCCCTTCAGCATGCTTGCGGCAGTCCTGGT
>DATAVC010000012.1:0-63696 GCA_036267935.1 Occallatibacter sp. | reverse complement strand
ACCGATGCCGAAGGCGCGGGCGATCACACGTCCGTGTGCCGCCATGCGCGAATAAGCGAGGTACTGCGCATCGACATTGAGCTCGGGATTTCCGTTCATGTTGAAGACGCCCTGGTCGGAGCGGGCGGCCATGGCGGTGATGTCCCACGAGCCGGATCCAAAGTGAGCATCGATGCCGTCGACGCTGCGCTGGGCGTTGGCGAATCCGAAGTTGCCGATGAGATGCTGCTGGACGCGATTGTTCTGGAGCCAGAGAACAGTGGGGTCTTTGGGATGGAGCTCCACGCCCTCGAGGAATTCGAAGCGGCCGACGCGGATGTTCTTATCGGGGCCGGCGTCGTAGCGGACGAATCCCTGCTTGAAGAAAGCTGCCGCAGGCTCGGTATTGTTGCCGCCCGCTGCGTAGTAGGTGCCGCCGAGGCCGAGTTGGCCTTGTGCCGCGACCGGGGCGATGGCGTCGTTGGGCACGCCGCCCACCCATGCCTGGGTCATCTCGGCCTGCCAATCCCAGTGGGCCAGGCGCTGCGCAACCGCAATCCGAAGAAGAGACTGAAGGTACGGATAGGTTGCAGATGCAGGGGGGGCCGCGAACCACTGCCATGTGTCGTTGCGCGCTCGCTCGTAGATCGAGAAGGTGACAGGATGGCCGGCAGGCTTGGGCGCCGCGGAGGCCGACTTGGCGCTCTGGGCGGAAGAGTCGATGCGGCTTTGCGCCCCTGCTGTGACAGCGAGGGCAAGAAGGCACAAAATTCCTGGGGAAGCTTTCAGCATAGGTTCCGGCAAGGATGCCGGAAAGCCAGAGGAAGGACAACCAACTTTCGGTGGATACGCAGGTCGAACCGAGGGCGGAGATTGTCGGGTTGACGCTGCCTTCGGTTTTGGGAGCGGTTGCGGAACGCGAACCGCCTCTCGCCGCCGGTTGCGAGTGCTCGATGCCTTTGTCCTACACCGAAAGATGGAGGACAGCGGCACAGGGCTTCGCTACTGTGGTCGGGTCCCCGAGTCCTCGGTAGTTCGTTTTCAGGAGGTCAACTACTATGGCTGCATCCGCGTCCGGTCTATCCGGCCATGTTGCTTCTCAATCGTCCCATCCCGGCCTTTACGAGAAGCTCAATACCAGGTGGCATGAGCGAGCCCTCCAGCTGTTTATGGTCATCGTGCTCGCGCACTGGGGAGAACATCTCGCCCAGGCCTACCAGATCTGGGTGATGGGCTGGCCGGCTTCCAAAGCCAACGGCATTCTCGGGCTCTGGTACCCGGAGTTGATCAAGTCGGAGACTCTGCACTACGGCTACGCCGTTGTCATGCTGGCTGGCATCTGGATTCTGCGCAAAGGCTTCACCGGTCGCAGCTGGACCTGGTGGATGGTAGCTTTCTGGATTCAGTTCTGGCATCACATCGAGCATCTGCTGCTGATTACGCAGGCGACAATTCACCATAACTTCTGGGGAAAGCCGGTGCCCTTCAGCGTGATTCAGCTGATCATTCCGCGCGTGCAACTCCACCTGTTCTACAACTCGGTGGTCTTCATCCCAATGGTGATTGCTATGTACTTCCATATGTTTCCGCCGGAGGGTGAGCCCTACACTGCACAGTGCAACTGCTCCTGGTACAAAGACGGGACGGGCGAGGCGAGTTGCGCTGCGTAGGGAAAGCTTCCCGTTGCAGGCTGGGCTCCTCGGAGATGGATGTAAACCCAGGTCGCCGTGCGGCGGCCTGGATCTTTCGACGTTCGTTGCCGGCGCTGGCCTGCGTTGCGGCACTCGCATTGACCGCATGCCGGGCCAGAACCGCAACAACGCAGGATATCTCCATGCGTGAAGAGATCGCGCCGACTCCCGTCCGCGAGGGAATGGAGTCGGTGACGATCCACCTGACGAACGCGCAAGGCGAACCGGTAAAGTCCGCACACATCAAGGTGGAAGGCGATATGACGCATCCCGGTATGGCGCCAGTCTTTGGAGACGCCGCGGAGAGTTCTCCCGGAACCTACCGGTCGGCAATCGACTTCAACATGCCGGGCGACTGGGCGGTCTTGCTCCACATCCGGCTCGCAGACGGGAGGCGCATTGAACGCCAGGTCGATGTGAAGGGAGTCCAGGCCCGGTGAGCAGAATCTCAGCTCCTGTCGAGGAGAACCTGGAAGAGGGATTCTCGGCGGAAGTCCCTTTCGATTTGCTGCGCGTGCCCGTGATCGGCTGGTTCCTCTCCTGGCGGCACTCCCGAACCGTTCTGCAGATTCCTCTCTTCGCGGTAAGCGTCGTCATGATCCTTCAGGGACTGCTGGGGCCGACGCTCTCGCCGAAGAATCTTGCCACGGTACTGACCTGGGTTCATTTTCGCGGCGCGCTGGTGCTGGCTCTTTTGTGCGCGGGCAATCTCTTCTGCATGGCTTGCCCGTTCATGCTCGTACGCAATTTCATGCGTAAATGGATCGTGCCGCGCTTTGACTGGCCACGCCGGCTGCGCAACAAATGGATCCCCGCCGTTCTGATCGCGCTGGTGCTGTTTTTCTATGAGCTGTTCAGCCTCTGGTCGTCGCCCTGGCTGACGGCGTGGATCATCGTGGGCTATTTTGTCTCGGTCCTGGTCGTCGACGGGCTGTTCAAACATGGTGCGTTCTGCAAGTACGTGTGCCCCATCGGCCAATTCAACTTCGTCGCGTCCACATCCTCCCCGTTGGAAGTTGCCGTGCGGGACCGCGCTGTCTGCGGCTCTTGTGCAACAAACGACTGCATTCGCGGCCGGCGCGCGCCCGATTCCGCGCTCGTGGTCCTGCAACGAGGATGCGAGCTTGCCCTCTTTCAGCCAGCAAAGGTCGGCAACATGGACTGCACCTTCTGCCTGGATTGCGTACACGCGTGTCCCCACGACAACGTCGGGATTCTGAGCCGGCTACCAGCAGAAGAACTGATGACCGATCCGCATCGATCCGGTATTGGACGCTTCTCGCGCCGCAAGGACATTGCTGCCCTGACCATCGTCTTCTGCTTTGGCGCGCTGATGAACGCCTTCGGCATGGTGAGCCCCGTCTATGCCGTCGAGGCATGGCTCCAGCAGGTCCTGGGAGTTCGCCAGGCGGCCCCGATTCTCGGTTTGCTCTTCGCCGTCTTTCTCGTCGTCGAACCCGTCCTCCTTCTAGGAACAGCGGCGTGGATTACCCGCGCATGGGCCGGCGTCAAAAGTGGATGGCTCTCTCTCGCCGTTCGCTATACCTACTCCATCGTGCCTCTCGGATTTGGCATGTGGCTCGCCCACTATGGCTACCACTTCTTCACCGGCCTCTACACGATTGTTCCTGTCACGCAGAATGCACTGGTCGAACTGGGCTGGCCGATTCTTGGCGATCCGCAGTGGACATGGGTCGGTCTGTCGAAGACCGTGGTCGAGCCGCTCGAGTTTGGCTTCCTCTTGTTAGGACTGGCGGGTTCGCTGCTCATTGCCTGGAGGCTCGCCGAAGACGACGCCGAAGATCGGCCCGTACGCGCCTTCCTGCCATGGGGAACGGTCTGCGTCCTTCTGTTTGCAGCCTCTGTCTGGCTGATGATGCAACCCATGGATATGCGCGCAACCATGATGGCCGGTTAGAAGAATGGATTTCGATCGAATGCGACACAGCAGGCTCTCGATGGAAAAAGTTTTGCGCGCGGTCGCCCTGGCAACACTCCTCGGAGGAACGCCCGCGTGGGCACACATCGGCCCTCCGTATCCGATCATGCAGAATCGCCACATTGGACCGCTGGGCATCGAGGTCTGGAGCAATCCCGACGTCGGCACGGGCAGCTTCTTTGTGATCGTCGATCCGCCGAAGGGCAGCGCCATTCCGCCGGATCTGCGTGTTCAGGTGGCGGTGCAGCCAGTGAGCCACCGGCTTGCCGAAGCGACGTACGACGCGTGGCGCGAGGAACTCAAGGACAGAATCGAGTACAAGGCCGTCGTTCCCTTCGATAAAGAAGAGACGTGGCACATTCGCATTCTGCTGAGCAGTGCGCAGGTGCATGGCGAGACGGACACGGATGTGCCTGTGACACCGACCCTGCTGGGCCGCTGGAATCTCCTGCTCTTTCTGCTTCCGTTTGTCGGTATCGGCTTTCTCTGGTTCAAGGGTGCGCAGGCGAAGCAGCGGCGGAGAAGACCAAGGCCGCAACCAAGCAGGTAACTCCTCGACATCGAGCCGTCAATGAGTACGTAATCGCCAATGCTCGTTTCCAGATCTGACCAGCTTGGAAATGCAGTTTGGACTGTTATCAACAATTGAAGAGCCATTCACTTATCCGAGAAGGCGACAATACAGCCGCGTGGAGAGTCTCTCAGCGGAAGTCAGTGAACACAACGGCGTTTGAACTAAGTCGCTGGCGCGACGGATAGCGATTCGGAAAATGGAGGCAGTCATGTTTCGCCAGTGTTGTGGGGGCCGCACGTCAAGATCGGTTACTCGCAGACATCGACAACCGTATATCAGCATGAGAGTATGCTTCGCACATTGATTGAAGCACTCGGAAGCACTTCTACATGGCTTCGGTCGCAACCTTCACCCTAAGCTCACTCATGTGCGGCTTTGCAACGAGCCTTCCCATGTTGATCTTCTTCCGCGTCCTGCAAGGTGCTGGCGGCGGCGGGCTCGGTCCCACTGAACAGGCAATCCTCGCCGACACCTTTTCAGCAAAACAACGAGGCATGGCGTTCGCGATGTACGGTATGGCGATCGTCGTGGCCCCGGCGATTGGACCCACACTGGGCGGATGGATCACGGATAACTACAACTGGCACTGGATTTTTTTCATCAACGTTCCTATCGGAATCGTTTCGCTCGCGCTCACACAGCGTGTTGTTCAAGATCCCGTCTATCTCAGGAATCTGAAGCGCTCAACCAGGCGTGTGGATTACCTCGGAATGGGACTCATCGTAGTTGGCGTTGGGCTTCTGCAATTCGTGCTCGACAAGGGTGAGCAGAATGACTGGCTCTCTTCAAATCTGATTTCGGTCTGTCTCGCCATCTCCGTCGTGGCACTCGTTGTGCTCGTGATCAACGAGTTCCTGCACGAAGATCCCATCATGGATCTTCGCTTGCTGAGAAATCGCGACTTCGCCACCGCGGTGTCGTTCAGTTTTATTCTTGGAATGGTTCTCAACGGAAGCACGATTCTGCTTCCCCTGCTGCCGTGGTCCTGCTGCTCGCTCCATTGCCCTTCATCATGCGTCGCCCCAGCGCAGAAGAGACCGCTGCCGCTGCGGAGGCGCATTGAACGGGAGACTTGATTGTCGGTATGCCGCAGATCAGATTTCCAAGGCGTCCGCTTCAGCTTTTGACAGCATCACTCCCGCCACCCTCCTCAGCCGCCCCCGATGATCCCCTGACGCAACGCAACCGTCGCAGCTTCGGTCCGATCCGCAACCTGCAACTTCGCGCTGATGTGGTTGATATGGTTCCGCACTGTGTAATGACTGATCTGCAGAATTCGCGCAATCTCTTTATTGGTCAGCCCTCGCGAAACCATCTCGAGAATCTCGATCTCGCGGGCGCTCAATCCGGATCGGCCTTCCCGCTCCTCGATCCAGTGAAGAATTCGTTCAGGGAAATATGTGCCCCCGGCAGCCACAATCTCAATCGCGTTCAGAATCTCTTCGCGCGGCGCATTCTTTGAAAGGTACCCTCGCGCTCCCGCCTTCACCGCCTGGTAAATCTCCTCTTCGTACTCGTAGCTCGAGAGAATGATCGCCTTGGTCTGTCCGTCGCGAGTCTTCAACAGATTCAGCACATCAATCCCACTCACAATAGGCATCCGCAAGTCCAAAAGCATCACGTCCACAGGGCAGCGTTCAAGAACCTCCATCGCCTCTTCGCCCGAATGGGCCGCGCCGGCAATCTTTACCCCGGGTTGTCTGCGCAGCAGCGACACCAATCCAGCGCGAACCACCGGATGATCGTCGACAATCAAAATCCGAGCAGCTGTCTTAGCTCCTGACGCGTTCAACATGGGTCTTCCTCATTTGAATAAACCACCGGCGTGAAAGTGCCTGCAGAAACGAAGGCGGCAATGGAACAAGCACATGCACGGCCGTCCCATGCCCCGGTGCGCTTTCTATCCTGCAATGGGCAGAGATGTTGTCCGCCCGCTTCTGCATGCCTCGAATTCCAAAACCAGCCGAGTCGCTCGAGACCACGAACCCCACTCCATCGTCTTCCACAATCATCTCCACCGTCGATTGTCGATACACAATCGCGATCTTGATCCGCGAACAGTGAGCATGACGAATTGCATTCGCAATGGCTTCGTAGCCGATGCGCAGCAAGGTGTCCGACACCCGCAACGGAATATTCTGCGCGGTTCCTTCACTCACCGTGACGATTTCAATCGAAGCACACTGCGAAATCATGCGATGCGCGCATTCTCCCAGCGCCGACAACAACCCGACCGACTCGAGATGCTCCGGCCGCAATGCCGAAATACTCCGCCGGGCCTCCTCGTGACTGGTACGCACCATGTCCTGCGCCATCGCAAGCTGCGGCGTGATGTCCAGTCCGTCCTTCACATCGTCGCGAATCGCCTGCAGCTGAAAACCCAGGCCGGCAAAGCTTTGCGCAAGCGTATCGTGCATCTCGTGGGCCAGCCGCTGGCGCTCGTCGAGAACCGCCTGCATGCGCCAGCGCTCCACCAGAAAGAATCCCATCATCCCGGCAAACGAAAGAAGCAGCATGCACAGCACAAGTCCAAAAATGTGTGCCGGACTCCACCACGGCGGTCCTTCCGCCACTTCAATATCCTCTGACGACGGAAGCAGCAGCGCGAACGCCGTCAAATCATGCGTGTACTTCGAATCAGTCACGCAGATCCCGCGCAGGCGCAGCGTGCTCTTCTTCTTCAGCGTTCTGAGTTGAGGCGACCGGCCAAGCCCATTCACGATGGCAACAAACGACTGGCTTCCATCTTCGAGTGTCAAAGTCTCGGCGCCATCGCTGTCCTCGTGCACGTCTTCAAGCCTGCCCTGCACCTCGACATACTGCGCATCGAACGTTCCCGTCGCTGCCTGCGATGCGGCCACCGCAACCGGAGAAACCGGCGTATGCGACCACAGCAGGTGGATATCCGCGTTCCTCATCTCCGAGCTGAAATCGTGCAGCGTCGCATCCCCCTTCGCTTCGATTTCATCTCCTATCTGCAGAGGGGCATGCGGATGACTGCTCGAAATCGCAATCCCGCCTGTCGAATCCTGCAGGTAAAGCATCGGCGACGTAAGCGTCACAACCCCCTGCACCGTCACCGAGCTCGATGCATCGGGAGACAAGACACGCAGTCCGCTGATGGCCTCCGCATTCACCGCCGAACGGTGAGCTTGCAAATCGCGCTCGATCGGTTCCAGATACCGATCGCGCGTCGCAGGTTCCATTCCCGACGGCAGCTGACTCGGCACCGCCAATTCAGGCTGCAGGTTGCCAATCATCGCCCGCAGATCGCTTTGCGTCGCCGGCCGAGTCTCGACATTTCTCCACTGTGCACCCGTGTTGTACGACTTCAGGCCAAATCGCCCCGCCTTGATGCACCCTGGATCACGAATCGCAAGGGTGGTGGTCTTGCCCTCGTGCGACGTCGCGCTGACTGCAAAATCGCAATCGAACGCCAGAAACTTGATGTGATACCACTGCCCCGCAAACACGCGCGGAGACACGGCCATCGCTGCATACTCGCGCCATCCATAATCGGCCCGCCCCATCATCAAGGTGTTGTCGAGATCGCGCAAACCAGCCATGTACCCGTGATACGCATCCACCCCTGTCTCTTCGTCACTCGCGCGAATAATCAACCCTGCATCGCCATACTGCCCCAGCAGCAGCACGTCCGCTTCGACCGAGTAATTCGTCCAATAGCCTGGGCCAGTCATCAGCTTGGCCCCCCGCTCATCGGAGTTATTGGTCATCACGCCGCCAAGATACTGCCATGTGCCGCCAAAGGCTTGCCACGCATCCTGCTTCTCAAGTGAGATCGCCTGATGCTGCATGGGTTCCTTCTCGGCGATCGATCGGTACGCGAAGACTGCCCCCGCCACCATGGCAATCCCTGCCACGGCAAGCAGCACAAGAACGACAGACCGTTTTGTTCCAGTCCTGTTCATTCCGGCGACCACCACGACATGGTCTCGATCTGTCGAATCTCCGTCGAATCAACATTCTCGCGCGTCATCAAAACAGGCTCGGTACTGAACTCCCTCGGTCCGGCCACATCGTGAATCTCATGATCCATGAGCTCCATCGCAATGCGCCCCATCGCAAAAGTATTCTGCACAACCACGGAGTCAATGCCGCCGTCTCGAATCGGCGGAATCAGGTCCTGGTCGAATCCCACCAGCTTGATCGTGTGCACCTTGCCGAATTCTGCCAGCGCGTAATACGTTCCGCGCGTTGCCGCCAGCGACAACGCCACAATGGCATCGAGTGATTTGCCGCCGGCCAGAAGTCCTTCCGCGTTGTGCTGCTCCTGCGGCACACTTGAAAGGCCCAGCCTGCGCGCCACAATGTGGATCTCCGGAAATTCCCTGTTCAGGGTCTCCTCAAAGCTCCGCTCGCGCACCGTGTTGCCGTTCAGCTCCGGCTGGATTCCAACAATGGCGACACTTCCTTTGCCTCCAAGAATCAGCCCCACGCGGCGCGCGGCGATCCGTCCGCCCGCGTGCTCGTCGTTCAAGACGTAACCGAGTTTGGGTCCCGCCGGAATGCCGAGTTCCGTGTCGATCACCACCACCGGAACACCCTGCGCCAGAACTCGGCGGATCGGCGTTCGCATCGGCAGCGTTTGGATCGGCGAAACAATGATGCCGCCCATCCCTCGCTCCACCGACTTCTCGATCAGGGAGATTTGCGTCTGCGTGTCGTCATCCCGCATTGGCGCGTTCCAGTAGACACTCAGGCCCGCGGAACGAGCCGCGGCCGCAGCGCCGGCATGTTCCGGCTCCCACAGCGCCGTCCCGCACGTCCGCGGAATCACCGCCACCGTCAGTGGCTCCCGCTTGCAGCCCGCACAACAAAGCGCGACCAGGGCCAACCCACCCGCAAACAACTGTGAAGGCAGGCACAGCAGAACGCGGCGATCCCAGCGATAATCGTTCCGCCTCATCATCACCTGGCGTCCTCTTGTGCGGTCCGTAGCCGTGTCGAACAGCTGCGCGATTTCCATCAACCGCACCATCTTCCACGCGCGTGGGTCATTTGTCCCATGCATACACCCGTAGGGCGTTCGTGTACTTGTTCTTCGCGCAGCAAACTGTCGGGCAATTATACGGCGGGGCTTAGTGCGCAGGATGCATACGACGCGCGCACATTCATCCTGCGCAGCAAAGCGGCAGACGAAGCCCGCTCACGAGCAGGAGGCCGCAACCATCGACGACGCAAAGAAGCGTTGCAGATGAAACCCAGGCAAGTTGCGTTGAACAACGAATCGGCTCTCGTCACAGGCAGAATGCCATGCATAAGATCAACGCATTTCCGGCAATCGTCACAGCGGTGATCCTCGCCTGCAGTGCCATCCACCCCCTGCGACACAGCGCTGTCGCGCAGACTACGGCCGGCTCAGCGATCACCGTCGACTATCCCGAAGACGCATCCATCTTCCCGCCAGAGATCACCCCTCCAACCTTCATCTGGCATGACGAATCGACTGCCGCCGCTGTGTGGACAATCGACGTGTCCTTCAGCGACGGCGCGCCCGCGATGCACTTCGAGTCCCCCGGCGCACGCCCCACCATCGGCGTAATCGACCCACGCTGCGTTTCTCCCAGCAATGAACTGCCCACGCTCACGCCGCGGCAAGCCACCGCACATACCTGGACTCCGTCCACACGGGCCTGGCAGGCAATCAAGCTGCACTCAAAAGAACATCGCGCCACAGTCGAGATCACGGGAATGCAGAACGAGACTTCGCGCATTGCGGTCTCGCGCGGCGGCGTGGCCATCGAGACCTCCCAGGATCCAGTAGGCGCGCCGATCTTCTATCGCGACGTGCCGTTAATCCCGTCCAAAGGAGAAAAGGGCGTGATCCAGCCGCTCGCCAAACAAGACCTGCCTCTCCTCGCCTGGCGCCTGCGCGATATCGGTCAACCCGCCAGCCGCTTGCTGCTCACCGGCATGCACACCTGCGCCAATTGCCATTCCTTCTCACTCGATGGAAAGACCTTCGGAATGGACATCGACGGGCCTGCAAACGACAAGGGGCTCTACGCGCTGGCGACCATCAAGCCGCAAATGTCTCTGCGCAAGCAAGACGTCCTCTCCTGGAGTTCCATCAAAGACAGCACGGCCTCCCCCTCCAGAATCGGCTTCATGTCTCAGGTTTCTCCCGACGGGAGATACGTGGTGACCATGTTGCGCGATCTGCGCGCCCAACTCGCCAGAAGCTACTATCTCGTCAACTTCCAGGACTACCGGTTTCTCCAGGTCTTTTATCCCACCCGGGGAATCCTGGCCTGGTACGACCGAACAACAGGAAAGAAGCAGCCTTTGCCCGGGGCCGACGATGAACGCTTCGTGCAAACCAACGCGGTATGGAGCCCCGACGGCAAGTTCGTAGTCTTTGCCCGCGCTGAAGCCCGCGCACCTGAGTCGCCCGACCAGGATGTGCCCCGGCACGCCAACGACCCAGAAGAAACCCAAATCAAGTACGACCTCTATCGAATTCCCTTCAACGGCGGCAAGGGCGGCGTTCCAACACCGATCGCCGGAGCCTCCCACAACGGCATGAGCAACAGCTTTCCAAAGGTCTCTCCCGATGGCCGCTGGATCGTCTTCGTCCAGAGCCGTAACGCGGAGTTGATGCGCCCGGACAGCCAGCTTTATATCGTTCCCTTCAACGGCGGAGCAGCCCGCCGCCTCCGTTGCAACACCTCTCTCATGAACTCGTGGCACAGCTTTTCGCCCAATGGCCATTGGTTGGTTTTCTCCTCCAAGAGCCGCTCGCCCTACACGCAGATGCTTCTCACACATTTGGATACAGAGGGCAACGCCAGTCCGGCCATCTTGATCGACAATGCGACCGCAGCGAATCGCGCCGTCAACATTCCCGAATTCTTGAATATACCTGCCGGTGGATTGATCAAAATCGATGTGCCGGCCGCCGAATCTTACCGCCTCCTCGATCACGCGTCTGAACTCGCCGCACAGGGCAAACTCGACCTCGCCATTGCGGAATGGAGAAACGTTCTTGAAATCGACCCACGCAATGCAGCAGCACTGAACAGCCTCGGCGCCGCGCTCATGGTCGAGGGAAATACCGCGGAGGCGAGAAAACATCTCCAACAGGCGCACGAAATCGATCCCCTGGTTCCCAGCCCGGAAGACATGGAGATCACGTTCGAGTTGCAGTCCTACGATCGACAACAATTCACAGCCGCTCTCGCAAGTTCCAACTGCAAAGAGATCGTCGCGTATGGCCAGAAGCTTCTCGCTTCGAGCCCGGATAAGGATGTCGACGACGCCATCAAAGCGTGTGCCCCTGCGCGCACACAGCCATGAGGAAAGAGACGCCCGGCCCGCGCTACACTGGTACCCGCCTGGCGTTGCAAATTGTCGGGCGGTTCATACCCGGCTTCAGTCGTTCCTGTTGCACATGGAGTCACCATGAAAGAGAGGCACGCGAGGCCATGAAAACGGATTCTGTTGCAGGCAGAATTCAATGGGCCCTGCTCCTTCTTTTCCTGCAAGCGGGAATGTTCGGGCAAACGCCAAACGAGCGCGTGCAGGCCATCACTTCGGCCCTGCAAGAGAGAGACTTTGCCAAGGCGCTGCAGTCCGTGCAGTCTGCCCTTCAAAGCTCTCCCAACAATCCCCAGCTATGGATGTTCCAGGGTCTCGCTTACGCCGGAGAGAACGATTCCAAATCTGCGCTTGCCTCATACAAGCACGCCATCCGGATTGCTCCGGACTATCTGCCCGCCCTTGAAGGAGCCGCCCAGATCGAATACGAGGCTGGCAGCGCCGAAGCGATTCCGCTCCTCCAGCACGTTCTCAAATTGCGCCCGGACGACGTCACCTCGAATGCCATGTTGACTGTCTTGGCCGAAAAGAACGGTGATTGCGCCACCGCGGTCGAACACTACGTTGCCGGCGAGCATCTTCTCGATACCCAACCGTTCGCCCTCCAGGGATACGGCGCCTGCCTCCTCAAGCTGAATCAGACCGACAAGGCGATCGAAGTCTTTCAACAGCTCGTCGCAAAACAGCCTGAGGACCCTCAGTCGCGCCGAGGCCTCGCCGCAGTCCAGCTCGCCACCGGAAAACCGCAGGACGCTCTCGCCACGCTGCAGCCCCTGCTCGACTCGGCTCCTGACGTGAGCACGTTGCGCCTCGCGGCCGCGGCCTACGAGGCCAACAAAGATACGCCCAGCGCGGTCAAAACTCTGCGCGATGCCATCGTCAAAGATCCCCGGCAGGTCGCTCTCTATGTCGACTTCGCTGAGATCGCGATGGACCATCAATCATTCCAAACCGGCGTCGAAATGATCGACTCCGGACTCAAGCTCCAGCCAAACGCCGCCCCTCTCTACCTGGCCCGAGGCGTTCTCTACGTTCAGCTTGCCGACTACGAAAAGGCTGGCGCCGACTTCGAGCGGGCAGAGGCATTGGATCCAAAGCAAGGCATGAACGGAGCCGCACAAAGCATGCTCGCCGAAGAGCAGAACCAAAGCGATCCGTCCCGGGCGCTTGCGACCGTACGAGCCAAACTCGTCAAGCAGCCCGGAGAGGCGTTCCTCTGGTACCTCCAGGCCGCAATCCTGTCGCAGAAATCTCCCGAACCCGGCTCCGCTGAATTTCAGCAAGGTCTCGATTCCGCCAAAAAGGCGGTCACGCTGCAGCCCTCGCTGACCGCGGCGCATAACGTGCTCGCAAAGTACTACCTCGACTCCAGCCAGAATGAGCTCGCCGCCAAAGAATGTCGGATCGTCCTCGAAAAGGACCCCTCCGATCAAAGCGCCCTCTATCACCTCGTCATCGCGCTCCGTAAAACTAACAGCCAGGCCGAAATTCCAGACTTGCTCAAACGCCTTGCCAAGGCCCGGCAGCAAGCCACCCGGCAAGAAGGCGAACGCAATCGCTACAAGCTCGTAATTGCGCCTCCCGAACCCGCCCGGTAGCTGCACCCCGTTTTTCCGGTAAACCTTTACGCGGACCTTCTGAACCACCCATAATGAGAAGCGACTTTCGATGACCATCAGCCGACGCTCCTTCGTTCTCCTCTCCCTATGCGCTTCCGCCCGGCAACTCATCGGCCAGGAGCAGGGAATCGCCTCGCGAACCATCGCCGCCCAACCCAAACCTGCCCCCTCCGGTCGCCCCTTCAATGCGCACTTCACCGATATCGCAAAAGACGCAGGCCTCCATTTCCCAACCATTTACGGCGGCATCGACTCCAAAAAATACATCATGGAAGCCAATGGTTGCGGCTGCGCCTTCATCGATTACGACAACGACGGATGGATGGATATCTTCATCCTCTCCGGCACCCGGCTTGAAGGCGATTCTCCCGAAGCCACCAACCGCCTCTACAAGAACAACCGCGACGGCACATTCACCGATGTCACGCAGCAGGCGGGATTGAAAGCCGTGGGTTGGGCCAACGGAGTCTGCGTCGGCGACTACAACAATGACGGCTTCGACGATATCTACTGCACCTACTTCGGTCAGAACCGCCTCTACCGGAATAACGGCAACGGTACATTTACCGACGTGACAAAAGAGGCCGGCCTCCTGGATACAGGCCCCGCACGATGGGGCGCAGGATGTGCTTTCGTGGATTACAACCGCGATGGTCACCTCGATCTTTTTGTGTCGAACTACATACGCTTCTCGTTCGAGCACGCCCCTGTCCCCGGCGAGAAATCTACGTGCAATTGGAAAGGTGTCCCGGTGAACTGCGGGCCGCGCGGCCTGCCCACAGGACGACACTCTCTCTATCGCAACAATGGCAACGGCACCTTCACCGATGTCACCAGGCAGGCTGGCATTGACGTAGCTACCGACAGCTATGGAATGACCGTCGTTGCTGCCGACTTCGACGAAGATGGATGGCCCGATATCTTCGTCGCGTGCGACTCAACGCCCAGCTTGTTGTTTATGAACAATCACGACGGCACGTTTCGCGAAGAAGGCGTCACCCGCGGCGTGGCCCTGAGTGACGATGGAATGGAACAGGCTGGAATGGGTGTCGGCATTGGAGACTATAACCTCGACGGACACCTCGACCTATTCAAGACCCACTTTGTCAGTGACACCAGCGGCCTCTATCGGAATGACGGAAAAGGAAACTTCGATGAAGTCACACGCGCCGCGAAGACAGGCGTAGAAACTCGCTTCACAAGCTGGGGCGCGGGAATGGTCGACTTAGACAACGACGGAAATCCCGATGTGCTTTTTGTAACCGGCAGTGTGTATCCCGAGGTCGAAAAGACTCTGCCCCAGTATCCCTACAAAACTCCCCGCGTTCTGTTTCGCAACCTCGGCAACGGCACGTTTGAGGAGCTCGATTCGCAGGGCGGCGATGGCATCACTGCAATGCATAGCAGCCGTGGCTGCGCCTTCGGCGACTTCGACAACGACGGCGACATCGACGTACTCATCGTCAACATGAACGAGCCACCCTCCCTCCTGCGCAACGACCTTCAAGGCAAGCAAAACTGGCTCAAGATCCGGCTAGAAGGAGTGAAATCGAATCGAAGCGCCATCGGCGCTCGAGTTATCGCGCATTATGGAAACAAAATCCAGGCTCAGGCTCTGGTCAGTCAGTCCAGTTACTACTCCTGCAACGATCCGCGCCTGCATTTTGGCTTAGGCGCGGCCACTGAGATAGCACTGGATATTTACTGGCCCAGCGGCCTGCACGAGCATGTGCCGCAAGTAGCCGCAAATCAATTGGTAACCATCCGCGAAAGCACCGGAATCGTGCCCAATCGAGGCTGGAAACGTTAGGAGTTCGTTCGCTTTCCATAACTTACGGCGATGGTACATAGAACCCATTGACAGTTCTTCAATCAATCCCCTACAAGCTGTACTGAATCCCCGGGGAAACGTTTTCTGACAAGCAACGAAAAGGCTTACCGCCCGGGATTCTTTCAGGAGGAGTCAATGGCACAACGTAGAGCGGCTTTCATTGCCGCCCTGATGTGTTCTTTGTTAGCACTTTGGAGTGTTCCCGCCTTTGCGCAATTCACGGCGAACATCCAGGGCGTCATTCAAGATACATCCGGGGCAGGAGTGGCCAAAGCGCAGATCGTCCTTATCAACACCGGAACAGGAGTCAAACAGACCGCGACTTCGGATCCCTCTGGCAACTACCGCTTCGTGAGTCTCGCTCCGGGGGACTACAAGATCTCCGTCGAAGCCACGGGCTTTTCCAAATCTGAAGCAGCCGTCACGCTTCTCACTGAACAGAACCTCAACGTTCCAATCGCGCTGAAGGTCGGCTCCGCCACAGAGTCCGTGGTCGTCACCACCGAAGCGGCGATCGTCGACACCGCAGACAGTCGCAACCAGCTCACCTTGGATAACAAGGGCGTGACCGAGCTGCCGATCGTCGGGCGCAATCTCGTCACCCTCATCACCATGGCGCCAGGCGTTTCGGGCCTTGGAACCAGCACCTCCGGAAGTCCGGCATCCGGCGTGGACAATTACTCCACTGAAGAACAAGTGGACGCCAGTGCCAACGGTCAGGGCCAGAACAACAATCAATACGTCATCGATGGCCTCGACGTCACCAGTGGAATCCGGCAGGGCGTGTTGAACCTGACCCCCCAGCCCGACTCCATCCAGGAAACCAGCATTCAGGTCAATACCTTCTCGGTGGAACACAGCCGTGCAGGCGGCCTGCAGACCATCTTTACAACCAAGTCGGGTACTGATGGATTCCACGGTTCCGCATCGGACTGGTTCAACTACCAGGGCATGTTCGCCAGTCAGCATTTCGTCGGCTACCCCTACCAGCCGTTCCACTCCAACAACATGGACTTTGCCGTCGGCGGCCCCATCTTCCCGCACCACAATAGCTTCTTCTACTTCGCAGTGGAACCACTGCGGTCTTCGGCGAGCGCGGGCGGATCGGTGACATTCGCGGATCCCCAGTTCATCTCCTGGGCTGCAACGGCCAATCCCAACACCGTAGGCACACACGTGCTTCAGACCTACTCGCCTTCGGGCATCGGCGCTATCAGCGTGCAGCAGACATCCACCGATGTCTTCGGCAGCGGAGCCGGTGGCTGCGGCACAACCGCGGGCCAGAATGGCGTCCCGTGCGATCTACCCATGATCGACATCGGCTCCTTCGGCGCGACACAAATCAGAAACGGCACACAGTACTTCGCACGCATCGATCAGGGCTTTAGGAATGATCGTATCTACGTCAGCCTCTTCCGCACCCTGCTCGAAACAGGCGCAGCATCTCCGATGCCGCAATTCTCGGCCTTGAACCATACCTGGCAGGTTGCCGGGCAGGCTTCATGGACCCACACCTTCTCCCTGAATACCTTGAACGAAGTCACCGCAGGCCAGAGCCGCGTTGAAGGCGTCTTGGGCAGCGGCGCCAAGGACTACACGGTGCCTTCGATCTCAGTCAACGGCATCAACGCCGATGGCGGCCAGGCCTACGGCGTAGGCTTCGCACAAGGCGACTTCATCCAGCACAACTACCACTGGCGCGACGTGCTCACCCATGTGCGCGGCACCCACACGCTGAAATTTGGCTATGAGGGCTGGTACGGAGACGACGTCGAACCCTTCCAGGGTCCGTGGTCGCAGCCAAAATTCGCTTTTGACAACCTGCTTAAGCTCGCACAGGATGCCCCGACCAATGAGAACGGCATCATGTACAACCCCAACACCGGCACCCAGCAGCTGTGGAACTGGGACGCGGCAGCCCGCACCTTCGGCCTCTTTGTAGAAGATACCTGGAAGGCCAGAAAGAACCTGACGCTGACCCTCGGCCTGCGTTACGACGACAGCGGCAATCCATGGTCGAAGAGCGCCTCCACCGTCTTCGGCAACTTCTACCTCGGCACCGGCGATACCAAGCAGCAACAAATCTCCAATGGATACGCCAAGCCGACACAGAACGCTCTTCTCCACTCCGTCAACGATCTCTGGAGCCCGCGCGCCGGGTTCGCCTGGGATCCAACCGGCAACGGCGATTGGGCAATCAAGGGCGGTTGGGGCCTCTATGCCAACTGGCTCACGTCCGCCAACGTTCAGGAAGAATTCCGCGGGAGCCCTCCAGGGCTGATTGAAGCTTCCTTCTCCGCGGGTACGCCCACACCTCCCATCTTCGCTTTGGGAACCAGCAACAAACCGCCCTTCGGCTTTACCTTCCCGACGTTCCCCGGCGGACTCGACTCGCAGGGTGGACGCGTAGGCGGCAACTTCCCGATCGGAGCCATCAACCCGCTCCTTAAATCGCCATGGGCCGACATCTGGTCCCTCAGCGTTGAAAGAAAACTCACCCGCACAGTCGCTGCCACCGTGGGCTACAGCGGCTCGCACTCGTGGAACATCGTGGGCAACGGCAACTCGGTCGGCAATGTTTCCTACGGCGTCGACATTAACGTGGTGCCCGGTGACCTGATTGCGCACGAAAGCCTCGTACGCAGCGGACTCAACTCCAGCTTCGGCGCCATCAACTACGCCGACAACGATCGCTACGCCAACTACAACGGCGTCTTCGTCGACGTGCGTGGACGCTTCTCGCGCGGCTTCATCGACGGCTCGTACACACACTCCAGTTCGAAAGATGACGGCCTCGCGTATCCATCTCCTGATAACCCGGGCCAATACTACGCACCATCCATCTTCGACGTACCCAACCGCGTCTCCCTCAGTTGGAACTACTCGCTCAAAGGGCTCAACGACGGCAGGGGATTTGCCGGCGCGGCAACCGGAGGATGGGGCCTGAGCGGCACCACGGTCTTCCAATCCGGATACCCGTTCACCGCAAACAACTTCAATGGGTTCGCTCCGATCTGCCAAAACACCGCAGCCGGCGCACCTGCCTGTCCTTCGGCTGCCAATCCAGCCGTCGGCCTGCAGCCCTTCAGCGGCGACTACAACGCGGACGGCGACAACCTCGACTATCCAGACGTGCAAACCTACCACCAGTCAACCAGCAATAAGTCGTGGCTGACGGGCGCCGTTCCCAAGTCCAATTTCGCGGCCCCGGCTTTCGGACAAGAAGGCAACGAAAAACCGATGCAGTTCCGCGGACCGAACTTCTTTGAGACCAATACCAACGTCTACAAAGACACTCCGATCACCGAACACGTCAACTTCCAGATCCGGTTCGAGTTCTTCAACCTCTTTAACCGGGCAAACTACGCCAACGTCGACACCAATTTCCCCGATGGAAGCTTCGGTGCTGCTACCGGGTCACACGAACCGAGATTCTGGCAATTGGGTGGAAGATTCTCCTTCTAACACGGGCCTCCACACCCGATAAAGAAGCATGGCCGGTGCGCTCCTGATGCGCCGGCCATGCTTTTTTGCCCTGTAAAGTCACCACCAGCCAACGAGCCTTACAATTCTCTTGATCCTTAACCAGTCGCACGCGCGCTCACCGCATCCTGCCCGCTCTCCTCAAATACCGCATGGACCTTTCTCCTCTCCGCCGCTGCGCAGCTTTCCTTTGCGTCGCAGTCCCCCTGTTTTCGCCTTCCCCTGCCATCGCACAGCCGGGCCAGGATCGTGTGCCCCAAATCGCTGCCGCTCTCCGCGACGAACAGTACGCACCCGCTCTTCAAATGCTTCACAGCGCGCTGCAGCAATATCCCCTCAATGCCGAGCTGTGGACCATGCAGGGTGTTGCCTACAACGGCCTGGGCAATCAGCACGACGCCCTGGGCGCCTTCAACCATGCCCTCAAGCTGTCTCCCGACGACATCCCGGCACTGCAAGGCGTAGCCAAGATCGACTTCGACAACGCAAGCGTCGACGGCATCCCCATTCTTGAACGTCTCCTCCGCCTCCATCCCAACGACCTCACAAGCCACGGCATGCTCGCGGTGCTCGACTATCAGAAGGACGATTGCGATGCCGCCGTCCCCCATTTCGAGAAAGCGGCCGCCCTGTTTGAATCCCGGGCCCCGGCTCTGCACGCCTACGGCACCTGCCTCGTCAAGCTGCGCCGCTTCGATCGCGCGACAGAAGTGTTTCATCAGTCTCTGGCCCTCGATCCCGACGACCCGCGCGAACGCCTCGTGCTCGCTTCAGTCCAGCTCATGGCAAGCCAGCCCGAGCAGGCCATCGACACACTCACACCCCTGCTCGGCGCGACACCCGATGCAGCCACATTGGAACTCGCTTCCGCCGCCTACGAAAACGCGCACGTCACCGAAAAAGCTGTCGACACATTACGCCAGGCTATTTTGCTCGATCCGCAGAACGTCCGCCTCTACGTCGACTTCGCCGCGCTCTCCGCCACCCATCAGTCCTTCCAGGTGGGCATCAATGCCGTCAACGAAGGAATCAACCTCCAGCCCAAAGCGGCTCAACTCTACTTCGCGCGAGGCGTCCTCTACGTCCAGTTGGCAGAGTATGAGAAGGCACAGGCCGACTTCGACAAAGCATACGAACTCGATCCGAGCCAATCGTTGAGCGCCGCGGCCCAGGGACTTGCCGCCGTGCAGCAGAATGACCTCACGCATGCTCTCGCAGGAGTGGAAGAGAAGCTTGCGCTGAAGCCCAACGATCCTCTGCTGCTCTACCTGCGGGCCGATATCCTCGCCGAACAAGGACCGGATCCAGGCAGCGCGGAGTTCAAAGAAGCGCTGCGCTCAGCACAACAGGCAGTCAAGCTCCGCCCCGCACTCGGGCCGGCCCGCAGTGTGCTCGCAAAACTCTACCTGCAAAATGGACAATTTCCCGAAGCTGCCGAACAATGCAGAAAAGCTCTCGAGATCGATCCGAAAGATCAGACCGCCCTCTACCACCTCATCCAGGCACTCAGAAAATCGGATAAGAACGGAGAGATTCCTCCGCTGCTCAAGCAACTCGCCGCGCTCCGTCAACAGGCAACACACGATGAGCGCGAACAGTTTCGCTACAAGCTCGTCGAGGGCGATCCCGGTTCAAAATAACATCCACGCAGAGAAACCAACCTTCAGCTCAGCCCGCGAGTCTGCTCAGACCACCCTGATCCTGTAGACGCATCTTTTGCCGCCGCGAAGTATCGACTCCTCCAGCTCCGCCTTGACCGGTCGTCCGAGAATTTCTCCGTACGCTTCCTCCTGCCATCCCAACGTGCAATCGCAAAAGCTTCCCGGCGTCACGCCGATCTTCACCATCGGACAGCTGCACGAAGGCCCCTTGTCGACGATGCGGATCGTGCCCTTGGCTTCGTCGTAGTCCGCTTCGGCCTTCCAATGCTGCCGGCCCTCTTCAAGAAAGCCACGGATGTTCCCTTTGTAGCGGTCGATCAGGTCGGCACGGTAGGTGTCGGCACACTTGCCCCCCAGCGCATGAAAGACCTGCTTGCGCTCCTGCTCCGGCAAACGTGTCTCGAGAATCTCCACCAGCTTTGAGAAGCGAAGCTTGGCAGCATCGGCCCGGCCGCTCACATCCTCCAGTTCCTTCGCATTGCAGGTTGCAGAGGCAACTTCGGCAGCCATGGCCTCATGAGTCTTTCCTGCACAACAGAATCCCGCCGCGCCCACGGCAGCGACGCAGTCCCGCACAAATTCCTTTCGATTCATCATGGTCATAGCTCCTCCTTGCCGTGAGCTCAGAGCCAGTACGCACACGTCGCCGCACAGACCAGACAGAGCGCCGGGGCCCGCCCGCAAAAGCTGCTCAGCTCTTCAGGCGCACGTAGGTGCTGTAACTCTCCTTGTCAATCGACATAAACGGCCGCAGCACAACCTGCCCGCCATCCGCCGACATCGCACTCCAGTCTCCAGCCGCGTTGTGCAGCGCCTTGGCTCGCAACAAAGACGGCGCGTCGAACGTGGGCTGCATCGCGGCCACTGCCATCAACACCACCGGCCCTTGCACCAGCGCGACAAGATTCGGATGATTCGCATCCACCGCTTCCAGCCGCAGCGGCATCGGCAGATCGATCTCGATGCGATCGCCCTCCTTCCAGGTCCTGCGCAACGCCGCAAAGCTTCCCGGCTCCACTGCGTCCGCAACCCGGTTGCCGTTCACCATCACCATGGGATTGGGTGTCGCCCACACCGGAATGCGCACGTAGATCGTGCTCTCATGCGCCTCTGAAGACGAAACGTGCATCTCGATTTTGTTGTCGAAGGGATACCTCGTCACCTGCGTCAGCGCCAGCTTCGTGCCGCCTTCGGTCCACTGCACACGCGACGGCGTAAACAGGTTCACATACATGCCATCGGGGGCACGCAAATAGGTGCTGATGTGGTAGTCCGCGGCAAGCTGCGGAAACGTTCCCGAGCAGCAGGGCCACTTGTCCTTGTACCAGGCCTTCTGTCCCGTGTTCGCGTAGTCCGAATAGTAGAACGAAGTTCCGTCCGCCTGGATCGGCCAAGCGCCGAGAATCGTGTTGTAGAGCACCCGCTCCATGCTGTCGCCATAGCGCGCGTCCTTGGTCACCCGCAAAAGGTTGCGCGTGATCTTGAAGTGCCCATAAGCTCCGCAAGGCGTCTCGAAACTCGCGTGCGTCAGTGCCAGGCTGTCGCCCAGTTGCCCCACGCCCGGCTCGCCGAACCCTTCATTCGGACCCCAGCCTCCGGTCGCGAAACTCTGCGTCTTCTGCAGCATGTCGAAGCCGTTCGCCGCTGCGCGCAAATGCTTCTCGCTGCCCAGGGTGATGTACGCCTGCATCGCAGAATTGAATGCGTTCACATGGCTGTACGCGTGCTTAAAAGGAAGCACGTTGTTCCCCGCGGCAAGAGGATTGAAATAGGTATCATCCTCCAGAAACTTCTTCGCCATCTCCAGGTAAAGCGGCTTGCCGCTCCGCTGGTACGCAAGAAAAAGATTTTCCGGCAGGGTGTAGGTTTCATCCCACGTGTACGCCGTGGTCTTATGCGGCCTTGCCCGCTGCTCTGCGCGCGACAACGCCTTCTCCGGCAGATAGCTGCTGATTGCACGCGTCAGCCTTTCGTGAATCTCCATCGCCAGGGGATCGTGCGCAAACTCGTGCGCATCGATCAAGCCGCACGACAACTTGTCGTAGGTGTAAGCCGGAAGGCGATAGTCGACAAAGAACGTGGCCTTGGCATCGAGCGTCTCGCCGTATCCCTTCACGAGGCGATTGATCTTGGCGCGCGTTTCGTCTGACCCCGTCACGGCATACGAGCGCGCGAGCCCTGACAGATATTGCCCAAACGAGTGGCCCGCGATAAATCCATGAAAATCGTTCTTCTCCAGGCTGAACCCGGTAAGGTCGTACCAACCTCCCATGTCTTCGCCGGGCGCGGGCAGCCCCGCAACCTGCCGAAAAACTTTCAGCATGCGATCTTCATCGAGATGCAGAAAGCGTGCATGATTCTCTTCAAACTGGCGCTTCATCGGCCCGTCATGCAGCTCCACATCCCCATAAGCAACGGTCGCCAGCGGGGTGCTCACAGCAACCGAGCCCTTTCCTTCGTCCGCCAGCGCCGGCAAAGAACTCGTTGTAACAATGCCCGCCGCACCCACGCTCGCAGCCTTCAGAAAGGTCCTGCGGTCGATTCCGTTTGCCATTGTGACACCCACCTGTTCGTTCCTAAGAAAGCGTTTTCTCAGAACCTAAGTCGGTGCGTGTGCCGTGTCAATGGGTCATTAATGCTATGGGTGCAGCTCACTTACTGCAGAGAACTTACGCTACAACTCCACCACAACGGTGCGATTCGGAAGCGACACCGTCTTCGTCGCACCCGTATCCATCGCCTGGATGCGTACCGCCCTCTGATGAGTCGGCATGTTCCCCTCAGCCGGCGCCAGCGTCAACCGGCGCGCCCCATCCTGCCAGGTGCACTCGATCCTCGTCAGTTGACCTTTCCGATACGCGAAGCTGATCCCATCGTCTTCATACCAACTGCAGCGTCCATCCGCTCCCGGATACACCCGCAGCGTCAGCGGCTCCTCGCTCGGCTCCATCGCATACTGGCGCACCGGTCCCATCGGAACAATCGCCCCCGCGCGCACATACAACGGAATCGTCGAAAGATCCACGGTGCGTTCAATCTCGACGCCGCCTTGCATCTTCTCATCGCTCCAGAAATCCCACCACGCGCCTTCGGGAAGATACGTCTTCCTCCGCGTCGCACCCGACTCGAGTACCGGCGCCACCAGAAAGTGATCGCCCCATAAATACTCGTCTGTGATCAGAGCCGCCTTTTCATCCTTGGGCCACGCCAACCACAACGCCCGCATCAACGGCATCCCCGTCCTGTGCGCCTGCTCCACAGCGGAATAGAGGTAGGGCATCAGCGCGTAACGAAGTTCCAGATACTTGCGACAGATTGATTCCACTTGCGCATTGTGCAGATCCTGCGGCAGAGGCCAGTCCCCCAACGCTTCGCCTCCTTCCAGCGGTCCCGGCGTGCCTTGATTCCATCCCCACGGCAACCGCAGTTTCCACGCCCGGCCATGCGAACGAAACAGGGGACAAAACGCACTGAACTGAAACCACCGCACATAAAGTTCCGCCGTCAATTCGCGTGTCGGAACAAACCCGCCCGTATCCGTGCCCCAATAAGGAATGCCGCTCAGTCCTGCATGGATCCCATCGGCCACCTGCTCGGCGAGCGTCTTCCACGTCGAGTCGACATCGCCCGACCACAGCCATCCATAGCGTTGCAGCCCCGCGTAACCGTTGCGGTGCAGCGCGAACGGCCTCCGCTCTGGATGTGCCGCCACCGGCCCCTCCCAGTACAGCGCGTTACGCTCAAGTCGCGCGTCCACAGCCAGCAGGTCACCTTCATCCGGCCACCATCCATCCACGCCGATTTTCTCCGCAGGCAGATGCTCGGCCCAGTACGCAGCTGCATCCCCCGATGCGCTTGCTGCCGCGCCCTGATCCGTGATCTTTCCGTGCAGGTCATACGGTGGAACGACGTGCAGCACAACTTTGAAATGCTCTCCGTGCAATTGCCGCAGCATCTCTGCCGGATCAGGAAAGACTGCGCCGTTAAACGTGAACGCTCCATGCCCAGTATTCCATCCCGACGAACAGAAGCCTGTGCCGAGATAAATCAACGCGTCGCACGGCAGTTTCTTCTCGCGAAAGGTCGTCGCAATGCCAAGCACTTCCTCGCGGCTCGCCAGCGTGCGATGCGATTGCATGTAGCCCAATGACCACAAAGGCGGCAGGTGCGGAAACCCCGTCAGCTCCGCATAACCGCGCAACAACTCCGCGGGCGTCTCTCCCACCACCACGTAGACATTGCGTGTCGAGGTCGCAACCGGAGAGCGTACCACCCCCATCTCGCCTGTCAGATCGAACGTCCCCAGGGGCTGCCCGACAAATACGCCCCAGCCTTCAGGGCTCAACACCCACGGAATCGGCACTCGTGAACCGGCGAAACGCAGATCTCCCGAACCCTGTCCGTTCCGCATCCCGTCTTTGGTTCCCCTCAGGTCCGGCCCCGTCAGGCCTTCTCCCAGGCCGAAGACTGGCAGGCTGCCCAACCGAAATCGCACCGCGGTGCTGTCCGGATCGAACGCAATCTGCTGTCGCACCCGATCGGTCGCATCTGTCACTGTGATCCGCACCGGCTCTTCATCGACACGAATCTTGTACGCACCCCAGGTCACCACTCCAGCCGAATCGCCGAGCGCAACTTCGCGCGGACTCTCCACGATCCCCAGTTCCATGGATGGCGGCTTCGCGACCACCGGTGCAATGCTGATCCTCAAGACACGCGGCGTCATCGACGTCAGGCGCAGATCCAGCTTGCCCGGCTTGCCGGTCTGCGCCGCCAGCGAAGGTGCTGCCTTCAGTTGCGTTTCAAACAACAACTGCGCCAGGCCCGCACCCATGCCGCCTAGCACGCGCCTGCGTGTCGGTTGTTCCATCATTGCTCCCACTTGGTCGTATCAGTGCTTCACGTGCTGAACAGCGCGCATCACAATGCGCTCTGGTCTTGCTGTCTTCAATCCACCCTCGGCAGCGCCCGGCCGAGTGGGTAGCTGGTCGATCCCCGCACGATCAACGCTGTCGGCACGCGCAGCGCGCTCTTCTGGATACGCCCCAGCGGTTCCTCGAGGAGACATTGCAGTGCTTCCACCGCCGTTCCCGCAAACTCGCGCAGCGGTAGTTGAACCGTCGTGATCGGGGGAACAATCAACTCGCAAAAACTGCACTCATCCAGGCAGATCAACGACACTTCCTCCGGAACCGATGTCCGTCTCTGTCCCAGGGCCCATAGCGCTCCCAAAGTCACAGCCTCGCCGGCACACATCACCGCCGTGGGCCGCGGGCTCAACTCTAAAAGCCGCTGCATGCTTTGCATTCCACCTGAAAACGATCCGTCCGATTCAACTAGCCAATGGCTCTTGGGCGTACAGCCGATCTCCTTGAGCGAAAGCACGAAGGCTTCCGATTTCGGCTTCGTGGCATGGCCTTCGCGGGACGAGCCGATGAATGCAATCTCTCGATGGCCCAGCAGAGCCAGGTGTTGAACACCCTCGCGCACACCATGCCCGTAGTCCACCGACAAGCTCGTCCCATTGCGGAGCGCATGCAGCGCGTCAAAACACACAACCGGCACGCTAACGCCGGCAAGCGCCTCCAGCAGATCCGTTCCGGGATCAGAAATGAGCGAAGCAATGGCTTCCACGTGACGATCGAGCAGCATCTGCAGGCAGGGAACCGCCTGCTGCCTCGAGTTGCGAATCGAATAGGTCAGCACATCATAGTCATGTGTCCCTGCGGCCTCTTGAAACCACGCCACCAACTCCGCAAGATGCGGCTCGGCTTGAGACGAGAGCAACAAACCAATCAGGCGCCGCTTGGCAGAAGACGTCTTTACACGCGCAACAGAAGACGGGCCAGCATCCTCCGGTGACCTCTCAACCCTTTTGGTCGTGCCGTTGCTCACCCGGGTCACTCCGTTCGATCAGCACTGCACATGCAAACAGCAGCGCCGCCCACAGCGGCTGTGAGGCCGCGCGAGCATCACGCGATCCTCTCCCGCGTCCCGCTCCACTCTAGATCCACACCTTTGAATCAACCGGCGGCTTAGGACGGCGCCAACGATCCGGATCACGGTCGCTCGGATATTCAGGCGGAGCGCCCACACGATTCATGCGTGTGAAATTGGGAATCGCAAGCATCGGCGATCCATCCTGCCACTCACCTGTGATCACCATGATGCCTCCCAGCAGGTCCGGCTTCCACTCAGCCTTCAGAGGCGCATCACTCAGCTTGCGATCGATGGCGCGGTTATCAGCCGTTTCGACGTTGTACACCAGGGGTCCATACTGCAGGGCCACCTGGTCGACGTCCGCCTGGATGCGTCCATCCGCCAGCACACGCTGGGGCTCCATGGGGAACTCCGCTTCAATACGATCGCCGCGCTTCCACTCGCGCGTCACCACCGCATAGCCCTTTTCGATCTTCGCGGTCTGCTCCTCCCCGTTCACCGCGAAACGCTTCACGCCTCTGAGCGCGGGGCTTTCTTGGTACAGCTTGCTCGTCGTCCGATCCGGCACCCGCACGTAGACCGAGAACGTCTTCGCCTCTTCAGGATTCATCGTGATCGATACCGACCCATGCCACGGGTACTCCGTCTTCTGAACCACCTCGAGTTGCGTGCCGGCAACCTCGCCCACATGAATGCGGCTGCCCACAAACATGTTCACGTACAGCGCATCCTGACTCTTCACATACGTCCACGTCGGAACCATCAACAACGTGCGCGCCACATTGCCCACACAGCACGGACACACGTGCCACTTCGCGCGCTCCGTATTCACAAGTGGATTCGTATAGCAGAAGCTTTGCCCGTCCAGCGCCACGCCGCCCAGCAGGGCGTTGTACATCGTTTGCTCGTAAAGATCGGCGTACTTCGCATCGTGATAGGCAAGGTTCAGCTTGTATTGGAAAAAGACCACGCCGCAGCTGGAGCACGTTTCGCAATACGCTTCGTTGCGCAGCGAATAATTGGGCCCGAAGCCTTCTGATGTCTCGCCGCTGCCAATTCCCCCCGTCAGGTAATACTTCTTGTTCACCATGTTGTCCCACAGCGAAATCACCGCGCTCTGGTAGTCGCGATCGCGCGTCTCCGCAGCAATGTCAGCCATGCCCGAGTAGAAATACATGGCGCGCACCGCGTGTCCCACCGCCTCATACTGTTGCCCCGGAGGAAGATGGCTCTGGTCATACTCCGATCCACCACGACGCGAATCCAGAAGGAACTTGGCCAGCGCGATATACGCATCGCCGCGATGGTTGCCCTCCTGGTCGTTGACGAATCGCCCGAACCGCACCAGCGCCTGCTCCATCTCCTGGTGCCCGTCGAACCAGTCCTTCTTGCCCGGCCCGATATGCGCCACCCAGCAATCCGCCAGCTTCTTCGCGCCGTTATACAGACGAAGGTCCTTGCCGTCGGTCAGCGTGTAGTGGTTGATGGCCGACTCAATGAAATAGCCCGACACGTAGCCTTCGTGGTTGCCACGGTGATCGGGCGACCAGCGCTCGGGCCAGTCCTTCCGATCTGCCAGGATGTATGCCGTCTGCAGATAGCCATCCTGCATCTGCGCCGCAAGAATAATCGGAATCCAGCGCGCCAGGGTAGCCGCCATCATCTCCTGCGCCTTCAAAATCTCCGCATCGCCTTGCGCATCGACCATCGACGCGATGCACATCGATTCAACCGTCTGGTGCACCCATGCATTCGAAAAAACATAGCCCTTGTGGCGTCCATGCGGCTCGCCGCGATTCGCCTTCCCCGCCTCGATAAAGTTATCGATGCCGCCGTCTCCGCGCATCGGCGCAATGTCCGTGCGTTCGCACATCGCGATGCAATGCGGAATCCAATCCACAATCAAAGCCTTCGCGCGCTGCTGCCAAAGGTGGCCATCGATCGAGTAGCGGCGCGTGTACACAACGTCCAGGCGATCGGCAGGCGGAGCAGGCTCCACATGCACGTTGATTGAAGGCGCAGCGCCCTTCGCAGCCGAAGCTTGCAGAGCCAGAACGTAATCGCCCGGCTCTGAAAACGCCGCCGTCGTCACCAGCGCGTTCGCGGCAGCAAACGCAACTGTCCCCGGCCCGTCTGTCTTCACCCAGCGCGCGCTGTTTCCAGCCGAATCCTCCAGCCAGGTCGCCTTGCCCGACAGATAGGTTTTCCCGTCGCTCACCACAGAACGGTCGACGCCCGCATCCACAACAGGAGGAAGCTCCGGAACAGGTCCGTAATTGAAGACCCGCCACTCCAGAATGCCCGCCGGCCGCTTCGCTTGCGGAGCCACCTCCAGCCGCAATTTGCTGGTCTGCACAGGATCGAAGACCGTGGCATTGAATGCGTCCGCGGCAGTCCCCAGGCCCTGCGGCCGTGCCACCGGAACATAGTCGCTGCCATTCCAATAAAGAATCCGATAGCTCGCCGGAGTTTGAATCTGCGGACCTCCGCTGCCCGGCATCGCTGCGGGTCGCGGGCGATCGACTGCCCAATAAATCTCCACCTTGTTCACGTGGACCGGCTCTCCCCACGCGTACTCCACCCAGCTGGCTCCATCCCCCGCCTCGGGCGCCGCCCACACCGCGTACAGCGCGTGCGAACGGTCAAAGGAGTCTGCAGGGACAAAGCCATCATTCAACGCAGAAATCTTGTTCTCACTCCGCATCGTGCGCGCAGCTGGAACCGCGACGCGAGCAATGTTCAGCGGACCCTCCGCCGTCTGGGCCGACGCCCCTCGCCCCGCCACGGCCGTCAATACCACTGCGCTTCCCAGCGCCGTCATAAACTCCCGCCGGCTCGGGCCATTCGACGACCCGCCATTCGACAACTGCTGACCTGCCGCGTTTCCCGACGTGCTCGTAGAAGAATCTCGATCCATGGGGGTCATCCCGCTCCTGCTGTTCACGTTTCTGTTATCTGAAATGAGACGGTGCAGCGTCTGCTCAAGAACCTGACAACCTGAGAAAACGTTTGCCCTGCATACCCTCAGCGTACCGGCTCGATCTCTTCCGGGTACATTACGCTAAGCCGCCGCGATCCGGTCGCGCAATGGGGCAGCTGTACCATCAAGTGGCTGATTCAACGCAAAATGGGCAATCCGCTGCTGCCGCCATCTCTTTGGTCTCTGGTGGTTAAAGCGGGGCCTGTTCCAATCCATCTCCGAGCAGCGAGGCACAGCATCCCACGCACACCTCTCGCGCCGCCAACCGGGCCTTCCACCCATCGCCAGAATTGGAAAAGGCCGCTCCACGCGGCCTTTCCTCTAGCATCTGCGGCATGATCCCCCTTCCGACCGAAGAGGGAATTCCGCCTTGCAACAACGGCGACCATGCAATCCGACAGACGCCGCCGCAGCCCGCCCTGCACGCGGTCTTAGTGCATCGTCGACGCGAGCACAATCGATGAGATCACACCCGTGGCAACCGCGGCCATCACGTAGTTGCCGTCCACCAGCCGCCACTCATAGCCATTCGGCGGACGATGCAGGTGATAGGTACGGTAATCAACCCGCTCCCCGCGGTTCCAGTCCTCCTGCCGCATGTGATAGCCCCTCTTCCATTCCTGGTGCTTCACATAATGATGGTTGTCATGGTTGTCATGATGATCATCGGCATAAGCGCCGACACCGCCAAATAATGTCGCGGCAAGCAGAGAAGCCGCCAAAACCTGACAAATCTGTTTCATTCACTCACCTCGTTTGAAATTTCGATTCGGGCTGCCAGATCGATGCCGACGCCCACCTTGGGGAGACGAATGACCCGGCAGGGAGAGTTGCACCTTTTCATCGGTTGTTTTCATCCAGGAACCCGAAACGCAGCAGGTCTTGCCTTTTCCAGCACATAGACGCGAGTCGCTCCGAAGCAGAGCCACGCCGCCATCCCGCAGCCGTCTCCCCGCGTTCACCAAAAATCAAGACTCCCAGGCAACCGCCAGCTCCCAGCCGGTCCCGCCCCCTCATCCCCGCGCAAGCACTTCGTAGGGCCGCATCATCTCGTTGTCCTCATGCTCCAGCACATGGCAATGCCACACATAACGCCCCGCATAGCCCTCGAAAGGCACCACAATACGCGTCACCATCCCCGGATCGGCGCGGACCGTATCCTTCCAGCCGGCTTCCTCCGCCGCAGGCGGCTGCGCGGGGCCCGTGTACCGCAGCTTTCCGGTCGACTGATACTCGAACATATCGAAACGCCGACGATCGAGAATCTGAAAGCGAACCAGGTGCAGATGGATCGGATGAGAGTCATCGGTCAGGTTCACCAGCTCCCAAATCTCCGTCGTGCCCAGCACCGGCTTCTCTGTAACGGGCGCATGCCACGGAGTGTTGTTCAGCAACATCCCCATCGAACGCTGCACATCGTCCATGCGCTCATCCAGCGTCAGCCTCCGCGTTTTTACCGCCTTCGACTCGGCTAGCCGCTCAAATGCACCCAACTTCGCAGGAATCGCAAACGTCTTTCCCTTCGCACGTGCCGACGCAACGCGAAACTGCACCACTGAAAAGCTGTCGCTGACTAGTTCGACATGCTGCCCCGCCATCGACGCAAAATCGATCACGATCTCCGCGCGCTCCGCCGGAGCAAGAACCACCCGCTTCAACGGCACCGGCGCACCAAGCACTCCCTGGTCCGTGGCGATCTGCGAAAACTCGGCCTTGTTCGCCAGAGAAAAACGGAAGAACCTGCCATTCGAGCCATTGAACAGACGAAAACGATAGACCGCCGGCTCCACCTCGACATGCGGCAGTAGCGTTCCGTTGGTCAGAATCGCCTGGCCAAACGCCTCCGGTACCCATACCTCACCCGGCTTCTGCGACACCGGGTAATCCAGCTGTCCGTCTGCGCGGATCGTTCGGTCGCACACCAGCAGCGGAATATCGTAGCCGCCCGTCGGCAATCCAAGTTGCTCTTCGCGCGCATCACGCACCAGGCAGAATCCCATCATGCCCGCATACGTATTCAGCCGATTAATTCCCATCGTGTGATCGTGATAAAAGAGCGTCGCCGCGTCTTGCACCGAGGGGTAATGGCAAATCTGCGATTGCCCCGGAAGCGTCCATTCTTCCGGATAGCCATCGCTCGCCGCCGGAGTTCGCCCTCCGTGAAGATGAACCACCGTGCGCACATCCGGTACATCCTTGCCCGCTCCGTGCAGAGCATGATCGATCGCAAAGATGTGCTGCTGGGGCAGCCGATTCTGCCATTCCACCAGCATGCCCTGGCCCGCATGCGTAGCGAGAGTGGGCCCCGGAAACGTCCCTCCCATCGTCCACATCCGCGTCGCAGACAGATCGCGATGGATCTTCACCATCGCTTCCGCAATCAGCATTTGATACAGCGGAATCTCTCTCCCGGGATCGTCTGGATCGGGCCGTGTGCCTGCCGGCCGTGCCATGCGCGGCACCGCAAGCCGATCCACAAAAGGCGCCAGCGTCGACGGGTCGAGAATCGGCGCCTTCGGTCCGTCCCCCATCGCCCTCTGGGCCGAAGGCAGCAACGAGAATCCTGCCGCTGCGAGACCGCCGCTCGTCACGAACTTCCGCCGAGTGTACAGAATTCAATCCTCCAAAAAGAAAAGGGTAGCAGCGCGGAGCTACTACCCTCGTGCGTGACCGCTCGTTCCTAGTATTCGTCGCGGCTGATGTCCGCCGTCACTTGGCCCGTCGTCGGGTCGAGCAGGTACGCTCCACCGTTCGAGAGTGATTTGAAATCGAACATGCCATTCAGCGTGCCGGCCACCGCATCGAACGAGCCCGTAATCCGCTCTCCGCCGAGCCAGTTGTCTTCGATAAACCGCGTGATCGAAGACTGGTCCGTCACCGCATGGTCCACGTAGTTCTTCTTCGCGTACGGCGAAACTACCAGCAGCGGAAGCCGCGGTCCGTACCCGCAACGTCCCTGCACATGCGAGTTGAAGGGGCCAGCCAACGCCGTGTTGGCGCTGCTGCCGCACGACCCGGTCGCCGTCAGCGCATCCATCGCGGTGGCGGACTGGTTCACGATCGGGCCCATCTGGTGGTCGTACCAGCCATCCGAGTCGTCATAGGCGATCACCACTGCGGTCGACTTCCACTCCGGACGCTGCTCAAGAAAATTGATCACCGCAACAATCCATGCCTGCTCATCCAGCGGATCAGAATACCCGGCATGACCGTCCTGATAGCCGGGAGCCTTCAGAAAACTCACCGCCGGCATGTTCCCGTTCTTCACAGCTGCAAAAAAGTCATCCGTATCGTATTGATGATTAGCCTGGTCGCCATCCACCCCGATCATTCCAACTCCCGACGGACGAAGGTGCTGCGGATTCGCCGTCGAAGCGTAGTACTGGAACGGTTGGTGGTGCGGAATGTAGTCGGCCTTGTTCGTGTTGGTGATCGTCGACGTGTGCGACCGCGCGCAGCCAGTCGATCTGTTCGGATTCGTCTCGCTCAGGTTGAAACCGCCCTCGAAAAGTCCCCACGTCACGCCCTTGGCATTCATCAGGTCGCCGACATTCTGGCCGCCAAACTGCACCACCGCGCCGGTCGTGGTCGAGCACTTGTCGCCGATCGGATCGGCATCGCTCACCAGCGTCCATCCGCCTTCGCCATCCTCCACCACATCGCCGCCCGCATTCATCTGGTCGGTCACGCCGTTCGTTTGCCCTGCAACCAGGTTGATCGCGCCCGGAGTCGACGGCCCAAAGTTCGTATCGAACGAGTTGTCGCTCATCGAATAGCGCTGCGCGTAGTTCCAAAGCGCGGTCACCGTGTTTCCGTCGTAGTAGCCCATCACCAGGCCCGTAGTCGTCTGCGCCGATCCGCTCGGCGGCGGCCCCGGTGTCCCCGTAAACTGCGGGAACGAATCCATCAATCCGCCATGAAACGCCTGTTGCTCCGGCGTGTAGTCATGATCCTGATCCGCCGTGGCAGCTTCAGACCGATCAAGACGGAAGGGATTGCTTGCCCCCGCCCCGTTGCCGGTCTTATTCAGCCAGTTTGGATTGCTGAACAGCAGGCCGTCCGTGTACCCATTCACCGTCGGTGTGTCCGCCTTCGGCCGGAACTTCGGCTCGTTGCGCGGGTTGGTCGCATTGGGATACGTGCCAAAATAATGATCAAACGAGACGTTTTCCTGAAAGATCACCACCAGGTGCTTGATCGGGGTGGCAGTGGGATCTCCCTCACCATGACCGGCCGCGAAAATCGGGCTCGGCACGGAACCGGTAATCAACAAGGTTGCAAGCGAAGCGGCAGCAAGCTTCTTCATTCGACCTCCAGGTCGCCGTTCTATGCAAGCGACTTATGCCTGAATAGGCGATCGACGTGAACACCTGATGCGCTCAATGTGAATTCCTGATGAAAGATCGCTCATCAACAACTGCCTATCAATAGATAGGATGAAAATGCCGCCGGCCTTCGTTGCCCACCAACCCCCTTCACCCCGCCCCTCCGTCCATCCTCCTCACGCCGGGCCCAAAGTGGCCGGATGCTATCCTCACTGCGTCCCCCACTGGAGCTGCCTGCCGAATGATGCGCGCGCATCGAGGTCTGCGTCTTGCCCTATGCCTCCTCGGCAGCGTGGGAACCGTAACCGCCCCCGCGCAAAAAGCATCGCCGCCTCACTGGCAAAAGCTCACCGATCAGGCCCTCACCCTGAAATCCCAGGGCCACGATAAAAAAGCTTTGCCCATCGCGCTCGAAGCGGCCCAAGAGGCTGAACCTTCCGCGGCCGATGATCCGTACTTCGCCGTCACCCTCGAATGTCTCGGGCAGATCTACGAACACCTGGGCGAATCCACCAAAGCCGAGCAGTTGGAGACGCGCGCCCTCGCCATCGCGGAGAAAGTTCTCGGGCCACAGGATCCCACGCTGACGCCCTACCTCAATGGCCTCGCGACCGTCTTCAACGCCGAGGGCAAGCTCACCGATGCCGAACAATTCATGGAGCGCATCGTCCGCATCGACGAGAAAGCACTGAAACCCAACGATCCCGATCTGGCCGCCGATCTCAATAACCTCGCCTCCGTCGACTACGAACAAGGCAAATACGACAAGGCGCAACCCCTCTTCGAGCGTGCACTACGCATCGACGTCAAGGCGGATCCCGAAAGTGCACAGGTGGGCCTCGATCTGTCGAGCCTTGGCTTGCTGTTCGACCACCAGGCAAAATTCACGCAGGCCGAACCGCTGCTCAAGCACGCTTTGGCCATCGACGAAAAACTCAAGGGCGCCGACAACCCCGACGTCGCCATGGATCTCGTGAACCTGGGTGTCCTGTACGTCGACCAGGGACACTACGATCAGGCCAAACAGCTCTACGAGCGCGCCCTCGTCGCCATGCAGAAAACGTTCGGACCCGACCATCCAAACGTCGCCATGGTGGTGAGCAAACTCGGCCTCGTCGAAGACCACCTCGGCCGCTACTCCGCCGCCGAACCCCTGCTGCAACGCGCCCTCGCCATCGATCAAAAAGCCTTGGGACCCGATCACTCCACCGTCGCCACCGATCTCTACAACCTCGCGATGATCGAAGAGCACCAGAATCACTACGCAGACGCGGAGCCGCTCTATCAACGCGCTCTCGCCATCGACGAAAAAGCCTTGGGACCCGACCATCCCGACGTCGCCAACATCCTCGAGAATCTGGCCGAGATCGCCTTCTACGAAAGCAAATACGACCAGGCCGAGCAGCTCTAACTGCGCGCCATCCAGATTCTCGAGAAAGCCGAAGGCCCGGATCATACCGACGTTGCGCACGCACTCGACGACCTCGCCAGCCTCTACGACACCACGAGCCGTTATCAAGAAGCCGAAAAGCTTGACCGCCGCGCAATCGCCATCCAGGAGAAAGCGCTCGGATCCGAACATCCCGACGTCGCCAACAGCCTCCAGGCGCTGGCGACTCTCTTCCTCCACCAGGGCAGATACGCCGAGGCCGAATCCCTCATCCAACGCGAGCTCGCCATCCGCGAGAAGGCGCTTGGACCAGACAGCACACCGGTAGCAGACGCCCTCAACAATCTTGCCTCCCTCGATTACAAAGAAGGGAAGTACGCCGACGCCGAGCCTCTCTACGTGCGCGCCATTCGCATCGACAGCAAAGCCCTTGGCCCAGACGCGCCGGCCGTGGCCACCGACCTCAACAACACGGCGCTGCTCCTCCTGCACGAACGCAAATACGCCGACGCAAGAGATCTGTTTGAACGCGGCCTCGCCATCGATGAGAAAGCGCTCCCCGACAAGACCGAGGTCGCCCTCTGCTTGACCAACCTGGCCACCGTCGACGAAGCCCAGGGCAAGTTCGCCGATGCCGAGCCGCGATTGAAGCGAGCCATGAGTATCGACGAAAAAGTGTCGGGGGCCGAAAGCGCTTCCGTCGCCGTCGATCTTAATAACCTCGCCGTCGTCTATGCGGCCACTGGTCGAAGTGCAGAGGCCGAGGCGCTCTATAACCGCCTCCTCGCCATCCACGAGAAACTGCTCGGACCTGACCATCCTGACATGGCGACCGATCTGCTCAACTTCGCCATGCTCTATGCGAATCAAGGTAAGGTTGCGCAAGCCCAGCCCCTGTTCAACCGGTCCTTCGACAACCTGTTCCACCAGTTCCAATACAACTTCTCGTTTATGACCGAGAACGAGCGGCTTGGATTTCTCGACACCGTCGCCGAGGACTTTCCCGCCTACTTCAGCTTTGTTCATCGCTATCACGACAAAGATCCGGCACTGATCGGCGCCATGTACAACATGCTTCTCTGGGAGAAAGGTTTCATCAGCGGCAGCGTGGCAGACATGCGCCGTCAGATCGAAGCCTCCAGCGACCCTGAGGCGCTGCGGCTGCTCGCCAGGCTCGCACAAGACAGAACCACCATGGCCGCGCTCCTCAACCAGCAACCCCAGGATCGCAGTACATGGCAGCAGCAGATTCAACAGCTGCGCACCGAATCAGACGAGACCGAGAAAGCATTAGTGCAGCGCTCCGCGTGTTTGGCTGAACGAAAAAAGATCGACCGCACGACATGGCAGCAGGTGCGCGACGCCCTCGGCCCCGACGAAGCAGCCGTGGAGTTCGCACGCTTTCGCTACTACGACGGCAAGTGGACCGACACCAGTGACTACGCAGCTCTCGTCATTACCCGCGAATCGAAAGATCAGCCGGAATACATCCCGCTGGGCGAAAGCTCGCTCATCGAAGGCGACGCATTCACCCACTTCCGCAGCCACCTGCAGACCCGCGGCATCGCGGTCGAAGACGCAGCCCTTCCCGGCCAGGACGCATACACCTTGCTGTGGAAACCCGTGGAGCCCGCTCTGCGCGGCAAAACGCGCATCTACGTGTCTCCCGACGGCATTCAGAATCAGATTCCCCTCGGCATCATCGCGCGGCCCGACGGCAGGCTTCTGATGGAAGCCTATGACCTCCGCACCGTTTCAAGCACACGCGACATTCTGCGCCCAACGACAGCACACGCCGGCACAACCGCGCTTCTCGTCGGCAATCCTGTCTTTGCGCTTACCGAAGCCGAACAGCGCATAGCCCAGCAACATCTCAATCTGCCGCGCACCCTCGCACCACCCGACCCCGTCGCATCCGCGCCCGCACAGATCGTGCGCGGTCAAGGCTCGGGAGCAACACTGGCGCCCCTGCCTGGCACCGGCGCAGAGATCAAGGCCATCGCCGACCTGATGCAACAGCGGCAATGGAAGACCAGCATCTACACCGGCGACTCCGCGCTCAAACGAGTGCTCGAGCGCTCCGACAGCCCGCGCATCATTCATCTGGCGACCCACGGATTCTTCTTGCCCGATCAACAGCTGAAGGCCGCCGACCTTGAGTCGCAGCAGTTCGGACAAAAACTGGACATCGGACTCGAAGATCCTATGTTGCGATCCGGCTTGTATTTCGCAGGCGCCAACCGCACGCTGGCCGGCCAACCCAGCGCTCCCGAGATCGACAACGGCGTGCTCACCGCAATGGAAGCAGCCAACCTCGACCTTCGTGGAACCGAACTCGTCGTCCTCAGTGCATGCAACACCGGCCAGGGCGACGTGAAAAATGGCGAAGGCGTCTTCGGCCTCCGGCGCGCCCTCGAAGAAGCGGGAGCACAACACGTCCTCATGTCGCTGTGGTCCGTGCCCGACCGCGAGACATTGGAATTAATGAAGAGCTTTTACAGCAAGTGGCTCGCCGGCACAGAAGTACATGCCGCCCTGCAACAAGCCCAGCTCGAAATGCGCGCCAAAGTCAAAGCAGAGCACGACGGACGCGATCTCCCCTTCTACTGGGGCGCCTTCGTCCTCGTCGGCAAGTAATCGCACGCAAAATCCCCACGCTCCACCCTCAACGCCGCCCTCGGCGTCGCCCTCGACGTTCGGCTGCGTGCTCCCGTACGATGGTCTTTGACATACGTCAGCGTCGGCTCACGCGTGCAATCGCTGATTCGACGATCCGCTCATGCCAAAATTCTGCGCGTGAGTGGCTAGAGCATGCGGAGGCACTGTTGCTGAATCCCCGGCAGAAATTCCTCATCCGCGCTCTCACCGCGTTCGTCCTCGCATTGCCCCTTGCAACCCTCAGCAGCAAAGCCGCGCCTCCTGCGGCACCCACATTTAACAAAGATGTCGCGCCCATCATCGACCGCCACTGTGCCAGGTGTCATGGAGACGGCCAACTCGCCTCGCGCATTGCACTCACAACCTACGAAGGCGCACACGAGCGCGCCGCATCCATCCGCGCCATGGTCGCCTCGCGCGCCATGCCTCCGTGGCCCGCCGATCCCGCCCGCAGCCTGAAGTTCCGCAACGACGCTCGCCTCAGTCAGAAAGACATCCACACCATCGTCGCCTGGGCCGACGCCGGAGCGCCCAAAGGAAATACCGCGCCACCTCCATCGGTGACTCAGTCCAGCGACGGCTTGGCCCTCTTCCAAAACCGCGCTCCTGATTTCGTCGTTTCGCTTTCAGGAGACGTGCACATCCCCGCCGAAGGCTCCATCCCCTACGTCACCGTCTTCGTCAAGGTGCCCTTCTCCGACGATCGCTGGATCGCCGCAAGCGAGACCAAGCCAACCAATCCCGCCGTCGTGCACCACATGGCCCTGACTGAGGTCGCCCTTCCTGAAGCGATGACGCCCACCGACGCCGAGCGCACCGCCGCACAACTCGGCCTCCCCACTTCCGCCTTCATCAAGCCCGCCGTCCTCACCCCCACGCATCCTCCCCAACCCGACATGCTCTCGATCTACACACCGGGCAGCGGCCTCGAAACCTACGCCGACGGCAGCGCAAAACTGCTCAAAGGCGGCAAAAACATGTACGTGCTCTTCAACATCCACTACCAGGCCACCGGCAAGCCTGAGATCGATCGATCCAGAATTGCCCTTTGGTTCGCACCCTCTCCACCGCAGAATCAGCTCTTCCGCGTCAACGGCGCAGGCGAGACCATCCTCGCCAATGGGCACGAACTCCTCGCCGACACTCCCGGCGCCAAAGCCGAGGGCACCCACGTCGCCATCCCTCCCATTCCGCCCTTCGACAAGAACTACGAGTTGATCGGAGTCACCGCCTACCTTGAGCCGGTCACCCTCTACCAGTTCCATCCCCACGCCCACTTCCGCGGCAAAGATTTCACCTACTCGGTTGTGTATCCCGATGGCCACGAACAAACACTGCTGACCGTGCCCCACTTCGATCACCGCTGGCAGATGGCCTACGATCTCGAGACACCCCTCAAGCTGCCCGCCGGAAGCAAGCTCGTCGTCGTCGCGCACTACGACAACTCCGCAACCAAAATGCACAATCCCGCACCCGAGAAGTCCGTCTACTTCCGCGCGATGAATCAAAGCTGGGACGAGATGTTCACCCCGTTCATCCAATACAGCATCGACAGCCCCAGCGCCGAGCCGCTCAAGATCGCAGCCGTCACTGGATGCCTCGCGCAAGGCTCTGCCCACAGCTGGTCGCTGCAACAGGCCAGCGCACCCGTCACCGCACAAACCCAGGGAACCACCTCCGCCGAATTGAACAAAGCGAAAGACGTTCCTCTGGGACACGACCGCTACACACTCGATGGAGCTTCGATCTTCGGCCCCGCTGCCCTCACCGGCCACAAAGTCGCCGTCAAAGGCGTCCTTCTCGGCGATCGCGGAGCGCCGCGTTTGAATGTCACATCGCTCGAATCCATCGCCGCAACCTGCGCGCCATAGCCCAGCACCGCACTGCGACACCCCCGCCACACCCCCGAAGCGACCCTGAATGCGCATCCCACCGTTGCAGCCAGAAACTACATAAGTCCTTACAATAATTGAACTAAGCCCCAGCTGCGGCAACCTCTCCGTCCCACCGGGCACCCCAATATCCTCTCCAGACACCGCGCCCGCTACCCCTCAACAGCAACGTCCACACACAATTCATCAATCTCCACCGGGCAGCGCATCCGCACCGATATATCGGCAACGCTGTTCCTCACCCCACCCGATCAATACGACGGTGGCGATTTGCTGGTCGAAGACACCTACGGCGTCCACAGCGTCAAGCTGCCTGCGGGCCACATGGTCCTGTATCCGGCCACCAGCCTGCATCGCGTCACGCCCGTCACCCGCGGCGCACGCGTCTCTTCATTCTTTTGGATTCAGAGCATGATCCGCCTCGATGGCGACCGCACGTTGCTCTACGATCTCGATACCGCCATCCAGAAACTGGCGTCCGAGTCCCCGGGGAATCCCATCGGCGTGCAGCTCACCGGCGTTTATCACAACCTGCTCCGCCGCTGGGCCGAGATGTAAAAGCCGCCGCCCGCGAGCGACAGCAGCCTACTGCCGAACCGCCCAGGCCAACCCGTCCGGCTCGCCGCCGACATCGATGTGCCCCGTCACCTGCAGCGTCTTCAGATCCACCACCGCAATAAAATTGTCCGGCCCACACGAGACAAACGCACGCGTGCCATCGGGGTCCATCAGGATGCCCGCAGCACCGTGCCCAATCTTCACCCGCTTGAATTCCTTGCGTGACGCCGCATCGTAAACCGTCAAATCGCCATCGCCCAGCCGCGAAATCAACACCAGTTTCCCATCGGGAGTGAACTTCAGCCGGTTCGCGCTTTGTACGTGCGCATCCACCGTCGCCACAACCTTGCGGCTTGCCAGGTCGATCACCGACAGCGTTCCATCCTGCGCATCGGCCGTCCACAATTCGCGTCCATCCGGAGAAACATCAAACCCCTCGTCGCCCTTGCCCACAGGAATCACCGTCTCCATCCAATCCATGCGCGGCTGACCAAATCCCGGCGGTGGCATCGGCGGCGCTCCCGCTGGAGGCTTCATCCCCGGCGGCGGACCCATCGGCGGCAACGTCACCTTCTCCAGGATCGTCACCGTACCCGACGCAACATTCGTCGTGTAGATCAGCTTCTGATCCGGCGTCACGTACACCATGTGCGTCCGGTTCTGGCCCGTGCCCATGATCCAGTCGATCTTCGCCGTCGCAGGATCGTAGCGCGCAATCGCCTTCGCGCCCTCGGCAGTGAAGTAGAGCTTGTCGCCAACAAACGTCAGCCCATGCGGTCCGTTCAACGCGCCCGTATCGATATCCGGCAGTGCCTTCTGCCCCACCAGGTCGATCACCGACAGCGCATGATAGCGGCCCCCGCCATAAATCGACACGTACGCCGTCTTTCCATCGGCCGACGCGATCACTTCGTGAGGATCAGGCCCCACGGGCGCAGTCGCCATCACCTGCAGCGTCTCCGGATTCACCATCGCCAGCGTGTGGTTACGCTTCGACAACGCCAGCAAGGTGCGCGACGAAGCCATCTGCGCTCCGCAGGCGAGAGACATGCACAGCAACACAACCGGCATGGCCGCAACCAGACCATGGCCCCCGCAGACAAGTCCTCGTCTATGGAGGTTTCTGCTCGAGAAAAAGCGCATTCAGTTCTCCTTGCGTTCGGCAAAAAATCAGTCCGCGAGCTGGGCTGCCGCCACCACCACGCGCCCAATCACCATCTTCAGCGGAGGCCCGGCAGGCTTCCCATGCACGAGAGAGGGATTCGGAATCGCATGCACCGTGCCTGCACCAATCTGCCCATTCCGGCCCGCCACAGCATCATAGGCAATCACGCCCACGGTGAGCAAAACCGCCAGCAACAGCACCCCCAGCACATACGCCGCCGATCTGGTATCTGGATCTGAATGCATGCTTCTACTCCTGGGGTCGAGCGGCTTGAAGGGACGAGTCAAACCGTCCCCTCAGAAGTTGAAGGTCATCTGCAGATCGATGCTGCGGTTCGAGGCGGGCGATGAGAAGAATCCTCCCGCGAGCGCATTCGACTTGCCGAACAGCGGCGACTGCAGTACACCCACAGGCTGCGCCAGGTTCACGTCGTTGAAGATGTTGCGTGCCATCGCGGCGAACGTCAACGAATAGCGGCGTGCAGTGGCCTGGTCCATGCGCGGCGGTCCACCGCTGCGGCTCAAACCGCCCGGTCCAAGCCCTCCTCCTGGAGGTCCACCGCCCCCTGGTCCACCACCCCCGGGGGGAGGTCCACCCGGCCCACCAAATCCGCCACCCTGCGGCGCTCCCGCCACCTTGGGTCCGAGCCCGAACGACTTGCTGACACGCGCATTCATACTGAACTGGCCGGGCCCCGTCTCGAAGTTATATGGAACGCGCGTCTCGCCCGACGAAGGATTCAGATCGAAGGTCCCGTAGCTCGTCTGCAGCACATCGGTGCTCGCCGCCGTCGCATACGCCGGCCGATCGTTGAACTGGTTGTCCCCATTCAGATCCTGTCCGATCGTCACGTTAAACGGTGAACCGGAATTCGTGACCAGCATCGGGCTGAACGACACGCCATACGGCCCCTGCAGGTTGCCGCCCAGCAGGAATCGGTACCGCACATCGAACGTTGCGCGACCGTAGTCCTCGCCCGGGTTGAACTGGTTCGATGGAAAATAGGTCGCACCCGACGTATCAGCCTTTGCAAAGTTCATCATGTAGAAGCCGAACAGCGAAACCCTCTTCGCGTGCACGTTGTAGTTCACCATGATCTGGCTCTGGTTGTAGACTCCGCCCGATTGAAATTGATTGATGTTTTCATCGATGCCGTTCGGCCGCACTCCCGTTCCCGTCGCCGCGTCGTACGTGCCTGGCAGATACGCGTTCACGTTGTCGCTCAGATATTGATGCACGCCGCGCGAGTTCACATAGGTCACCGATGTGGTCGCGATCTTGCCGAACTGGTGCTCCACTCCAAGCGCCGCTTGCATATTCACAGATGCTTTCAGCTTCGGCGACACCTCGTAGATCGTCGGCGCCGTTGTGCTCAGCGCAGATAACTCCGACACCTGCGGCGCATCCGACGAGAACGTTGGATTCTTCACCACATATTGCTGCTGATTAATCCCGTTCTGCCGAATCGCGTCCAGAACATACGTTGATCCAAAGCGATCGAAAAACCATCCGTATCCCGCGCGAATCACCGTCTTCGCCGGCTTGTTGCCCGCCCAGGGAGCCCACGCCAGGCTGATCCGCGGTGCCCAGTCATCGTGATCGCTGATCCGATTCTGCGCTTCGTAGCGAAGCCCATAGCTCAACGTCAGGTTGGGCCGCATTTTCACATCGTCTTGATAAAACAATCCCGCGTCGAACAGCGCCACATTCGAATTCGTCTTGCCCGCCGTCACGTCATACTCTGAAGGCGCATTGTTGCCGTAGTCCGCTAGCGACGAATAGATATAGTTCCCATTGAAACCCGAAGTGGAGAAATTGGCATCGCGCGTCAGGCGAAAACGCGCGCCAAACTCGATCGCATGCGTCCCCTTGGCCACCGTCGTGTCGTTCTCAAACTCCAGGCGATCCTGGTTGTCGCGGACCACCCCGGCATTGCTGCCGCCGCCCGTAAAGCTGCCTTGCACCGTGACCGTCGGATCGAGATTCTGCGCCACCTGGTTGTTATGCGCGCGAATATATTGGAACCGCGTCTCGTTCACCGCATTCGCACCCAGCACCTGCGTATCGCTCAACTGCAGGCTGTTCTCGAAATTCGAGACGTCATACGCCTGCGTTTCCAGCGCAAACTGCGACACACCGTTGTTCGACTGCTTCTGCCGGTCGAGCATGTATCGCACCGTCAGCGTGTTCTTGTCGCCCAGCTGAAAGTCCAGGCGCGGGCTGAAGTCGAGCCGCGTCTGCGGATTCGCAAACGACGCCGTGTAGTTGTAAGGAGTCGCCGTCGAATCCAGCAGCTCTGCGTTCACAATCGAGTTCGAAGCATTGTTGCGGAAGAAGAGGCTGCTGAACCACGAAGCCTTCTTGCCCAGCGATCCGCCCACGCTGCCGTTCGCGAATGTGGTGTAGTACGGCTGCTCCTGGCTCACAAATGGATTGAGCGAGTTGAATGCCGAATCATTCCCCATCACCATCGCATTGCCGTGCACTTTGTCCGTCCCCGGCTTGGTGAGAATCTCGATGCGGCCGTAGCCCAGCTTGTCGTAGTGCGCCGAAAAAGGATTCTGATTGATGCGAATCTCGCGGATCGACGACTTCGGCGGCAATTGCCCACCGGTGAAACCATCAATAAAAATCTGCGCGCCGTTCGGTCCTGCCGCCGGTCCCGCCAACGCAGTCAATTCGTTTTGCAACTCATCAGGATCATCCGACAGCGCATCCAGATCTTTGCCCTTGATCACGATGGCGCTCACATTGCCCTCCGCGCTCGTGTTCACGCCCTGCGCGTCCGACGTCACTTCCACCTGCTGCTGGTCCACCGGCAATTGCAGCGCCACAGCTTCCTGCGTTGTCTTGCCCGCCTCCACCGCGACACTCTCAATCGTGGCTTGCGCAAAACCCTTCGCCGTCACCACCAGGGTGTACGTGCCCGGCTCTACGGCTGGAATGTGAAAGGCTCCGTCGCGCCCGCTGTTCACCGTCTTCGCGCTGCCCGCGGCGCCCGTCAGCACCACGCTCGCAGACGAAACAGTCGCTCCGGTCGGGTCTGTGACCGATCCGCGTACTTCGCCCGGTGCGCCCTGCGCCATCGCGCCATGCCATCCAGCCAGACCCACCAGCATCACAGCCACGCCAAACCACTTCGCCATCTGCCAACCTCACTCACTCTTCCGAACTACTCTTAGGGGAACGCACATGGCCCTTGCATGCAGTCACAATGAGTAACGCAGTGTAAAGATTTGTAACCAACCCGTGACCATTTGTTACATTTCTCCTGTATTTGCGGCCCGCGAAGGGCGTAGCCTTCGAAAAGCAGGAATGGAATTGGACGAAGTTCTTCTGATCGACGACGACGTGGAGCTCTGCGCAATGCTCACCGAATACCTGGGCAAGAACGGGTTTCGCGTCAAGGCTGCGCATCGCGGCGATAGCGGACTCAAAGTCGCTTTGCAAAAGCCGTGGGCCGTCGTCCTTCTCGACGTCATGCTTCCGGGCATGGACGGCTTCGAGGTCCTCAAACGCATTCGCGCCGAATCTGCCGTCAGCGTCCTGCTTCTCACCGCGCGCGGCGAAGATGTAGACCGCATCGTCGGCCTCGAAATCGGCGCCGACGACTACATTCCCAAACCCTTCAACCCCCGCGAACTCCTCGCTCGCATGCGCGCAGTTCTTCGCCGCAATATCCCGTCGTCCGCACCGCCATCCGCAGTCCTGCGCGTGCGCGACCTCGAATTGGATCCCGCCGCACGCAAAGTATCCAAGGCCGGCAAAAAAATCGAACTCACCGACGTCGAGTTTGGCCTTCTCGAGACCCTGATGCGCTCACCCGGCAAGGTCGTCCCGCGCGAAGATCTTTCCAAGTCGGTGCTCGGCCGACGCTTCGATCCCTTCGACCGCAGCCTCGACATGCACGTCAGCCGCCTGCGCCGCAAACTCAGCCAGCGGGAAACCGACGAAGACGAAGTCAAGACCATCCGCGGAATCGGCTACCAGCTCATCCTCGATCCCGACTTCACAGAAGCAGGGAACTGACGCATGCGTAGCCTCTTCTTCAAAATCTTCATCATCTTCTGGATCGCGCAGTCGCTCATCTTCGTCATCACCACCGCGCTGATCCTCAGCCATCGCTTTCCGCATCCCGCTTCGATGCTCGATCCCGCTTTCACCAGCCTCCATGCAGAAGCCGCGCAGGCGTTGCGCGAATTCGACACCAAAGGCTGCAGCGGCTTCCATACCTTTGCCGAGGACCGCCGCGAACAGCTGGCTCTCGTCGATCCAAACGGAACCACGGTCTGCGGCGAGTCGATTCCCGATGCCGGCCCCCGCGTCGCCTCTACTGCCGAAATCTACGGCCGCCAGATGGGATCGGACACCGTCTGGGCCTTTCCCGTCACATCAGAAAAAGGTCAGACCTACCGCTTCCTCGTTTCTGTACATAAGGAGCAGCACACCCACTTCGGCGACATGCTGCACTTCGCGTTCCCGCAGCTGCTCGTCGCCATCGGCGTCGATGGCGCCACAACTTTCCTGCTCGTCATGATCTTTACCCGCCCGGTGATTCGTCTGCGCGAAGCCGCCCGCAAGCTCGCCCGCGGCGAACTCAATACCCGCGTCAAAGCCGCGCGCTCCGGAAAAATGTTTCAGGGCGACGAATTCTCCGCGCTCTTTCACGACTTCAACCACATGGCCGAGCGCCTGCAGTCTCTCGTCGATGCACAAAAGCTCCTGCTGCGCGATGTCTCCCACGAGCTGCGCTCACCCCTCGCGCGCGCCAGCGTTGCCCTCGAGTTATCGCGCGAAGACGCCGACTCCACCATGAATACACACCTGGATCGCATCCAGCGCGAAACCGAGCGCCTCAACCTCCTCATCGGACAGTTGCTGACACTCTCCTCGATTGAGGCAGCCGAGAACCTGGGCAATGCAGAGCCGGTGTCGCTGAAAGAATTGCTCGACGAGATGCTGCCCGATGCCGAGTTCGAAGCCCAACAGCGCGAGACCGCGATTGATCTGCAGGCGACCAGCGAAGGTCTGGTCAACGGCCGTCGCGAACTGCTCTACCGCGCCATCGAGAACGTGATCCGCAACGCCATCCGCTACACCGAAGCAAAATCAGGCATCGAGATCCGCCTGCACGAAGACAAGCCAACCCGCATGGTCATCCTCGACATCAGCGATCGCGGCCCTGGTATCCCAGAAGCGGAGCTCGAATCTATCTTCCGCCCCTTCTATCGCATCGACCGCGCCCGCAACGCCCAGACCGGCGGATTCGGCGTCGGCCTCGCCATCGCCGAACGCGCAGTCAAACTCCACAACGGCCATATCCGCGCATGCAATCGCGCCGGCGGCGGAACGACCATCCAGATCTCTCTGCCGGTCGCCCCGCACAACAACAGCTAGACCTGCTCCTTCTCGGCGGCCGAGATCGTAATCTCCACCGTCTGCGTCCCCAGCCGGGGATGCTTCGCCGTCAGCCGCACCGTGCCCGCTTCCTCGCCCGCGCGCACCCATACCGCTCCCGTTCCTCCAATCAGCGCAAAAGGATTGTCGCCAATCAGCCTTCCTGGCCCTTCCAGTGTGAACGCAATCGGATCATTCGCGTACGTCCTGATTGCGCCCGACACATCCATCACTCGCATCACCACACGCGTCGCATCGGCGCCATCCGCCTGCAGCTCAACATCGTCCGGCAACAGCGCGAACTTGGCGTCCACACCCTTGCCCGAGAGCGTCTTCGAAATCACCTGCTTGCCGCCGACAAAGCCGTCGATCCGCAAATCTCCCCAGCCGGCCTTCAGTTTCTTCATGTCCAGCTTGTCCAGCTCCAGCACAAACGGCGCATACTTCAGATGATCGAACTCCTTGCGTTCCGGGTCGAGCTCCGCCAACAACACCCAGGGGTTCGTCTCGATGCAGTCCGCACGGCCATAGATCTGCAGATGATCGCAGTTTGAACAGAACACCGCCTTCGTAAATCCCACTGACTCGTCACTGCGCGCCCAGTGAAACGCCGGCTCCAGCACCACTTCTTCGCTCGGATCGCACTGCGACTTGTAGAACCCCGCCGCTGCCTTCGGCTCACGAAAGATATCCGTTACGCCGTGATAGCAAATGCGATCGCCCGCTCCGAAATTTGAATGTGTGTTGTAGTCAAACGCGCACCAGCCAATGCCGCCCGCGTACTGCGGGTTCGAGGCCAGCTGATTGTGGATGCGCGCATGGCGCAGCGTATGCTCGCGCTGCCGTTCATCGTCATCCGTCGTCTTCGTCGGAAACGTGTGCCCCACAAACTCCGTATTCAGATAACGCGGATGACACGGCGCCTTCAGCGGGAACCCGAAATCATTCATCGTAAACACATCTTCCAGAAACTCCGATTCCTGGAAGTACCGAATCCCGCCCGTCTGTCTCGAATCGTCCAGCGCATGCGCAAATGCGTTGGTGCGCGTGTAGAAGTCGTGATCGTCCAGCGATTCATTGATACGCACACCCCACAACACAATCGAAGGATGGTTCCAGTCGCGACGAATCATCCGCCCGACATTATCGATCGCAACCTCTTTCCACTTCTCATCGCCGATATGCTGCCAGCCGGGAATCTCTTCCAGCACCAGCAGACCGATCTCGTCGCATCGATCCAGAAAATGCCGCGACTGCGGATAGTGCGACGTGCGCACGATATTGCAGTGCAGATTCTTGCGCAGAATGTCCGCATCCTTGCGTTGCCCGCGCCCCGCCATCGCCTGCCCGACAAATGGAAAGGTCTGGTGCCGGTCAAGCCCGCGCAACTTGATCACCTTGCCGTTCAGCGAGAACCCATGATCGGTAAACGTCGCCTCCCTGAATCCAATCCGGCGCATGTCTTCGTCCATCACGCGCTCGCCCTGCAGAAGGCGCACATGCACGGTGTAGAGATGCGGCTGTTCGAGATTCCACAACTTCACGCCGCCAAGCTGCGTCAGCGCCACCAGGTGCCGCGCCGGGTCCTTCATCGTCTCCGTGCTCGCGTACGCCGCGGCATCCGTATAAGGATCGAGGCCGTCCGGCGTCTTTCCTGCAGCCGCTCCCCCCATATCGATCGCGCGCCGCGTCTTCGCAATCGTCTGGTCGCCGTCCCGCAACTCCACTTCAAGCGCCAGGCCCTTCTTCTGCCCGCCATCGCCGGCAAGAAAACAATTCACCTCGAGCGAAGGACTGCTGCTGAGCACGTCTTTGCACTGCGCAAAAATGTTGTCGATATAAAACGACGGCACCGCGCGCAGCGACACTTCGCGATAAAGCCCGCCAAACGTCATGTAGTCGATCTCATATCCGAACGGCGGAATGTCTGCACGCTCGCTCGAATCCAGTTGGAGCAGCAGAACGTTCTCACCATCGCGATGCAGATGCGACGTCAGCTCAAACGAAAACGGCGTGTACCCACCCTTGTATTCGCCCAGGCGAATGCCGTTGATCCACACTGTCGATGCGGTCATCGCGCCTTCAAAGTCCACAAAAACGCGCTTGCCTTCCGTCCCTTCCGGCAGCTTGAAGCGCCGTCTGTACGTGGAGACAAACTCGTAATCCTTATCGTCGAAGTCGTGCCACGGCAACTCCACGTTCGTGTGGGGAACCACGACCCGCTCAAAGCTCGCGTCATCAAATGTAAGAGACTCCGCACCCTCCACCTTAGTCGGGTGATAGCGCCAGTTGCGGTTCATGGGGAGAATCACTCTGCCCGCGGCAGCCTGATCTTCGCCCAGCGCTTCAACATCCGGCAACGCCGCGGTAGCCAAGGCAACAGCGCCTGCAGTCTTCAAAAAATCTCTGCGTTTCATCGTGTTTCTTCTCCAGTCTGTTCACAACAATTTCGTGCGAGTGCCGCTCTCTCCATGCACTCCATGCCGCTCGGCCTACGCGACCCAGCGGTTCAACGCCTCTTGCAGATTTCCGATTGAAACTTGGTTGTCACTTGCCGCCAGCTCAAAATCACCCGGCGCTATCAGGTACGCCTGCGCAAGACTCTCGGCCACGCACAGGCATACCGTCGAACTCTGGTACTCGGGATAGCGTGCCGCTGAAAGCCACACATACCACGCCAGCATCTCCGCATCCTGCGCGCTCCCAGCTAAATCATCCGTCGAAGGCGTTGGGTTCACCGTGTCGGGATTATCGAAGACCGCGACCCCGGTAAACGCCTTGGGCTTGGCCCGCACGCCGAACCGCGCCGTCAGCACCAGCGGCCGCGCGCGGCGAAAGGCCTCTGAAGCCCCCCACTCCACAAACGAATTACTGAAAATCACGGCGCCGTTGCCCGACAAATACAGCGCCCGCACAAACTCACGCGTGGCTGCATCCTCCGCCACTTCCGACGGACACCACGACGTCACGTCGATCGTACGCAGCCGATCAAACACCGCATCCGCATCCGAGAGATCCTTGCGCATCGAATTCATCGCATGTGAAAAGCTCTCGCGAAACGCGTTCAGGCGCGGATAGCTCAGATGCACACTCCCCGCCGCCCGCGGTTCCATGATCGACTCCGCCAGATCGTCCCCCGCGTCCAGCACCCACACGTTTCCGGGCGCCGCCTTGGCCCGCCGTGCAACCGACCGCAGAATCCCGGGCCGATCTTCAGCGCCGTTCACCAGCAGTTGCATCCCTCTGCGCAGATCTCCCTGCGAAGACACATCAAGATCAATCGTCTTGCCCGTCCCCTGCCAGCGCCGCCACGCAGTCTCACGACGCAGCAGCAGAGCCGCCGGAATGTCGATCAGGATCAGCCGATGCTCCGGCCCCTCCGAGTCCGTCTTCCGCAGCGCATCGCGGTCCGCCGCGTCAAACACAGCCTGCACTGCCTGTCGCCATTGCTGGAAATACGGCGACCGCGCCAGCTCCGACGAATTCTGAATCGTCTGCTCGCTCGTCGACAGATGCCAATGCTTCACATCCATCTTCTCTTCAAGGCGCGTGATGTCGCGGAACAACACTGCCGACGCAGCCGGACTCAGCCGATCGACATACAGCACCAGTCGCCGCACTGACTCCTGCTCGTTCCCAAATAGAAATTCCCATTGATGCAGTTGCTGGTTCACAAAAGGCAGAAACGTCGCAGGCAGGCGCCGCAGCACGCCTGTGTCGAGCGCCTTGCGAAGATCCTCCGGCAACTTTCCTGCGTCGTTCATCTCTTCCTTCATGCGTCCTAGGCCCGCAGCTCCCCGAGTTGCGTTCCCTGCATTTCCAGCGGCCGGCACCCTAGCAACATCGTCAACGTGGGGCAAAGATCCACATGACGAATCGGGCGCTCAATCACCTGCGGCGACCCCACGGCAGAACCCAGCGCCATCATCCACGTATCCCGCGTCGTATCGTCATTGGCCCGGTGGTTAAAGAAGCCGTTGGTCGACGACCCATCCGGGTCCCGTCCAAACTCCGGCAGAATGCACAGCGTCGTTCGCCCCTTGTACGCGGGATTCGTTTCGATCTCCTGCCAAAGCTGGTACGCAAGACGATCCGCCGTTTGAATTCCAGACACGTGCATCGAGTACGAACCGAAGTGCGCCGCTTCCACATCGGAGAACACCGCCACCAGTACCTTGGGCGCAAACTTGCGCATGATCTCCCGCGCCACGAAAAACGTGAGCTCATCGCCCGACGTCGGTCCGCCGCTGCGCACAAACGTCGTAATCGCCGCGCGAATACTGGCCTCCGCATCCACGTCCAGATGTTCGGCAGCGTCAAACACGTTCCAGCCCAGCCCCTCGTAGTTGCTGCCTTCCAGCGCGCGCTCCAGTTCGGCCTCCACTTTGCTCCGGTCCGCCAGGTTCTCCGTGCGCCCTGCCCGTCGCGCATCTTCAATCGCCTGCAGCATCAGCTGCTTGGGAAACACCACGTTGGCCCCATACGCCGGACCGTAGCCCGCATCTGAACTCGCGCCGATCAGACTCGTAAGCGCCTTGTTGCTCGCAACCACCCATGTATCTCTGCGATCGACATGCATGCCCTTGCGCAACTGCTCAAACAACGTCGGCGTCGTCGGCGCAAGCTTGCCCCAGTCATCCACCCGTTGCCAGTTGCCGGTCAGGATACTCGAAATCGCGTTGAAGTGTGCCGTCACTCCTTCATTACGCGCGTGCACATAAAACAACGACTGAGGAAACAATCCCACGAGATGCGGAATGTTCGCCAGGCCCTCGCGCGCGAATGTCTCGGCACGCCGCACTCCTCCAATAAGGACCAGCACAACCTTCTGCTCCGTCCCTGCTCGATCCAGCGACGCAGCTCCCTTACCAACTTCCGGCAGCAGAAGACCCGCGATCATCACACCCGCCGCCCGAAGAAAGGCGCGCTTCGACAGATCTCGAGGATCCAAAGAAGCCGAGGAATCTGTAGCCTGATCTGAAACGCTCTTGGAGTCGACGGTAGTGCCGATCAGATCGCCTATTTCCATCTCGATGCCTTCCTCGAACGCGCGTTCCCGGCAGTCTCGCTTGCGACGCAAGACGGGAGTTTCGAGCGCATCATAGGCTCCAGAGGATTCCTCAACGGTGACCGCGGCCACATCGTTCAACCCAGCGCCAGCGCTAGCAGGTGGCTCAAGTCGACTTCGGAACTCGACGACGCTCCCCGGGGCAGCGAGGGTCCAATCGCCAGCGCCTCACCGTGACCCTCAAACCACACCACAAACGCCGACCGATCGTAGCCAGGGAGACGTTGCTGATTGATCCAGTGATAGTAGGCAGCCATGTCCCCATCCATCAGCGACCCGACCGGATCGACTTCGCCTGCGGCTCGCGTGTCCGACAGCAGCTCGTTCATCGGCTTCTGCCGCTGTCTTGGCGCGTACCGCACCAGCAGCGTCAGCGGCTGCGCGCGCCGCAAAGCCTCGCGCGTCGTCCATTGCGCAAAGCTCGTGCTGAAAATCTGCGTCCCCGATCCTTCCGTCAGCACCTTCAACTTGAAGCGGCTTAGCACCGGATCGTCCCCGTCCTTCATGCCTAGATCGCTGGGCGAAAGGCGCGCCAGGTGCGTGCGCAGCTCTTCAGGACCCATCCCCGGCTGTTGAATCTCCGCCTGCATATCCTTCAACAGCGCCTCGCGCAGCGGTTCCATCGCTCCATACGACACGCAGGTCAGCGTCGAACCGTGCGCTGCTTCCTGACCTCCATCCACATACCAGTGGCCGTAGGGGATCGCGTGCTTGCTCGCCCGCTCCGAGACGGCCTCCAGCAGCTGCGCCACGCCGTTCTCAGGCTTCACGCGGTTGAAGTAAGTCCCATGCGGCCGAAGATTCTTGAACAGCTTCTCGTCATAGGTCGTCACGCTTTGGCCAATCACGGCGATACCCAATCGGGGCGCCGGCAACGCCTCCGCAGCTTGCTCCGCTTCGATCCGTGCGCCGTAGCTCGTGGCCGCAACGCGATAGGCATCCAGTTGATGCGTGCTCCACAAATACGCCGATAGCTGCTCTGTAAATTGCGCCGGAGAATTGATCCAGTCAAAGCGCTCCAGCTGCGGCGAAAGAGAGAACTCCGTGAAGCTCTTGAACCACTCCGCCCTTTGTGCAGGCGAAAGACCGCTGAGCGTCTTCAGCTCCTTCTCGATCGCCGTACGCTCCACTGGAAACTTGGAATCGTACTCAATCACCTCGCGCAGCAACCCTGGCACAAAGCTCAGCGGAAGCTCGCGCAAGGCGTCGAGATGATCCGCCACCAGGGTGCGCGCTTCCGGCGGATAGCCGGAGAACTGCTCGGATTTGAGGTCACGCGGCTGCATGACGGCGATAGCCTCTCCCTACAGAAATTCTTTGACCGGCTTGCCCGCCGATTGCGTCGCAGAAAAGCCCAGCATCGCTCCCAGGCTCGGCACCAGGTCAATCGACTGCATCGGTTCGTCGTAGACCACGCCCTGTCGAACCCCCGCGCCCAACGCCATCATCCACGTCGTGCGGCTCGCCGCGTCTCCGGTGCGATGATGCTGAAATCCATTGCCGCCCGCGTCATAATCGGAGTCCCGCCCGAAGTCCGGAAGAATAAACATCGTGGTATTGCCCGCATACTCCGGTTCGCTCGCGACCGTCTTCCATAACTCCGCACACAACCGGTCCGTACGCCGGATGCCCTCGATATACAGCGAGTAGGCGCCCGAGTGCGCCACATCAATATCGTGCATCGTGATCCACAGCAGGCTCGGCGCTTCCTGGCGCATCAGCCGCTTCGCGATGTACACCGACAACTCGTCGGGACTCGACAGCGTCCGCGCATGCGCCAGAAAATCCTCCACCGACAGCCGCAGGATCGTTTCCAGTTGCTGGATCTCGAATTCGTTGCCCGCGAGCTGCGGCGTGTACATCGGATTCTCGTAGTTGTCGCGCAACAAATGATCGAGATCCGGCATGGCTCCCCGCTTGGTCGCACTCAGCAGGTGCTTGGGCAAAATCACCGCCGCGCCCGTGCCCGGTCCATACAAACGCGAATTGCTCTCGCCGATGCGATTGAACCCGTTGCTGGGCGCAACCACCCATGCGTCCGAAGCGGGCCGGTGCAGATCTTTGCGGAAATACTCGAAGACCGTCGGATGATCCGGAGGCACCGCCGAAAAATTGTTCAGCGTCTCATATACGCCCGTCGTCAGGCTCGCCGTCGCGACATAGTGCCCAAGGATTCCCTGGTTGGTCACGTGGGTAAAAAAGCTCGACTGCGGCGCCAGCTCGGTGATCAGGTGCGGAATATTCTCCTGCCCCTCAGGCGCAAATGTCTCCTGGTCCCGCGCACCGCCGCCAAACGTAACCACGATAACCTTGCGACGTTTCCGTGCCTGCTCTGCGCGCACAAATGGGCTCGCGCTCACCATGGCGGCTCCAAGCGCCATCCCTACCGACCCGCGCAGAAAATCGCGGCGGCTTCGACTCAGGCCCGCGGCAATCTCACGCGGACTAGCCCCTCCGTGCGCAAATCCCGCGTTCAGATCATCGATCAACAACTGTGCCTCGCTTCATCAATCCAGCTAGAACTTTCCTGGAGCATTGCCCTTCTCTGAATACACAAACTGCTGCACCTCGGCGCGTTCCTTGTCTGCCTCGGCCAGATGCTCCGCGCGGAGCTTTTGATAAATCGCGAACTCCTGCTGCGCCTCTTCTTTCTTGCCTATGTGCACGTAATCGGTCCCCAGCCGGTAGTGCGCATCCGACAAATTCGGATTCAACGCCAGTGCACGCACATACTCCGGAATCGCCTTGTCATACGCGTGCTCACCCGAATACAAATCGCCCAACTGCACATGCGATTCGGGAATCGTCCCATCCAGTGCAATCGACTTCTGCAGCAACGACTCGACCGCTTGCAAATCCTGCGTCGATCCCTCCGCTCGATTGCCCTTCCACAAACTGATCGCCAGGTAGTATTGCGCGTGCGCATCGTTCGGCTGCAGTCCCGCATACCGCCGAAACGCTTGAATCACCGCATCGGCATGTTGCGGCGAACTATCGTAGGCCTTCGACAAAAACAAATAACACCGCGGATCGCCTGGGTTCAGATCCGCCGCCTTCAAAAGCGCTTGCACCGCTTCATCGTAGCGGCCCCGCGAATACAAGGCCAGCCCTAACCCAATCAACAGCCGTGGGGACTTCGGGAACTGTCCCGTCCCCTGCTGGAAGATCGTGATCGCCGGTTCATACGTGCGATGGAGAAGCATCTCGCTTCCCCAGTCAAAAAGATTGTCCTCGGTGGGATCGAGGTGCGCGGCCATCTCGTACTCGTTCGCGGCATCGACGAATTTTCCGTCCTTCTCATCGATCTGTGCAAGCAGATTGTGGACCTCGCCGGTATCGTGCGTTTTCACAATCGCCTGCGCGGTCTGACGCGCGTCCTCCAGTTGGCCAGTCTCGAAATCCGCCATCGCCAGGTCAAATCCATTGTCGTAAGAATCCGGACGGAGTTCCTGTGCTGTTTTCAGCAAAGGAAGGGCATCGGCGATCTTGTTCTCCTGCAACAGCAGTTCCGCCAGGTTGTGATTGGCGTCGTAATCCCGTGGCTCAACTTGCTGCGCCCTGCGAAACTGCTCTCCCGCCAGCGCCGCTTTGCCGGTATGCAACAGGATTGTTCCGAAATTTGTGCGCGCTGCTGCAGAGTTGGGATTCAACTGGACGGCAAGCTTGAGTTCCGTTTCTGCCTTGGCGTTTTCGCCAAGAGAGGCATACACCATGCCCAGCAGTTCGTGAACTTCGTAACTCCGGGCGGCATACGGCAGGACCCGTTCGAGTTCATCCGCTGCGCGCGCCGAGCGTCCGCCATCGTAATCGGCTGCTGCCGATTGATAGATCCGGTCAAGCTCCTGCTTCGACGGCTCCTGGGCCGGCAGAAGGCACACAAAGAGCCCCAGGAAGACAAAAAGCAAAGACGATCGCCGAGTTCTCTCACTCACCGACCGCCTCCACGATTTCGCATGTGCGTAGGTCAAGACAGAAGAACACCCCGAGAGGACGAACCTCCCGGGGTGTCCGCATTTTAGCTCAGTAGTAGAGCTTCAGGGCAAATTGGATTTGCCGTGGATCGAACGGAGCATCGCGGGTCGAGCCGATCGCTCCAAAGGTTGCGCTGGTGTAGTCGCCCGAACCGCCGACCGAGTTCACGCCGTTACCGCCGAAGTTCGGTGCATTGAAGTTCGGGTGGTTGAGGATGTTGAAGAACTCAGACCGGAACTGCAGTGAGAAGCGCTCGTTGATCTGGTAGTTCTTGAACAACGAGAAGTCGAAGCGATGGAACCCAGGTCCTGAAATCTGGCCTGGCTTGCTGCCCAAGGCATCGGCGCCGTTCAAAGGAATGCAGTTCTGTACCGATCCTGCGATCGGAACCAGAGCTCCCGGCGTACCGCCCAGCTGGCAACCCTGGGTAAACGCTCCCGGATTTCCAACCCAGAACGGTCCGTGATAGCCGCCCTGCGTCCTGATCTTGACGCCGAGCTTCGGATCCTGACCCGGGACCAGAACGTCGTTGCATTGACCCGCTCCCGACGTGGTGGAGGTGTTGCAAGTGAAGTTGATCGGTTGACCGCCTTGCAGCGTGACAATCCAGTTCGTTGCCCACCCGCCCAGGATCGCGTTCCCCACTCCGCCTTGGTTCATGAACTTCTTGCCCTTACCTACTGGCAATTCATAACCACCGCTGAAGTGAACTACGTTGCGAAGGTCGAAATCTGAACGAGCATAATCGAACTTCGGTCCGAGCCCTGGAACATTGTAGGCGCGAAGTCCGCCGGTGCTGCCGCCGTTCAACAAATCGCCGGCATCCGACATCGCCTTGGAATAGGTGTACGTGAGCAACCACGTGATGCCGTTGGAGTACTGCTGTTCGAGTTTGGTCTGCAGGCCGTGATACGAGCTCACTCCGTACGTTGCCTGATAACTTCCGCCGCCGAAATCGACGAACGGTACGCAACTGTTTTCAGGGAAGTTCGCATACGGGCAGCCCTTGCCGGTGCTGATACCAGCAGGAAGAATCTGCGTCACGTTCTGGTAGCCAACCCCGCCCTGCAGATCGGCGCCGTGCGTAAATACATACGACCCCGTAGCGGACAGGCTGTGCGTGATCGAGTACTGCAGTGTCAGGTTCGCACTGTAGGTACGCGGTGTCTGGTAGTCGAACTGCAAGCCTTGCAATCCGAGGCCGAGAGCGTTAACTGCCGCAGGAGAGAACGGAATGCAGGAGAATCCGGACTCAAGAGAGGCCGTCCCACCCGGACCCGCAGTCGCGCAACCGGCGAACGGCGTGTTGTAGCTGGTTGGTGCAACCTGCGACGCGATGCTTGGACCGGCAGGATTTGCCGTGGGCACGTAATCGAGGTTGTACACGAAGGGATAGTTCTCGCCGATATTCGGGCCGTATCCCTGGTTCTCGAACGAGTTAAAGAACAGTCCGAACCCGCCGCGCACAACCAATTTGTGCGAAAGCTCGTAGGCAGCGCCCATACGCGGAGCAAAGCTGTTGTTCGGCGTCTTCAAAAGTCCTTCGCCGTAGCGGTCCGTGACATCGAGTGCGATGCCGTCCTGCGCCAGCAAGTCCACGAAGCCCGCGCATCCTACACCTTGGCAGCTTGCGTTGCTCGAGAGCGTCCGGTTGTCTTTTCCGCTCGCCGGCATGATGAAGGTCGGCGCGCCAATGCCCTTTTCAGGAATTGCCGACGGAACAAAGTTCGCCTGGCCGCCATTCTGCTCGTTGATCGGTCCAAACAGATCCCAACGCACGCCGAGGTTGATGGTCAACTTCGGATTGACCTTCCAGTCATCCTGGAAGTATCCGGCGAAGTACATCTTCTCGTCGTAGGTCTTGTTGATGTTCGAGGCATACACCTTGTCGGAGCCGCCCGAGTAGCTGAAGCCGTTCGGGTTGGCATTGCCGGCAATCGTCGCCGGAGCAGCGATCGGAGGCAGCAGCATCTGCGCGATACCGCCGTTCGTGTTGCCCTGGTTCGGAATATCGGTGAAGTTGCTCTCGTATTGGAACGCGCCGCGCGACCAGGCCGGCTGCAATGTCGAGAACTTCACGTGCTGATACTCGATGCCCATCTTGAAGCTGTGCTTGCCGTAGATCCGCGTGAAGTCGTCCGTCACCTGCAACGTCTGGCTGGTTTCGTCCGATGGCAAGAAGTTGTTGCTGCCCAGGTTGGTCAGGTTGGTGATGTAGAAGTTCGGCAAACCGCCGTTCTCCGCCACCTGCGGAATATCCGAAATGCCGTACTGGTCCGGAATCCCCGTCTGGCTTCCCACCGGTCCGAAACGCGTCGTATGCAGGTGCGCAAATCCGGCGCGGACCTGGTTGATCGTGCTCGGGTTGAAGACGTAGGTATAAGCCGCCACCATCTGTGCCGACTTGGCGGTTTGAATGCCCTGCTCAAATGCGCCGCCGTCTGCAACGCCGGTGAAGGGGCCAGGGATGAACTGCGGATCGTCCGCGTAGCTGAAACGAGCGAAGATCTGGTTCTTCTCGTTCGGGTTGAAATCTTCGCGCGTGTCGAACGTGTTCGAGTGCTCGTAGAGCGCCGGGCTGTCTTGAAAGGTGCCGATGCCCGCGTTGGGCGTCGGATACAGGTTCAACAGCTTCACTGCGTTTGCATCGATGCGGCCCGCAGGCAGCTGGTTCAAGTCAGGGCAGTTCGCGGTCGAGAAGCTTGTCGTGCCGGGTCCGCAAACCGTGCTGAATGGGTCGCGCACATAACCGTCTGAGCCTGAGTTGTTCGCCAATCCCGAAACCGGATCGACTGCGCCAGCTCCAACAAAGCGCGTCGTTCCAGGATCAAGAATCGTTGCTCTCTGAACGGAGCGGCCCAGGATATCCGCGCGAGCCGTTCCAGACTGCTGCGTAAGAATGTCGGTCAAATCGGTGAAACCGCTGCTGCGTTCAAGATCCGTCGGGACCTGGCTGGTAAACGACGTGCCCTGCACGCGGCGCTTGCCTTCAAAGTCACCGAAGAAGAAGAACTTGTTCTTGATGATCGGACCACCGACCATCGCGCCAAATTGATTCAAGCGAAGTTCGCCCTTGGTCGGCGTCGTCGAGTTGTCTTCAAACCAGTCGGCGGCATCCAGCTTATCGTTGCGGAAGAACTCCCACGCTGCGCCGTGAATGCTGTTGGTGCCCGACTTGATCGTTGCGTTCAACACCGCACCGGCCGCGCGTCCCAGCTCAGCGCTGAAGTCCGCTGTCTGCACCTTGAACTCCTGAATCGCATCCACCGGAGGCAGAATCACGAAGTTCGTGCCGTTCAAAAAGTCGACCGCGTTCGAGTTGTTGTCGATACCGTCCAGCAGGTAGTTGTTCTGCGCGGGACGAAGACCGTTGGCCGAGAATGCGCCCGAGGCCGCGTTGCCGCGTGTATCAGCCTGCGGCGTCTGCATGCCGGCGCCAAGTTGCGCCAAGAAGGTAAAGTTGCGGCCGTTCAACGGCAGGGAGTTCACTTCCTGCTGGCCGATCGTCTGGCCCACCGAGGCTTCCTCAGTCTGCATCAGAGGAGGCGCCGTGCTCACTTCAACCGTTTCGGTCGCCGCGCCAAGCTTCAGGCGAACGTTCACCAGAATGTTTTGCGCAACGTTTACAGTCAAATTGGTTTGCGTGGTCTTCGCGAAACCCTGCGCAGTCACCGTCACCGTATAGTGGCCGATTCTTACAGGGTTGAACGTGTAGAAACCACTGGCGTCGGTGTGCGTCTCAAGCGTCAGGCCCTGGTCCGTATTCAACAAGACCACCTGCGCGTTGGGGACTACCGCACCGCTCGAGTCCTGCACCGTTCCATTGACCGCACCTTCGTCCACCTGGGCGAAGACTGACCGGCCTTGGAACACCAGGATGCACACAATCGCCACGATTGTGTAGGCACATACACTCCAGAATTTTGAGGCTTTACGTTCACGGCCCATCCCAAATACCCTCCGCTTTCTACTTGCTTGCCTCGGCTTTTAATCCGATGTTGGGGGAACATTCCGTCGCCATCAGAGGACCGATGTAAACGGTTTCATTTACGTGCGCCGAAGAGTAGATGATTCGCAGTATTTTTGTCAATCGAAAGTTGGAGAGCACTCGAGCTACGCTCGTCCCACTGATAACCTCTTCCCATCTCTTCCTCCTCCGAAGACCCAATATTTCCTTTAGTAAATCGATCAACTAGCCCCATCGGCTCACGTATCTCCAGATGTGCACGACATGGTTCCAACCTGGCGCAGACGTCGTTCCAAGGCGAAAAATGAGTCCCTTTTCTGGACGCGCCTTCGCCTTTCGGCAGTTTTTCCACAGGCCAAAAGCAACCTAATCCTGACTCTCGGAATCGGCCCCGCAAGTCCACTTTCTCCGGGTGCTATGCTTCATCTTGCCTGCTGCCCGGATCTCCCAAAATGGTTTGCCAAAGAGGACGCGACGCGACGTGAACCAAGGCACCTCGTTTTCTCGACGCGCGTTACTCAAAAGTCTCGGATGGGCGCCGATCCTCTTCCGTCCTTCAGCTCTCTTCGGCTCTGCGGCGTTCTCCGCATCCACCAGCACCCCCGCCGGCGATCCCTCCGCTCTCGCCTTCTCTGATGTCCGCCTCACGCCGCACTACCCGCTCGAGTCTCCCCTCGCCGACATCTTTCGCCGCGTGCCCCCAGGATCCGACGAGTACATCACCGAGAAGTATGCCTTCGAAATCGAGGACCTCCTCCGTCGCTGGAGCGCCGCACTCATCGCCTCCCCGCAAGCCCTGCGCAGCGCTGCCGACTTCCTCAGTCCCGCCCTGCAGGCAAGTTCCTTCACCCCGGCCCAACGTACAAAAATCCGATCTTCCTTCGGCATCGATATCGAACGCCGAACCTTCAATTCCTCTCCCTCGCTCGGTCGAGACCGCTTCCTCGAGACCCTCGACGCCAGCCTTGGACCTGCAACCCGCGTCCGCACTGCGGAGTTTGAGATCTTCCAGATCGAAGCGATCGCCCAAGATCCGCTCGCTGTCCGCGTCGACCTGCGCTATGACCTGGTCCTCGACCGCGCGAATACAACCATCGAAGAACGCATCGGCTCCTGGCACATGGAATGGGTGCAAGACGCATCACAGGCTTGGAAAGCGCGCCGCTGGATCGCCGGCGAAGAAAACGCAAGTTCCCTCCGCGGACCGGCCTTCATCGACATCACCACCCACGCCCTCGGCGCCAATCCGTCCTACGCAAATCAATTTCTGCATGGCTCTGACTACTGGCGCACCGTGCTCGACGGCGCCATCGGCGTCGACGTCTACTGCAACAACGGCGTGGCCGCAGGCGATTACGACAACGACGGCTTCGACGATCTCTACATCTGCCAACCCGCCGGCCTGCCCAATCGCCTCTATCGCAATCGCGGCGATGGCACCTTCGAAGACGTCACTGAAAAAGCCGGCGTCGGCGTTCTCGACAACACCGCCTCTGCATTGTTTGCGGACTTCAGAAACTGCGGCCTCCAAGACCTGCTCGTCCTCTGCGGCACCGGCCCTTTGCTCTTTCAAAATCGCGGCGACGGCACCTTCGCCCGCAAGCACGATGCCTTTAGCTTCGCGCAGCAGCCCCAGGGCACCTTCACCCACGCCGCAGCCGCCGATTACGATGGCGACGGCCGCCTCGATCTCTATCTCTGCACCTATATGTATTACCTGGGGCTCGATCAGTATCACTACCCCATCCCCTATTACGACGCGCGCAACGGCCCGCCCAACTGCCTCTTCCACAACGAAGGCAACCTCACCTTTGTTGAAACCACCGGCGTCAGCGGCATGAACGCTGAAAACAATCGCTACAGCTTTGCCTGCGCGTGGGGAGACTCCAACGGCAACGGCCGCCCCGATCTCTTCGTCGTCAACGACTTCGGCAGTTCACAGCTCTATCGCAACGAAGGCAATGGACACTTCACCCACGCCTCCAGTCAGGCGCACGTCGAAAATGTCGGCGCGGGCATGAGCTGCTGCTGGTGCGACTTCGACAACGACGGCCTGCAAGATGTCTACGTGCCCAGCATGTGGGAGGCAGCGGGACAACGCATCTCCAGCCAGGCGCAGTTTCATGCCCAGGCTCCCGATCGCATTCGTGAACTTTATCAACGCCACGCGCGCGGCAATGCTCTCTATCGCAATCGCGGAGACGGCACCTTCGACAACGTGGGCCATCAGGCCGCCGTCGAGATGGGCCGCTGGTCCTGGTGCTCCGACTTCTTCGACTTCGATCACGACGGCTACTCTGACCTCTACGTCGCCAACGGCTACCTCTCCTCCGTCGATAGCCAAGACCTCGCCAGCTTCTTCTGGCGTCAGGTCGTCGCCAAATCCTCTGAGGATGCAACCCCCGCACAAGCCTACGAACGCGGCTGGAACGCCATCAACGAACTGGTGCGCTCCGATCACACCTGGCACGGCTACGCACGCAATGTCCTCTTCGCCAACAATCACAACGGCACATTCTCTGAGCTCTCCGGACCCTCCGGCCTCGACTTCATCGAAGACAGCCGCTGCTTCGCGCTCAGCGACATCGATCACGACGGCCGACTCGAAATCATCCTCAAGAATCGCAACGCGCCCCAGCTCCGCGTGGTCCGCAACAACCTCACCGGCATCGGCCGCTCCCTGTCCTTTCGCCTCCGCGGCGTCAAAAGCAACCGCGACGCCATCGGCGCTTCTGTCACCGTCGAGACATCCAGCAACAAGCAAACCAAATACCTGCAGGCCGGCACCGGATTCCTCGCGCAGAACTCCAAAGAACTCTTCTTCGGCATCGGCGACGCTCCCTCTGCGACCGCCACCGTGCGCTGGCCCAGCGGCCTCGTGCAACATTTCGACGCCCTGCCCGCCGATCACGCCATCACATGCATCGAGGGCGAGAAGACCTTCTCCTCCGCCCCCTACCGGCCCACCGCACACCCACCCGCGCCAACCGCCGCTTCGCAAGCGCCCGAGGAACTTCCTCATCGGGTTCAGACCTGGCTCATCGAACCCCTGCGCGCGCCCGCCTTCTCCTTGCCCGACACGACCGGCACAACCCACGCCCTTAACGACCTCCACGGTTCTCCAGCACTCCTCGTCTTCTGGTCGTCGGCATCGCCCGAAAGTCTCGACCTGCTCGACCGACTGCAGCAACACAAGACCGCCCTCCGCTCATCTTCCATCGCCGTTCTCGCGGTAAACGTTGACGCAGTCAACGTAGACAACGATCAGGCAGCCGCCCGCGCTTTCGCCGCACAAAAACGCTTCGCTTTCCCCACCGTCTTCGCCGACCCGTCCGTCTCCGGCGTCTACAACATCGTCTACAGCCATCTCTACGATCGCCGCAGAAACCTGCCCCTGCCCGCGTCCTTCCTCCTCGACAGCGAAACCGCCATCGTCAAGGTCTATCAGGGCGTCTTCGATCCGCAGCAGGTCGCGCGCGATGTCCGCGAGATCCCGCGCACAGCCACCGAGCGCTCCGCCAAGGCGCTCCCGTTTCCCGGACTGTTAGCGCAGGCAGACTTCCAGCGCAACATCTTTACCTACGGCGTGGCCTTCTACCAGAATGGATACCTCGATCAGGCCGCCGAAACCTTCCGCCAGGTCATCGCCGTGCGGCCCGACGACGCCGACGCCTGGTACAACCTGGGCACCCTCAGCCTGCGCCGTAAACAGAATGACCAGGCCCGACAGGCCCTCGAACAAACCGTGAAGCTCCGCCCCGACTATCCCGAGGCGTGGAACAACCTCGGCATGCTCGCCGCGCAAGCAGGCAACGCCGACGACGCCATCCACAACTTCCAGCGCTCGCTCGACCTCCGTCCCAATTACGCCATCGCCCTCGTCAACCTGGGCAATCTCTACCGCACACGCCGCGTCTACGACAAAGCCGGCGACTGCCTGCAGCGCGCGCTGCAGCTCGATCCGCGCGATCCTGAAGTCAACTACAGCCTCGGCATGCTCTACGCGCAGCAAGGCCAGGCCGATCAGGCGGCACACTACCTGCAGACCGCCATTCAGTTGCGCCCCGCTTATCCTGAAGCCATCAATAATCTAGGCGTGCTCTACGTTCGCCAGCAGGATTACGCCAAGGCGGAAGCCCAATTCAAAGAGGGAATGCGCGTTGCCCCCGCCTTCGATCAGTCCTATCTCAATCTCGCGCGGCTCTATATCATCCAGAACAATCGCCCGCAGGCCCAACAGACCCTGCTCGATTTGTTGCGCGTCCAACC